>VHBO01000026.1 GCA_016871895.1 Gemmatimonadota bacterium
ATGAGCAGCACGATCCGCCCACCCCCGCCCTCCCCGCCACGGCGCACCGCGCGCGGTGGCACGAGCGCCGAATCGAGCGCGAACCCGAACTCCCCGGCGAACCGCTCCGCCACCCGCGCCGTGATCCGGGTCAGCGCCGGGCCATACGCCCCCTGTCGCAGCTCCGGGGTGGCCTCGCGAACGAAATCCCCCGTCATCGCGTCGGTCAGGAATCCCTCAGCCCCCTGTCCGATCTCGATGCGGATCTGCCCGCTCCCATCACTCGCCGTCTCCTTCGGCACCAACAGGATGACCACCCCCGCATTCCGGGCTCGGTCCCCAATCTCCGACATCGCTCCCACCCCCCACTCACGACCGATCCGGAGCGCGATCTCCGACGCTTCACGCCCACCGATGTCCGGGAGCGTGACCACCGCGATCTCTCCCCCGGTGGCCGCCTTCACCACTTCGGCGAGCCGCGTCATCCGGTCGGCGTCGGCCGCCGGGATCACCCCGGCGAAGTCCGAGACGAGCCCTGTGGGTGCTGGAATCGGCGGCTGCGCGGTCAGCACGGTCGTCCAGAGGGACAACAGGGCCATCAGCACATACGGAAGACGACGCCCGCGGCGGGCGCGGGCAGGACGCGATGACATCCCTAATACTACGGCGATGCACGGCTGAAGTTGCATCACCGCGACCATCGAACCGTCGCGGGACGGTGCCGGCCAGCTCCCACGGCGGCGCGTGTGGCTGCGCCGGCACCCCCGTGGAGCCGCTACCGAGGGGGTAGAGCGGCCCGGTCCCCGAAGCTCCGCGTGAAGATCGCAATCGCCCCGTCCGGGGCGCGATTCCCATACGTGGCGCGGGATTCAGCCGCTTGGAGGATCGCGAAGAAATGCACGTCGTTCGGGAGGACGAAGATCGTCTGCCCCATCACCTGTCCATCGACGATGTAGGTGAGGCATCGGTTGTTCCGACTACTCCGAACGCACTCCTCGCTCCGACGTGGCACATACAGACTCGGCGTCCCGATGATGCGAAGGAGCTGCGGGAAGTCTGCCGCACGATCCCGGTACGCCGCGACGAGGTCCGGTGCGTACACCCGCCATCCACGCCGTTGGGCGTCAGCGAGTCGCTGTTCGTTCAGGGTCGCCATCCCGGTCACCCGCACTTCATCCAACGACGCGAGCTCCGTAAGCTGGAACTCAACCTCGATCGTGTCACCTGGGCTCAACGGTGCCGCGTCGGCCGCGACGCGCGAGAAGCCGACCCGGCGGGCCTCGAGCCGGAGCGGCCCGACCGGCCGGATGAGCTCGATGCGCCAGTGCCCCTCGGCGTCCGATCGGGCGCTGGCGACGACCACTCCCGCCGTGTCACGGAGATTCACCTCGGCATCCGGGATCCCGCGTGCGGTCGTCACCGAGCGCACGGTGCCACGGACGAGTTGCGCCCCCACGTCCCGAGTGATCAGGACCGCGAGGAGGCTCACGATGAGGATGAAGGGGCGGCGCACGGGCTGGCGGGGGGAGGCGGGGGGGACGCAGGGTGTGTCGGCGGTGGACCGGTCGGCTTGGGGCGAGTACAACCGCCTGTCGATGGCCCACAATGGCCCGACGGCCACCGACCCAGTCTGGGGTCGGTGGCCGCCGGATGCAAGCGGAGCGTGGGGAGCCTTACGGCGCCGTACGCGGAACGCTGCGATCGCCGTAGAAGACGATGCCCGGGGCCGCGAACACGGCGGCCTTAGAGCCCGAGACCGTCGCCGGGAAGGCGATGGCGGTCATCGTCGAACCCGCGACCGTCGCCCCGAAGATCGGGTTGACCGCCGTGGTGCCAGCGGTGCCAGCCGGGGCGGCCGTACCGGCGAGCGAGGTCGTCGTGCCGGTCGTCGCGATCTGGATCGCGAACGCGCCAGTCGCGCGCGACAGGTACGCCGAGATGCCGGTGGTCGAGCCGTTGGTCACGCCGACGTTCGTCGCGACCGGGGTCGCGCCGACCAGCGTGGTCGCAGCCGCCGCCGTGGTGAAGACATCGACGTTGCCGGCGCCAGGCGCCGCGTGGATCACGCGGACCTGGACCTGCGTGTTCGCCGCCGGGACGTTGTCGTCGATGATCAGCACCTTCGCCGCCTGGCAGCCGGCGGGAAGCGGAGCGCGGTAGCAGCCCATATGCAGGATCGTGTAGTACTTGCCGGCCTGGAACGCGAAGGTGGTGTCCGCGAGCTGGGCGGTGGTGGCGCCGAGACCGTTGGCGCTCGACGCGAGGTTCGGGTCGTAGGTGAAGACCTTGAACCGGCGCGCGCCGGCCTCGAGGCCCTGATAGTTCCCCTGCCCGAGGCCGCGGAACGGCACGTTCAGGAAGGACATCGGGGTGAACTCGAGCTGGTCGACCCACCGGACGGTCGTGTTGTTCGTGTCCGGGAGGGCGTTGATGTAGCGGACGAACGCGAGGGGCGGAATCTCGGTCGTGAAGGGACCGAACTCCTTCTCCTGACAGCCAGTGACGCCGAGCACAAGGGCGCCGAGGAGGCCAAGTCGAGTGATGCGCATCAGTGAGAACTCCGTGAGGTGAACAAGACTGAGGGACGAGTGCGGCGCGGAGCCGCCTAGCGAGTGGTGTTGCAGCTGCTGGTGCAGAGGACTTCATCAGGACGGCCGTTTCCGCCCCCAAGGATCTTGAGGTAGGGGGCCACGACCGCCAGGGCACCTGCGACCCCGACGGCCATCGCGACCGACCGCTTCTGCGAAAATTCCCGGAGCCGGAACCCACGGACCCCCGTGACGGGGATCGTCACGGATTCACCGGTCCAGAGCGCTGAGCTGCCCTGCAGCTGCACCGTCCGCGACACGCTCATCGAGACGGTGGAGTCGGTGCTGGCAACCAGGGTCCCCTGGACCTGCAGCACCGCCTCGCCGAGCTGAGGAACGACCAAGAGGCGACCACGATCATTGAGCTCGATCGCAATCTCCCGACCCAGCACCGGCACCTGATCCTGCGGAGGCAGGTAGGCGTGGCACCCGGTCAGCGCGGCGGCGAGCGCCGCCGCGCGGAGACCGGCACGACGCCGGCGGCGCGACATCACGCCGGACCGCCGGGTCGAGGGGCCATGCATCATGCGATCAGTACCCGTAGTTCCCACGGGTCGCCGCGGTGATGTCCGCCGCGGACATCACCTTGGTCCCGTTGTAGAACGGCTGCGTACGTGCCTGCATCTCCTGGAACGGCACCGGCCACTCGATAATCGTGTTGACCGGTAGGTCGCCCCAGCCACGGCTGTCGATGAACCACGCCGCGTACCCTGTATACCCTCCCTCCATCCGCTTCTCGTACTTCATCGCCTCGAGGAGAGACCCGCAGGTGCCGTTCTTCATCTTGGGGACGCAGGCATTGCCGCCGGGGACGACGCCCGCGGTCCCGATGCCAGTCACCGACGGAAGGTTGTTCCGGGTCCGCGAGATATTGATGAGGTTTTCCATCGCAGTGATGTTTGCCGCACCGCCGAGGCGGAAAAGTGCCTCGGCCTGCAGCATATCGATCTCCGTCTTCGACATCTCCGTGAACGGACCGGCAACGCCGGTGTTCGCACGCGTCGTCGCATAGCGGCGGTGATCGTACATGGACTCGCCGTCGCCCGCGATGAGGACGTCGAGGCCTGGGGCACGGTTCAGGATGTACTGGCCGGCGGGCGGGACTTCCGTGAGAGAGCCGCCGAGGAGCGAGCCAGCGCCACCGTTCTGCTGCTCCGTGCGGGTGGCGCCGCGGGGCCAGCGCTTGTCCGGGGTCGCGACGATGAACTGCCGGCGCGATGCGTTCGCGGTGGCCGACCACGCCTGGTAGCCACCCGAGGTATCGGCGACACCGATGAACTTCATCGGGAACGAGTGCCAGCCTCCTGGGACGTACAGCTGCGACGCATCGCACGATGCCGAGACGTTGGTGGTTCCGTTGACCGAGATGACGATGTCGCCCGTGAAGACGGCCGAGAAGGCGGCCGCATCGTCACGGACGGCAGTCCAGTTCACCGCCGCGCGCTCGGTCGGGTTGCGGGCGATGCCGGCCCGCACGCGCGCGCGGTAGGCACGCGCCAGGGCCACGAACTGCGCCTGCGTCAGCGTCAACCCGCTGATGTAGGTGGACCCGAGCGACTCCATGCCCCGGCCAGCGATCGTGACCGCCGAGTCGAGATACTCAACGGCCTTGGCGCCGGCGGCGGGATAATTCGAGAGGTTCGGCACGACGTCGGTCGAGATGCCCTCGCTCGCAACCGCGACCGAGTCGTAGATGAACGCGGCGTACCCGAGCGCCTGGCCGGCGACGAGATACGCGAAGGCGCGCATCCGGTTCTCCTGATTCACCGTCAGAGTGTTCCGGTTCGCTGCCTTGATGCTGGCGAAGGCGACAAGCGGGTTGAAGGCGAGCCGCTGCACGCGCTGAAAAGCCTGAAAGTCCGCGGCATTCGAGCCGGCAAGATCGTTCCCCACCTCGTTCGAGACGAGGGAGCGGTTTGCCGCACGCGCTGCCATCCCGAAATTCGCGACCGAAGCAAAGGACTCCTCTGACAAGATCTTCGCCTGCATCTGTAGGTTGCAGGCGCGCTGCGGATTGAGCAGCTGCGGGCCGAGGCCCGCGATGGCGGCGTCCACGGACGCGGCGTCGAAGAGCACGCGCGACACGTCGGGGCTGCCGTAATTGGGGATCGACAGCGGGTCACCGCAGGCCGCGAGGCCTAGCAGCGCCACCGCGCCGACCGAACGGAAGTTGAATCGCATCATCATTCCTCAGGTAGGTGAGTCAGGGACCCGAGCCGGCCAGGGCCCGGGTCCGCGCGACGTCAGAAGCTGCTGCTGATCATGAAGGAGACGGTCCGGAGGTTCGGGAAGCCGTAGGTGTCCACGGCGCCCAGCACCGCCGAGCCGAACGAACCGCCGCCGTACCCGACCTCAGGATCCTTCCCACTGTAGTCGGTGAAGGTGCGGAGGTTGCGGCCGATCAGCGACACCGTCCAATCGCCCATCCCGGCCAGACGACCGAGGCGGTAGGCGAGCGAGACTTCACGGACGCGGATGAAGCTCGCGTCCTCGGTGGTGTTGTTGTTCGGGCCGAGCACGTCGTACAGCCCGCCGATGCCGCCCGTGGAGGTCGCGCGGAAGTAGTACCCGATCGGCTTCGCATTCGCGACGTTCCGGCCGGTCTGGTCCGTGCTGCGCTGCATGAAGTCACCGAACGACCACTGCCGCTCCTCGTTGTAGACGTACTTGCCGACCGTCGCGTCTACGAGCACGTACGCGGTCAGCTTCTTGTACGAGGCCTGATGCGACGTCGACCAGCGGTAGCGGGGGAGGGTGTTCCCGACCTGACGGATCGCCACCGCCCCGCTCGCCTCACGCAGCACGATCGGCGTGCCCCAGTTCAGGGGCTCCTTCCCGGTGCCGCCAGCCCACGGGGCGTCTGTCGCGGCGAGCCGGGTGAACCAGAGGTTCTTGGTGATGCCTTCGTCGATCGAATTGCCCGCGCCGACCCAGGTGATGAAACCGTCGGAATTCTTCTGGAAGTCGCTGCCGGGACCGCCGCAGGTGAGCCTCGAGCCCGCCGGCATCACGAGCTCCGAGCACTCCTGCACGAACCGGCGCCCGAAGAGCGAGCCCATGTTCAGGCCCTGCGCGACCTTGAAGTAGCCGTCGATGAAGAACTCGGGGACGTCGAGCTGCTGGATGACCGAGGTGGTGCGGTCATAGTTGAGGCGAACCGAGTAGTTCAGGTCGCGCGTCTGGATTACCGGGATGTTGAGCGACACCTCGACGGTGTTGTTCTTGAGCGTGCCGACGTTCGACCAGACCGAGGCGAAGCCGCCGATCGACGGCACCGGCACCGGCATGATCTGCTGCTTGACCTCGTTCTGCGCGTTGGTCAGCGTCAGGCCGTACTTATTGAAGAGCTCGAGGTCGATCCCGGCCTCCTGCTCCGTCGCGACCTCCGGGGCGAGGTTCGGGTTGCCGAGCTGCCCGAGGCTGCCGAGCTGCCCACCCGAGAGGTTCCACACCTCATACTGCGCCGAGAAGTTCGGCCGATTCCCGGCCTGGCCGATCGAGTAGCGGAACTTGAGATCGGAGACGAAGTCGAGCGGGAACCACGACTCCTCGGACATCCGGTACGCGACCGAGCCGCGGCCGTAGGTCTGCCACCGGCGCGCCGCACCGAAGAGCGAGGCGCCGTCGCGGCGGACGAGGCCGCTCATGATGTACTTGCCCTGCCAGTCGACATCGAGGTTCACGAACATCCCGATCTGGCGGACCGTTTGCTCGTAGCTCGAGCCGCTGCGAGTGCTGGCGAGCGTCGAGTTGATCGTGCGGAGCCCCGGCACGACGATGGTGTTGCCCGAGGCGGAGAGGCCGCGATCGTCCTGCGCCTCGAAGAGGCCGCGGAACGTCAGGCGGGTGCTGAGCTTGTCTTCGACGAAGCTCTTGCGCGCCGTCACGTCGACCGAAGTGTTCAGCGAGTACGACTTGTTCGAGCTGCGGGAGACGCTGCCCAGGTGCGTACTGGGGGCACTCACCGAATTTCGGTACCCCTTCTCGACCTGCGACTCCGCGTGGTTCGAGCGGAGGTCGGAACCGAAATTGAACTCGGCGTCGAGCCACGCGGTCGGCTGGAAGCGCGCCGTGGCCTGGCCGATGAAGCGCGAGATTCGGTTCGACGGCGTGAAGTTCTCCGCCTCATACATCGGATTGAAGTTCTGCCCGCCCTGGTTCTGCGCGACCGAGCGGATGTAGATGCGCCCCTTCGAGTCGCGCGCGAGGAGCTGCGCGCTCGCCGGCTGCCGCGTCACGCGGAACCAGTTGAAGCCGGCGTTGTAGTCGATCGCGTCCGTGTAGTTCGTGCGGACCGCAAAGTTCCAGTTCGACGCCATCTGCTGGTCAACGTTCAGGCGGAGCGAGGAGCGCGTGTACCCGTCGAGGAACAGAACAGCGCCCTCCTGCCGGAACTGGTTCGCCGAGGCGAAGAAGTTCGTGCGGCCCACGCGGCCGGTTGCGTCGAACGTGCCGTTGTACGTGGCGCCATTTGTGAGGACCTGCTGCACCGGGTTGTACGTCTTCACGAATGGCGTGATCTGATACAGGCCGCGCGCGTTCACCGGGCCCGGGTTACGCGAGATGCCGGCATCGTTCGCGAAGTTCACCGGCGCCAGCGCGAACTCGCCGCCGCCGTCGTTGATCCGAAAGGTCTCCCTCTCGAGATCGACCGTCGTGGCGCAGTCCCCGTTGCCCGACGCAGCGACGCAGTATCGCGAGTACCCCTCGTCCATCAGCATGAAGTGCGTGAAGGGGAAGCGGTACTCGTTCTCGATGTCCGACGAGCCGTACTCGAACTGCGAGCGGAAGCGGATGCCCTCGCCGGCGTTCTTGCCGGAGCGGGTCGTGATCTGGATGACGCCGTTGCCGGCGCGCGACCCGTAGAGCGACGACGCAGCCGCACCCTTCACGACCTCGACGTTCTCGATGTCCTGCGGGTTCAGGTCCTGGATGCCGCCCTGCGAGATCACGCCGTCGATGATGTAGAGCGGGTCCTGCCCACGACCCGAGGCGTTGATCGACTGGGGGCCGCGGAGGATGACCGCCGGCGCCGAACCGGGCCGGCCGGAGGCCGACACGATGTTCGCGCCCGGCACCTTCCCCTGCAGCTGCGCCAGCGGGTTGGAGCCCGGGACCGGCATATCCTCCGCCGTCACCTGCGCCACCGTGAAGGGCAGCTTCTTCACCTCGGTCGCGCCCGTCACGCCGGTCACGACGACCTGGCTGAGGCGGTTCACGTCCTGCTTGAGGGCGAAGTCATGCGACTGCGCGCCCGCCGAGACGGTGATGGTCTTCACGACCGGCACGTAGCCGATGGCACGCGCCCGCAGCACGACCTGCTGCCCGCGCGCACGCGCGCCCGGGATCGTCATGGTGTAGCGGCCTTCCTCGTTCGTGCCCACGGAGATCGTGAGCGCCTCGATGGTGATGTTCGCACCATACAGCGGCTGACCAGCCTCGCTCGTCACACGGCCCGTGATGGTCGCACCCGCCTGCGCGGAAGCGACCGTGGCCGAGGCGAGCGAGACGACCAACGCGAGGATGGAGGCGGAGAGCCTCCGAATCCCGTTCCGTCCCAGCATGAGCATACCTCAGTGAAGGGGGTTTCTGACGGATGGACGCGTGCTCACGCGCCATCGCCTGCCTGCGCCCGCCACACCTGCACGGCGGGTAATACGACGAGATTTCCCCCGGCGAGCCGGGGGACGGGTGAAAGAATCGTAACGTCGGGGAAACAAGGGGGGCAAGCCCCGTGGCGCGACCGATGGAACTTCTTGTAGATGTGATAAACATCACAGACGAATCGGACCACCCAAGAACCCCGCACCATACCTTCCCCACGTGAGCCCGACGACGCGACGCCCCGCCACGCTGCGTACCGCCCTCTGCACGCTGCTCCTCAGCGTGCACACCGCCGGGGCGCAGCCGGCGCCGCAACCCCTCGCATCGCAAGGATCGTGGCCCCTCATCGGTCGCGTCGAGGGCGAGCGCGGTGAACCGCTCGTCGAGGCGACGATCGAGGGCGCGGCCCAACGCACCCGCACCGACGCCACCGGACACTTCCAGCTCCGGACCACCCGACGCGACACGCTGACCCTCCTCCTCCGCCACGTCGGCTACGAACCGATGGCCGTCACCCTGCGCGCCGAACACCTCCGCGGTGACACCGTCCTGCTGCGGATGGACCGCACGGCGCAAGCGCTCGAGGCCGTCCGTATCCGCGGCACCGACCTCCGCTCCCCCCTCGGGCTCGGCGGCTTCGACGAACGACGCGCCCGAGGCATCGGCACCTTCGTCACGCGCGAGGAGATCGAACACCGCCAGACGAGTCGCCTGAGCGATGTCCTCCGTGGCCGACGGGGCCTCACCCTCGTGCGCACCCCGACGGGCGCCTACGGCGTGCGCTTCGGTCTCGCGAGCGGACGCCAGCGCCGCTGCATCCCCGACCTCTGGATCGACGGCCAACGCGCCCGCGGCATGGAGATCGACGACATCCCAGCGAGCACGGTCGAGGGCATCGAACTCTACTCGTCGATCGCGACGGTGCCCTTCCAGTTCTCGACGAGCGGCGCGGGGACGGAACGGTGCGGCACGGTCGTCGTCTGGACACGCCCCCCGGGGTGAGGAGGTCGGGCGCCGCCGTCAGGGCGTGACGCGCAGCTCGCGTGCCCCCGCGGGCACTGGGGTCCGCGTCGTGTGCCCATCGGGCCAGCGCACGCGCACTGCCACCGGTGCCGTCGGTGTGCCGAAGATCTGGACCGCCCCCTGCTGCGACCAGTAGCCACTCCCCGCCTGCACCTCGCGCACGGGGCCGAGGCCCGAGGTGAACTCGAGCCGCACCTGCGCGCCGACGGCGTCGGGGTTCACGACCGGCCCGACGAGACGCACCCGCAGGCCCGACGCGGCGGCGGTGTTTCGGAAGAGCCGCGTCACGTCATTGTTCTGCGCGAGCGCGAGGTCGAGTCGGCCGTCCCCGTCGTAATCGGAGAGGGCGAGGCCGCGCTGATCGCCGTAGACGAGGAGCCCGGAGGCCGCGCCGGTGAGTGGCCGCAGTCCGCCGCGACCGTCCCCGAGGAGGACGAGGCCACGGCCGGCGTCGAGCCGCGGCATCCCGAGGGCGGTCGGATAGAAGTTCTGCGCCAACACCACGTCCTCGGCGCCATCCCCATCGAGATCGGCGATCGCCACCCCGGAGGCCGGCGCGAGCTGCGCGACCGCCGGGAGCTCGACGCTCAGGACGCGGTCCCCGCGATTGAGGAAGACCGTGTGCGCCATCGTCGTCGCGCGAAGGACGGTCGCGAGCACCCCATCGGGACCGAGCAACCCGTCCATCGTGGAGTCGGCGAACGCTCCGAACGTCGGCACGCGCGCGATGGCCCCGGAGACCGCCTCCCGGATGCGCGGGTAGCTGTTCATCGGCGCGTACCCGCGGAGGCGCGGATCGTACGCAGCGAGGATCGGCTGCACGTCCCCCTCCATCCCGAGCCGACCGTACACCATCGCGAGGGCGTGCGTGGAATCGCCCCGGAGCGGACCGTTTCGCCCCCAACTCGTGGCGAGCAGGTCGAGCCGTCCGTCCCCGTCGAGATCGCCCGTCGCGAGCCCGATCCACCGACTCGTCGGCTCGAGCCCGGGGAGGGAATCCGGCGTGAGGCCGGCGCGGCTCCCACGGAAGACCTTGAGCGGCCCCCACTCGAGCGCGAGCACCAGATCCGGCGACGCGTCACCGACCACATCGGCGAAGAGCGCGGCGGAGACCATCCCCACCTCGCGGAGCACGGCCGTCCGCGCGGTGTCGAGGGTGAAGCGGCCGCTCGTGTTGCGATAGATCACCGAGTTGGTCGGCTCCGGATACCGCCCCGCGGCCGCCCGCCCCCCGACGAAAAGGTCGAGATCGCCATCGCCATCCACATCCGCGAGCGCCATCGGCCCGGTCGCCGGATCACGCAGCGGGAGCAGCGGGAGCGTGGCGGTGGAGACGCCGCGCGCATCCGCGGCGACGGCCACCGCCGCCTGCACCGGGATCGCCTCCCAGTTCGACATCCCGACCAGGAGCCGCGTCCCGGAGGCATCCGTCATCCCGAGGATCGTCGTCTGATCCGTGCGGGCGATCGGCCCCTCGGTGCGGCGCCACGCGAGTCGTCCCCCGTCATTCCGGAAGACGCCCATCTGCCGGGCGCGCGCCGCGCCCACCAAGAGATCCTCGTCACCGTCGCGATCGATGTCGTACCACGACACACCGGGCCCGAGCTCGGCGAGCGAGTTGGCGATCAGGAACTGCCGGCTCCACTCGTCGAAGTCGCTCTCTTGGTGCCGCTGACCGCCGAGGTCGGCGGTGACGTCCACGAAGAGCGGCGAGAGCGCGATCGGCGCCGCCGGTGGCGCGGGCTGCGCGCCGGCCTGGCGGATCTCATACTCGCGGTCGGCGCGGATGCCGTCGATCGTCGTGCGGGTCCCGTCCCGCCAGGTGACCTCGAGGCGCGCCGAGTCCGCGGCCCCCAACGCGAAGGTCATCTGCTCGTCCGCGTGGGAGAGGTAGAGCCCGCCGGCGAAGACCTCGCGCACCTGCAACGGCAGCCCCGGCGAGGTGAGACGCACGGTGGCGCCGATGGCGCGCGTGTTCGGCGCGACCCCGACGAGGCGCACGGCGACGCGCGGCGCGTCGGTGTCATTGCGCAGGACGAGCGCGGGCGCCCCGAGCCGGTTGATCACGACGTCACGGTCACCATCACCGTCTAGGTCGGCCGAGGCGATCGCGTGCGACACATCAGGCTCGGTCCCAAAGCGCCACGCCTCACCCATCGACTCGAAGCCGCGACCCGCCGCGTTGCGGAAGGCGAGGTTCGGGAGCGCGAGACGCGGGAACTCCCAGCGGAGACGCTGCCACGGGACCTCGTTCAGACGGTTCTGCAGCCCTTCCTGCACGTCGGCGTCCATCAGATCCCAGAGATGGCCGTTCACGACGAGGAGGTCCTGCCATCCGTCGAGGTCCACGTCGACGAGATGCGATCCCCAGGTCCAGCCGCTCGCCTCCACCCCATAGGCATACGCGGCCTCCGCGAAGGTGCCGTCACCGCGATTGAGATAGAGCGAGTTCTTCTGCTGCTGTAGCACCGTCGCCGCATCACCGGGCGTCTTGCGGAGCGCGGTGTGCGTCGGGATCTGCGTGCGGCGCTGCCGTAGGTCGGCGGCGAGCATATCGGAGACGAAGACATCGGGTCGCCCGTCGCCGTCGACATCCCCTTCTTCGATGGACATCGACGCATTGCTCTGCTGACGGATGGCGCGCCAATCCGCCATCCGGAAGGTGCCACGCCCGTCATTGCGCCAGAGGATGTCAGGATCCTCGAAGTCATTGGCGACGTAGAGGTCGGGCGCGCCATCCGCATCGAGGTCGCCGAAGCGCGCGGCGAGGGTGAACGACTCCTCCGACGCCGCGAGCGGCCGCCCCGTGGTATCGATGAAGCGGCCGCCGGTCTGCGCCTCGGCGACGAGGGTGCCGCGCACGTTGCGGTAGAACGCATCGGGCGCAGCGCGTTGGGTCATCCGCAGGCCGCCGATATCCGGGCGGTAGACGACCTTGTACTCGCGCTGATGCTCTGGCACGACCTCCCAGCGATCTGGCGCGACCTCGCGCACCATCTGGTTGAACGCACGCCGTTGCGGCGGCACCGAGTCATCGATGGTGTACGCCTTGTAGTTCGCGACGTAGACCTCGAGCCAGCCGTCGCCATCGACATCGGCGGCGGTGATCCCCGCCCCGCCACGTCCCACCGGGTCGAGCCCGAGGTCGCGACGTTCGGTGAAACGACCGCGGCCATCGTTCACGAAGATCGCGTTCGGGCCGGTGGTCGCGAGGAGGAGGAGATCGAGATCGGCGTCTCCCTCAAGGTCCACGAGCGCGACGGCGCTCGTGTGTCGGTCACAGGCCCCGACGCCCGCGGCGGCGGTGACGTCCTCGAACCGCCACGCCCCGAGGTTGCGATACAGCGCACTGCACCCTTCGGTGCGCCCGAGGAAGACGTCCACGCGGCCGTCCCCGTCCACATCACCGAGCGCGATCCCCGCCCCCTGCGCCAGCATCCGATTCCCCACGAGCGCGGTATCGCTCACGCTGTTGGTGAAGCGGATCCCCGCCCGCTCGGCGACGGAGGTGAATCGCGCCCGTCCCCCGCGCACGTCGAGCGTGCGCCACCGGTGCGTCCCCGCCTCCTGCCAAGGGCCGGGTTCGTTCGGACCGCAGGCGGCGGTGAAGAGGACGGCGACGAGCGCCACGAGCGGGGCAACCGCGCGCGGGGCGCGGGACAGCGCCGGGTGATGGGGACGACTCATTCGATGACTCCGATGCCGCGCTCGGCGACCGCGCGCCCGACGCAGGCGCCGAGCACGCGACCGGCCTCGTTGCCGGTCGGGAAATGGATGCCACCATAAAGGCGCGAGACGGCGGCCTCATCGGCGGCGGCGGTGAAGGTCGGATAGCGGCGCGGCGGATGCCCCAGCGTCACGCTGGTGCTGTCGACGAAGGGGCCGTCACCCAGCCGGGCCGCGAGGACCGCAGCAGCCGCGGCGGACTGCGTGGCGTGACCCGCCGGGTATTCGGGAAATGGCGGCGTCGGGATCGCGGGCTCCCAGCGCGGATCGATGACGCGCCGGATGTAGGTGCGCGGACGGATGGTCATCTCACGGTACTTGTAGCCCCACGCCGCGATGAACGCATCGGCCACGGCGACCGTGGCGCCGAGCACCACGCCCGCCGCCGCGGGCGCGGTCAGTCCTCGGGCGGCGGACGCCGCGCTCGCGATCGCGGCCCAGTGGCCCGCCGGCGTCCCACTCTCCCCGGCGTTGTCCGCCCAGTAGAGCGCCGTCGCACGCTGCGCCTCGGTGAGCGTCCGCTGCGTCACCACCACCGACTCCGCGGCGGCGCGGAGCGCCGACCCCGCGGTGGTCGCGTACGGCGGCGGCGGGGGGACCGGGCAGGCATCCCATCCCGTGAGGGCGAAGGGACGGAGCGTCCCCCAGAATGGCTCGCTCGCCCCCGCCATATTCACCGCCGGGAGGGTGCGCCGATCGGTGGATTTGGGACGACTGAGCACCAGCGCCCGGTCGCTCGTGCTGCCGGGACGTAGGGTGTTGGCCGGATCGTCGAGCTGCACCATCTCGCTCGCGCCGGAGGTCTTCTGCGTTGCGAACACCGTCGTGGGGGCATCGTTCACCCAACGCCCGGGTCCCACTGGCGGTGTGTAGGCGCGCCCCCGGGTGGCCGCGAAGCCATCGGCGCGCGCCCAGCCGACGATCGCCAGCCCGATCGCCGACCCGTGCGTCTCGGATCGGGTGCGCACCGCCCCGGCACCACGCAGGCGCCCGAGCGACGCGACACGCGCCGTCGCGAGTGAGTCGGCCAGGCGGCGCAACGCCGCACGCGTTGTGGGGAGCGCCTCGACGAGCAGACTCTCCGAGACCACCCGCACGGCCTCGACGGCGGTCAGCGTGCCATCGATCACCCCATCGGCGTGCGGGAGCTCGGGGAAGTCGTTCAATCGCCCGCGGAGGATTCGCGCGGTGTCCGCCGCGGTGAGCCCGGTGAAGAGCGCCGTCGCGTGGTACGCGAGGAGGCGGGACGTCACCGGTGGAGAGAGGCGCTCGACACGCGCGACGCCGTACCAGGCGCGGACCATCGTCGGGACCACCCGCGGATCGTCCGGCGCCGGCGCGCGACAGGCGGCGCAGAGCGTCAGGAGGACGAGCCAGCGGCGGTGCATAGGCGCGACGTGGTCACCGGTGGGGGAAGCGACGCGCGTCAAGCGGACCGCGTGTCGGCAGCGTAAATATACGACCATCCTCCCCACGCTCCCGAGGCGACGCTATGCGCTCCCTGCTGGTGTGCCCGCTGGTGCTCACCCTCCTCGCCTGCGCCTCGACCGGTCGCGGCCCGAACGGCACCGCGGGCCGCGGCTCGGCGGGGAGCGCCGCGCCCGCACCATCCACGATGCGCGTCTCCACGCCCGGCGGGAATCTCAACATCCGGGTGCGCCCCGATGAGATGCGCTCCTCGTTCATCGTCGCGGCCTCCATCGACCGGGTCTGGCGAGCCCTGCCGGCGGCCTTCGACTCGCTTGGCATCCCCAGTGGTGTCGTGGACGCCGCCGCCCGCCAGTTCGGGAGCGCGGGGTTCCGCGTGCGCCGCCGGCTCGGCACGGTGCCGCTGAGCCGGTACTTCGACTGCGGCCAGACGCAGATCGGCGACAACGCCGACGAGTACGACGTGCAGCTGCAGGTCATCGCCACGCTCAAGACCGGCACCGCGGGGACGACAAACGTCGAGATGTTCCTCGACGCGCTCGCGCGGCCAGTCGCCTTTTCGCAGGGCTATCAGGCGTGCAGCACGCGTGGCACACTGGATGTGCGTCTGGTCGAGCGGATTCGCGCGGAAATCACCCGCCCGTAGCGGCGCAGACCTCGGCTCGCCGGCACGGGGCGTCAGGGTCCACCGGGCGCATCGCGGACCGCGTCGGGCTCCGTGATCGTGAGCGGACCGACCGCCGTCGGGGCGGGCACCATCTGGCGCGTCCCCGAGGGCCAGCGCACCTCGATTCCCTGCACCTTCGCCGTAGGTCCGAGACCGAAGGTGAGGGGGAGGCGGCTCTGGCCGAGGTACCCTGACTTCCCGTCCATCGGCTTCGTGAGCACCCGACCATCGGAGAGCGTCACCCCCACGATGGCGCCGAGGCCATCGCGATTGGAGCGTGTCCCGACGAGGCGGATGGGAAGCGAACGGACCCTCCCGCGCTGCGCGAGGTCGCTGATCAGGATCTGCGGCGGTGCGTTGAATTCGGCGAGCACGAGATCGAGGTCGCCGTCGGCATCGAGGTCAGCGATGACACTACTCCGCGATCCGCGCGTCCCCATCACCACCTGACGCGCGGTGCCCGGCTCGGCACGACAGCGACTCGGCGCCCCGTTCGGCCGCGTGCACGCCGTGCACGCGGGGGTGCCCGCATCGGCCCCACCGACCCCGCAGTCGATGGTGAACCAGGGTTGCTCGGTGGCGCCACGCGCGCGCGGCTCGACCCCGAGGAGGAACTCCGCGGGAAGGAAGCGCTTCCCGGCCTCGTTCAAGAGCACCGTGTTCGGCGCATAGCGGAACGGATAGTTCATCCCCGCGGTGATGACGAGGTCGTCCCAGCCGTCGGCGTTCAGGTCGTCCGCGCTCGGCCCCCACGGCCAATAGCTCTCGACGCCGGCGCGGTCCGAGCTCTCCTCGAAGCCACCGCCCACCGTATCGCGCGCGGTGAACAGCGCGTTTCCGAAGAGGAGGCGGTCGGTCCCGCGTGGGAAGAGGGGGGGCGGCATCTTCGCCGGGTCGGACTTCCGCCCCTCCCCCATCACATCATCGGGTGCGAGGTCGTCGAACATATCTGAGTGCATATCGGTGACGAAGAGGTCGAGGCGCCCATCCCCGTTCCAATCGAGCACCTCGACCCCCATCGATCCGAATGGGGACCGTGGGATGTAGCGCGCAGACACCTCCTCGAACCGGCGGCCATCGCGATTCCGGTAGACGCGATCCTCTCCCTGCATATTCGCGAGGTAGAGGTCGAGCCACCCATCGCCGTCCACGTCGAGCGGGACGACCTCACCGCTCCAGCCATCGTCCCCGAGCCCCACGGCGCGCGTGACATCCCGGAATCGGTTCCCGCCGAGGTTGCGGTAGAGGATCCCGTCCTCACGTCGGTCCGGCAGCACGTGCGCGTAGAACGCGCCGTCCATCCCGACGTGCGCGCCGCCCGTGCCTACGGTATCGGTCGTGTAGCGCCCGACGTTGGCGACGTAGAGGTCGACCCGACCATCCCGGTCGTAATCGAAGAAGAGGGCACCCGACGAGTGGCCCTGGTGTCCGACGCCCGCCGCGGCGGTGATGTCGGTGAAGCGTCCCGTCCCGTCGTTCTGGTAAAGGCGATCCCCCTTTCGGACCGTCGTCACGAAGAGGTCAGCGTCCCCGTCGTTGTCGATGTCGGCGAACGAGGCGCCGACGCCGATCGGATCGTCGACCGCCAGCCCGGCGGCGACGGTCGCATCCGTGAAGGTGCCATCGCCCCGCCCACGCCAGAGCTCGCTTCGACCGAGTTGGCTCACGAAGTAGAGATCGAGGTGCCCATCCCCATCGACGTCGGCCGCGGCGACGGCGGTGCCGTGATCGTAGTGGACCGCCTTGTAGCGGCGACCGGCGTCATCGACGATCCGGTGCACAAAGGTGATCCCGCTCGCGTCGAGGCGGTCGGTGAAGGTGAAGTCGTGCCGGGCGACGGTCGTGGCGGCACCCGCCTGCTGCAGCCGCGCGCGGGCTCGGAGCCACTCCGGCGCCCCAGAGTCGCGGTCGGGAGGGGTCTCCGGCTCGCCACCCGTGCAGGCTATCACGTTCGCGGCGAGCAGGAGCGCCACGGTCCATCGGCGGTGAGCGCGGTCGAGTTCGGGGATCGGCATCGGGGATGATGGCTCGCGGGATGGGGCCGACGCGCGAGGGGGGCCGGACGATCGCTCGCCGGCCCCCCTCGATCGATCGTCAGCGGAGACGATCAGGGATTCACGTACGGGGGGCGCCGGTCCCAGATGGTCGTCGCAGCCGGCACCGCGAAGGCGGTGGTCTGCGGCGTCCGCGCGCCGGCGGTCGAGCGCGGGAAGACGATGAGCGTGACGACCGACCCAGCCGCGGCCGTGCCCGGGAGGGCCTCGATATCAATCTTCCCACCGTTCCCCGCCGTCGAGAACGGGACCTGCCCGACGAGGAAGAAGCCATCGGCGAAGAGCGCCGTGCCGCCACCGGCTGGCTGCACGTTGTAGCGGTAGACACCGGTGTCCACGGCCGCGTAGGTCGAGACGCTGAGCGGCGCGACGTTCGCCCAGCTCGCGGCCACCGGCGGCGTCGTGCCGTTCTTGTATCGCCGCACGTCGATCGCGGCGCTGGTGGTGTTGATGACGCGGAGCGCGACCCCACTCGTCGGGCTCTGCTCCGTCTCCTCGAAGAAGACTAACTTAAGCGCCGGGGTCGCACCGGTGCGGGTCTGCCCCATCAGGAGGGCGGTGTAGTTCTTCCCGGCGACGAGGTTCACCGTGGTGTCCTTGATGACGATCTGCGCATTCGCCTGCAGCGAGTCATCGAGGAAGATCCGGAAGCGGCGCTGGCCGGCCTGGGCGGGCTTGTACTGGATGCCGACGGAGCCGACCGTCGAGAAGTTCACCGCGGACGCCGGGCAAGGGGACGACGTCCCGGTGATGACCGCGACGGTGCAGGGATAGAGCTGCGCCGACGAGGTCGGGCCGTTCCGGAAGTTCTGCCGGAAGTGCGCGTTATTTTCGACGAGATCGACGAAGCGCAAATCCATCCCGTACGCGCCCGCGGTATCAGGTACGGCGTTGATGAACCGGACGCCGGCCACCTGCGGCACGGCGGTCGGATACTCCTCCGTCAGATCGGCGCACGCGGTCAGGAGCGCGGCGAAGACGAACAGGGAAGCCTGTGAAAGACGTCGCATGGACCACTCCATGGGAGGTTGAGCCGCCATCGGATCCCTCACGGGAGGACGAGGCGGAGGGAAGCCGAGAGGCTGTCCCGGGGTGACGTCGAGGGATCGCTACCGAGCGCGAATCCGTCGATGCCCCGGGTGAGGATGAGGGCGAGGGCGCCGACACCGCCCGCGACCGCGATCGCGGTGCGGCGTCGGCTGTAGCGCTGGATGCTGAGGCCGCTGACGTGTCGATCCTCCAGACGGACCGGTTCCCCGGCCCACACCTGGAGTGACCCACGGCTTCGCCGCACCTCGCTGACCGCGACGAGGTAGCCGCTCGCATCACGGGAGAGAACTCGGCCCTGGATGCGCTCGAGGCCGTCTCCCATCACGAGACCAAGCGCGGCGCGCCCCTGGTCGTTCAGCTGGAACGACATTCGCGTCCCGATCTCCGGCACGACGCCCACCGTGGCGGGCTCAGCCGCATAACAGCCAGCCGCCGCGATGAGCGACGCAACGAGGAGGGGACGGGCCAGCAGCGGCATCAGTTTCACCAGCCGTAGCTGCCACGGGCGGCCGATGAGTTCGGCGCGTTCCCGACGCCCGGGCCGGTGCCGTAGATCGCCGAACTCGGCTTCCCACGGGCCTGGACGTCCTGATACGGCGTCGCGACGAAGAGCGGTGTGGTCTCGGGGAGGTCACCCCATCCACGCGAGTCGAGATACCATGGCGCGAAGTGGGTGAAGGCCGTCTCGATGCGCTTCTCGTACTTGAGCGCCTCCCAGAGATTCCCGCATCCGATGGTGTTGAACGTGGGCGGCCGCGGCACCTTCGGCACGCAGGCGTTGCCACCCGGGACGGGGGTCGACGCGTCGAAGACCGTAATGGCGGTGAGCCCGTTGCGGACGCGCGTGGTGTTCACGATCGCACCGGCGGCGGCGTAGTTGCCGGCTCGATACAGCCCTTCCGCCTTCAGGAGCTGAAGCTCCTCGAGCGTGAATAGCGGCGTCCGCCCATTGCGCGCCTGACCGGCGTCGCCGGCGATGTTCCAGCCGTAGAAGCGGACGAAATCGAACTGCGACAGCCCCCAGCCCTCACCCGTGGTCTGGTCCTGGGTCGTCGGCCGGTTCACAAAGTACCGCGGGCACGCGGTGTTCGCCGTGGAGCAATCGCGGGCGATCGCGAAGTCCGCCTGCTGCGCAGCGCGCGACGCCCCCTGCGGGAAGCGGCGGTCGGGCGTCGCCATGCCGAAGGGATTGCCGCCCGCAGTCGCGCGATTCCCAACCGGCGCGGCGATCCATGAAGCGTAGCTCCCCGACGTATCCGCCATCCCGATGATGAACGGCGTCATCTGATGCCACAGGCCGAAGGTCGAGTACTGCCCGCGCCACGCGATCGCCGGGCCCGTGACGGTATTCGTCGTGATGTTGTGCGTCGCGGTGAGGCCACCATCGGCATCAGCGACGATCGCGGCCCAATCGACGGCCGCGCGCTCCGCCGGGGTGCGCGGCACGTTCGCCCGAATGCGGGCGCGATAGGCCCGCACGAGCTTGACGAACTCCACCGCGGTGAAGGTCGTCGGCGACGGGATCCAGGTCGCCGGGAGCGGGAAACCGTTCGCGCCCCCCGAGAGTGGGTTCTGCGCCGCCGCGATGGCCCGGCCGAACGCCGCCATTGCCGAGTCGCGCACCACTGTGTAGTGATAGAGCGGCCCCGCGTCCTCGGCATCGGTCCCCGCGCCGACGATCCCCGCCGAGTCATACACCATCGCGATGTAGCCGAGGGAGAGGCCGTTCAGGAACTCGGCGAGGGCAATGGCGCGCAGGTCGCGCGCCGGTGTGCCAAGGGTGAACGTCGATCCGGGCTGGAGCTTCGCGAGGAAGCTCGACGCCACGCGATTGACCTCGGAGCCGATCGAGTACAGCCGGTACTTGTTCGCCTGGCAGGTGTTGCCGGGATTGTTGGTGAACCCCGCCCCAGAGAACGGCGCGTGCGAGTTCATGCACTCGTTCGCGAGACTGCCGTACGTCTGGAACGCGAAGATGTTCATCATGCTTTCCATCGAGGAGATGGAGCCGTACACGCCGGAATGCCAACGCTTGTAATAGCTGCCGAGGAGGTTCTCGGCATCCGCCGGTGTGGCGAGCACCTTGTCGGTGTTGCCGCTGTTCGGGTTCTCGATGACGAGCTGGTCCTGACAGGCCGCGAAGGTCACGACGGCCGACGCGAGCGCGGCCCATCGGAGAGAGGTGCGAATCATATGGTCGGCTCCTAGAAGCGGGTGGAGACCGCGAAGGTGAAGGTGCGCAGCGTCGGGAAGCCGAACGCGTCGACCTGATTGATGAAGCCCGAACCCGCCTGACCACCCTGGACACCGACTTCCGGATCCATCCCGGTGTAGTTGGTGATCGTCAGCAGGTTACGGCCGATGACGGAGAGCGTCCAGTCGCCCACACCGGCCACCGGGCCGAGCTTGTACGAGAGGGTCGCCTCTCGGAGCTTCACGTAGCTGCCGTCTTCGACGTTGTAGCTGTTCGGGCCGAGGATGTCATAGAGCCCACCGGTGCCCGCCCCTTCGGGGGAACCGACGCGCCAGCTGTAGCCAACCGGCTTCGCCGTCTCGACGGTGGCGGCCGTCTGCGGCCCCTGGTCCATCGACTGCGCGTTGTAGTCGAAGATGCCCCACCCCTCGGCCTGGTTGTTGATCTCGTGGCCGAAGGTGCCGTCGAAGAGGGCGTACAACGTGAAGCGCTTGTACGTGAGATTGCTCGTCAGGCCGAGCCGGAAGTCGGGGAGCGTGTTCCCGATGACCTGCAGCTTGCCCTGGGCCTCGCCCGGCTGCCCACGGAGCGGGCGGTCGATGATCGGGTGCCCGAAGAAGAGCGGCGTGTTCCAGGGCGAGCTCGCCGACGGAAGCTTGGTCTGCCAGAGGTTCTTGGTGATGCCATCGCGCCAAGTGTTCCCTTCGCCGACCCAGACCACATAGCCGCGGTCATTGACCTGGAAGGCCTTGCCGTCGCCACACTGTGCCTGCACGTCCGCCGGCAGCGACGAGCACCCGGTGTAGAAGCGCCGGCCCCAGATGTTGCCGATCCGGTTCAGCGCGTAGCCGTTGCTCTTCTCCGTCCGGGCCGAGACAAAGAAGAAGCTGCCCACGCCGCTGCCGAGGTTCGCGCTCGCGAAGTACTCGGGCATGTTCAACTCGGTGATCGTCGACCGGATGCGGTCATACGACATCCGCAGGTCCCAGGTGAGGTCGCGGGAGCTGATGAGCGGCACGTTGAACGCCGCCTCGAGAGTCTGGTTGCGGAGCGTCCCCGCGTTCTTCCACTGCGTCGAGAACCCAAGGTTCGACGGGGTCGGGACGTTGAGGATCTGGTCGCGGGTATCGGAGGTCGCGCTGGTCAGCTCGAATCCGAAGCGATCGAAGAGGGTGAAATCCATCCCGACTTCGGTCTCAGTCGTCGTCTCGGGCCGGAGCTGCGAGTTCCCAGCCTGACCGAGCGAGCACCCGGTGGCGCTGCAGGAGTAGGTCTCGTACTGCGCCGTGAAGTTCGGGGTATTGCCCGCGGTACCGCGCGAGGCACGGATGCGGAACTCGGAGACCCCCGGGACATCCCACCACGGCTCATCCGACGCGAGCCAGACGAGAGAGGCACGACCGAAGGGCGCCCACCGACGGCCGGGACCGAAAAGCGAGCTCCCGTCGTACCGGTACGTCCCCTCGAGGATGTAGCGCCCCTTGTACTCAAGGTTGACACCGCCCACCGCCCCGAGGTTGACGATCGAGGAGCGGCTGGACGTCGAGTAGAAGTTCGCGGTAGTGTTGCTCAGCGTGTTGATCCCCGCCACGACGTACTGCTCACCGCCGGTGCCGTACGACCAGTCGTCGGACCGCTCATAGATGGTCCGGACGCTGGCCTTCGCATTGAGGTCAGACGAGAGCTGCTTGCGGCCGGTGACCGAGAAGTTCGCGGTCATCGCCTCGCTGATGCCATCGCCAAAGGTCTGCTGGCCGAAGTTCACCGCGTTCGAGATGGTGTTCGTGCGGTACCCCTTCACATACCAGCTGTCGTTCGCGCTGTTGCGCCGGTCGAACGACACGGTGCCCTCGACGGTCAGGAAGTCCGCCGGGGTATAGGTGGCCGAGACAGAGCCGAGGAACCGGGAGGCGTTGTTCTCCGACCAGTAGTTGTTGTTGTCCTGATCGTAGAGGTAGGTGCCGGCGCCGTTGCCCGAGCCACGGAGCGGCCCGCCGCCCGCGCGGATGATGGGGCGGCCCAGGGTGTCGCGCGCGAGGTAGTCGGTGCCGCCGGTCGAGCCGCGGAGGAGCTGGCCGAAAATCGAGCCGTTGGATGACCCGCCCGACCGGTTGTCGGTCGTGGCGCGGTCGAAGAGGGTGCTGACGGAGATCCGCAGATCGCGCCGCGCATCATAGTCGAGGTTCACGCGGGCCCGGCGCTGCTGCTGGCCGTTGAGGCCCTGCACCGCACCGCGGTCATCGGTAAACTGCCCGCTCACGAAATACCGGACGCCACCCACTCGTCCGCTCGCGTCGAGTGAGTTGAGCATCACCGGGTTCCGCGTCGCGACCTGCGCGAAAGCGTCGTACCGCGCCTGCGGCCAGAGGTTCGACTGGAAGACGTTGGTAAGCGTGCCGTCCGCATTCGACATCGCGTTGAACTGGACGCTCTGCGGGATGCGGGTGGTGTCGGAGTTCACGCCGTTGATGCGCTGGATCTCGTTCATCCAGACGAAGGAGCGCGAGCAGGCGCCATAGGCGCCGGTGCCGGAGACGCAGAACCGGGTTCCCGTCTCGTCGAGCTGCAGGTGGTGATTGAGCGGCGGGTCGTAGTTGATGCTGGCGAGATCGCTCGTGCCGAACTCCGACCGGAAGTTCCACGTGATGCCATCGCGGTTGGCGCCGCGCTTCGTCTTAATGATGATGACGCCGTTGGCCGCCGTGGTGCCGTACAGCGAGGCGCCGGCGGCGCCCTTCACGACCTCGACCGACTCGATGTCGAGGGCGCCGATGTCATTCAGGTTGCCGACGCGCAGGATCGCGCCGTCGACGATGATCAGCGGCTGCTGCGAGCGGCCCGAGGCGTTGATCGAGGTCGGCCCGCGGAGCTGGATCTCGGGGCTCGCACCCGGGCGGCCGCTCGTCTGGGCGATGCGCAGCCCGGGCACCTTCCCCGAGAGCGTCCGCATCGGATCGAGCGACGGGACGGGGAGCTCTTCGGCCGTCACGCGCGCGATGGCGAAGGGCACCTTGGCGCGCTCGGTGCCCTCGATCGACCCCGTCACCGTGACCTCGGTGAGGCGATTGATGTCGCGGACGAGCTTGAAGTCCACGGTCTGGCTCCCCGTGCGCAGCGTCAGCGGCTGCACCCCGGGCTTGTACCCGATCGCGCGGGCCCGCAGCTGGACCGCCTGACCGGTCGCCCGGGCCGACGGCAGCGTGATCGTGTAGACGCCGGCGTCGTTCGTCGCCACCGAGACCGACAACTCGGCGATGAAGACGTTCGCCAGCGACAGCGGCTGGCCCGCCTCGCTCAAGACCTTGCCCGTGATCACCGCCGTCTGCTGCGCCTCAGCCGACGCCGGACCGATGAGGGCCAGCGCCAGGCCGGCGACCAACGCCGGGATCCGGTGGAACCGCGTGCTACCATTCATCTCGATTTCCCTCGCTCTCGTGGAGGACTGAGCTACCGCCGCAACGCATACAACGAGTTCCGGCCGAACCCGCGGTGCACGGGTCGGTCGGGAACCTGACACGCGTTAGGGTGTAGCTCGCCAGACGATCCCGCAAGGGGGGCGTCCGATGCCCCGACGGCGGCGCCACCGGCGATGTTAGCTTGTCCCGATGCGACTCCCTGTCTCGGACCACGCCGCCGCCGCTCGATTCCCCCTCTGGTGGCGCGCGACGCGACGCGACGGCCGCCGGACGCACCCGCTCCTCCTCGCCCTAGTCCTCGCGACGGCTGGGCTCGGCGCCCAGGCCCCGGCGGGGACCCCGGCGGCGGCCCCCGCCGACGCGCCCCGACCCGCCGACGAGACCCGCGAGACCCGCGAGACCCGCGAGACCCGACTCGCCCGCGCCGATCGCGCCCGGATCCGCGGACGCGCCGACGCCCCCGTCTGGATCGTCGTCATCTCCGACTACCAGTGCCCGTTTTGCAAGCGCTGGCACGACGAGACGGAACCGTTGATCGACCGCGACTACATCCGGACGGGGAAGGCACAGATCGCCTACCTCAATTTCCCGATCATCTCGTCGCACCCGAACGCGCAGCCCGCGCACGAGCTCGCGATGTGTGCCGCCGAGCAGGAGCGCTTCTGGCCGGTCTCGGACGCGCTCTTCCGCACGCAGGGGGAGTGGAAGGGCCTGCGCACCCCGCGGATCTTTTTCGACTCGCTCGCGCGATCCCTCCCGCTCGATCAGCCGCGGCTGCAGCGCTGCCTCACCGCCGGCGAGGTGCGAGAACTCATCGCGGCGGACCTCGACCGGGCGCAGCGGATCGGCGTGGGGTCGACCCCGACCTTCCTGATCGGTGGTCGGCTCGTCATCGGCGCGCAGCCCTACGAGGCGTTCCGCCGTGCGATCGACGCCGCCATCGCCGCCGCCCCCGCGCGGCCCTGATACCGCGGCGCCCGCGCCCTCCCTGCTCCGCGTCGTCCGACCGATGCACGCCGCCCTCACCCCGGCCTACGCGCTCCTGACCGGCGCGGCGACCCTCGCCGCGCACCTCCCGTGGCCCGGCGACGGCAAGCTCGCGCGCAGCCTCCGCGCCCGACGCAATGCTATAGCGCATCTCCTCGCCTGGGCCGAGTCCCACCGCGACCGCGACCGACCGCTCCTCTGGATGCACGCGGCCTCCGTAGGGGAAGGGCTGATGGCGCGCCCGGTGCTCGAGCGGCTCCGGGCCCGCCATCCCGAGTGGCAGATCGTCTACTCGTACTTCTCACCGAGTGCGGAGCATTTCGCAGGCGCCCTTCCCGTCGACGTCGCGGGGTACCTGCCATTCGATACGGCCGGTGCCGCCGCGCGCCTGCTCGACGCCCTCCGCCCGACCGCCCTCGTCGCGGCGAAGGTCGACCTCTGGCCCATCCTCTGGGAGTCCGCTGCCCGACGTGGAGTCCGCACCGGCCTGATCTCCGCCGCGCTCCGGGCGCACTCCGGCCGGACGGGCGTCCTGGCCCGCGCGCTCTCCCACGATGCCTATGCCGCCCTCGACGCGGTCGGCGCGGTCGACTCCGCCGACGGGGATCGCCTCGCAGCGCTCGGCGTCCGACCGGACCGGATCGAAGTCACCGGCGACACGCGCTACGACCAGGTGGTGGCACGCCTCGAGGCTCTCGACCGCACCACCGGTCCCGTCGCGGCCCTTGCCGACGAGCGACCCACTCTCGTGGCGGGCTCCACCTGGCCCGCCGATGAGCGGATCCTCTGCCGTGCGTGGGAGCAGGTCGTGCATCAGGTGCCGGCGGCCCGACTCATCGTCGCCCCGCACGAGCCGACCCCCGCTCACCTCGAGCCGCTCGCCTCGTGGGCCAGCCTGTCGGGGCTCGACGCGACCGCGCTGCCGCACGCGACGATCGACACCGATGTGGTCCTCGTCGACCGCGTCGGGCTGCTCGCGGACCTCTACGCCCTCGCTGACGTCGCCTACGTCGGCGGGGGCTTCCACGCCGCCGGCCTGCACTCGGTGGTGGAACCCGCGGCCCTCGGCATCCCGGTGCTAATCGGGCCACGGCACGCGGGGAGCCGCGATGCGGCACTCCTCCTCGCCGCGCAGGCGGCGATGGCGGCGGGGGATGTCGACGCCCTGACCCGGGCAATCATCATCGCCCTCACGGAACCGGAGACGCGGGCGCGCGCCGGCGCGGCGGCGCGCGCGGTCGTCGCGACGGAACTCGGCGCGGCCGACCGCTCGACGGCGCTCGTGGAACGTCTGATGGCGTGAACGCGACCGGGGGGCGTCCGCTGGACGCCCCCCGGTGGGTCGACCCGCTCCGACATCCGCCCCGATGCACTCGGTGCGGACGCGTGGGACTACTTCTTCAAGCCCTTCGGCGTGAGCGCCAAACCGAGCGCGAAGGCGTTGTTGTCCCCGATGATCGCGGCGACGCGCATCGCGACCATCGGCGTGAACTCCACCGTAGCGCCGAGGTCCACCTCGATATCGGTGTCCGTGGTCGTCGTGCCGCCCCCACCGATCCGGTTCCAGCTGATCCGGGGCGCGATGAACGGGGAGACGGCGACCCGCTCATCGAGCGCGAAGCGGTGCCCGACGGTCGCGCCGAAGGGGATGCGGGTG
>VHBO01000027.1 GCA_016871895.1 Gemmatimonadota bacterium
GAACGGCGGGGCGACCTTGTTCTTGACGACCTTCACGCGGACGTGCGACCCGATCACGTCCTCCTTCTCCTTCACCGGCCCGATGCGACGGATGTCGAGGCGGAGCGACGCATAGAACTTGAGCGCCTTGCCGCCCGTCGTCGTCTCGGGGTTTCCGAACATCACCCCGATCTTCTCGCGGAGCTGGTTGATGAAGATCACGGAGCAGTTGGATCGGGCGATGGCGCCGGTGAGCTTCCGGAGCGCCTGGCTCATCAGGCGCGCCTGCAGACCGACGTGCGAGTCGCCCATCTCCCCCTCGATCTCTGCCTTCGGGACGAGCGCGGCGACCGAGTCGACGACGATGACGTCGACCGCGCCGCTGCGGACGAGGATCTCACAGATTTCGAGGGCCTGCTCACCGGTGTCGGGCTGCGAGACGAGGAGCTTCTCGATGTCGACGCCGAGCTTGGCGGCGTACTCCGTATCGAGCGCGTGCTCGGCGTCGATGAATGCGGCGGTGCCGCCGAGCTTCTGCGCGTTGGCGACCACGTGGAGACAGACAGTGGTCTTGCCGCTGCTCTCGGGGCCGTAGATCTCGGTGATGCGCCCCCGCGGGATCCCGCCGACGCCGATGGCGGCGTCAAGGTTGATCGCACCGGTGGGGATCGAATCGACGCGCACCTTCACGCCGTCGGCGCCCATCCGCATGATCGCGCCCTTCCCGAACGACTTCTC
This sequence comes from Gemmatimonadota bacterium, assembly GCA_016871895.1. Classification (GTDB taxonomy): domain Bacteria; phylum Gemmatimonadota; class Gemmatimonadetes; order Gemmatimonadales; family Gemmatimonadaceae; genus Pseudogemmatithrix. The sequence goes on from VHBO01000027.1 coordinate 718, forward strand.
GATCTGGGAGACGGCGAGGCCGAGGGCCTTCGACTTTTCAGACTGCTGCTGCGCGGTGGGCGAGGCCATCAGATGCTCCGTTGGATGAGAGGAAGGTAATGGGAGGGGGTGGCGGCGTGACGAGTCCGAACATAAACCGAAAATGCCTGAGGGGGCAAGTCGATCGCCAAGAGACGCACCGAATCAGACTTTTCCGTAGAATGCGTTTTCCACATACGTGACAGATGGATTTTTTCCACAGACCGTAACGCCAATCACATCAAAGCGATACGAATCACCAACCACACCGAACCGAGATATCCACATCGTGGCGGAGTGAAGAATCCGGCGCTGCTTCCGCTCCGGGACGCACTCAATCGGGAGCCCAAAGTCCACTCGGCTTCTGGTCTTCACCTCCACGAAGGCCACGAGGGAGGCACGCCGGACGATCAGATCGATCTCGCCCCGACGGACACGGAAATGGTGGTCGATCAACGACCATCCGCGCCGGATGAGCCAGCGGGCAGCGATCCGTTCACCGAGGAGACCGAGAGGGAGAGGCGCGGCAGCAGCCACGCGCCGAAGGTAGAGCGCCTCGCGGGGGTGGCATCACCGCCGCGCGGCGCGCGCCAGCGAAATCCCGCAGCCGCGCCTCAGCGTGATGCGGTGACGACCTCGGTGATCGTGCGGAGCAGGTCGCGCCTCCGCACCGGCTTCGCGAGGTAGGCGTCGGCCCCGGCCGCGAGGGCCCGCTCGCAGTCCCCCGGCATCGCGAGCGCGGTGACGGCGATGATCGGGACGCGCGCGATCTCCGCGACCGGATCCCTCCGCAGCCGCTGCATCGCCTGCCAGCCGTCGAGGCGGGGCATCCGCAGATCCATCAGCACCACATCGGGGTGCCAGGCCGCGGTGCGCGCCACGGCGTCGTCCCCGTCGACGGCAAACTCGACGACGAACCCCTTCGCTCGCAGATAACGACCGAAGGTCTCCCGATTCTCCTCGCTGTCGTCCTCCACGAGGGCCCGCGTCCCCGGTCGCAGATAGACCGTCTGTTCCGCCACCTCACCGACGGTGTCGCCGGTCGTCATCGCGGCGGCGTCCTCCCCGTCGGGCCGCCCCAGCGTGACGCGAAAGGTGCTCCCGGCGCCGACGACGCTCTCCACCGCGATGTCGCCACCGAGTTCGCGCGCCATCCGCGCCGAGAGGGCGAGTCCGAGGCCGGTCCCGGGGCCGTGGCGGTCGCGTTCGCCATCGAGCGGGACGAAGGGCTCGAAGATCTCCGCGAGCCGCTCCCCGGGGATGCCGATCCCTTCGTCGATGATCGAGAAGACGACGGTGCCCGCCCGCTGGCCGGCGTGCACCTCGAGACGCACCCCCCGCCCCTCGGGGGTGAACTTCACCGCGTTCCCCAAGAGGTTCACGAGGATCTGCCGCGCCGCGCGCGCATCGGTCACGATCGCCGGGAGCTCGGGGACCACGGCGGTGGCGAGCCCGACGCCGCGCGCGATGGCATTCCCCATCACCAGACGGACCGCCCCCTCGGCGAGCTCGGCGGGTGTCGCCAGCTGCCACTGCGGGTCGAAGCGCCCCGCCTCGATCCGCGCGAGGTCGAGGAGCTCGTTGATGAGGCCGAGGAGGTGCGTGCCGCTCGCATTGATGTCGGCGATCCACCCACGCTGCACCGCGCTGAGATCCCCGGCGAGCCCCTCCAGGAGCGCGTCGGTGAGGCCCAGAACCGCGTTGAGCGGGGTCCGCAGCTCGTGGCTCATCGAGACGAGGAATTCGTCCCGATGCCGCAGGGCACTCGCGAGCTCAGCGTTTCGCTCGAGGAGCGCGCGCACCCGCGCCTCGGGTTCCTCCGGGAGCCCGCACGGCGCCTCCCATCGTTCGGCGTCCCGCTTCACGGAGGCATTCGCCTCACGGGATGCGCCGCCTCACGCCGCGCGGACCCCGGCGACGCGGTCGAGGTCCTCAAGCCCGATCAGCACATCCCGTGGCTTGGAGCCATCGGGTGCCCCGAGCACACCGGCCAGGTGGAGCTGGTCGATGATGCGCGCCGCCCGGCCGTAGCCGATCTTGAGGCGCCGCTGCAGCAGCGAGGTCGAACCGCCCTGGTGCTGGATGCAGACCTCCGCCGCCTCGCGGAAGAGCTTGTCGCGGTCGCCGGACTCCTCGCTCCCCTCGTCCCCGCCGCCGGCCTCGAGCGCCTCGCGCGCGCGAACCGCGGCGAGGATATCAGGCTCATCGGCGGCCGATGGCGCGACGACGCCGGCGGCGCGCTCGGCGTACCACCCCATCAGCCGCTCGGTGTCCTCGTTGGAGAGGTACGCCCCCTGCAGGCGCGACGGTTCGCTCTTCCCCGGCGGGATGAAGAGCATATCGCCGTTCCCGAGGAGCGACTCGGCGCCCATCCCGTCGAGGATGGTGCGGGAGTCGATCTGCGAGGCCACGCGGAACGCGATGCGGCTCGGGAAGTTCGCCTTGATGAGGCCCGTGATCACGTTCACCGAGGGCCGCTGTGTCGCGAGGATCAGGTGAATCCCGATCGCCCGCGCCTTCTGCGCGAGCATCGCCAACGGCGTCTCGACCTCCGCGGCGCAGGTCATCATCAGGTCGGCGAGCTCGTCGATCACCACGACGATGTAGGGGAGCACCCCGCCCGTGTAGTCGCGGTTCTCGAAGCCGACGTTCGGGTCCTTCGGCTTCCGCAGGGCGGCACCGGCCCGAACCTTCGTGTTGAAGTCCTGGATGTTGCGCGAGCCGTTCTCAGCGAGGAGGGCGTACCGCTCCTGCATCTCGAGCACCGCCCACTTGAGCACCGCCGCCGCATCGCGGTTGTCCGTCACCACTTTATGGCGCAGGTGCGGAAGCGTGTTGTAGACGGAGAGCTCGACCATCTTCGGGTCGACCATCAGGAAGCGCAGCGTCTTCGGCGTGTGCCGGTAGATGAGTGACGTGATGATGGTGTTCACGCAGACGGACTTGCCCGAGCCGGTGGCGCCGGCGATGAGCAGGTGCGGCATCTTCGCGAGGTCGGTCACGACGGGGGCGCCCTCGAGGTCCTTCCCGAGCGCGACGGGGAGCGCCATCGGCTTCTTCTGGTACGCGTCGGCCTCGATAATCTCGCGGAACGCGACCATCTCCGGCGCGGGGTTCGGCACCTCGATGCCGACGGCCCCCTTCCCGGGGATCGGCGCGACGACGCGGATGGACGGCGCCCGCATCGCGAGGGCGAGGTCATTCGCGAGGTTCGCGAACTGCCGCACTTTCACGCCCGGCGCGGGCTCGACCTCATACTGCGTGACCGTCGGTCCGGAGGTGCGACCGGTGAGGGTCCCCTCGACCTTGAACGTCTTGAGCGAGTCGATGAGCTTCGTGCCCATCAGGTCGAGCTGCGCGCGTCCCGCCTCGGTGTTCCGGGCGGGCGCGGGGGTGAGGAGCGCCGGGTCGGGGAGGAGATCGTCGGCGATCGTCGTGCCGGCGGCGGCGAGGGCACTCCCGCCCGCTGCGGCCGTGGAGGCCCCGGCTATCGATGCTCCCGCGGCGAGCGGCGCGCCGGCCCCCTTCCGTGACCGACGGCGCGGGGTGGCGGGCGCCGTGACGTCCTCGTCGGCCCCGGCAACGTCCTCCGCGTCATCCTCAGACGCAGGCTCCGCGTCTGCCGCGTCGGACTCTGGCGGCGCGGCGGCGGCCGGCGCCACGGTCATCCCCATCAACGTGAGGTCGACGGCCGGGAGGTCGGCCGCGTCGGGCTCCATCGCCTCAGCGGTCGTCAGGCTCGGGGTGGTATCCGGGGCGCGACGCGTCGGCAACTTCACCGCGACGGCAGCGCGCACGGGATTCCAGCGGAGGGTGACCGCGGTCAACACGGAGACTGCGGTCACGATGACGAACCACGCCCCGCCGCGCCCGAGGGCCTCGGCGAGGTAGAAGCCGGCGAAAGCGCCCCAGAGGCCGGCGTACGGATCGGCGGTGCCCGCCGCGACGACACCGAGTCGCGCGAGCCCGGCGGCGACGGGGACCACCACCACGAGGCCGATCGGGAAGAAATCGACGACCGCGCGCTCCGGTGTGCCGATGCGCCCGAGAAGCCGGAGGGCGCGCGTGGCGGGGATGAGCGGAACGATTGCGGCCGCGATGGCGCCGACAAGCCCAAGGATCGACCAGCGGAGGCACCCACCGACGGGACCGAAGGGGCCGCCCGCCGCCGTACAGGACTCGAGCGAGGCCGGCGTGCGCCCGAAGAGCAGCGCCCCCGTCAGGAAGAGCGCCCCGACCAGCAGGACGATGCCGGTGATCTCGTGGCGCAGCGTCGGTGCGGCACCGTCCCGGCCCGGGCCCTCCCCAGGAGCGCGCCCCGCCGGCACGAGCGGCGGCAGCGCGAGATCGTCCGTCGCGGACGGCGCGGCGTCCCCAGCCGAGGGGTCAGCGGCGCCGGCGGCATCGGCCGTACGGCTCCGCCGACGCCGTGGCGGCGGGGCGAGGGGAGAATCGAGAAGGAGCGGGTCGACCGAGTGCTTCCGTGGCATGGGCGCGAGGGAAGGGATACACGGGAGACGAGTCAGGGTTGGTCGGGGAAACGCCGCGTGCGGCGGTCCGGGAATCCCCCGCCCTCGCCGACGGCCTCAGGAATCTCGGCGGACCGCCCCAGCGGAACCGTGCGGCTCAGAGCTCGCCGGCGAAGCGTCGGGTGATGAGCCGCCGGTAGAGCCCCGGCCAGAGCCGCCAGAGCAGCGCCCCGATGCTCGGCCAGAGGTCGGGACGCACGGTGGACCGACGCGCGTCGAGCGCGTCCAGGATACGACGCGCCTCCGCCTCCGCCGTGCGGATCCTCCCGGTGGTGGACCGCGGGTGACGCGCCGGCGCCCCATCGGCGCCGAGGGCGTGCCGCTCGATCGTGGTGGCGAGGAAGCTCGGGTGCACGAGGAGGACGTGGATCCCCTCGGACGCGAGCTCGAGGCGGAGCACCTCGAAGTACTGCGTGAGGGCGGCCTTCGCGGCCCCGTAGCCGGCGCGCCCGGGGAGCGGCATCCATCCCGCCATCGAGCTGACCGCCACGAGGCTCCCGCGCGTCTCGCGCAGATACGGCAGAGCGAGATGCGTCAGGGCGACGGGCGCGTGATAGTCGACCTCCATCACGCGGCGGATCACCTCCGGGCGCGTGACGCGCGCGGGGGAGCGATGGGTGATACCGGCGTTGTGAATCAGCCGGTCGATTCGACCGAAGCAACCGACCGCCGCCGCGACCAACGCGGTCTGATGCGCCGAGTCGGTGACATCGCCCGGGACGCCGATGATGTGGAGCGGCCCCTCGGGCGGGAGCGCCGTCCCGGGCATCGGGACGATCCCGCCGAGCGCCGTCACGCGCGTTGTGAGCGTCTCCGCATTACGATCCGCGAGGACGAGGGCATCCCCCCGCCCCGCGGCCTCCTGCGCGAGGGCCCACCCGAGTCCGTGCGCCGCGCCGGTGATGAGGGTGACGCGGCGTGCGGCGGGGGCCATCAGCGCGGCGCGAAGAGGTCGGCGCCTTCCTGCTCGAGGAACTTGGTGTGCACGTCGCCGGCGGCGAAGCGCGGATGCCGCATCAGCGAGCCGAGGAAGGGGATCGTGGTCGTCACGCCCTGGATGACGAAGGTCTCGAGGGCGAGCCGCATCTTCGCGATCGCCTCATCGCGCGTGGCCCCGTGCACGATGAGCTTCGCGATCATCGAATCATAGAAGGGCGGGACCGTGTAGCCGGCGTAGGCGTGGGTGTCGACACGAACGCCGTTCCCACCGGGCATATGGAAGACCTCGACCTTCCCCGGGCTCGGCTGGAAGTTGCGCGCCGGATCCTCAGCGTTGACGCGGCACTCGATCACGTGGCCGCGCAGTTCCGGCGTGCGCGTGACGGTCATCGGGAGGCCGGCCGCGACGCGGATCTGCTCCTTCACGAGATCGACCCCGGTGAGCATCTCCGTGACCGGATGCTCGACCTGGATGCGCGTGTTCATCTCCATGAAGTAGAACGAGCCGTCCTGGTCGAGGAGCATCTCGATGGTGCCGGCGCCGACGTAGTCGATCGCCTTCGCCCCCTTCACCGCCGCCGCGCCCATCCGTTCGCGCAGCTCAGGGGTCATCACCGGACAGGGCGCTTCCTCGACGAGCTTCTGGTGCCGCCGCTGCACGGAGCAGTCGCGCTCGCCGAGGTGGATGACGTTTCCGTGCGTGTCGCCGAGGATCTGGAACTCGACGTGCCGCGGCCGCTCGAGGTACTTCTCGACGTAGACGCTCCCGTTGCCGAAGGCGGAGAGGGCCTCGGAGCGGGCGAGCTGGAAGGAGCGCGCGAAATCGTCGGCGTCGCGCGCGACGCGCATCCCCTTCCCACCGCCGCCCGCGGCGGCCTTGATGATCACGGGGAAGCCCATCTGCTGCGCGACGGCGAGCGCCTCGTCGACATCCTCGACCGGGCCGGGCGATCCAGGGACGACGGGGACGTCGTTGGCGATCATCGCGGCGCGCGCCGCCGCCTTGTCTCCCATCGTACGGATCTGATGCGGTGTCGGCCCGATGAAGGTGATGCCGCTCGCGGCGCAGGTCTCCGCGAACTCGGCGTTCTCGGCGAGGAAGCCGTACCCCGGGTGGATCGCGTCGGCGCCGGTGATCTCGGCGGCCGCGATCAGCCGGGGGATGCGGAGGTAGGAATCACGCGCCGGCGCCGGGCCGATGCAGACATCGTCGTCGGCGAAGCGGACGTGGAGCGACTCCCGGTCGGCCTCGGAGTAGACGGCGACGGTCTCGATCCCGAGCTCCCGGCAGGCGCGGATCACCCGAAGGGCGATCTCCCCCCGGTTAGCGATGAGGACTTTACGGAACACGGCGTGGGCGGGCTGAGGGCGATGGGGGCGCGCGTCGGCCGGACGGCCGCGCGCGCCGCGGCGTCAGTTGGGACGGACGCGGAAGAGCACCTGTCCGAACTCGACGGGGTGCGCGTCCTGACCGCAGACCTCAACAACAGTGCCGCTCACCTCGGATTCGATCTCGTTCATGATCTTCATCGCTTCGATGATGCAGAGCACCTGCCCCTGCTTCACCGTCTGCCCGACCGCGACGTACGGAGCCGCGCCGGGCTCGGGGGCGCCGTAGAAGGTGCCGACCATCGGGGACTTCACCTCGATGGCATTGGACTTGGCGGGCTCGGCGGCGGCGGGCGCCGGGGCCGGCGCGGCGAGGGCGGCGGCCACGGGGGCCGCGACGGCGATCGGCGCCGCCTGGGCGGCGGCCATCGGCATCACGGCACGCGCCGGACCCGACTTGCTGAGCCGGATCCGCATCCCCTTCTCTGAGGAGATCTCAAGCGAGTCGACGGTGGACTCATCGAGCATCTCGAGGAGCTTCTTGACGTAGCGGAGGTCGATCATCGCAGGCGAGGGTCGGGGGCCCCCTGCCGCCCCGGACGGAGCCTCAGAGGGATACCAGTTCGCGCGGGAACCGCGAGAGGAGCTCGGGGCCATCGGGATGGAGGACCACATCGTCCTCGATCCGCACCCCGCCCCACCCCTCCAGATAGATGCCCGGCTCGATGGTCACCACCGCGCCGACCGGAAGGGGCGCGTCCGCCGTCGAGGAGAGACGGGGGGCTTCGTGCACTTCCAGCCCGATCCCGTGCCCCAGCGAATGGCCGAACGCCTCGCCGTACCCACCTCGGGCAATGTAGTCCCTCGCGATGGCGTCGGCATCCCATCCGCGCATCCCTGCCCGAACACCGGCCGAAGCGGACCCCAATGCCTCCCGAACCAGGTCGTGAATCGCCCGCTGCCGGTCGCTCGGCGGCCCCATCACGACGGTCCGGGTGAGGTCGGAGCAATACCCCGCGTGCACCGCCCCGAAATCGATGAGCAGGAACTCGCCGGCCCCGATGGCGCGCGAGGTCGGGCGCGCGTGCGGTAACGCGGTTCGGTCACCGGCGGCGACGATGCACTCGAACGGGAATCCCTCACTTCCCGCGCGCCGGAGCTCAAACTCGAGTCGGCCCGCCACCTCGAGCTCCGTCTGGCCGACGCGGATCGTGGGGAGTGTCCGCTCGAGCGCCGTCTCGGCGATCGCGACCGCCGTCCGGATCCGCGCCAGCTCCTCGGCGTCCTTCACCTCCCGAAGCGCCTCGACGAGATGCGTAGTCGGTCGCCACTCCGAGGCGGCGTCCCGTGCCTCGTCAAGGAACCGGTGGGCGTCGCGGTGGGAGAGGTGTTCTGTCTCAAAGCCGATCCGCCGCGCACCGGCGCCGGGCTCGCGCAGCGTGGCGAGCAGGGCGCTCCAGAGCGAGTGCGCCTCGATGACGGCCCGCACCCCACCCCGGACCTCGGTCTTCACCTGTGTGGCATAGCGGAAGTCGGTCCAGAGCGTGGCCTCCCCGACCGCCGGCACCAACAGGAGCGCGTTGGAGCCGGAGAAGCCGCTGAGATACCGGATGTTCGGGAGTGCGGTGACGAGGAGCGCGTCGAGTTCGGCCCCGACGAGCGCACCCTGCAGCCGCGCGAGGCGGTCCGCGCCCGGAGGCGCGGAGTCAGGCGTCAGCGTCGAGCGCATCGCAGATCGCGTGCTCGATCGCCAGGTGGATCTCCTGCGCCCGGTCGGTCCGATCGGTCGGGACGATCAGGCAGAGGTCGACGAGCTCCCGGATGCGGCCGCCGTCCTTGGCGGTGAGGGCGACCGTCGCGATCCCCATCCGCCGCGCGACCTCGGCGGCGCGGAGACAGTTGGGAGAGTTGCCGCTCGTCGTGTGGATGACGAGCAGGTCCCCGGCACGCCCCAGCCCCTCGACCTGCCGGCTGAAGATCTCGTCGAAGGAGAAATCGTTCCCGCAGGCGGTGAGGTTCGAGGTATCGGTGGTGAGCGCGATCGCGCGGATCGGTGCGCGGTTCCGCCGGTAGCGCACCATATACTCGGTGGCGATGTGCTGCGCGTCAGCGGCGCTGCCGCCGTTGCCACAGAAGAAGAGCGTCCCGCCGGCACGAATGGTGCTGCGGAAGCGCTCGACCGCCGCCTCGATCCCGGCCTCGAGGGCGACGGCGGCGCGCTGCGCCGTCTCGGCGAGGTCGTGGAGATGGGTCCGGTGCGGGGAGGTCGACATCAACGGCTCCTATGCGAGGGCCGGGGCGGCGACCACGCCCCCCGGATGGTGGATCAGTTGCGGATCGCGGCGAGTCGCGCCATCGCCGCCTCGGCCCGTGCGCCGACCTCGGTCGGCTCGGCCTCGAAGGCCCAGGTGACGCAGGCGTCGGCGGCGAGTAGGTCGAGCGCGACCTCACGCGCCGCCCCACGGACGCGCTCGGCAAGCACCTCGTCGAGGAGATGCGAGGCCGCGTCGAGGAGCGCGTCCGCAATGGAACGCTCCGCCGACGGCAGCGCGCGGAGCACCTCGGTCACCCGCGCGACCACCCGCGGCGGCGCCTCGGCGCCCGCCTCCGAGATCCAGGCCACCGCGCGTTCCATCTCAGGCCGCTCCCACCGCGGCGCGGACGACCTCGGCCACGATGCCGGGCATCCCTGCCACCTCGGCGGTGGCGACGCCGGCCTGCGCCATATGCTCCTTCCCGCCGCCACGGACGCCGGTGCGCGAAGCGACCTCCTTGACGAGCCCGACGGCGGTGATGCCGCGCGACCGGAGATCATCCGTGACCACCACGACGAGGGCGCCCTTGCCGTCCTCGAAGGCGGCGCAGATCGCCCCGACGCCACTTCCGAGCTGTTCGCGCAGCACATCGCCGAGCGCCTGCAGGGCCTTCATATCGTCGGCCTGGACGACCTTGCACAGGAGGGTGCCGCCGCCGGCGAGCGGCTCCGCGCCCGCGAGCAGATCAGCGGCCTGCCCGCCCCCGCCACGGAGCGCCTCCTCGAGCTTCTTCTCAAGGGTGCGCTTCTCCAGCAGGAGTGCGTCGAGCTTCCGAGCGAGCAGCTCGGCCGTCGGCGTGTTCACCTTCAGGCGCGCGGCCACCTCGTGGAGCGCCTGATCGCGCTGGCTGAGCAACTCGTAGGCACCGCGCCCCGTCACCGCCTCGATGCGGCGCACCCCGGCGGCGACGCCGCCCTCGGAGACGATGCGGAAGGCCCCGATCTGGCCGGTGTTCCGCACGTGCGTGCCACCGCAGAGCTCGGTCGAGCGCCCGGGGATATCGACCACGCGGACGACGTCGCCGTACTTCTCGCCGAAGAGCGCCATCGCCCCGCCGGCGACCGCATCGGCATACGCCATCTCCGCGATCCGCACATCGGCGTTGGCCCAGATGCCCTCGTTCACCATCTGCTCGACCGCCGCCGACTGCGCGGGGGTGAGGGGTCCGTGGTGCGTGAAATCGAAGCGGAGACGCTCGGGCGAGACGAGGGAGCCCGCCTGATGCACGTGCGCGCCGAGGACGTGCCGGAGGGCGGCGTGCAGCAGGTGGGTCGCGGTATGGTTGCGCTCCGTGTCGCGACGGCGGTCCGCCGGGACGCTGGCGCGCACCATCTCGAACCGCGGCTTCGCCGTCGGCGTGCCGATCGCCGCCACGCGACCATCGAACTTGCGGACCTCGGCCACCGGGAGCGTCCAGTCGCTCCCAACGATCTCGCCGCCATCGGCGACCTGCCCACCCGACTCGGCGTAGAACGGCGACTCGCGCAGCATCACGGCGACCTGGCCGCCGTCGAGGGTGCGGATCGCGGTGACGAGGGTCTCGACCTCGGTGTGTTCGTACCCGACGAAGCGGCCCGTGGGCGACTCGGCGCCGTGCTCCCACTGCTCGAGGTCGTGGAGCGCATCGGTCACGACGGAGATGCGACGTGTTTTGCGGTCGGCCTGCGACATCCGGCGCTGGCTCTCGAGCGCCTGCTCGAACCCGGCGATGTCGACGAGGTAGCCCCGTTCGCGCGCCATCAGCTCGGTGAGGTCGATCGGGAAGCCGAACGTGTCGTAGAGGCGGAAGACATCCTCGCCGCTGATGGTCCCACGCACGGCGCTGGACCCCTGCGTGCTCGTCACCGGCGCGAGCTCCTCGAAGCGGGAGAGGCCGCCCTCCACCGTCGCGAGGAAGCGCTCCTCCTCCGCGCGGGTGGTCTCGAGGATGTGGTGCTGTCGGACGTGCAGCTCCGGGAACTGCTGCCGCATCTCGCGGATCACGACCTCGACGACGTGGACGAGGGTCGGTTCGCGGCGACCTAGGAGCCAGGCGTGGCGGACGGCGCGCCGGAGGATGCGACGGAGCACGTAGCCGCGCCCCTCGTTGCTCGGGAAGACGCCGTCGGCGAGGAGGAAGGCGACCGCACGGGCGTGGTCTGCGAGGACGCGGAAGGAGGCCGAATGCGGGTCATCGAAATCGTACGCGCGTCCCACCGCCTGCGAGACCGCCGCGAGGAGGGGCGCGAAGAGGTCGGTGTGGTAGTTGTTCGAGACCCCCTGCATCACCGCGGTGATGCGCTCGAGCCCCGCCCCAGTGTCGACCGACGGCTTCGGCAGCGGGAGCAGCGCCCCGTCTGCCTGCCGATCGAACTGCATGAAGACGAGGTTCCAGATCTCGAGGAATCGGCCCGCCTCCGCCCCCTCGACGAAGGCGTCGAGGGAGAAGTCGGTCCGGGTGAGATCGGTCCATTCCCCCGTGGCGCCGGCGGGGAACCGGAAGTCCTTCGTCAGGTGCGCGAGGTCGACGTAGATCTCCGTGCACGGGCCGCAGGGGCCCGTGTCGGCCATCTGCCAGAAGTTGTCCTTCTCCCCAAGGCCGTAGATGCGCTTCGGGGCGATTCCCGTCTCCTGCTCCCAGAGCGTCCGCGCCTCAACGTCGTCCTTGTACACGGAGACGCGGATGTGCTCGGTCGGGATGCCGAGGTCGCGGGTGACGAAGTCCCAGGCGAAGCGGATCGCGTCCCGCTTGAAGTAGTCGCCGAAGGAGAAGTTCCCGAGCATCTCGAAGAAGGTGTGATGCCGGGCGGTATGCCCCACCTGTTCGAGGTCGTTGTGCTTGCCACCGGCGCGGACGCACTTCTGCGACGTGGTCGCGCGGCGGTTCCCCTCCGGCGGCGGTTCCTGCCCGAGGAAGATCTTCTTGAACTGGACCATCCCTGCATTGGTGAAGAGCAGGGTCGGGTCGTCGGCGGGGACGAGCGTAGACGACTCGCGGACCGCGTGCTGTGCTCGGGCGAAGTGGTCGAGGAAACGGCGGCGGATCTCGGCGGCGTGCATCCCGGGAAATCTAACTGCGCCGGGCGGATGCGACCGGGGACCGCGACCCCGTGTCAGCCGGGGCGTACCATCGCCCCCGCGCGTTCGAGCCGTCCAAGCGCTGCGGCATCGAACCGCCCGGTCAGATCGATCCACTCCCCCGTGTCATCGGGGGCCGCCACCACCTGCTCCCCGCACCGATGCGCCTCCGCCAGGACCCGGCCCTCGGTCGAGGCGATGCGGAGCGTCACCAGCGGGCGCCGACGCGCCAACGCCTCGCGGAGCAGCGTGCGGAGCGGCTCCAGCCCGGCGGCACTCGCCGCCGAGGTGAAGATGGACCCGGGGGCGAGGTTGTCGATGCGTGCGCGGAGCGCCACAGCCACGTCGGGATCGAGCCGGTCGGCCTTGTTGAAGACATAGATCATCGGCACGTGTTGCACCTCGAGGTCGGCGAGCACCTGATCGACGACGAGGCGCTGCTCCTCCCACGACGGATGGCCGCAGTCGATCACGTGCAGCAGGAGATCCGCCTCCGCCACCTCCTCGAGGGTGGCGCGGAAGCTCGCGACGAGATGGTGCGGGAGCTTGCGGATGAACCCGACGGTATCCGTGAGGAGGACCGCCTGGTGCTCGCCGAGGTCGACCTCGCGCGTGAGGGGGTCGAGGGTCGCGAAGAGACGGTCCTCGACGAAGACCTCGCGACTCCCCGAGATGCCTCGGAGGATCGAGCTCTTCCCGGCATTAGTGTAGCCGACGAGGGCGGCGCGGAACTGTCCCGTGCGCCCCGCCCGCTGCACCTGTCGTGCCTTCGTCACCTCCACGAGGCGCTCCTTCAGGAGCTTGATGCGATGACCGACGAGCCGGCGGTCCGTCTCGAGCTGCGTCTCGCCGGGCCCGCGGACGCCGATGCCGCCGCGGAACTTCTCGAGGTGCGTCCACATCCGGGTGAGTCGCGGGAGCGAATACTCGAGCTGCGCGAGCTCCACCTGCATCCGCGCCTCAGCGCTCCGCGCGCGGACCGCGAAGATATCGAGGATCAGCTCGGCGCGATCGATCACCCGCTTCCCGAGCTCGCCCTCGAGGTTCTTCCCCTGCGCCGGCGAGAGCTCATCATCGAAGATGACGAGCGTGGCCTGCGTGGCGGTGAGCAGGAGCTTGAGCTCCTCGACCTTGCCACGCCCGATATACGTGGAAGGATCGGGGCGGTCGAGCTGCTGGGTGAGTGTCCCGACGACGAGCGCGCCGGCGGTGTCGGCCAGCCGCGCGAGCTCCTCCAGGTGCTCCGTGACGTGATGGCGGTCGGTCCCACGCTTGAGCGGCGCACCGACGAGGAGGGCGCGCTCCTGCGGGGGTGCGAGTTCGATCAGCTCCCTCATCGCCGCACGCTCCCATCGCTCGCGAAGGGCCGCGTGAGCCGCCCGAACGGCGTGACGTAGTCGAACTGTCCCGTGACGCGGTACTGCAGCGACCCTGTGGTCAGTAACCGCACCCCGACCATCGCCACCGCGTCGAGCGCGAACTGCACCGGGACGACGACGGTGGAGGTCGCTGACGGCTCGAGCGTGACGATCCGGTCGAGCTGCCCCGTCGCGACCTGCGTCGAGTCGACCCAGACGGCGTAGCGGACGGCACCGACGTCGAGCCGGAAGTCGTTGGGATTCTCCACGCGAAGCGTCACCTGGAGCGAGCCCCCGCGGGCGGAGAAGCCAGTGACCTTAGTGTCGGCAACGGTCACGACGGGATTCTGGAAGGCGCGCCGCGCGAGGCTCGCGCAGGCGCCGAGGCCGATGAACATCGCGAGCGCCGCGAGCGCCCCACGCACGCGAATCCCGCGCCGCGACATCCGTCGCGCTCCATCACCGGCTCCGCCCGCCCTGCGGCTCACGTCCGCGCTCACGCTTGCTCCTGGTTCATCAGTCCTGATCTCGCCCACCAGCGACCCACCGTCGGGCGACTGGTTTCTGGCTTTCGGCTTTCAGCCTTCCGCCTTGCCCCGCCGCTCCTCCCACCACGCCAGCCGCTTCGCGATCTCCTTCTCCACCCCCATCCCGCCGGGTGCGTAGAACCTCGCGTCGGCGACTTCATCCGGAAGGTAGTCCTGCGGCACGTAGGCGTCCGGCGCGTCGTGCGCATACTGATACCCGGCACCATACCCGAGGTCGCGCATCAGCGCCGTCGGCGCATTGCGGATGTGCAGGGGCACCGGCGCTGCCGGCGTCCGCCGTGCCGCCTCGAGCGCGGCACCCCAGGCTAGGTAGACCCGGTTCGACTTCGGCGCGGTCGCGAGATATACCGCCGCTTCGGCCAGCGCGAGTTCCCCCTCGGGGGAGCCGAGCACCGCGAACGCCTCCCGTGCCGCGAGGGCGATCGTGAGGGCCTGCGGGTCGGCGAGCCCGACGTCCTCCGCGGCGAAGCGGATCGTCCGCCGCGCGATGTAGCGTGGATCCTCCCCGCTCTCGATCATCCGCGCGAGCCAATACAGGGCGCCCTGCGGGTCCGACCCCCGCAGGGCCTTGTGATAGGCGGAGATGAGGTTGAAGTGCTGCTCCCCCGACTTGTCGTACGCCGGCAGTCGTTGCTGCAGCGCCGCGACGGCGACCGCGTCGGTGATCGTCGGCGGCGTCCCTCCTGCCCCCTCCGCGAGCACCGCCACGGCCTCGAGGACGGTCAGCGCGCGGCGGGCATCCCCATCGGCCTCGACGGCGAGCCGGTCGCGGGCCTCAGACGTCATCGTGAGACCACGCGCACCGAGCCCACGTTCGGTGTCACCGAGGGCGCGGTCCAACAGCGCCGCGATCGCCATCGGCCCGAGGGGCTGGAGCACGAAGACGCGGAGCCGAGAGAGGAGCGCGCCGTTGATCTCGAAGCTCGGGTTCTCGGTGGTGGCCGCGAGGAGGGTGAGGAGGCCGCTTTCCACGTGCGGGAGGAGTGCATCCTGCTGCCCGCGGTTGAAGCGATGCACCTCGTCGATGAAGACGACGGTGCGCGTGCCGAGGAGCCCACGACGCTCGGCGTCGGCGACGATCTCGCGGATCCGTGGGACGCCGTCGGTGACGGCGCTGACGGGGATGAACTCGCCGTCGATGTGCTGCGCGACGAGCCGAGCGATCGTCGTCTTCCCCGTTCCCGGGGGGCCCCACAGGAGGATCGAGCCGGGCTCGCGGCGCTCGATGGCGACGCGGAGCGGGGCGCCGGGAGCGAGGAGCGCCTCCTGCCCGACGACCTCGTCGAGCGTACGCGGGCGCATCCGCGCGGCGAGCGGCGCGACGAGCGGACGTTCGAAGAGGCCGGGGGGCGGCGGACCGGCGGGGCGCGGGGTCACGCGGGCGTCAGTGCCCGAGGACGGCGCGGAGCACGAGCGCCGCCGCGCACCCGGCGAAGAAGGTCAGGTTATGCCCCCACCCCGGCTTCCCTTGGAACTCGGGAATGAGGTTCGACGCGCCGACATAGAGGGTCACGCCAGCCGAGAGCGCGAGGCCGTAGCGCGCGAGCGGGTCGTGAAGCCCGGTGAGCGCGACACCGGCGAGCGTGGCGGCCCCGAGGGCACCAGCCGCGGCGATCGCACCGGCGCGCGACTGTCCCGCCGCGATCCAGAGTGACGCGATGGCGAGACCTTCCGGCACCTTGTGCAGGAAGACCGCCCAGAAGACGAGGGTCCCGAGTGCGGGATCGACCTCGAACGCGGAGGTGATCGCGACACCATCGACGAAGGTGTGCAGCAGGAGCCCGGCGAGCGCGGAGCGGCCCACTGTGGCGGAGACGGCGTGTGTCTCCTCGCCGAAGTGGAAGTGTCCGACGAGGGCGTGCTGCGTGAGGTGCACGAGGACGAAGCCCGCGAGCACGAGCGGTCCCGCAGACGCCCCGCCCCGCACCATCGCCTCGGGGAGGAGTCCGGTGATCGCGACGGCGACGAGGAAGCCCGCCGAGAGTGACAAAAGGAGTTCGAGCGCACGCGGCGACCAGCGCGGCCGCGCCGTGACGGCCGCCGCCCCCGCGATGTTGCCTGCCGCCGCAAGGAGCGCGGCGAAGACGACCTGTGGGGTCACGCGTCGGCGCCCTGATTCCGGAGCGCCGTCACCAACCCGCGGAGCGCGAGCTCATACCCGTCGGCGCCGAACCCCGCAATGATGCCGATCGCCCCGGGGGCAAGCCAGGAGTGCCGCCGCTCGGGCTCGCGGGCGTAGATGTTGGAGAGATGCACCTCGACGTACGGGAGCTGCACCGCCGTGAAGGCATCCCGGATGGCGAGTGAGGTGTGCGTCCAGGCCCCCGCGTTGACGAGCGCGCCGGTGACGACGCCGTAGCAGTTGTGGATCGCGTCGAGCATCCGCCCCTCGTCGTTGAACTGCGAGAAGAGGAGCGTGATGCCGAGCTCGGCGCCGATCCGCTCGAGCCGGGACTCGATCTCCCCAAGCGTGGTGGTTCCGTAGATCTCGGGCTCACGGATGCCGAGGAGGTTCAGGTTCGGTCCATTGAAGACAGCGATGCGCATCGGGATGGAAGCTCGGGGTCAGGTCCAGTCGGCGAAGGCGTCGTCGTGGGCGACGGCGGCCTGGAGTGGGACGTCCCCGATGGCGGCGGCCGCCGCTCCGAGGTCGTTCGCGACGGTGCCGCCGACACGGCGGTTGCCCAACGCCAAGAAGAAGGCTCGGGCGGTGGGCTCCTCCCCGAGACCTGGAGCCGGCGTCGCCGCGGGGATCCGCACGTCGTCGAAGGAGAGGGCGGCGAGTAGCGGGGTGGCGAGCTCGCGTGGCGATACCGCCGTCTCGAGCTCCCGCACTCGCGCGGCGAAATCGGAGCGAGCCGGCTCGCGTGCAAGGAGGGTCCGGTAGATGTCGAGCGCACGCTCGGGCATCCCCTGCGCCCGGTAGAGCTCTGCCATCGTGGCGGTCACGAAGACCGGCCCGGGTGCGGTAGCCGCGACTGGCGCGACTGGCGCGACTGGCGCAACTGGCGTGACTGGCGTGACTGGCGTGACTGGCGCGACCGGCGCGACCACGGCACGCTGGTCCGGCGGGGCGGCTTCCGTCCCAAACACGAAGCGGACGTCAAGGAGCGAGGCGCGGCGCGGCGGTCGGCCGGCGGAGCCTTCGGGATCGCCGGTCAGCGCGTCAGGAACCTGGGGCGAGGACACGGGGGGAAAGTATCGGGAGCAGAGGGGGCGGGTCAAATCAGAAGTCGCGGTCTTGCTTGATTTTACGTCGCCGGACCGGGTAGGTTTCTCGGCTGGATTTCCCCCTGCTTCATAGCGTCCATCCACCGTCTCCCGTGGGGTCGTCGGTCGTGTTGCAACAGATGCGAAGCATCGCCAAGTACATCTGGATCTTCCTGTTCATTGCCTTCGTCGGTGGGTTCCTCCTCGGCGACGTCAGCGGCCTGATCGGCCGCGCCCCGGTGACCGCCTCGAGCGTCGTCGCCACGGTGAACGGCGAGGAGATCCCCTACCTCACGTGGCAGAATCTCGTCAACTCGCTCGCGCAGCAGGAGCAGCAGCAGTCCCAGCGCGGCATCACCCTCGACGACCAGCGGCGCCTCGAGGAGCAGGCGTTCGAGCAGCTCGTCGGCGATGTCCTCCTCTCGCAGGAGTACGCGCGGCGGGGCATCCGGGTGAGTGATTCGGAGATCCGCGAGGCGGCGTTGCTCTCGCCGCCGCCGCAGGTCTATCAGAACCCGGACTTCCAGACGGACGGACGCTTCGATCCGGCCAAGTATCAGCGCTTCATCAGCTCCCCGGTCGCGCGGCAGCAGGGACTCCTCGTCCAGCTCGAGAACTACTATCGCGCGGAGCTCCCGAAGTCGAAGCTCTATGCGCAGCTGATCGCGGACGCCTGGGTCAGTGACGGGCAGCTCTGGCGCGCGTATCAGGACCAGCGCGACAGCGTCATCGTCCAGTACGTCGCGCTCCGGCCCTCCGCGGCCGACGTGGCGGCGACGGTCGTCGCGGACAAGGACATCCGCGCGTACTACGACCGGTACGAGACCCGGTGGACCCGCCGCGGACGGGCGGTCATCTCCTTCGTCGCGTTGAGCCGGGTACCGACTGCCGCCGATACGGTGGCGACGCAGGCCCGCGCCGCCGCGCTCCGCGCGGAAATCCTCGCCGGCGCCGACTTCGGCGAGGTGGCGAAGCGCGAGTCCACCGACGAGAGCTCCGCCGTGAACGGGGGTGAATTGCCCACGGGCGGTCGCGGTCGCTTCGTCCCGGAATTCGAGACCGCAGCGTACCAATTGCGCCCCGGTCAGATCTCCGAGCCGGTGCGAACGGCGTTCGGGTGGCATCTCATCAAGCTGAACGCCCGCGCGGGTGACACCCTCTCGCTGCAGCACATCCTGCTCAAGGTGACGCAGGGGGATTCGAGCGCGAGCGCGACCGACCGGACCGCCGATCGACTCGCCTCGCTCGCGGGTGGCTCAACCGACCGTACCGCGCTCGACAGCGCGGCGGCTGCACTCAAGCTCCTCGTCACACAGATCGAGGTGCAGGACGGTCAGGCCGCGAACTACCTCGGCCAGCCACTCGCGGGCGTCTCGGGGTGGGCGTTCTCCGGTGTGGTCGCTGGCGAGACGAGCGACCTCCTCGACGACGAGAACGGCTACTACCTCGCGCGCCTCGACTCGCTCACGGAGGGTGGGCCGCAGGCGTTCGACGACGTGAAGAACGAGATCAAGACGGTGCTGCAGGGGCGCGCCGCCGCGGCCGCCCTCAAGTCGAAAGCGGAGGCGCTCCTGGCCGACGCGAAGGCCTCAGACATCGCGTCGGCGGCCGCGAAGTCCGGGCTGACCGTGGAATCGGCGGGCCCCTTCGTCCGGCAGGGCTTCGTCGCCGGCCTTGGATTCGCCAATCCGGCGATCGGGGCCGCCTTCGCCGCCCCGATCGGTCGCCCGACGCTCGCGATGAGTGACGAGGGTGCGTTCGTCATCGTACCCACCGCGCGGACGAGTGCGAGCCGCGACGCGTTCGACACCGAGAAGCCGATGCTCCGCGAGCAGGCGCTCCAGGGCATTCGGCAGCGTCGGGTGCAGGAGTTCTTCGAGCAGCTCCGCCGCACGGCAGAGATCGATGACCGCCGGCGTGAGATCAACGCCGGACTCCGCCGTCAGGCCGCCGTCGCCAACTGAGGCGTCGGGAGACACCACGGCGCACCCGAAGGCACGATGCGCCGGCCGCCTGGATACAGCCGAAGGGGAGGCGTCTCACCGAGACGCCTCCCCTTCTCTCGTTCCTCGCCGTGACCCTGCCGGACAGACCAGAGCGTCGTGGATCGTGGTGGCGCGCCGCCGGGCTCAGCTGAGCCGCTTCGGCTCCCGCTCCACGGCATCGTCGTGCTGGACCGGGGCGCCGCTCGCCGGCGGGAGCGCCTGACGGTCAGCGGGCGCCGCCAGCTCCGACTGCACGTCGTTCATGTTCTTCTTGAATTCGCGGATCCCCTTCCCGATCCCGCCCATGAACTCCGGGAGCTTCTTCGAGCCGAAGACGACGAGGATCACCAACGCGACGAACATCAGTTCGCCGGCACCCAGACCGAACATCGGAACCTCCTTAGAACAGCGAGCGCGCGATGAGATAAGCGACCAGGACCCCGACGACACTGAGCAACGAGACGTCGAGCGCGATGGGTCCGAGGCCGAGCTTGATGATGACGAAGTCGAGCTGGAGCGGCCCTACCGCGGCGGTGACGCCGCTGGTGAGGAACTCCTTCACCGCACCGGACGGCAGAAAGATGCGGCAGAACTGGGTGAGGAACCCGCCGAGCGCGAAGCCGCTGGCGAGGATGATCGCGTGGAACCGCGGGCGGAACTTCGCGGAGTTCGCCATCAGGACCGCCGCACCATCACGTAGGCGAGTGCCTCCCCGAGCGCATCGCGGACCTCGGAGGCCGGGAGGGTCGCGAGGGCCTCTTCGGCCTCCGTCGCGAACCGTTCCCCCTGGGCGCGGGCATACGCCAACCCCCCGGTCTCGTGGACGATCGCGATGACGTCGGCGATCGCCTCGTCCGACGGCTCGGCGTCAGCGAAGAGGGCGTCAACCCGCCCCCGCTGTGCCGGTGTCATCTGCCGGAGCGCCGCGATGAGTGGCAGGGTGACCTTGTGTTCCTTGAGATCGTTGCCGCTTGGCTTGCCCGTGACCGCTTCCTCCTCGGTGTAATCGAGGAGGTCGTCGGCGACCTGGAATGCCATCCCGAGGCGCTCACCGAAGCGCCGCATCTCGGAGCGGAAACGCGGGGCGCCGGCGAGCGCGCCCATCTCGCACGCCGCCCCGACGAGGGAGGCGGTCTTCGCTCGGATCAGCGTGTGGTAGTCCGCCTCGCTGAAGGCGAGCGCGTCGTACGAGGCGAGCTGCCGCAGCTCGCCGAGGGTCATGTCATTGGAGGCCTGCGTGAAGACGCGCAGCGCCTCAAGGTCCCCGAGCCGGACGAGCTCAGCGATCGCCTTCGAGAAGAGGAAGTCGCCCATCAGGACCGCGACCTGGTGGCTGAAGAGGGCGTTCAGCGTCGGCTGGCCACGGCGGAGCACCGAGTGGTCGACCGAATCGTCGTGGACGACGCTCGTCAGGTGGACCAGCTCGCTCACGGCGGCGAGCGGGACGGCCCGCTCCTCGGGTGCGCCCTCGACCGACGACGCCAGCAGCAGGAGCGTCGGACGGAAGAGCTTCCCGCGCATCCCGCGCAGATGCGCATTGGCGGCCTGCACGAGCGCGACGTCCGCCTGGACGATACGCCAGACCTCGTCGGGCACCCGTTCCAATCGGTCACGGATCGGAGCCTGGATGTCGAGGAGCACGGAGGAGGCGGTCATCAGGGGGAGGGACGGGGAACGGTGCGGAACCAGTGACTCAGGACTGCTGCTTCGGCGCCGGCGGCGACTCGGCCCCACCCGCTTGCAAACGCTCCAACCGGCTGGCCGCGTCGCGGAACCCGATATCGATGCCGACGATCCGCTCGAGGCAGGCGACCGCCTCTGCCTGATCACCGATCGCCAGCGCGCTCTCCGCCAAAAGATACAGCACGCCGAGGAGCGCGTCATCGGTCACGCCGGGCTCCGAGAGCGCGCGCCGGAGGACCGTCGCAGCGATCGCCGCCTGCCCCTTCTCGAGAAAGCACCCGCCAAGCGCTTCAATCACCCGACAGCGGTCCGGTGCCGAGCGGATCGCCTTTTGGAACTGGGCCACTGCCTCATCGAGCAGCCCCATCTCACGGTAGGCGACGCCAAGGTCGTAGTGCGCGGTGTGGTCCGACGCCTCTACGCCCGACGCGATGCCGGTCTTGAACCGATTCAGTATCTCCTCGATGGCGACTCCATCCTCCACGCCCTCCCCTGGGAGTACGGCACGTGCGGTCGTGGGGCGTGTCCGAGGCGGAAACCACTCTGCCGCAAGGACCACGTCGTCCATACCGGTGCCCGGGTCGGAGGCGAGGGCGGTGGCGTCGGCCGCCGTCTCGCCCGCGGACACCGCAACCGCGGCCTCAAGGGCGCCGAGGGCGGCCTGGGCGCGCACGTCATCCGGAGCGAGCGCGAGCACGCGCGCGTAGAGGAGCCGTGCCTCACGACCTGCGCCCTGAGCGACCAAGCGCTCACCGAGGGCGAGTGCCGCATCGACGGCCCCGTCGGCCGCACCGACGGCAAGGCACAATTCCACGCGCCGCCGGTGGTATGCGAGGGAGGACGGCACCATGCGCACAAGGTCCTCGGCAACCTGTCTCGCGGCATCGAGGTCACCAGACGCCTCAAGTCCAGCGAGCGCGGCATCGAGTTCCACGATACCGGCCTCGCGCTCCCCTTCGTCGATGAGCGCCTCGCCGTACGCACGCCGCAGTCTCGCGTCATCCGGTGCGCCCTCGAGATCGGCACGAAGGAGGTCGATCGGTCGCAGGAGCACAGAGGACGTCGGACGTCCGCGTGGCGCACCTGACCCCTCGCCCCCCCCCGCCCTCGGGAGATCAAGACCCGCGACGTCCAACAAGGGGAGGTCGAGCAGCGACACCCGAGGCGGCGCGGCGGCCGCCGGAGCATCCGCTGCGAGAGGGCCGACATCCACAGGAATCTCCACGACCAAGTCGATATCGACCGGCTCGACGACCGCAGTCGGCTCGAGACCATCGAGACGCTCGGGCCTCCGCGTCGACGCAGACTCGACCGCATCGGACGCCGGACGCCCGTCGAGGTCGAGGAAGACGAGCCCGCCGGGAGCAGCGCCGGAACCGCGGACCGTCCCCGGGAATGCGACCGTTGAATCGAGCTCCCTCGCTCGTGTCGCGACCACCGCGGCCTCATCCGTCCTCCCCGCGTCGGAGAGCCGAGCGTGGGCGAGCTGCAGCTGCTCGACGGCCTCCGGGACCCGGTCCGCCTTTGCCAACTCCTCGGCGAGCATCACGCGGACGTCATGCTGATCGGGGACGAGGTCCGCGAGCTCCTGCAACGCCCGCAACGCCTCGTCGAGGTTGCCGGCGCGCTGCATGCGCGTCGCGTACTCGAGGAAATTCTGTCGCGCCTCCGCCCGCAGTCCCTTTTGCCCGAGGCATCGACCGAGCGTGTAGTACGCGGCGGTTCGCCCCGGCGAGGCGCGGAGGATCTTGTTCGCGAGCGCGATGGCCGGGTTCAGGAATCCGCCATCCACATACTGCTCCACCGCACGTTCCCAGATCTGGATGGCATCGGTGGAGCGCCCATCCTTCATCAACAGGTCGCCGAGTCGATTGTATAACGGGATGTCGATCGGCTCCGCCCCACCCGCCTCGAAGAGGTCGAT
This sequence comes from Gemmatimonadota bacterium, assembly GCA_016871895.1. Lineage (GTDB taxonomy): Bacteria > Gemmatimonadota > Gemmatimonadetes > Gemmatimonadales > Gemmatimonadaceae > Pseudogemmatithrix. The sequence goes on from VHBO01000027.1 coordinate 23,613, forward strand.
GATCTGGCGGTACGCTGCGACGGCCCCGCTGATGTCCTTCTTGGCCTCGAGCTCCGAGGCCTTTTTCCTGAGTTTCGCGAGATCAGCCGCCATAGGGGGAAAGCTACCCTTGTGGGGCGGACTCAGCCAACGCCTCCGGGCCCACTTCCCAGGGACTGGACGCTCGTCGGACCGCCCCCGCTGGAGGGTCTCAGCTGGCGGTCAGGGCGGTGAATGCCGGCCGGCCGCGTACCCAGCTCCGAACGCACCGATGGTCCCCGTACCAATAGGGGATCTCCCGGTGGTCCCGGACATTGAAGAGGGCCAGATCCGCCTCAAAGCCCGGGGCGACCTGTCCGATCGTCTTTGCCAGCCCGAGCGCGGCCGCCCCGTTGACCGTCGCGGCCACGAACGCCTCCGCCGCCGAGAGTCGGAGCTGGCTGATGCCCAGCGTGAGCACGAGGGGGAAGTTCACCGTCGGGCTCGTCCCGGGGTTGAAATCAGAGGCGAGTGCGACGGGGACGCCGGCCTCGATGAGCGCGCGGGCCGGTGCCTGCCGCGTCCGCCCGAGGAAGAGCATCGTCCCCGGCAGAAGGGTGGCCACGGTGCCCGCGGCGCTGAGCGCGCGGACTCCAGATTCGGAGATCGCTGCGAGATGATCGGCAGAGGTCGCCCCGAGTTCGGCGGCGAGCTCGGCGGCGGCCCCGTTCTCAAGTTCATCGGCGTGCAGCTTGAGCGCGAGGCCGGCTGCGCGGGCGGCACCGAGGACGCGGCGGGTCTCATCGACCGTGTACACCCCGGGCTCGCAGAACACGTCGCAGAAGCGCGCGAGCCCCTCGGCGGCGACGGCGGGGATCATCTCCTCCGTCACGCAGGCGATGTACTCGTCCCGTGTGCGCGGCGCCTCGCGGTACTCAAGCGGCACCTCGTGCGCACCGAGGAAGGTGGGGACGAGCCGCAGGGGGAGGTCGGCGGCGAGCCGTCGGATCACACGCAGCGTCGTCAGCTCCGACTCGAGGGAGAGCCCGTAGCCTGATTTCACCTCGACCGTCGTGGTGCCGTGCGCCGCGAGCCGCTGCAGGCGGGCCGCGGCAAGGGCGGCGAGGTCATCCGCGGTGCGCGTGCGCAGATCACGCACCGAGCTGTGGATCCCTCCGCCGCGCCGCGCGATCTCCAGATAACCGACCCCGGCGGCGCGAAGCTCCTGCTCCTCGTACCGCGCACGGCCGAAGATGGCATGCGTATGCGAATCGACCCAGCCCGGGGTGAGGACGCCTTGACCGCCGTCGACTTCCTCCGCGCCCGGATGGGCGGCCCGTAGCTCGCGGTCGGGTGCCACATCGAGGATGCGGCCGTCATCGCCAATCGCGACCCCTACCCCGTCCCGGACGCCCGCATCCCCCTGCTCGGCGCCGCGGCGCGCGCGTGCTGGGCCGGCACAGGTGACGAGCTGGGAGAGGTTGAGGATGAGGGTGGGCATACCGAAGGCTCGAGGCTCGATGCAACAAGCTAGAGGCTGAATGCTGGAAGCTGGAAGCTGGAAGCCGGGACCTGCGACCTGCGACCTGAGCCCTGAGACCTGCCTCAGGGCGACGCGATGAGATCCTGAAACCGATTGAGCCGCAGGGGTGCCTGCGCCTCGCCGCGGCACGCGTAAAAACACTTATCGCAGGCGATCGGCGCATAGCCGTCGTACTCGCGCCAGTGCCCGTCGACCGGGAAGTCGGGACAGCGACGGATGCCACCATACGGGTCGATGTGCACGGTGTCCTGCCCCGACCGGCAAGGCTCGGTCATCTCACCGGCGATCCACCGCGGGATTTCCGCCAGATAGTGATCGGAGTTGGAGATGATACCGCGCCGACGCCGCTTGAACGCGAGCAGCGCGGCAATCACCTCCCGCAGCTGCGCCTGCTGTTCGGGGCGGATGCGATGCGCACCGTTCCCGTTCTTGAAATCCGTGTACACCGAGAAGTTCACCCCGACGCGCATCGCGGCGGCGCGCTCGACGAGGGGGAGGATGTCGTCGAGGTTGTCGTCTTTGATGACCGTGTTGAACCGCACCGTCATCCCCTCCGACCGGATGCGCTCGGCGTTCGCGAGGATCTTCCCGGCCAACCCGGGGATCCCGCGGGCGCGATCGTGCCGCGCATCGAGGTAATCGAGGGAGATACCGAACTGCCCGATCCCCGCAGCCCAGAGCGCGCGCGCCCGCTCCACCGAGAGCATCGCGCCGTGCGTGAGGAGGGTCATCCATTTGTGACGGATGGCGCCGTCCACGGCCGCGACGATTGCCTCGAGGTCCCCGCGCAGCAGCGGTTCGCCGCCGGTGAACGCGATCATCATCGGGTCGAAGGCGCGCGCCGCGTCGGCGAAGGAGGCGAGCTCCTGGGCCTTCATCGCCGGGTCGGTCTTCCAGTAATCGCAGAAGGGACACCGCGCGTTGCAGCGCATCGTGACTTCGAAGTGCACCAGCACCGGCCGCCGCCGGAGGCGGAGCCGAGCATACTTGACGCTGAACGGGAGGAGATCCCAGGGCCTGAACTTGGCGCTGAGCATCGGCAGTGCGCCCGCCCGCCTAGAGCGACGGGAGGATGAGCCCCTCGCGCCGCGCCGTGTCCACCGCGATGT
>VHBO01000028.1 GCA_016871895.1 Gemmatimonadota bacterium
AGCTCCGATACTCGGCGGCCGCGCATTCTTTAGTGAGTGGTGTACTAAACACAGACGGGCCTCGGCCGATTTCGCGACCGGGGCCCGTCTCACATCCGATCCGGACGGTTTAGTACATCCCGCCCATCCCACCGCCCGGCGCGGCCGGGGCGGGCGCTTCCTTCTCCTTCTTCTCCACGATGACCGCTTCCGTGGTGAGGAGGAGCGAGGCGATCGACGCGGCGTTCTGCAGCGCCGTGCGGGTCACCTTCGTCGGGTCAATGACACCGCGGGCCACGAGGTCCTCGTACTCATCCGAGAACGCGTTGTAGCCGAAGTTCTTGTCCTTCGCAGCGCGCACCTTCTCAACCACGATGGAGCCCTCGCCGCCGGCGTTGGCGACGATCATGCGGATCGGCTCCTCGACGGCGCGCTTGATGATGTCGACGCCGATCTGCTCGTCGCCGTCGAGCTTCATCCCCTTCAGGGCACTCTGCGCGCGGATGAGCGCGACGCCGCCGCCCGGGACGATGCCCTCCTCGACGGCCGCGCGGGTCGCGTGCAGCGCGTCCTCGACGCGGGCCTTCTTCTCCTTCATCTCGCTCTCGGTCGCGGCGCCGACGTTGATCACCGCCACGCCGCCGGCGAGCTTCGCCTTCCGCTCCTGGAGCTTCTCCTTGTCGTAGTCGCTCGTCGACTTCTCGATCGCGACCTCGATCTCCTTGATGCGGCCCTTGATCTTATCCTCGTCGCCGTGGCCGTCGATGATCGTCGTGTTGTCCTTGTCGATCACGATGCGCTTGGCGCGGCCGAGGTCGGCGAGGACGGCGTTCTCGAGCTTGAAGCCGACCTCCTCGGAGATCACGTTGCCCTTGGTCAGGGTCGCGATGTCCTCGAGCATCGCCTTGCGGCGGTCGCCGAAGCCCGGGGCCTTCACGGCGGCGACGCGGAGCGTGCCGCGGAGCTTGTTGACGACGAGCGTGGCGAGCGCCTCGCCCTCGATGTCCTCGGCGAGGATGCAGAGGGGCTTGCCGGTCTGCGCGACCTTCTCGAGGACCGGGAGGAGGTCCTTCATCGCGGAGATCTTCTTGTCGTGGATGAGGAGGAAGGCGTCCTCAAGGACGGCCTCCATCTTGTCCGGATCCGTGATGAAGTACGGCGAGAGGTAGCCGCGGTCGAACTGCATGCCGTCGACGGTGTCGAGGGTCGTCTCGAGGCCCTTCGCCTCCTCGACGGTGATGACGCCGTCCTTGCCGACCTTCTCCATCGCCTCAGCGATGAGGTTGCCGATCTCCGGGTCGTTGTTCGCGGAGATGGTGCCGACCTGGGCGATCTCCTTCTTGCCCGACGTCGGGACGGAGAGCTTCCTGAGCTCCTCGACGATGGCCGCGACGGCCTTGTCGACGCCGCGCTTGATCGCCATCGGGTTCGCGCCGGCCGTCACGTTCTTGAGGCCTTCGCGGAAGATCGCCTGCGCGAGCACGGTCGCGGTGGTGGTGCCGTCACCGGCGAGGTCGGAGGTCTTCGTGGCGACCTCCTTCACCATCTGCGCGCCCATATTCTCGATCGGATCGGAGAGCTCGATCTCCTTCGCGACGGAGACGCCGTCCTTGGTGACCGTCGGGGCGCCGAACTTCTTGTCGATGACGACGTTGCGCCCCTTCGGGCCGAGCGTGACCTTCACGGCCTCGGCGAGCTGATCGACGCCGCGCTTGAGGGCCGCGCGCGCATCGGTGTTGAAATGGAGTTCCTTGGCAGCCATGTGAGTGGACCTAGGTGGAAGAGAGGGAGAGGATTACTTGACGATTGCGAGGATGTCGCTCTCGCGGAGGATGAGGAGCTGCTCCCCATCGATGGTGACCTCGGTGCCCGAGTACTTGCCGTAGAGCACCTTGTCGCCCGTCTTAACCTCCATCGGGACGCGCTTGCCATCCTCGGTGCGGCCGGGGCCGACGGCGATCACTACGCCCTGCTGCGGCTTCTCCTTCGCGGTGTCCGGGATGTAGAGCCCGCCGCGCATCTGCTCGGCCTCCTCCATCGCCTTAACGACGACGCGGTCGGCCAGGGGCGCGACCTTCTCGCTGGCATTCTTCGCCATGGATCAGATTCTCCAACGGTGTGAGTGAAGGGTTGTGGGACGACCCACCTGCGTTGGCACTCAAAACACTGGAGTGCTAACACGCTGAATAGTAGGCGCAAAAATCAGGCCAGTCAACGGGCCCGGAAAACGACCTAAATGCTTTCTTAGTAACGGCTTAGCGCGGTCAGAGTGACACGCTGAAAAGCCAGCCCGGCAGGGGGTCTGCCAGAATTGCCTGCCGGGGCTCGGAGCACCTGAAACCCACCGCCTACGCACGCCAGACAGGGCATCCCGTCGCCCCCGGCCTCACCGCGCCGTCAGGATCCCATGCGCGAGCCGCAGGCCGTGCAGCGTGAGGTCCGGCTCGACCGATTCGATCTCCGACGCGTGCGGCCGGATGACCTCCGCAAGCCCGCCGGTCGCGATCACCCGCGGCACCGTCGCCCGCGGCCACTCCGCCTTGATCCGACGGACCAACCCATCGACCGATGCGGCCGCGCCGAGGACGACCCCCGACCGGATGCACTCGTCGGTGCGCGTCCCGATCACCCGCTTCGGGGCCGCCAACTCGGTCGCGGCGAGCTTCGCCGTCCGCCGAAACAGCGTCTCCGCCGAGGTGCGCACCCCGGGCTGGATGATCCCGCCGAGAAAGACACCGTCGGCGGTGATGCAGTCGTAGGTCGTCGCGGTCCCGAGATCCACGACGATGCAGTCGACGCCGTGTAGTCGACTCGCCGCGAGGGTGTTGATGATCCGATCGGCGCCGACGGTGAGGGGCTCGTCCACCGCGAGCGTGATGCCGAGGGGCGCGTGCGCATCGACCACGATGGTCGGCTGGCCGGAGAGGCGCCGCATCGCCTCGGCGAGCGGCGCGGTCACGGCCGGGACGACCGACCCGAGGGCCGCACCGGTCAGGCGTCGCGCGTCCACGCCCCCGGCACGCAGCAACCCGTCCAGGAGCAGATGCACCTCATCGGGGGTGCGTGCCGCGTCCGTCGTCACGCGCCAATGCGCGACGACCGCTTCCCCTTCGCACAGCCCCAGCGTGGTCTCCGTGTTCCCGACATCGGCGACGAGCAGCATCAACGTTCCTCCCCGGTGGAAGCAAAGACCAACGATCCCGACGTCAGCGCCGAGAGGCCCGCCGCGGTTTCGACGAGCAGCGCGCCGGAGGCGGCGATGCCGCGCGCCACGCCCGACGCCGGCTCCACGAGGCGACGGCCCGCGGCCAGGTCGCGTGCGGCGAACGCCTCCCGCTCGCCGGCCGAGAGTGGCCCGGTCACGGCAGCCGCGCCTCGGATCGCCGTCGTGACCGCCTGAAGCAGCACGACAGGATCGACGTCTCCAAGGTGCGCCGTGGGAACCGCCACTCCCTCCGGCGCAAGGAGATTCACCCCGACGCCGACCGCGACCCAGTCCGGCCGCTCGCCGCGCCACCGCGCCTCGACGAGTACCCCGGCAAGTTTCCCTGCCCCGACGAAGAGATCATTCGGCCACTTCAGGGCGACCTCGCCGTCACTCCACCGCTCGAGCACCGGCGCGAGGGCGAGCCCGACCCTGAGGGAGAGCGCGGCGACCGCCTCCGGGTCGACCGGGCGCTCGAGCATCGTGACGCAGAGCCCAGCCCCGGGACGGGACATCCACGGGCGCCCCTCACGGCCCCGACCGCGCGACTGCGTCTCGGCGAGCACCACCGTCCCGGCGGGTGCCCCCTCGGCCGCGATGCGATGCGCCGCATCCATCGTCGAGGCGAGGGCGGCGTGCGCCTCGACGCGCGGAATCCCGAGTCGCCGCGCGAGGGACGGCCCGTCGTGGCCGAACCAGGTCACCACGCGCCTCGTGTGCCGAGGAGCGTGAGGATTACCACGCCGAGCGCGACGCGGTAGACGGCGAAGAGGGCGTAACCGCGCTGCGAGACGTATCGGAGCAGAAAGGCGATCGCCGCCCAGCTGGAGAGGGCGGCACTCAGCACGCCGACGACCAACGGGAGGGTGATCCCAGTCTCGCGCACCGCGGTCGGCACCTTCAGCACGACGGCGGCGGCGATGATCGGCATCGACATCAAGAAGGAGAGGACGGCGGCGGCGCTGCGGTCGAAGCCGAGGGCGCGTCCCGCCGTGATCGTCGACCCGGAGCGCGAGACCCCCGGTACGAGCGCGAGCACCTGCGCGCATCCGATGGCCAGCGCGTCACGCCACGTCATCGACGCGCGGTCCCGCTGGGCCGTCACCCCGCGGTCGACGGCCCAGAGCACGACCCCCATCACGATCAGCGCGGTCGCGGTGATGACCGGGGCCCGGAAGACGGTCTCAGCGTAGTCGTCCAAGAGGACGCCGGCGATCCCGGCGGGGATCGACGCGACGATGATGAACGCGGCCCGGCGCGACGCCTCATCCACGACCCGACGCTCCCGGAGGAGCGTGACCCCGCCGAGGACGAGCGTCCGCCACTCCGCACGGAAGTACCACGCGAGCGTGAGCAGCGTCCCGACGTGAAGCGCGAGATCGAAGGCGAGGCCGGCGGGTAGCCATCCCATCACCCACGGGGTGAGCGCGAGGTGCGCCGAGCTCGAGACCGGAAGGAACTCGGTGAGTCCTTGAAGGATCCCGAGGACCAGCGCCTGGAGGACGGTCGGTTCCTGCATCCGCGAAAGGTACTCGGCGGACTCAGCGCACGTGGGCGCGCGCGTCGGCGTAGAGCGCCTCATAGCGCGCCACGACATCTGCGGTCGCGAACCGGGCGCGCGCATCGGCGGTGGCCGCCGCACTCGCCGCGGCCCAGACGGCCGGCTCGAGGAAGCGTGCCGTGGCGGCGGCCATCCCGTCGATATCGCCGAGCGGCAACAGCGCGCCGGTCACGCCGTCGCGCACGACCTCGGGGACGCCGCCGACCTTCGCGGCGACGACGGGCACCCCGCTGGCGAGCGCCTCGAGCGCGCTCAGCCCGAAGCTCTCGCTCTCCGATGGGAAGACATACACATCCGCCGCCGCGAGGAGCGGCGCGACGCTGTCGATCTTGCCGAGGAAGCGCACGTCGGCGAAGACGCCGAGGCGGCGCGCCTCCTCCTCGGCGGCGTGGCGGTCGGGGCCATCGCCGACCATCACGAGGACGCAGGGCCGCGAGGCCCGCACCCGCGCGAAGATCCGCACGACGTCACAGACGCGTTTCACCGGCCGGAAATTCGAGATGTGCATCAGCACCGGCAGTCCGCCGCCGAGCTCCTGACGGAGCGCCGCGCCGTGCCGGGTGCGGTCGAAGACGGCGGGATCCACGAAGTTCGGGATCACCTCCACCGGACACTCGCAGGCGAAGGTGCTGATCGTCTCGGCGCGGAGCCACTCCGAGACCGCGGTGATGCGGTCCGACTTCTCGATGGAGAAGTGCGTGATGGCCCGGTAGGACTGGTCCTGCCCGACGATGGTGATGTCGGTCCCGTGCAACGTGGTGACGACAGGGAGCCGACGCCCCTGCTCGCGGAGCATCTCCTTCGCGATCCAGGCGCTCGTGGCGTGCGGGATCGCATAATGGACGTGCAGGAGATCGAGCTCGTGTGCGAGGACCACATCGTGCATCCGCACCGCGAGCGCCAAGTCGTATGGGGGATACTCGAAGAGCGGATAGGTCCCGATGCTGACTTCGTGGAAGTAGACTCGCGGGAGGAAGTGCGGCAGGCGGAAGGGGTGCTCGTAGGAGATGAAGTGCACCTCGTGCCCGCGGGCGGCGAGCGCGATGCCGAGCTCCGTCGCGACGGCGCCGGAGCCCCCATAGGTCGGATAGCAGGTCAGGCCGATCTTCATCTCCCCTCCTCCTCGAACCATCGGAATGCCGCGTCGCGGGCCGCCGTCCCCGTCTCGCTCACCCGCGTGACGTGTGCCTCCGCGAGCTGATGCCGGAACCAGGTGCGCTGTCGCTTGGCGTACTGCCGCGTCGAGACCCGCACCGCCTCCAGTACCCCGCCGATCGGGCGGCCGGCGGCCACCTCGGTTCGAACCTCCCGATAGCCGCAGGCGTTCCACGCCGGCGCGTCGGGCGGCACCACCGCCAGTAGCCGACGGACCTCGTCCCCCCACCCGGCCTCGACCATCTCGTGGAGCCGTCGCACGAGCCGCGCCTCGAGCTCGGCCCCCGGATCGACGAGGAGCCAACGAGCGGCGCGGGGCGCCGCCGCCGGGGCGGCCGCAAGCGCATCCCCGTGCCGCGTCCCGGTGAGCAGCGCGATCTCCACCGCGCGCAACAGCTGCGCACGACCGAGCGTCGCACGCGCCGGGTCGAGCGTCTCGACCCAGCGTCGGAGCTCCGCCGTCGCCAGGGGGGCCAACGCCTCACCGAGCGCCGCACGCCGGGACGCGTCGAGCGGGGGGACCGGCGCGAGGGGGGACACGAGCGCCCGGAGCCAGAGCCCCGTCCCGCCGCAGACGATCACCGGCCGTCCCGCCTGCTCCGCGGCGGCGATCCACGCCGCGGCCTCACGCGCCCAGTGCCCGGCGGACCACCGCTCGGTCGGGTCGGCGACGTCGACGCCCAGGTGAGGCACCTGCGCACGCTCCGCCGGCGTCGGTTTCGCGGTCCCGATATCGAAGCCGCGATAGATCTGCCGCGAGTCGGCGCTGACGATGAGCGCCCCGTGCGCCGCGGCGAGCGCGAGGGCGAGGGCCGACTTCCCCGCCCCCGTCGGCCCGGTGATGATCGTGAGCGGACGCGGCGCGGTCATCGCCGACCGAAGCGCCGGTCGACCTCGTCCCACGGGACCTGGAGGATGGTCGCGCGCCCGTGCACGTCGTGCGCGGGGAGGGTGGTCCGTGCGAGCGCGATGTAGAGCGCCCGCATCTCATCGGGCGCGAGGAGATCCCCCGCCTTCACCGCCGCCTTGCAGGCGACGGTGGCGATGAGCCGTTCGTGCGTCGCGATGGTGCCGGCCTCGCGATCGCCGGTGAAGGCCGCGAGCGTCTCGCGCAGACACCGCTCGGCATCGAACCGCGGATGGGGATTCGGGACGCCGTGCACCAGCAGACTCGTCCCGCCGAATCCCTCGCCCTCGTACCCGAGTCGCGCGAAGAGCGCCCGGTGGACCTCGAAAGCCTCAGCCTCGGCGGCCGAGAGGTGGAGCGTCAGCGGGAAGAGGAGGCGTTGCGCCGTCGTCGCGCCCCCCTCGAACCCGTGCAGGAAGCGCTCGTAGAGGACGCGCTCGTGCGCCGAGTGTTGATCGATGAGGACGAGCGCATCCTCCCGCTCGAAGGCGAGATAGGTGCGATGGAGCTGCACGAGCGGCGGGACGACGAACTCGTCCTCCGGGCGCGCCGCGGGGACCGGGACCGCCTCCGAGGGCGGGAGGGCATCGAAGAGCGGCACCGGCGCCATCGGGGACGGGGACCGGAGCGCGTCCGGCTCGGTGATCGTCCCGAGCGGGAGCGCCGTAGCCGGGGCGGGCGCGAAGGCCCCCATCACTGCCGCCGCATCCTCCGTCCCGAGTGCCCGGCGCACAGCGCGCTCGACGGCGCGCTCCACCGTCCACCGATCGGCGAAGCGCACCTCCGCCTTCGCGGGATGCACGTTCACGTCGAGCTCGCGACCGGGGAGCTCCACCTCGAGGAGGAGGCTCGGGCGCACCCCGGAGGGGATCGTCGTGCGATATGCCGCCTCCGCGGCGCGGACGAGCCCGGGATCGCGGATGGCACGGCCGTTCACGGTGAGGAAGACCCGGCGCGCGGCAGTCCCCACGTCGCTCGGCCGTTCGACGATTCCCGAGACGCGCACGGTCCCGGTGACGTCCTCGACGGTGACGAAGCGGTCGGCGACGTCGCGGCCCCAGAGCGGCGCGACCCGGGCCCGTAGGTCGCCCGACGCGGGGAGGGTCCAGTGTGCCTTGCCATCGTGCGAGAGCGCGATCCGGACGTCGCGCCGGACGAGTGCCATCGTGGCGACGACTTCACTCACCGCTCGCCACTCGGCCCGCGCCCCGCGCATGAACTTCTGTCGCGCCGGCGTGTTGAAGAAGAGTCGTTCGACCATCACGGTCGTCCCGCGCCGCCGCGCGACGTGTCCTGTGACCGGCGGCGCCCCGCCCTCGACGGTCACCCGGACGCCGTCGCCATCGGCGGTCGCCGTCTCGATGGTGAGGATCGCGACCGAGCCGATCGCCGGGAGGGCCTCCCCGCGGAAGCCGAAGCTCGCGACACCGACGAGGTCCTCGGCGTCGCGGATCTTGCTAGTGGCGTGGCGGAGGACGGCGCGGGCGGCATTCGACGCGTCCATCCCGTGGCCGTCATCGCTCACGCGGATCGCCGTGCGCCCCCCATCCCGGATCTCGATGTCGATGGACGTCGCCCCCGCATCGAGGGCGTTCTCGACGAGCTCTTTCACCACGGAGGCGGGGCGCTCGACCACCTCGCCGGCGGCGATGCGGTCGGCGACGTCGCTCGGGAGGACGGCGATCTCCGGCCGTGCGGCGGCGCGGGGATCGGCCGCGCTCATCCGCGTCCCCCGCGCCGCGGCCGCAGCAGGGCGCGCAGCAGGTCGCGCTCCTTCGGCGTGAGGGCGCGGGACGCGCCCGGGGCGAGGGCGCCGAGCCGCACGGGACCGAAGGCAGTGCGGACGAGCTGCAGGACCTCGAGCCCGACGGCGTCACAGAGGCGACGCACCTCACGGTTCCGTCCCTCACGGATGGTGAGGCGCAACGCCCAGGTGCGCGGCGCCGGCCCCGGGTGCACCTCGACCGCCTCGGGGACGACGTGTCCATCCTCGAGGTCCACTCCGGCACGGATCGCGTCGGCCGCCTCGCGCACGTGGCCGCGGACCGTCGCGACGTAGGTCCGCTCGACGCCGGTGCTGGGGTGCGTGAGGCGGTGCGCCGCCTCGCCGTCCGTCGTCAGGAGGAGCACGCCTTCGGTCATGTAGTCGAGGCGACCGACGTAGGTGAGCCCCGGACGCGGCGGGACGAGGTCGAAGACCGTCCGTCGCCCTTCGGGATCGCTCGCCGTGGTCAGGACGCCGGCAGGCTTGTTGAGCACCAACCAGGCCGTCTCCTGCGGCCGTGCCACGGGCCGCCCATCGACGGTGATGGCATCCCTGACGAGATCGACCGACTGTCCGGTGCGCGCAACCTCGCCGTTGATGCGGACGCGACCCTCCGCGACGAGGGTCTCTGCTTTCCGTCGCGACGCGACCCCGGCGCGCGCGAGCGCCCGGTGGATCCGCATCGCCTCATCGGTCACGTGGACGGGACCGCGGCGTCGGGATCCGACGCCTCACCGGTGACCGCATCGACGACCGACACAGCGGCAGACGCCTCCGCATCGAGCGGCGCGATCTCGTCGGATGCCGTGCTCGGCGCGTCGGCTGGCGCGTCGGCTGGCGCGTCGGCTGGCGCGTCGGCTGGCGCGTCGGCGCCCGCGTCGTCGGGCAGCGACGAGTCGGCATCACGACGGAGCGCGATCGCGAGCTCGTCACTCCGCGGCAGCTCCTCAAGGTGCCGCAGGCCGAACTGCTCGAGGAACAACGGCGTCGTGCCGTAGAGGAGCGGGCGACCGAGCCCCTCGGCGCGACCGACGACATCGACGAGACCGCGCTCGTGCAGGTTCTTTAGCACCGCTCCGACATCGACGCCGCGGATCTCCGAGACCTCCGCGCGGCCGATGGGCTGGCGGTATGCGATGATTGCGAGGGTCTCGAGGGCGGCGGGCGAGAGCCGCTGCGGGCGCACCGCAAACTGCGCGCGCTCGATCGCCTCGGTGTACTCCGGGCGGGTCAGGATTTGCCACCCGGCGCCGACCGCGACGAGCGCGACGCCGTGGCCATCGACGTCGTAGTGCTCCCGGATCTCCTCGAGCGCGGCCTGCACCGCCGCGGGGGTCGCCTCCGGGTCGAGCGCCGCGAGCTCCTCGACCGCCATCGGTCGGGGGCTCGCGAAGAGGGCGGCCTCAAGCAGCTTCGCCAGCGAATTCACGGCGGATCTCCACGTCAGCAAAGGGTCGCGGTTGGGTCAGATGGAGCTCGCTCTGCTTCGCGAGCTCGAGCAGCGCGAGGAGGCCCGAGAGGACCTCCCAGGGTTCGGCGCCCTCTCGGACGACGTCACGCCAGCGCGCCTGCGCGCGAAGCCGCAGCACGGTGCGCACCACGGTGATCGCACCGTCGACGTCGAGGGAGCGCGGGATCACCTCGTGGATGGACGGCGTGCGCGCGGCACGCAGCACGCGGTCCACCGCCGAGAGGAGATCGGTGAGGGAGAGAGCGAGCGGCGCCGGCGGCGGGGCCGCCGCCTGCTGCAGGAAGCTCCGGTTGAACCGGCTGCGCCGATCCTCGCTGAGCTTCTCGAGCACCTCGACGACCTCGCGCATCTGCTGGTACTCCAACAAACGGCGTACCAGCTCCGTGCGCGGATCCTCCCACCCCTCCTCGCCTTCCTTCCGCGGCAGGAGCATCTGCGCCTTGATGCGGATGAGGCGGGCCGCCATCTCGAGATACTCGGCGGCCTCGTTCAGCCGAAGCGCGTGCATCCGGGCGAGGAACTGCTCGCAGATGCGCGCGACCGGGATGTCGTAGATGTCGATCGCCTCGTCCTTCAGCAGTGAGAGGAGGAGGTCGAGGGGCCCGTTGAAGCCGGAGATGTCGACGACGAACGCGCCGTCGGCGGGCGAGGAAGAGGCGAAGGTCACGCGGATCGGATGAGGCCCGTCACGGGCAGTCGAGTGGTAAGGTAGGCCGCCCGGCGAGCGGAGTCAAAGCACGGCGCTCCCTTGACTTAGCTCCACGCCCCGCTCACGTTTCAAAGCTGTCACCCGCGCAGGGGCGTGCGGTGACGATCCCCATTCGAAAGGAAGAATCGTCGTGCCGAGAATCGCGTCCGCGAAGAAGAACATGCGTAAGACCAAGGCGGCGACCGCGCGCAACCGGTCGCAGCGGGCCGCGCTCCGGACCGCGCTGAAGACCGCGAAGTCGACCGAGTCCTCCCCCGCCGCCAAGAAGAAGGCGACGCAGCTGCTCGACCGGGCCGCGCGGAAGGGGCTGATTCATCGGAACACCGCCGCGCGTCAGAAGTCCGCGATCGCGAAGTCCAAGTAACGGACGCCCGGCACGAGCAAGGCGCCGCGCCCCCGAGGGTCGCGGCGCCTTCGTCATTTCACCACCGGCCTCCGTCAGACCGCGGTGAGTTCGCCGCCACAGCGTTCGCAGTACCACTCGGTGGGGAAGTTCGAGGTCCCGCACGCGTCGCACCGCAGCGACTTCCCGGAGTCGGCCGATGCGCTTGGCTCCAGGATCTCAGGGGCGGGATCGACCGGGGCGACGAGGGGGCCGTCCGGGAGCACGAGGGCCGCGGCCAGCGGGAGCTCTGGCGCGAGCGGCGGCCGCGCGTCGACGGCGGGCACCGCCGCGACCGGTGTCGCCGCTCGCGAGCGTGGGACGGCCGGCGGTGGGGGGGGGGACATCGGCGCCGGCGTCATCGGGGGCGCGGCATCGAGCCGGATCGGGGCCGCGACGATCGGCCGGATCTGCGGCGGTGGGACCACGGGGAGCTCGGGGATCGGCGCGCCCTCCACCGCCCCGCTCGCCTCGGCGAGGAGCGCCCGACGGTGCTCGAGCGCGGCGAGTCGCGCGTCACGCTCACCCTCCACAGCGCTGATCGCCGCGTTCATCGCGGCGAGCTTCTTCGCCCAGGAGCGCGGGTCGTACTCCCCGACCGCGGCCCGCAGCTCCCCCTCAGCGCGTTCCTCGGTGATCGTCGCGAGCCGCCCTTCTACCTCGGCGACGGCCGCTTCGTCCTCCGCGAGCCCATCGGCGAGGGCGGCCGCCTCGTCGAGCGCGCGACGCCGCAGCTCCGCGAGGCGCGCGCTGTACTCCTCGTGGAGGCGCGCATAGAGGTGCGTCGGGGTCGCCTCGCGACGCTCCTCGAGCCGCTGCAGGTACCCCTCGTGCCGACGCTTGTCAGCGAGGAGCGCATCGAGCGCTTCCGCCCGCGACGCCTCAGACGGCCCCACGCGCCCTCTCCGTCGTGCGCGACGCGGCCGGTGTCATCCGTCGAGGGAATGGACCACACGACCTCCGACGATCGTGCAGGTGGCCCGCCCCCGCAGGGTCTGACCGCCATAGGGGGTGTTCCGCCCCTTCGACTTGAACGCGGCCGGATCGACGACCCACGCCCGCGTCGGATCGAAGACCGTGACGTCCGAGATGCTCCCCGTGGCGAGCGTCCCGCCCGGCAGGTGGAACACCTTGGCAGGGAGACACGACATCCGGTCCACCAGTTGCGGGATCGTCAGGATACCGCGGTCGACGAGCCAGGTCACGTTCACGCCGAGGGCGGTCTCGAGGCCGACGATGCCATTCGGCGCATCGGCGAACTCGCGCTCCTTCTCGTCGTAGTGGTGCGGCGCGTGATCGGTCACGAGGAGATCGATGGTGCCGTCCTTCAGCCCCTGCTGCAGCGCCTCGACGTCCCGCGCGGTGCGCAGCGGCGGGTTCATCTTGGCGTTGGTGTTGTACCCCTCGACCGCCTCGTGCGTGAGCGAGATGTGGTGGCTGCAGACCTCAGCGGTGACGCGGACGCCCTGGTCCTTGCCCCACCGGACGAGATCGACGGACCCCTTGGTGCTCAGGTGACAGAGGTGGATGTGCCCGCCGGTGAGCTTGGCGAGGAGGATGCAGCGGATGACGTCGATCTCCTCCGCCTCGGCCGGGATCCCCTTGAGGCCGAGGCGCGCCGAGACGGTTCCCTCGTGCATCGCGCCGCCGTGGGCGAGGGCCATCACCTCGCAGTGCTCGACGACGGGGATGCCGAAGGTCTGCGCGTACTCGAGCGCGGTGCGCAGGATGTGCGCGTTCTCGACCGGCTTGCCGTCATCGCTCACCGCGACGGCGCCGGCGGCGACCATCTCCCCGAATTCGGCGAGGGTCTCCCCCATCTGCCCGACCGTGATGGCGCCGTACGGATAGACGCGGGCGAACCCGGCGGCCTCCCCCTGGCGCTTCACGAAGCCGACGGTGGCCTGATTGTCGGTCACCGGCCGCGTGTTGGGCATCGCCGCGACGGCGGTGAAGCCGCCGGCGACGGCCGCGTGCGCCCCCGTCGCGACGGTCTCGACGTCCTCGCGCCCCGGTTCGCGGAGATGCACGTGCACGTCGATGAGGCCCGGCGCGACGACCTGGCCCGCGCAGTCGATGCGTCTCGCGCCGTCCGGGCCGGCGATGGCGCCGCCGATGGCGGCGACCTTGCCGTCGATCAGGAGGAGGTCCCCGACGGCGTCGAGGCCCTGCGAGGGATCGACGAGACGACCCCCGGTGAGGAGGAGCGGAGCGGTCATGCGGACTCGGCCTTGGCGGCGTCGGCGAGGGCCGGCGCATTGCCGGCGAGGAGATAGAGGACGGCCATCCGCACGGCGACGCCGTTGGTGACCTGTTCGAGGATGACGCTGTGCGGGCCGTCCGCGACGTCGGAGTCGATCTCGACGCCGCGGTTCATCGGGCCCGGATGGAGGATGACGAGGTCCTTCGGGGCCCGCTCGAGCCGCGCGCGCGTCAGGCCGAAGACGCGGTTGTATTCACGGAGCGAGGGGATGTAGCCGCGTTCCATCCGCTCGAGCTGCAGGCGGAGAACGTTCAGGGCGTCGGCCCATTGGATCGCCTCCTCGATGCGGCCGAACACCTCGACACCGAGGTCGGTGATGGCGCCGGGCAGGAGGGAGCGCGGCCCGCAGACCGCGACCTGCGCCCCGAGGGCCTTGAGGCCCCAGATGTTCGAGCGCGCGACCCGCGAGTGGAGCACGTCGCCGCAGATGCAGATCCGCTTCCCCTCGAGCGAGCCGAGATGGCTGCGCAGGGTAAGGAGATCGAGGAGGCCCTGCGTCGGATGCTCGTGCGTACCGTCCCCGGCGTTGATGACGTTCGACTCGATGCGATCAGCGAGGAAACGGGGCGCCCCGGAGGCGGGATGGCGGATGACGACCATATCGATCTTCATCGCCTCGAGGTTCCGCGCCGTATCGACGAGCGTCTCCCCCTTCGAGACGCTGGAGACTGCGGTCGCGACGTTCACCGTGTCGGCGGACATCCGCTTCTCGGCGAACTCGAACGAGATGCGGGTACGGGTGGAGGCCTCGAAGAAGAGGTTCACCACGGTCATCCCGCGGAGCGTGGGGACCTTCTTGATGGCCCGTTCGGAGATCGCCTTCAGCGGGTCGGCGACGTCGAGGATCGTGGTGATCTGCTCCCGGGTGAGCCCCTCGATGCCGATGAGGTCCTTGCCGAGTAGGCTCATGTCGTCCCTCGCGACACGACGACTTCATCGCGGCCGTCGAGGGTGGGGACGAAGACGTCGACGCGGTCGCGTGGGGCGACGTCGACGACCCTCCCGACGACGTCGGGCTGGATCGGGAGCTCGCGGCCGCCGCGGTCGACGAGGACGGCGAGCATGATCCGGGCGGGGCGCCCGAAATCGGCGAGTTCGTCGAGGGCGGCGCGGATCGTCCGGCCGGTGAAGAGGACGTCGTCGACGATCACGACCGTGCGCCCGTCGATGCCGACGGGCAGGTGGGTGCGTCCGACGACGGGGCGCGGCCCGACGGTCTGCAGATCGTCGCGATAGAGTGTGATATCGAGGGCGCCGCGCGGCACGATCGAGCCGTCGCGGTCGCGCATCACGTCGGCGAGGCGGTCGGCGATCTCGACCCCGCGGCGCTGGATGCCGACGAGGACGACGCCGTCGGGGCCGTCGGTGCGCTCGAGGATCTCGTCCGCCATGCGGGAGATCGTCCGGGCGACGGCGCGCGCGCTGAGGACCACGGCGGAGGCGTCTGTCATTCCGGAGAGGGAATATGGCCGGCCGAACGGCCGAACGGCAGGGTCCGCCGCAGCGGACCCTGCCGTTCCGACGGACAGGGCGGGATTCGAACCCGCGAATGGCTTTCACCATTACACGCTTTCCAGGCGTGCGCCTTCAACCGCTCGGCCACCTGTCCCTGCACGGCCTCCCGACCCGACTGGAGACCTGATGCACGACGGCGCACCGGAGACGAGGCTCCGGCGCGCCGGATCGTGCGAGCGGACAGAGTGAGATTCGAACTCACGATACCGTTGCCGGTATGCCGGTTTTCGAGACCGGTGCCTTCAACCACTCGGCCATCTGTCCAGACTGGGGAAGTTACCACGGGCGCCGAGGGAGGGTCAACGCCCGCGCGTCGTTCGGGAACGTGCGGACGGTGCCCAGGGTTCTGCTGGCATGCCACGCGCGCGCTCCACACCGCTCATGACCGTCCGTCGGGTCTTCGCTGTCGTCCCGCTCCTCCTCAGCTGTGGCTGGGGCGCCTTGGGGGCCCAAGGGAGCGGGACCGACAGCTTCCCCGCCCCGGCCCGCCCGGTGTCACGGATCGTCGCGCCACGGTGGATCGCCGAGGACGACCGCGACGCCTTCGGCGAGGCGGAGATCGTGATGGAGCTGCTTCGGGTCCGGCCCGGGCAGCGGGTCGCGGACATCGGAGCCGGGGACGGCTACTACGTGCGCCACCTGAGCGAGCGCGTCGGTCCGAGCGGCCTCGTGTACGGGCAGGACATCGAGCCGCGCTACCTCGGCCTGCTCCGCGCGCGCGTCGCCGAGGCGGGATGGACCAACGTGACGGTGGTGGAAGGGACGGCCGGCGACCCAAGGCTGCCCGCTGGCGGGATCGACATCGCCCTGATGATCCACATGTATCACGAGATCAGTGAGCCGTTCGCGTTGCTCCACCGCCTCAGCCCGGCGTTCCGGGACGGGGGGCGGCTCGCGATCCTCGACCAGGATGCGCCAACGGACCGTCACGGGACCCCGCCGCGGCTCCTCGCCTGCGAGCTCCGGGCGATGGGATACGACCGACTCCGCACCGATACGATGCCCGACGGTGCGTACCTGATGACGTTCCGCGCGCCCGATGCGGCGCGGCGGACCCGGGACGCGGCGGACGTGCGTGCCCGGGTGGCCGCAGCGCGCTGCCGACCGTAGGACCAGCGCCGGACCGTCGACGGTCAGGAGCGGCGGCGCGGCTGGCCTACTCGCGCGGCAGGCGGCGGGAGGCGAAGAAGTCGCGGAGTAACACCGAGGCCTCGTCCGCGCGTACCCCGCCGTGGACCTCCGGGCGATGATTGAGCTTCGGATGCCGGAGCAAATCGCCGACGGAGCCCACCATTCCCGCCTTCTCGTCCCACGCGCCGAAGACGACGCGCCCGACGCGCGCGTGAACGATCGCGCCGGCGCACATCGCGCAGGGTTCGAGGGTCACATAGAGGGTGGCGTTCCCGAGCCGCGCCTCCCGGAGCGCGTACGCGGCTGCACGCAACGCCCGCAGCTCGGCGTGCTGCGTGGCATCGCGGCCGGTGACCATCGCGTTCGCGGCGCGGGCCACCACCGCCCCCGAGGCCACGACGACCGCACCCACGGGGACTTCACCGACGGCGGCCGCCCGGCGCGCTTCGTCGAGCGCGAGCCCCATCCACCAGGCGTCCTCCTCGGCGCGTGACGCGAAGACGACGGGTGCGGTCAGAGCGGCCTCCAGCCGTAATGGTCCTGCAGGTAGGCGAGGAGCGCGGTCACCGTCGCCTCGGCGAAGGCGAATCGATTGTCCGGCGTGTCGCGCACGCCCGTGTAGTGCGTCTCGATCTGGATCGCGTCGACGGCACCTCCGCTCACCGACCCACGCCGCGACGTGTTGTAGCCCCCGTTGAAGTAGTCCTGACCGACCAGGGGTGCGGGATCGACATCCGACGGAACGGCGGGAAACCCGAGCGCGCGGAATCGCGACCCGAGCGCACGCGGCCCGCGGAGGAGGACGACCCCCGAATCCCCGCTGGCGGCGGCACGATGGAGCCCACCGACCGAACTCTGCGCCACCATCGGCCCGAGGAGGGAGTCCGCGAGCCGCAGGGACGAGGCCGACGTCAGGTAGCCGATCTCGAGCCGCGGCACCGCGTGGCCGTGGCCGTGGAGGTCGATCACGAGGGCGCGCGGATGCACGCGCCGCGCACCCGCCACCGCAGAGTCGATACGCGCCTGGTAGAGGTTCCAGAAGGCCTCGAGGGGGAGATGACCGCCGGTCGCCTCGACGAGCTCACGATTCCCGTCGAACTTCCGCCGCTGCAGCCGGTTCACCACGAGGAACGGCCGACGATTCACGCGCAGTTCAAACGCAGCGGCGATAGCGAGCGCGAGCGCGCGGGTGTTGGTGTCGTTGCCGGTGACGCAGCCGGTGCAGGTCCGATCGGGGAGATCCGCCGGCGCCAGATCCCCGCCGTGCGGCGCGATGAGGACGAGCGGCATCGTGCCGTCCTCGAGATCCACCCAGGTGGTGATCGGGAGCGGGGCGGGCGGCGTGACGGGCCCCGGGGGGGCCGTCGGGCCCGTCGGGCCAGCGCCGCTCCCCGAACCGTCCTCGTCGGCTGGGGCCCCACAGCCGACGGCGCCGAGGATCGCGAGAATCCCTAGCGCCAGACGGGTCGATCGCATGCAGCCGAGCGCAGTCATCCCAAGTCGAATCGGAGGTGTCCACCATCGGCGCGCGCCACGATGGCGTCACCCTCCTTGAACTTGGCCTCGAGGAGCGCCGATGCCAACGGGTTCTGCACGAGCCGTTGGATGGCGCGCTTCAGCGGGCGGGCGCCGAAGGCGGGGTCGTACCCTTCGGTGGCGAGCAACGCCTTCGCCTCCGGGGTGACTTTGAGCGTGAGCTTCCGATCGGCGAGGAGCCGCGTGAGCCGCGCGAGCTGCAGGTCCACGATCGGGGCGATTTCGGCCGCGCCGAGCGGACGGAAGAGGACGATCTCGTCCACGCGG
This sequence comes from Gemmatimonadota bacterium, assembly GCA_016871895.1. Lineage (GTDB taxonomy): Bacteria > Gemmatimonadota > Gemmatimonadetes > Gemmatimonadales > Gemmatimonadaceae > Pseudogemmatithrix. The sequence goes on from VHBO01000028.1 coordinate 17,847, forward strand.
TTCAGGAACTCGGGCTTGAAGTGCGCCCGCAGTGCGGCGGTCACCTGCGTCTCCACGAGCGCCCAATCGGCGGTCCCCTGCTCCAGGATCCAGCTGGAGCCGAGGTTCGACGTCATGATGATCACGACGTTCCGGAAGTCGACGGTGCGCCCCTGCGCGTCGGTGAGCCGGCCATCGTCGAGGATCTGCAGGAGCACGTTGAACACATCCGGGTGCGCCTTCTCGATCTCGTCGAAGAGCACCACGCTGTACGGGCGCCGTCGGATCGCCTCGGTGAGCTGCCCTCCCTCCTCGAAGCCGACGTACCCCGGCGGCGCGCCGATGAGCCGGGCCACGGCGTGCTTCTCCATATACTCGGACATATCGATCCGCACCATCGCGTGCTCATCGTCAAAGAGGAACTCGGCGAGCGCGCGCGCGGTCTCCGTCTTCCCGACGCCGGTGGGGCCGAGGAAGAGGAACGAGCCCACGGGCCGGTTCGGATCCTGCAGGCCGGCGCGCGAGCGGCGGACCGCGTTCGCCACGGCAACCACCGCCTCGCGCTGCCCGATCACCCGCCGCGCGAGCTCGGCGTCCAGCTGCGCGAGCCGTTCCCGCTCCGATTCCATCATCCGCGCCACCGGGATGCCGGTCCACCGCGCGACGATCTCCGCGATGTCATCGGCGCCGACCTCCTCCTTCAGGAAGGTGACGCCGCCCTGCTTCCGTTCGGCGAGCCGCAGCTCCACCTCGCGCAGCTCCCGCTCCAGCGCGGGGACGGCGCCGTACTGGATCTCCGCCGCGCGACCGAGGTCGCCCGCGCGCGTGGCCCGATCGGCCTCGCCGCGCGCCTCCTCGATCCTCTGCTTCAGCTTCCCCACCGCCCCGAGCGCCTCCTTCTCCCCCTGCCACTGTGCCTTCACCGCATTCGCGCGTTCCCGCCGCGCCGCGAGCTCCTGCTCGAGCGCGGTGCGCCGCGCGACGGTGGCGGGGTCCTTCTCCTTCGCGAGCGCCTGACGTTCGATCTCCAGCTGCACGATGCGACGCTCCACCTCATCGATCTCCTGCGGCAGCGAGTCGATCTCGATGCGCAGCCGCGAGGCAGCCTCGTCCATCAGGTCGATCGCTTTATCGGGGAGGAAGCGGTCGCCGATGTACCGGTTGGAGAGCGTGGCCGCCGCGACGACGGCGCCGTCGGTGATGCGGACGCCGTGATGCGACTCATACCGCTCCTTGAGCCCGCGGAGGATCGCGATGGTGCTCTCCACCGTCGGCTCGCCGACGAGGACGGGTTGGAACCGGCGTTCGAGCGCAGGGTCCTTCTCCACGTGCTGACGGTACTCGTCGAGTGTGGTTGCCCCGACCACGCGGAGCTCGCCGCGCGCGAGCATCGGCTTGAGCATGTTGCCGGCATCCATCGCCCCTTCGGCCTTCCCCGCTCCGACGAGGGTGTGCAGCTCGTCGATGAACATCACGAACCGTCCCTCGCTCGCCGCGATCTCCTTCAGGACGGCCTTGAGGCGCTCCTCGAACTCGCCGCGGAACTTGGCCCCCGCGATCAGGGCACCGAGGTCGAGCGCGACGAGGCGCTTCCCACGGAGCGACTCGGGGACGTCGCCGTGGACGATGCGCTGCGCGAGCCCCTCGGCGATGGCGGTCTTGCCGACCCCAGGCTCGCCGATGAGCACGGGATTGTTCTTCGTGCGGCGCGACAGGACCTGCACGACGCGCCGGATCTCCTCGTCGCGCCCGATCACCGGATCGAGCTTCCCGGCGCGGGCGTCGGCGGTGAGGTCGCGCGTGAACTTCTCGAGGGCCTGATACTGCGTCTCCGGGCTCTGATCGGTGACCGTATGCGCCCCGCGGACCGCGGTGAGCGCCTCGAGGAGCGTCGCCCGGGTGACGCGCTGCGCCGTCAGGGCGGCCGCGGCGTCGCCGCCCCGCCCCTCGACGAGGCCGAGGAGGAGATGCTCGGTGGAGACGTACGCGTCGCCGAGCGCCTTCGCCTCGCGCTCCGCGCGATCGAGGGCCGCGGCGAGCTCCCGCCCGAGCGAGGGCTGCGCGTCGGTCTGCTTCGGATAGCGCGCGAGCTCGCGGTCGAGCGCCGCGGCGAGTGTCGGGAGCACGACGCCGAGTTTCGCGAGGATCGGCGTGACGATCGAGTCCGCTTGAGCGAGGAGTGCCAGCAGGAGGTGCGTGTCGTGCACCTGCGGATGGCCCGCGCGTCGGGCGCGCTCGACGGCGTCGGCGAGCGCCTCCTGAGAACGGACGGTGAGTCGGTCGGCGGGAATCATCGAAGACCTCGGGGCGATGGGACGAATGGTCGGGAGGCGCAGGCACACGGCACACCCTCCCGCTGATACCCGCCGAGTGCGCAATTCCTCGGCCAAAGCGCTTCGGCCGAATCGGCGGGACGGCGCGACGCGATGGCACCGGGCTCTGCCGATTCGCCTGGCCGTCAGGGTTCGGCCGGCACCTCGCGGAAGACACGCCCGTCCCCCTCGCGGCGTGAGATCCCACGGCGATCGCACCACTCAAGGAACGGGATGAGCCATTTCCGAGTGATGCCGAGGGGCTCGCGTAGCTCGGATGGCGCGTAGCGGACGCCGGGACGGACGAACGCCCTCAGCCGAGCGAGCAGATCGCGGACCGCCCCGACGCTGAACCACCAATCCATCGCGACCGAGACGATGGCCCGCTCCTCTTCCAGTTGCCGGAGGATCGGGATGACGTCCTTCCCGAACTCCGCGATGAGCTCCGTGCGGGACGGTGGGGTAGCGCCGGCCGTCTCGAGCCGAGCCCGCACCGCGTCGCGCCGCGAGCGGACGCCGACATCGTCGGCGGGCCGATGCGTCGGTCGCCGTAACCACGGTCCCTCTCCCACGAGGTGGCCCGCGCGCTCGGCGCGGCGAATCACCTCGTCGGCGACCAGCGGTGCCACACGCAGGGCGCCCCGCGCGGTCTGCCGGTCGCACCCGGGGGCGAGGGGATTGGCCGCGTGCGCCGCGTCGACGATCTCGAGGAGCCGCTGCCGCGCGCCGTCCAGCTGCTCCGCACGGAGGAGTCGGCCGTCGAGCTCGACGACCCGATCGAGCCCTCGGACGAGCCGTTGCACCTCCGCCACGCGTCGACCGAGTCGCTGCGGGAGAGGCGCGAGTGCGAGCCCAGTCGCCGCCGCCTCATCGAGCATCCAGCCGAGCCGGACGGCGTCGCTCGCGCCCGGGTGCGACCAGGGGCGCGCCCGCGCCGACGTCGGGAGCGGATCGGTGACACACCCCCCACCAAGCGTCCCGGTTCGCGCCCCGCCACGGAGGACGAACCGATCGCCCGCTCGCAGGACCACCGGCGCATCGAGGACGATCCGCACCGCGCGCGGCTCACCGCCGACGAGCGGTCCACCCAGCGCGACGCACCGGGCGCCCACATCGGCCGTGCCGACGTGGAAGCGGAGGCGATGCCGTGGGCCGATGGGCTCCGCGTCCTGCACCAGCGTCACATCCGCACGCAGCACGCGGGTCGATTCCCAGGGCTCATCCGCGCGCACGAGGACCGCATCGAGTGGGACCTCCTCGCGGGCGAGTCCGGCGAGGGCGAGGGCGACACGGGCCCCGCCGCGCGCCTCCTCCACCGCGGCCCCGTGCACCTCGATCGTGCGCACCCGCGCCTCCCGTCCGAGCGGCAGCAGACGCACCGACGCCTCCTTCGTCAACCGGCCGCTCCACGCGGTGCCGGTCACCACGGTCCCCGTGCCGCGTACGGAGAAGACGCGATCGACGGGGAGTCGCCAGGGATCGGCGTCGGTCCGACCCGGGACGGCGTGCGCCGCGCGGGTGATCGCCGCACGGAGGGCCTCCAGCCCCTCCCCGGTCACGCTCGACACCGCACAGCGTTCCGCGTCCGCGTACGGCGTGGCGGCGAGCAGCGCACGCACCTCGGCGTCGGTCGCGGCCGCGCGCACCGCATCAACGAGATCGCACTTGGTGAGGGCGACGACGAGCCGCGGCACCGCGAGGAGGCGGACGATCTCCAGATGCTCGCGCGTCTGCGGCTTCACTCCCTCATCGGCGGCGACGACGAGGAGCGCCACGTCGATTCCGCTCGCGCCCGCGAGCATCGTGCGCACGAAGGCCTCGTGCCCGGGGACATCGACGACGCCGATCGGGGGGAGCCCCTCGAGCCGCAGGGGCGCGAAGCCGAGCGCGATGGTGATGCCGCGGCGCCGCTCCTCGGGGAGACGGTCGGTCTCGACTCCGGTGAGCGCGCGCACCAGGGCGGTCTTGCCGTGGTCGATGTGGCCCGCGGTGCCGAGGATCACGCGTCCTCCGTCTCCCACGCCCGCCAGGCACGGAGCGGGGCGCGGTCCGCGAGATGTTCCTCGACGAACTCGCGGAGGAGGCGCCGGTGCGCGCGACGGACCGGTCCCTCCTCGAGGTGAACGGCCTCACCGATTAACCAGGCGGCGAGGGCGGCACGTGCCTCTGCGGGGATCGGTCGCGCCCCGGGCGCCAGGGCCGCGCAGACGCGACAGAGCGCCCCGCCCGCGCGCGGCGCGAAGCGTGCCGGCTCGTCCGCCTCCAGTGGCCGATCACACGCCGCGCAGTGCGTCAACGCGGGGGCGACCCCCACCGCCGAGACCAAGCGCCACGCGGCGCCGAGGGTCTCGGTGCACACCAGCGGATCCGACGCCGTCGCGATGGCGTCGAACCCTGCCGTAAGCGCATTAAAGACCGCCCCGCCGGGATCCTCCGGGCCGACCCGGAGCCCGAGCTCGCCCAGCGCGCTCGCCGCCCGGAAGCGGGCGAGTGAGTCGCCGAGCCCCGGCCGCGCCCGACCGACATCGAACGCGTGGAGCGCGTGGAGATCCGCGGTGGGGTGGAGCACCAGGTGCGCCACCCCGCTCATGAACAGGTCGAGCCCCGAGCCGAATCGACTCTTCGGGCGCCGGGCCCCGCGCGCGACGGCGCTGACGACGCCGGCGTGGCGCGTCGCGAGTCGGACGATGCGCGACGTCTCCCGGTAGTCGAAGGCGTGCAGGACGAGGGCGTCGGTGAGGAGCACGGGTCAAAGCTACTCCGCCACGCCCGCCGGGCCTCACCGCGTGCCGCGCACCCCGAGGTACCAGGTCCGCCCCGGCGCGGCGAACCCGCGGATCATCTCGTAGCGGGCATCCAACGCATTGTCCGCCCGCGCCACGAGGTGCCAGTCCCGCGTGAAGGGCACCGGGAGATCCAGACCGAGGTCGAGGGTCGTCACGGCATCGAGATCGACCGCGGTCGTCGGCCAGCCCGAGAAGTCGCGGTCCGCGCGCCGCCCGACGTACGTCGCCGCGACCGAGAGTACCCCGCCGGCCACGACCGAGCGGGTGAGCGCGATGCTCGCGCCGTGCTCGGGCCGGCGGATCAACCGACCGCCGGTCACGAAGTTCGCCGCCTCCCCGGCATCGAAGCCGGCATCGGTCACGCGCGTGTCGGTCCACGTGTACTGCGCTGTTCCACGGAAGCCGAGGACTTCAGGAATCGTGGTCTCGACCTCGACACCGCCGGCGTTCGCCGCGGCGATGTTGAAGTAGTTCGGTGCGCCCTCGGCGGGCGGGAGCCCCGTGTACTGGATCAGGTCACGGAAGCGCTGCTGGAACCCGGTCACCCGGACGAGCGCCCCGCCGACGACGGCCTCCACCCCGACCTCGGCGGAGTGGGCGCGCTCGGGACGGAGCGTCGCGTTCCCGGTGACGAACCCCGTCGCGAAGTTCTCGTAGAAGCTCGGCGCCTTGAAGGCGTTCCCGACGGACGCGCGGAGCCGGAGCACCGGGGCGAGCCGCCACGCCGCGCCCGCCCGCATCGTGCGGAAGGTGCCGAAGGTGCTGTTCTCGTCGAGCCGCCCCCCCACCTGCACGCTCACGGGACCGCGCTCATCCACAGCCTGCAGGTAGAGCGCGCGGTTCTCGCGCGCCGCGCGGAAGCTCGACGTGTACTCCGCCTCGGCGCTGACCGAGAGGTCGCGACTGCGCTCGGTGTCGCGGGAGAACTCCCCACCGAGCGTCACCGCGCCCTGTGCCCCCGTGCGGAGCGTCGTGCGCAGATCGGCGAGCCGACGGACGACGGTGCCGCGCGAGTAATAGCCGTAGAAGCCGAGCGTGTCCCCGGGGCCGTCGGGGCCGTCATTCGTCCGCGGCGACCCCTCAGCGGTCGAGAGGGCGAGCCGCGTCTCGAGCCGCGGGGTCCACCGGACGCCGGCGTCGAGCCCAGCGAGGAGCCGGTGATCGACGCGCTCGCTGTTGCGATCCTCCAGTCGACCGGCGAAGTCGGTGGGATACCGATACGCGGAGCTGTTGAAACGCCCGGTGAGGCGCAGGTCGGTGCGCCCGCCTCCACCGGTCGCAAGCGAGGCGCTCACGCCCTCGTTGCGATAGGCGTTGTTGAACGGGAGGACGCCCCCAGTGAAGTGGCGGTCCCCCTGCAGGGTCCACGCGGCCCCTGCGAGCCGACCATCGCGACCGAGCGAGAGCCGCTGCGTGCCGTAGTTCCCCGCCCCGACCTCCGCGCTCGTGCGGGGGCCGGTGCTCCGTCGCGTGAAGAGCTGGATGACGCCGGAGACCGCCTCCGAGCCGTAGAGGACGCTCGCGGGCCCGCGCACCACCTCGATGCGCTCGATCTCATCGAGCGTGATGCGTCCGAGGTCGAGGACGCCGCCGGGTTCGTTCACGGGGACGCCGTCGACGAGGACGCGCACGTAGTTCGATTGTCCACCCCGCAGGAAGAGCGCGACCTGCGACCCCGCGCTCGAGACCCGCGTCACCGTGAGTCCGGGCACCCGCCGCAGCGCATCCGCCACGTGCGTCACCCCTTCGGCGCGGAGTGTCGCCCCGTCAAGGACGGTGGCGGTGGCCGTCGGCGCGACGCGAAGTCCCGGCAGCCGCGTCGCGGTGACGACGGCGGGCGGGAGCTGTGGGAGCGATTGGGCGGGGAGGCGGAGGGCGAGGAGAGCGAGGAGCGGGA
>VHBO01000029.1 GCA_016871895.1 Gemmatimonadota bacterium
TCCAGGACCTTGACCTCGAGCTCCATCCCGATGTGCACCATCTCGCTCGGATGCGAGATGCGGCCCCACGACATATCGGTGATGTGGAGCAGGCCGTCCACGCCGCCGAGGTCGATGAACGCCCCGAAGTCGGTGATGTTCTTGACGACGCCCTTCCGGACCTGGTCCTTGCCCAGCTCCTTCATGAGCTTCTCACGCTTGCCGGCGCGCTCGGTCTCAAGGATCACGCGGCGCGAGACGACGATGTTCCGGCGGCGCTTGTTGAGCTTGATGATCTTGAACTCGTACTTCTGGCCGAGGAGATCGTCGATGTTCGGGACGCGACGGAGCGCGATCTGCGAGCCCGGGAGGAACGCGTCGACGCCCATGAGGTCGACGACCACGCCGCCCTTGATCTTCTTGACGAGGACGCCCTCGACCGGCTGGTCGGACTCGTACGCGACGCGGATCCGCTCCCACACGCGCATGAAGTCGGCCTTCTTCTTCGACAGGACGACCGAGCCCTCGCTGTCCTCGAGGTGCTCGAGCAGGACCTCGACGGCGTCGCCGGGCTTGAGGTCCGGCATGTCCTTGAACTCTTCGAGCGGGATCGTCCCTTCGGACTTGAAGCCGATGTCGAGGACGACGAGGTTCTCGCGGATCTCGAGGACCGTCGACTGCACGATCTCACCCTCTTCGATCGAGGCGAGCGTGCCGTTGTACATATCCATCATCGCCTCGAACGACTCGGAGGCGATCTCGTCCTCGTCGTAGAGTTCGGGGCGGCGGTTGGCGAGGGGGCGCAGCTGGGCCTTCTGGGCGTCGCGCTTCCGGCGGGCAATCAGCTCGGGCGACAGCACTTCTTCCGTGGTGCTCATACGGGTGGGACTCCGGTCGCGGAGGGTTCGGCTCGCCGCGTCGAGGCATGGGGTGGGTGTAGCCCCGCAACTTAGCCCTGTGCCACCCCCCGCGCCAGCGCGACGATCCGCTCCACCTGCTCCTCCGGTGTCAGCCGGGTGGTGTCGATTCGGACCGCCCCGGGCGCTTCGATCGTCTGCGCGGCGTCCGCCGCGTCCCGGCGCATCAACGCCTCCACCTCGGCCAGCACCTCGGCGAGCGCCGGCGCCCCGCCCTGCCGCTCCACGAGCCTGCGGCGCGCCCGTTCGTGCGGGTCCGCGACGAGGAAGACCTTCACCGCCGCCTCCGGGAAGACCGCCGAGCCCATATCCCGCCCGTCCACCACCACCGGGTGCGACGCCGCCGCGGCCCGGATCATCGCATTCACCCAGGTCCGCACCCCGGGCATCCGCGCCGCCACGGAGACCCGCGAGGTCACCGCGACCCCACGGAGCTCCCCCTCCGCCGGTGCCCCGTCCAGCAGCGGACGGAAGGTCCCATCGACGGGTTCCAGCGTGACGCCGTGCACCGCGTCGAGGACCCCCGCCTCGCTCCACGTCGTCTCGTCGGGCGCGCGCCGTAGCATCGCCGCCGTCGCGGCGCGGTACAGCGCCCCCGAATCGACGTGGCGGATGCCGAGCACGGCGGCGACGCGCTTCGCGGTGCTCGACTTCCCCGAGGCGGCGGGTCCGTCGATCGCGATCACCAACGGACGGGCGGGGTCAGCGGCGGCAGGCATCGAGCGCATCCCAGAAACTAGGCCACGAGACCGCGACGCACGATGGGTCGTCGACGACGATCGCGTTCCCCGGCACCGCCCCGAGGACACCGAACGCCATCGCGATGCGGTGGTCCCCGGCGGTCCGCACGCGCCCCGCGAGCGGACCGTCGCCGCCGCGGATGACGAACCCATCGGCGAGCTCCTCAGCCTCGACGCCGACCGCCTGCAGGTTCTCGACCACCAGCCGGATCCGATCGCTCTCCTTCACGCGGAGCTCGCCGGCGCCGGTCACTCGCGTCTCCCCTGCTGCCCGCGCGGCGACGCAGGCAAGCAGGGGGAGTTCGTCGATCAGAACGGGCACCTCGTCCGGACCGATCGTCACACCGAGCAACGCCGACGGAGCGCCACCCAGTCCCCCCGATCCTCCGGGCGACAGGTCCCCGACGGATGTCGCCACGAGATCCGCGACCGGTTCCCCCCCGACTTGCCGCATCCCCTCGAGCCGCACCGAGAGCCCCATCCGACGGAGCACCGCGACCGCCCCCATCCGCGTCGGGTTCACCCCGATGTGCTCGAGCCGGAGCGTCGACGCCGCCCCCAGCGCGACGGCACCGAGGAGGAACGTCGCACTTGACGGATCACCGGGTACGTCGGTGGGGCCGGCATCCAAGCGACCCGTCGGGCGCAACGCGACCATCGTGCTATCACGCACGAGATCGACGCCGCGCGACGCGAGCAGCCGTTCGGTGTGATCGCGCGTCGGCTGCGGCTCGTGCACCTCGACCGGCACCTGCGCGACGAGCCCGGCGAGCAGGACCGCGCTCTTCACCTGGGCACTCGCGACGGGGCTGCGCCACGTCAGGCCATGCAGCGCCGTGGCGCGCACCGTCATCGGCAGCCCGTCGTGCGACGGCAGCGCCACGGTCGCGCCCATCGCCCGGAGCGGCTCCGCGATGCGGCGCATCGGCCGACGCGAGAGGCTCACGTCCCCGACGAGGGTGGCGTCGAGCCCGGCCCCGGCGACGAGCCCCGCGACGAGCCGAGCGGTGGTCCCGCTGTTCGCGCAGTCGATTGGCTCGGTGGGCGCCCGGAGGCCGCGCAGTCCGACGCCGGGCACGACCATCACTGTCGCATCGAGGGGCGGGACCGCTACGCCGAGGGCGCGCAACGCCCGCGCGGTCGCCTCGACGTCGGCGGAGACGAGGAGACCGCGGATCTCACTCGGGCCGTCCCCGAGCGCCGCGAGGAGGAGCGCGCGGTGCGAGATCGACTTGTCGCCGGGAACGCGCAGCACGGACATCCGGCGATTATAACCACCCCACGCCACACACACGACGCGCCGCGACGTGCACGGACCCAGTGCCGGACCCGCTGGCCGAACCTCCCCTTGCCGACTCCGCGAGTCGGTGCGCTTGCCGGACCCCCCGCCCCACCCTAACCTTCGCCTCACGCGGGAATAGCTCAGTTGGTAGAGCACAACCTTGCCAAGGTTGGGGTCGCGGGTTCGAGTCCCGTTTCCCGCTCTGTCGGTTCCGATGATGCACCGAGGCGGGGGTGGCACTGCCGCCCCCGCCTCGCGCGTTCCGACGCCGGGGTGGCGAAATTGGCGAGACGCGAGGGACTTAAAATCCCTTGGGCGAAAGCCCGTGTGGGTTCGATTCCCACCCCCGGCATCCATTCCCCACGGCCGTGACCACGCCCACACCCACCTCGCTCACCGCCCTCCTCGCCGTCGCCGGCGGGGGCGCGCTCGGCGCCGCCGCGCGACATCTCGTCACGCTCGCGGGGGCACGCCTCGCGACGACGGGACTCCCTTGGCCGACGCTCCTGATCAACCTCGGCGGCTCCTTCCTTCTCGGCTGGTTCCTCCGCTGGGCCGACGCCACCGGCGCGGCCTCGGGGGTGCGCCTCTTCGTCGCCGTCGGACTCTGCGGCGGCTTCACCACCTTCTCGACCTTCGCCGTCGAGACGCTCGCGCTGCTGCAGGGCGGCCAGGCGCTGCGCGCCGCGCTCTACATCACGCTCTCGGTCCTAGGAGCGGTGGCGGCGGGCGCCACTGGCTTCGCCCTCCGAGGCTGATCGCGACGGGCGCGGCGACACCGCGGGCCGCCACGCCCCACCTGATTGCGGCTAGCCGCGGACGCCCTGCGTGTGGACGACGTGCCAGAGGGTCGCGGCGAGCAGTCCACTCAGCGCGGCATCTCCCCCGGCGCTCGTGGCGCGCCCCTCGGCATCGACGTGTTCCGCGGCCCAACCGTCGGCCAGCGGCGCCCGACGGAGCCACTGCACCATCTCGGACGCGTCGGGCCCGAGGAGCCGACCGATCTGCACGGTGAGCCGCGTCGAGGCCCCGATCCGCTTCGCCGTGCGTCGATACGTGGAATCGGTCCGGTCGACCCCCTCCCAGAGCGGAAGCCAGAGCGCGGAGCCGACGGGGTCGTCGTCCAGCGTGCGCTCGCCGCGCAGGTCGGCGGTCGCCGCGAAGGTCTCCTTCCCTGCGCCCCCCGACGCGAAATGCCGGCGCAGCGCCGCCCGGACGGGCGCGGGGTCCTGCACCTCCTTCGCGGCCTCCTCGTCGAGCAGCTTGGCGAAGGCATCGAGCGCGAACGCGGCGACCGCGTTCCCGTGCAGGGTGTACGGCAACGGCGCGACCTGGCGCTCGAGTGTCACCTCGGTGCGATAGAGCGGATGGTCGGCGTCGCGTCGGGCGGCGAGGTCGTCGTGCGACACGTACAACGTGTCCGCGAGGACGGCCTCCTCCACGATCTGGTCGTCCCCGGTCTCCCGGATATAGCGCTCGGCGGCGACCGCATACGACGCGACCCCCTCGAGCGTGAACCCCGGCTCGAAGAGCGTCCCGTCGAGGTAATGGACGCCGCGGCCCGGCGCGTACCCGTGCACCTCGCAGGCGCGGAGGATCAGTTCACGCGCGAGCGGCGGATCGGCGAGCTGCACCGCCGGCACGGTCCACGCGAGCGCCTCCCAATCGCGGATCGTCGTCCCCCAGGGGCACCACGGCGCCCGAGACCGGACGAGATAAAAATGCGCGTCATCGAGGGCGCGGGCGACGGCGTAGAAGTACGCGAAGAGCAGGTGTCGGTTCACGAGGGCGTCGACCGCCTCGACCCCGGTGCTCTGCTCCAACGTCCGCAACGCTTCGCGCGTGGCGGTGAGGAGCGGTCGCCAGCCGCGCCGTCGCATCACGCCGACGGTGGCCGCAGCGCCGTCACGTTCGGGGCCGGCGGCAAGGTGGAACGCCATCTCGCCCCGTTCCCCTGGGCCGAGGAGGAACGCCCGACGGATCGCATACGACGGCGCGTCCCCCGGCGTCACCTCGACCTGCGCCTCTCCGTCGGCCGCGAGGGCGAGCGCACAGAACCCCGGGACGCCAGCGCCGTCGAGCAGCACGATGCCGTCCGGTGTCCGCGTGGCGCGATGCGCGTCCTCGGCGGGACGGGGCGTCCGCACGCGCAACTGCCGGTGCCCGAGCACCCCCTCGAGCGAGACCTCGACGCGCCGGGCGGCGGAGCCGCGATTCTCGAGCGCGATGGCATACACCGCACCGGCGATGTCCGCATCACGCCCGAAGGGCGCGAACACGGTGCCCCGCACCACAACGTCCCCTACCTGCGCGGTGAAGGTCGGCAGCCACTGGAGCGCACGCTCCCAAACGATCCCTCCTTGGGCGAGTTCCACCTCCACGCCGTCGATCCGGATCACCGGACGCGCCAACGGCGCCGCACGGCCGGACAGGAAATCGGGCCCGCCCGCGAACTCGACGGCCCCGCGCGCCCCACGATGCACGAGGCTCACGGCGTGGATCGAGGCGTCGGCGGGATGGATGCACGGGAGCGCGAGCCAGTGGTTCCCCGTCAGCTGCCAGGGAATCGTCGACAGGGGGGCGGTCGCCTCGAGCGCGTCGGTCGACGGGAGCGGTGCATTATCTTGTGACATCACGAGAGGAAACTAGCCGCTCGCCCGCCCGCAGGCCCATCGTCCACGCCGTGTCGCCGATCCTTCCCTCCTCCCGTCCGCGCCGACTCGCGGTCCTGTGCGCCGCCCTCCTCGGCGGCAGCATCGTCCCGACGACGGCGGCGAGCCAGCGGATCCTGACACCGGGACCCGACGCGGTGACGCTGCCGCGCGGGGCGTTCCGCGTCGAGACCGGGGGCGAGCTCACCCTCCAGCGCGATCGCTGGAACGAGGGGCGCCTCGAGGGGATCGGTGGTGCGCTGACGGGGAGCCCGCTCGATGCGACACGTCTCGCGCTCCTCGCGCCGATCGAAGGGCTCGTGCGCGGGCTCGGGGTCGATGACTTCCGCGCCTCCCTCGGCCCCACGCGTCTTGAGGTGCGGCAACGCCTCTTCGCCTCCGCTCTCGGCCTCGAGTACGGCGTGACCTCACGCGTCACACTCGCCGTCCGTGCCACACTCGTCCGGACGCGCCCGGAGGCGCTCTTCCGCGCCCGCCCGGACAGCACGGCGACCCTCGGGCTCAACCCGCTGCGCCTCGGGAGCGGCGTCGCCGCCGCGAACGCGACCGCGATCGGGCGCTTCACCACCGCGGCGACCCAGCTGGGCCAGCGCCGCACCGCCTGCGCAGCGAACCCAGCCGCCTTCCCCGAGTGCGCGCTGATCCTCGCCGAGGCCGCGCGGGTGACCGCGCTCGCCAGCACCGCCTCGAGCTTCGCGACGGGACTCGGCTCGCTCTACGGCACCGCGACCGGCGCGGGCCGTCGGTACGTGCCGCTCGCGGGGAGCTCGGCGGAATCGCTGCTGATCGCCCGCGTCGACTCGATGCGCACCGCCTTCTCTCGATACGGCATCGCCGGCATCCCGGCGAGCGGCGCCCTCCCGGCAAGTGCGGAGATCGGGCTGACCGGCGAGGAACTCGACCGACTCGTCCGCGACACGACCGACGGCTACGGGGCCCGCCCGCTGGATGCCGGGGCGCTCACCGCCATCGGGGACGTGCACGTCTCGGCGAAGCTCCTGCTGATCGACCGGGTTCCACAGCGATTCGAGCGGGGGACGCGTGGGGTCCGCCAATCGGTCCTCATCGATTATCGCCTCGGGACCGGGACCGTCGACGACCCGGACGCGCTCTTCGACGTCGGGACGGGGACCGGCACCGCCGCCTTCACCGTGCGTTCGCTGACCGACGTGGTGCTGGGTGACCGCCTCTGGACGACGATCGCGCTGGGGGCGACGTCGAGCGGTGCGGCGGTCGTCCGACCACTCCGCGTCCCCGCACCCGACGGCACCGACCTCGTCGAGGCCGGGCGGACGCTCGCCGTGCAGGTGACGCCCGGCCGACTCTTCGACGCGACGGTCGCCCCACGGTGGCAGCTCGGCGATTACCTGATGCTCGGTGCGCTCTGGCAATGGAGCCGCGCCGAGGGGGACCGCCACGGCGTACCGGAGATCGGCCTTCCCGGCGGGGCGGACCCAGCGCGACTCGACGCGTGGAGCGCGCGCGAGGCGCAGCGCGTCGGGCTCTCCCTCACGTACTCCACGCTCGCCGCGCGCCGACGCCTGGCGATCGGCGGGACGGCGTGGGAGCTGAGCTACACCCATCTGCAATCGATCGCGAGCCGCCACGGGCTCGTCCCCAAGGCGTTCGAGGACCGCGTCCTCCTCCGCGCCTATCCCCGCTTCCGCGCGCGCTGAGCCGTCGGGCGGTCCCGCGTCGGCGCCACAGAGGCCGACGCCAACAGCTCCCTCGCGTGCTCACGGCTCGTCGCCGACTCGGCATCGCCACCGAGCATCCGCGCCACCTCGGTGACGCGCGCCTCGTCGGTCACGACCACGACATCGCTCGTCGTCACGCCCCCCTTCGCGCCCTTTGCCACCACGATGTGGTGATGCGCCCGCGCCGCGATCTGCGGCAGGTGCGTGATCGCGAACACCTGATGGTGCGTCGCGACATCGCGCATCGCATCGCCGACCATCAGACCGGTGCGGCCGCCGATCCCCGCGTCGACCTCGTCAAAGATCAGCGTCGGCACATCATCCAGACGGGCGAGGATGACCTTCAACGCGAGCATCACCCGCGCGAGCTCACCTCCGGAGGCCACCCGCGCGAGCGGCCGCGCCTCGTGCCCGAGGTTCAGCGCGACCCGGAACTCCACCTGCTCGGCCCCGTCGGGACCGATGCGCTCACGTGCGGGAAGGTCGACGAGGAACCGCCCAGCGGGCATCCCGAGTTCGGGGAGCCGCGCGGAGACCGCCGTCGCGAGCGCCGCCGCAGCGGCGCGGCGTTTGCCCGAGAGCAGCTCCGCCGCCGTGGTTACCGCGACAGCGGCCGCGTCGCGACGGGCCTCGAGGGTCCGTCGGTCGAGCCCCGCCGTGTCGAGCAGGTCGAGCTCGGCGCGCGCGGCACGCCCCGCCTCCACTACCGCCTCAATTGAACCGCCGTGCTTCTGCTTCAACCGATACAGCAGGTCCCGGCGGCGCTCGACCTCCGCGAGCCGGGCGGGATCGTGCTCGATCCCCTCCGCGTACGCCCGCGCCTCCCGCGCGACCTCCTCGAGCGCGTACCACGCCGCGTCGTAGAGTTCCTGCAGCCGCGCCGTGGCCGAATCGATGCGCTGCAGTCCGGCGAGCGACCGCTGCAAAGGACCGAGCCGCGGCAGGGCGCCCTCCTCCCCTTCCAGCGCCTCCGTCACCTCGGTCACGAGCGTCTGCAGTTCCTCCGCGTACGTCAGCCGACGCGCCTCATCCTCGATCGCCGCATCCTCCTCGGGGCGCGGCGCCGCGGCCTCGATCTCCGCCGCGACGTGGGCGAGCCAGTCCGCGCGCCGACGCGCCTCCGCCTCCCGGGCCGCGAGCGCGTCACACGCCGCCTCGGCCTCCACGAGCGAGCGGTGCGCGTCGCGTAACGCGTCGCGCTCGCGACCGGCGCCGCCGAAGGCATCGAGGATATCCCGCTGCGCCTCCGGCGCGAGCAGCGCCTGCGCCTCGTGCTGGCCGTGCACGTTCACCAGCGCCCGGCCCACCTCCGCGAGCGTGCCGGCGGTCACGGGGGTCCCGTTGATCCACGCGCGCGCACGCGAACCGGCGGCCGCCGCCACCTCGCGGCGCAGCACGAGCGTGCCCTCGCAATCGATCCCCCGCTCGTCGAGCGTCTGCCGGAAGGCGGGGCGTTCGCCGATGTCGAAGATTCCCTCCACCATCGCCCGCTCGGCGCCCGCGCGCACGAGGTCGCTCGACGCTCGCTCCCCGATCAGCAGGCCGAGGGCCTCGACGACGATCGACTTACCGGCGCCGGTCTCGCCGGTAAGGACGTTGAACCCCGGGGCGAGGGTGAGGGCGACCTCGTCGATGACCGCGAGCTGTCGGATGCGGAGTACGGTCAGCATGCGAGGACGTTCGGCCGGGGCGCGGTGGTCGGCCTCATCACCGTACCGCACGCGTCGGCGTTCGCGTTCATCCGTCGCGATCCGCGAGCCCGCCCCAGCCGAGCTTCATCCGGAGGCGCGCGAAGAAGGGATGACCGTCGAGCTGGACGAGCCGCACGGGCGACGCGCCGCGACAGACCACGAGATGCTGTCCCGCCGCGAGCGCCGTCCCGACCTGCCCGTCCGCCGTCACCAGCACCTCATCCGGCGCATCCTCCACCTCGAGACGAACCGTCGCGTCTGCCGGGAGGAGCGTGGGGCGGAGCGCCAGCGTGTGGGGCGCGACCGGCGTCACGAGGATCGAGTCGAGGGTCGGGACCACAACGGGACCGTTCGCGGAGAGCGCATACGCGGTGGACCCGGTCGGCGTCGCGACGACGACGCCATCGGCGGCGAACGCGGCGACGAGCTCATCGTCGGCGAAGAGGCGGAGCCGGAGCACCCGCGCGAACCCGCCCTTGTGGACGACCACATCGTTCAGCGCGCGCAGTCGCACCCCGACCGAGCCGTCCGGCTGCGTGGTACTCGCCTCGAGCGCGAGTCGGTCCTGCACGGTGTACCGACCGGCCACGAAAGCGGCAAACCCCGCGGGGAATTCCTCGTGCGAACAGGCGGTGAGGAACCCGAGCTTGCCGAGGTTGACGCCGAGGATCGGGATCGGCGCCCCGCCGAGGAAGCGCGCCGCCCGGAGGAGGGTGCCGTCGCCGCCGAGCGCGAGGAGGGCGTCGACCTCGTCGGGGCGCGCGAGCGTCGCCGCGCCTGGGACGAGCTCGGCGAGACTCCCCTCGACGTGCAGCGAGAGTCCGTGCGCCGGCGCCTCGCGAGCGAGGAACGTCAGGACGTCGGAGAGGCCGTCGTAGCCGCGATGGCCGACGACGCCGAGCCGGGTGATCACCCGGCGAGCGCCCCGCTCTCAGCGGCGGCACGCACGGCGCGCGCGATGCCGTCAGCATCGATGCCGCACTGCGCGAGCTGCCGAGTGCGCGACGCGGCGTAGACGATCCGGTCGGGGACGCCGAGGGTGTGCACGCGCACGTCGGGGGCCAGCGCCGCGATCACCGAGGCCATGAAGGCGCCGAAGCCGTTGATCACGGTGCCTTCCTCGACGACGACGATCTGCTCGTGGCTCGCGACGAGGCTCGCCAGCGTCGCCTCGTCATAGGGCTTGAGGTAGCGGCAGTTCACCACCGTCACCTCGAGGCCGTCGGCCGCGAGACGCTCTGCCGCGCGCATCGCTTCCCGCACCATCGTCCCGACCGCAAGCACGGCGACGCGCTCGCCGCGGCGCAGCACCTCCCAGGAGGCGGGAGGGACCGCTCGGACCTCCGCCGCCGCAGGAACGAGATCGGGCGCCACGTCACGCGGATACCGGACGCAGAACGGCCCCGCCTCGTGCGCGATCGCAGTCTTCAGCAGGCCGACCAGCTCCGCCCCATCCTTGGGCGCGGTGACGGTCATATGCGGGACCGCGAGCATATAGGCGATGTCATAGAGCCCCGCGTGCGTCTCGCCATCCTCGCCGACCAGCCCGGCGCGGTCCATCGCGAAGACCACCGGGAGCGACTGGATGGCGACGTCGTGCACGATGTTGTCGTAGCCGCGCTGCAGGAACGTGCTGTAGATCGCGACCACGGGCTTCGCGCCCTGCGTGGCCAGCCCGGCCGCGAAGGTGACCGCGTGCCCCTCGGCGATGCCGACGTCGAAGGTCCGTGTCGGGTGCGCCTTCGCCACCGTCCCGATCCCGGTACCGCTCGGCATCGCCGCCGTGATGGCGGCCACCTGCGGGTGCGCCGTCATCAGCTCCGCGAGCGCCGTCCCGAAGACCGCCGTGTAGTTCGGGTTCCCCGTCGCGGCCTTGAGCAGCTTCCCCGTGGCCGGATCGTGGCCCGGCGGGAGTGCGTGCCACTTCTCGCCGTGCTCGCCGGCCGGGAAGCCGCGCCCCTTCTGCGTGATCACATGCACGAGGCGCGGCCCGTTGAACCCCTTCATCGCCTCGAACGTCTCCACCATCTGTCCGATGTCGTGCCCGTCGATGGGGCCGAAGTACCGAAAGCCGAGCTCCTCGAACAGGACCCCGGGCGTCAGGAACGCCTTGACCGATTCCTCCCAGCGCCGCACGAGGGTGCCGGCATCCTTGAACACCCCGGTCGCGTGGTCGGCCCAGTCGCCGATGGCGCTGCGGAGCCGGTTGTAGATCGGGTTGCGCTGCACCGAGGTGAGATACTTGTGCATCGCCCCGACGTTGGGCGCGATGCTCATCTCGTTGTCGTTGAGCACGACGATGAAGTCCCGGTCCATGGCGCCGGCGTTGTTCAACGCCTCGTACGCGAGCCCCGACCCGAGCGAACCATCCCCGATGATGGCGACGACCTTGAAATCCTCGCCGCGGAGGTCACGCCCCGCCGCCATCCCCAGCGCGGCGGAGATCGACGTCGCCGCGTGCCCCGCGCCGAAGGTGTCGTACGGGCTCTCCGTGCGCTTCAGGAAGCCGGAGATGCCCCCTTCCTGCCGCAGCGTGTGCATCTGGTCCTTCCGGCCCGTCAGCACCTTGTGCGGATAGCCCTGATGGCCGACGTCCCAGACGAGCTGATCCCGCGGGGTCTCGAACGCGGTGTGCAGCGCGATCGTGAGCTCGACGACGCCGAGGCCCGCGCCGATGTGGCCGCCGGTGACCGAACAGGTGGAAATCAGGAAGTCGCGGATCTCCTGCGCGAGCTGCGTACGCTCCGCAGCGGACATCGTGCGGAGATCGGCGGGACTCTGGAGTCGGTCGAGCAGGGTCATCGGACAGCGGGCGATGGGGAGTGTGGTAGGTTGCCACCCGGCACGGCGTCCGGGCAAGAGACGCGAGGCATCAGGAGCGACGGGCGACGACGAAACGGGCGAGGAACTCGAGCTCCGGGGTGAGCGCGCCCTGTCCCTGCAGACCGGCGCACGCCTCCTGCACCAACGCTTCGGCGCGCGCCTTCGCCCCCGCCACCCCGAGGAGAGCCGGATAGGTGCTCTTACGATACTCGACGTCCTTGCCGGCGGTCTTGCCGAGTTGGTCCGTCGTGGCAGTGATGTCGAGGACGTCATCGGCGATCTGGAACGCGAGCCCGATGGCGGCCCCATAGCGTCGGAACGCCTCGAGCCGAGCCGACGGTGCGCGCGCCACCAGCCCCCCGAGCACCATCGACGACTCGATGAGCGCCCCGGTCTTGAGCCGATGCACGCGCTCGAGCTCCTCGAGGGAGAGGGAACGCCCCTCCCCCTCGAGGTCGAGCAGCTGTCCCCCGATCATCCCGGCGGCCCCGGAGGCACGCATCAGCTCACGCACGATCGCTGCGGCTTCGTCGGCATCGAGCCCGAGCCCGAGTGCCGCGTCGGCCGCCGCACGGGCCGCCAGCGGCACCATTGCCATCCCCGCCGCGGTCGCCGCCGCGACGCCGTGCACGACGTGCACCGTCGGCCGCCCACGCCGCATCGCATCGTCATCCATACACGGGAGATCGTCGTGGACGAGCGAGTACGCGTGCACCACCTCGACCGCGGCCGCGAGGTGGCTCACGTCCCCGGTGCCCCCAGCCGCGCGATAGGCGCTGAGGACGAGGACGGCGCGCAGCCGTTTCCCTTCCCCGGCGAGGCTGTACCGGATGGCCTCGTACACCGCGCCGTCCCGGCCATCGAGACACCGCGCCACGAGGGCGTCGAGCGCCTGGGCCACGCGCGCCCGGTCGCTGCCGAAGTCGATCGGGACCGCCATCGCGTCGCTCACGACCGCGCCTCGAAGACGCCATCAGCCGTCTCGACGAGCGTCCGCACCGTCCCGTCGGCCTCCGTGAGGACGGCGGACGCCTCGCGGAGGCGGACGATCCCCTCTTCGAACAGACGAAGCGCCTGTTCGAGGGGGAGGTCGTCACGGTCGAGCGCCTGGGCGATCTCCTCCAGGCGGGCCAAGGTCTCCTCGAAGGTCATCAGCCGGTCCTCAGATGCGGGGCGCTGGCGTCAATGAATTCGGTCCGCGCGGTCACGCGGCCGTCGGTCAGCAACAGGTCGAAGCGCTCACCCACGGTGAACGCCCCACGGCGCACGAGCGGTCGACCATCCGCCCCGCGGGCGACAGCAAAGCCGCGGGCAAGGACGCCGAGCGGGGAGAGCGCCTCGAGGCGTCCGGCGACCCGTTCGATGCGTGCCCGACGCCGCTCCACCGCGCGCCCCGCCCGCAGCCGGAGGCCATCGGCGTGTGCACGCAACCGGCGCCCCTCCCGGTCGACCCGATCCTCGAGCGCATCGGAGAGCCGCCCACCGAGCGCTCGGACCCCCGCGCGCAATTCCTCAAGCACCTGGACGGCGCGCTCCGCGGCAACGCTCGGCGTCGCCGCACGCTCGTCGGCCACGAAATCGGTGATCGTGAAATCCGTCTCGTGCCCCACGGCGGAGATCACCGGGATCGGGCACGCCGCGACCGCCCGGGCGACCGCTTCGTGATTGAACGCCCAGAGATCCTCGCGCGACCCGCCACCGCGCCCGATGATGGCGACGTCGGCGCCGCCCCAGCGCGCGAGGCGATCGAGCGCCTGCACGAGCGAGGCCGGAGCGAGCTCACCCTGCACGACGGCCGGGATCAGCGTGAGGTGCACGCCGGGGTGCCGCCGGCGGATCACCGCCTGGATGTCACGCCACGCGGCTCCGTCGCCGCTCGTGATGACCGCCACGTGCGACGGATACCTGGGCAACCGACGCTTGCGGGACGCCGCCGTCAGCCCCTCGGCGTCGAGCGTCGCCTTCAGCGTGTCGAACGCCTTCTGCCAGAGCCCGGCGCCCTCGGCCTCGATCGCGTCGACCATGAACTGCAGCTTCCCCTGCCCCGTCCAGAGGCTGAGGGTGCCGCGCGCGAAGACGCTCATCCCCTCGTCCGGCGGCGCCGGGATCCGGCGCGCATCGCGCGCCCAGATGACGGCCGGCAGCTGCCCCACCGCATCCTTCAGCGAGAAATACCAGTGGCCGTTGGAGTGTCGCTTGAAGTTGGAGACCTCCCCCTTGACCCAGAGCCCCGGGAAGGCCGCCTCGAGGGACTCCTTCGCGTACCCCGCGAGCTCCCCCACGCCGAGGGCGGACTCGATGGCGGCGCCGGGGGCGAGCATCGCGATCGTCAGCGCACGAGGGTAAGGCGCGCCGCGCGCACCGTGTTCGCCAGCAGCATCGCGATCGTCATCGGCCCGACGCCACCGGGCACCGGCGTGATGTGCGACGCCACGGCGCGCACCTCCTCGAACCGCACATCCCCGACGATCCGATAGCCCTGCTTCGCCGTCGGGTCCTCGACCCGGTTGATCCCGACGTCGATGACGACGGCGCCCGGCTTTACCATCTCGGCGGTCACCATCTCAGGCTTCCCGATCGCCGCGATGAGGATGTCCGCGCGCCGCGTGTGCGACGCGAGGTCGCGCGTACGCGAGTGACAGACCGTCACCGTGCAGTCGGCGCCGCGGCCGGCCTGCATCAGCAACGCCGCCATCGGCTTCCCGACGATCGTGCTGCGCCCGAGGATCACCGCCTCCTTCCCCGCCGTCTCGATACCGCTCTCCGTCAGCAGCACCTGGACGCCGGCCGGCGTGCACGGGGCGAAGGCATCGGGATCGCCGATGAGCACTTTCCCAGCGTTCACCGGGTGGAAGCCGTCGACGTCCTTCGCGGGATCGATCCGCCGGATCACCGCCTGCGCGTCGATGTGACGCGGTACCGGCATCTGCACGAGGATCCCGTGCACGGCCGGGTCGGCGTTCAATCGGTCGATGACGGCGAGGAGCTCGGCCTCCGTGGTCGTCGCGGGGAGGCGGATCGTCTCTCCGCGCATCCCGGCCTCGTGGCACGCCTTCTCCTTGCTCGCGACGTAGACCGCACTCGCCGGATCGTCGCCCACGAGCACCACGGTCAGCCCCGGCACGAGGCCGCGCGGCGCGAGAACGGCCGCCTCGGCGGCGACCCGCGCCCGGACCCGCGCCGCGATGGCGACGCCGTCGATCAGCTCAGCGGGCAATGTCCGACGCCCTCGTCTCACGGATGGCGACCACGCGGATCTGCCCTGGGTACTGCAGCTCCGACTCCACGCGCCGCGCGATCTCCTCGGTCAGCGACTGCATCCGCGCGTCGTCGATCCCACTCGGATCGACGATGACCCGCACCTCGCGGCCCGCCTGGATCGCGAAGACGCGATCGACGCCCTTGTAGCTGCCGGCGATCTTCTCGAGTCCCTCGAGCCGCTTCACGTAGGTCTCGAACGCCTCGCGCCGCGCGCCGGGCCGCGACCCGGAGATCGCATCGGCCGCCTGCACGAGCACCGACACCTCGCTCTCGTGCGGTACGTCGTCGTGGTGCGCCGCGATGCAGTTCACGACGAGCGGATGCTCGCCGTACTTCGTCGCGACCTCGACGCCGAGCTGGACGTGCGTCCCCTCGTGATCGTGCGTCAGGACCTTGCCCACGTCGTGCAGCAGGGCACCGCGCTTCGCCATCGCCACGTCGAGCCCGAGCTCCGCGGCCATGATCCCCGCGAGGAACGCCGTCTCCTTGGAGTGGTACAGGATGTTCTGGCCATAACTCGTCCGCCACTTCATCCGCCCGATCAACTTGATCATCTCGGGATGGAGCCCGTGCACGCCGACCTCGTAGGCGGCCTGCTCCCCGGTCTCGATGATCGACGCGTCGACCTCCTTCCGCGCCTTCTCGACGACCTCCTCGATGCGTCCGGGATGGATCCGGCCGTCCGCCACGAGCTTCTCCAGCGCGACGCGCGCCACCTCGCGCCGCACGGGGTCGAAGCAGCTCACGACGACGGTGTCGGGCGTGTCGTCGATGATCACGTCGACGCCCGTCGCCAGCTCGAAGGCGCGGATGTTCCGGCCCTCGCGCCCGATGATGCGCCCCTTCATATCATCCTTCGGCAGCGCGACCGCCGCCGCAGTTATCTCCGCCGTGTGCTCGGCCGCGATCCGCTGCACCGCCAGCGCGACGATCTTCTTCGCCTCGCGGTCGGCATTGCGCTTCGCCGTCTCACGGATCTCGCGCACGCGATTCGCTGACGCGGCCAGCGCCTCTTCTTCCAGCCGGCGCGTCAGCTCCGCCTTCGCCTGCTCCGCCGAGAGGCCGGCCACCTGCTCGAGCCGCCGCCGCTCCTCGCCGACCATCGCGTCGAGCTCGCCCTGCCGCTCCTCGAGCTGCTTCTCGCGACGCCCGAGTTCGCTCGCCCGCCGCCCGAGCTCCTTCTCCTTCTGATCGAGCATATCCACCTTGCGGTCGACCTGCTGCTCGCGCTCGACGACGCGCTTCTCCTCGCGTTCGACCTCTTCGCGCCGCTTCCGGGCCTCCTGCTCCCAGGCCTCGCGGACCTTCATGACCTCTTCCTTGCCGGAGAGGACCGCCTGCTTGCGCGCCGCATCGGCCTCGCGCTCCGCCTCGGCGACGATCCGCTTCGCGACCTGGTCGGCCGCCTCGCCGGCGGCACGCCGCGCGGCATCTTCCAGGGCGCGGCCACGGCGGCGCCCAAACGTGAACGCGACCGGAAGGGCGCCCGCGAGCACGGCGCCGATCGCGATCGCGATGGCCATCGGGTTCATCATCTGTGACTTCCTATAAGCGAGGCGGCACCGGGGGGTACCGCAGACCCTTGGGGAAGGCGCGCCGGCCGCCGATGGACGTTCCGCGGCAATCGGCCTCTCGGTCAGGCGCCGACGAAGGGCGCGGGACGGAAGAGGGGTAACTGCCGACGGCACAACCACCTACGGGACTTTGCGCCTACGAACGACTGAGGCAAGGTACGACTGTCAGCGGGAAATGGCAACGCATCCCGTCAGGGGTCGCACCCGCGACACCCGGCACGGCCGGCGCCGTTCAGCGCCGACCGCGCGTCACCCCTCGCCGCGCTTCCCGGGGGGCAGCCAGCGCCGGAGCTCCCCGGACAATGACCGCATCCGCTCCGCCACCTGCGCCTGCGCCGCACGCTCGTCGAAGAGCTCGGAGGTGATCGCCATCGCGGCCAAGATCGCGGCCTTCCCGGGATCGGTGATCGCCGGGCTCTCCAGCACCTTTCGGATCGCCGCGTCGACGTGTGCCGCGATGGCCTGTGTGTGCTCCGGCGAGACCGTCGAGCGCACCGTGTACTCCTCGCCGACGATCCGCACCCGCGTCGAATGCACCGTCATACGGTCTCCCCCCCGAGGGCGTGCTGCTGTCTGAGGAAGGTGACGCGCTCGAGCGCCGCCTCGGTCTGCGCGACCGCCGCGTCGAGCCGCGCGCGGAGCTCGGCGTTCTCCGCCTCGAGTGCGGCCACGCGCTCCTCGGCGCTCGCCTCACCGGCCGGCGAGGCGCCGAGGGCCTTCAGGCGCGCCTCCGCCTGCTGCGCACGCTTCCGGAAGGTCGCCACCTCCTCCCCGAGGTGCCGGACCAGCACCTCGAGCTCGCGGAACGCCGCGGCGGCGGGATCAGGCCGAACGGGGGCGGACACCGAGACGCTCCTCCAGAGCCTTGAG
The DNA here is from genome assembly GCA_016871895.1 of Gemmatimonadota bacterium. Taxonomy (GTDB): domain Bacteria; phylum Gemmatimonadota; class Gemmatimonadetes; order Gemmatimonadales; family Gemmatimonadaceae; genus Pseudogemmatithrix. The sequence continues at coordinate 17,507 of VHBO01000029.1, forward strand.
CAGTTGGACGCGCCGACCTTCGATCTCCTTGTCCCGCAACGTGCGTTCCGGATGCCGGAAGGTCAGTCGCCACGCGAGGGAGCGCACGCCGTCGGCGACCCCGGACCCACGAAACTCGTCGAAGAGTACCACCGTCTCGAGCTGCGCCCCCGAGACCTCGCGCACCACCTGCTCCACCGCGGCAGCGGGCACCGCATCCGGGACGAGGAGCGCGAGATCGAAGATCGCGGCGGGAGTGGTCGGAAGCGGTCGATAGCGGATCGGCGCTCGGGTCGGCGCCACGGCGGCGCCTCCGTGCGCGTGCGTCCCCGGCGCGGCGACGGGCACGTTCGCGACCCGGCCGAGCGTTAGCTCCACGCCGAACGCCGCCTGCGCCCAAACCGGGGCATCGAGCAGGACCCGCTCGACGGTCCCCACCTCGATGTCATCCGCACACACCCGCCAGAGTACATCCCCATCACCCGGGACGAGCGCGATCCGCGCCCCGGGGAAGGCCACGGCGGCGGTACGCTCCCCGAGTGCCTTCGCATCCCACGCATCGAAGGCGGGGGGCTGCGGCTCCGAGAAGTGCACGGGCCGGCGCGCCCCCATCAGGAGCGCGGCGACCCGCTGCTCCTCGATCGGCAGCGCGTGGCCGTCCGGGGCGAACGCTGCGCCGACCTCGAAGAGGCGCACGTCCCCCTGCATCCGATTCAGATTGTACTCCGCGCGACGCGCGAGGGTGTCGAGCAACCGACGACGCAGATACGGCTCGTCCTCGGCGAGCGGGTTCTGCACCCGCACGAAGCCCTCGGAGGCGCCCGCCGTGAAGGGGAGTGGGCGCACCTCGTGGAGCCCGTCAGCGACGAGCGCATCACGCAGACGACGCCCGACGAGGAAGAGCGGATCGTCGGGCGCGGTGCCGGGGCGCGCGCCGTGCAGCGCATCGGGGAGACGGTCGAAGCCCCGCAGTCGCGCCACTTCCTCGATGAGATCCACCTCGCGCGACACGTCGTGCCGCCAGGTCGGCACGGTGACGAGCAGGGTCCCATCGACGCCGTCACGGATACCAAAGCCGATGCCGCGGAGCAGCGACGCGATCTCCTCGGCCGGGACGGCATCCCCGAGCACCGCCGCGACCCGCGCCGGACGCACGGTCAGCGGCGGCGCGACGGTCGGCGCCGCGCCGAGGTGCAACAACGCGTCCACCTGCCCACCGCCGAGATGCGCGAGGAGCGCGGCGCCGATCGTCAACATCTCCCCCACCGCTCCGGCGTCGATGCCGCGCTCGAACCGATAGCTCGCGTCGGTCGAGAGTCCCGCCTTGCGCCGGGTCGCGCGCACCACCGCCGGCGCGAAGCAGGCGACCTCAAGCACCACGCGCGTGGTGGCGTCGGTAACCTCGCTCCCCCGCCCGCCCATCACCCCCGCGAGCGCCGTGGGCGCCGCCGCATCGGCGATGACGAGCATCGTGGGATCGAGGGTCCGCGTAATGCCGTCGAGCGTGACGAGCTGCTCGCCGCCGCGTGCGCGCCGCACGACGAGCGTGTCGCCCTGCAGCGTCGTCGCATCGAAGGCGTGCATCGGCTGGCCGAAGCCGTGCAGCAGATAGTTCGTCGCATCGACGAGGTTGTTGATCGATCGTCCACCGACGGCCTCGACGGCCGCGCGGAGCCACGCCGGGCTCGGCCCGACGGTGAGCCCGGAGAGCACCGCCGCCCCATACTGCGGGCAGTCCGCGCGCTCGTCGATCTTCACCGTAACGCCACCGGCACGGGCCTCGCGGTCCGCCCGCACGACCGGCACGGCGACCGGCGGCAGCGCGGCGATCTCCGGTGGACGCTGGAGCGGCGTCCCGGTGAGCGCCGCCACCTCGAGCGCGACGCCGAGGTGCGAGAGCAGATCGGGACGGTTCGGCAGCACGTCGACGAGCAGGCGGACGTCCCCGAGCGGGAGCACGTCGAGCAGTGGCGTTCCGGGCGCCGCGTCGGTCGCGAGCGTCAGGATCCCGTCGTGCTCCTCGCCGAGCCCGAGCTCTCGCGCCGAGCAGAGCATCCCGTTGGAGGTGAAGCCCCGGATCTTGCGCTTCTCGATCAGCAGCCCGCCCGGCATCGTCGTCCCCGACCGGGCGAACGGATACGAGGCACCGACGGTCACGTTCGGCGCGCCGCAGACGACCTCGAGGAGCGTGCCGCTCCCGTCGTCGACCTGATTGAACGACAGCTTCGTCTCGGGGATACGCTCGCTCGCCACCACCCGACCGACGACGAACGGGACGAGATCGACGCGGAGCCGCTCGAGCCCCTCCACCGTCGCCACGTGCGCCGTCAGGAGGTCGCGGATCGCCTCGGCCGACCGGCCGTGCGGCACGAAGCGCGAGAGCCACTCGTGCGAGATGTTCATCGGGCGAACTGGTCGAGGAAGCGGACGTCGGCGTCGTAAAGGATCCGGATGTCCGGGATGCCGTGCCGTGAGATCGCGGTGCGGGCGGGCCCCATTCCGAAGGCCCAGCCGG
>VHBO01000030.1 GCA_016871895.1 Gemmatimonadota bacterium
GAGCACGCCGGTCGCACCGAAGGCGCCCGGCTCCACGCGGAGCAGTGTGGTGGGCGCTATCAGATCCGCCACGAGCGCCACGCCGGCAGCGGCGATCACCCCGACGAGCAGCCCATCGAGGAGCGGACGACCGCGCGCGAGCAGCCCGATCACGAGCGCCGGCACCACGAGCAGGAGCAGACCATCCGGTCGTGCACCGGCGACCACCGCGGTCGCGGCGGGTTCGGCGCGCGATGCGACGGTGGCGAGGGCAAGGCTCGCGGCGAGGGCGACGGCGCCCGCCGGTATCACGTACTGCAGCCGGCTCCGCACCGTCCCGGCGACATCCGTCGCCTGGGACCCCGCACTCGCGATCGACGTGTCGGAGATCGGTGAGATCGAATCGCCCCAGGTGGCGCCGGCGAGGATGGCACCGAGCAACACGGCGGGTGTGGCACCGATGGTCGCGCCCGCGCCGTAGAGCACAGGTCCGGCGACGAGCAGGGTCCCGAACGAGGTCCCGGTCGCCGTGGCGAGGAGGGCGCACCCCACGAAGGCTACGCCGACGATGAGCACCGGGCCAGCGCCGAGCGCGGCAGCCCCCCACGCGACGCCGTCGACCAGCCCGCCCGCGGCGAGGATGGCGCCGAGGAGTCCAGCGAGGAGCCACGCGAGCACCATCACGGCGACGATCGGCTGCCCGATGCCCTCGAGGACGGCCTCGGACCAGCGTGCGCCGTCTCGAGCGAGGAGCCGGCTCGCGAGGAGTGCTCCCACGAGCACCGGCCAGAACCCGCGTTCATCGGGCGCGCCGGCCGCCGCGAGGGCGGTGACGCCGGCGACGAAGACGACCAGCGGCGCGAGGGCGCCGAGCAGGCCGAAGTGGAAGGGGAGGGGGCGTGAGGGGCTCGTCACGTGGCAGAAGCTACCCTCTTCGCGGTAGGATTGGCGCCATGTTCGATCCCGCCGATCCGGCGTTCGCCGCCGATCCCTATCCTGCATACGACTGGCTGCGTGCGAACCATCCGGTCTACCGGTGGGATGGAGACGGGACCTTCCTGCTCTCGCGCTACACAGATGTGCACGCCGCGTGGCGGGACCGCCGACTCGGCGTCGACTTTCGGCACCGTCTCCACGAGGATGATCTGGCCCCCGGTGCCACCGCCGAACCGTGGCGTGCGGGCGCGTATCCTTCGTTCGCGGCGTACGCGCGGTGGGACCTCCTCGCGATCGAGCCGCCGGACCACACGCGTCTGCGCCGGCTCGTCACCGAGGCGTTCACGTCGCGGGCGGTCGAGGCGCAGCGCGGGCCGGCGGCAGTGGCCGTGGCGTCCGCGCTGGAGCGGGCGAAAGCAGAGGGCGCGCTCGATGTGGTGCGCGACCTCGCCGAGCCGCTCTCGCTGCAGATCATCGGCGATCTCATCGGCGTGCCGGCGGTGGACCGAGCCCTGGTGCTCCGCTGGTCGCACGAGGTCGTCCGGATGTACGAGCCGGCGGCGACGGCGGAGGAACGCACGCAGGCGGATGCCGCAGTCGCCGCGTTCACCGATTACATCTCGGCGCTGATCCGCGAGCGCCGGCGGGCGCCGCGCGCCGACCTCCTCTCTGGGCTACTCGAGGCGATGCACGCGGGCGATCGTCTCGATGAGGCGCAGGTGACGTCGACGGTGATGCTCCTGCTGATGGCGGGACACGAGGCGTCGGTGAACGCGGCGGCGAACGGCGTCGCCGCGTTCGCGGCGCACCCGCAGGAGTGGACACGCTTCTGTAATGGCAGCGTCCCCGTCGCGAATGCCGTCGAGGAGGTGCTCCGCTGGGACCCCCCACTGCAGCTCTTCCGGCGCTGGGTCCTCAAGGAGGGCGTCGTCTTCGGCGACGTCGCGGTCCCACTGGGGTCGCGGGTGGGGCTCCTCATCGGCGCTGCGAATCGGGATCCGGCGCGATACGAGGCGGCGGATCGGTTCGATATCGGGCGTGGCGAGCCGTCGCATCTCGCCTTCGGTGGGGGCATCCATTTCTGCCTCGGCGCGCCCCTCGCCCGACTGGAACTGCAGGTGCTCTTCGAGGCGCTCGCGCGCGCTGTGCCGCGGATCGAGCTGCTTCCCGGCCGACGCCGCCGGCCGGGGTTCCAGTTCCGCGGATACAGCGCGCTCCCGATCGCGGCACGATAGACTACCGGGATGGACACACCTGCTCTCGCTGCGGACGAATTCCAGCTCTACGACCTGCGGGTGGAGGTCATCGCGACCGACCGACCGATGGTGTGCGGCCACCGGGCGGGTGACTGGTTCGTCGTTGAGGGGGAGACCCTTCGGTTCCCGCCCGGCCAAGGGATGTCGATGTATGCGTTGGCGGCGCTGCTCCCCATCCTCCCAGCGAAGCAGCGTCCGACGGCGCCGGCGGACTGGATGACGACGGACGCTGAGGTGGCGTGTTCTGACCCGCATTGTGGGGCACGGTTTCGCATCACGCGGACCGGGTTGCGGACCTTCCGGCACGGTGACGTAACCGTGGTTCCGATGCCGTCGCCTTCCCCCGACGCCGCGACGCCGTGACGGTCCCGCGCGTCACCGTCGCCCCCGGGTACTCGGTCTCTCGGGTGGTGAAGGGGGGATGGCAGCTCGCGGGCGGACACGGCACCGTCGATCGCGCGCGCGCCCTCGCCGATATGGCGGCCTTCGTCGACGCGGGTGTGACGAGCTTCGACTGTGCGGATATCTACACCGGCGTCGAGTCGCTTATCGGCGACTTCCTGGCGACCCGATCAGCGGGTGAGGTGCAAGTGCACACCAAGTGCGTGCCCGACCTCGATCGGCTGGCCACGTTGGGCCCTGATGAGATCGAGCGGATCGTCGCGCGCTCCCGCGAGCGGCTCGGCGTCGAGACCATCGACCTTGTGCAGTTCCATTGGTGGGACTACGCGCACGGCGATTGGATGGCGGCGCTCGAGCATCTCGCGGCGTTGCGGGCGCGCGGGTGGGTACGCCATCTGGGGATCACCAACTTCGACACGCACTCTCTCGCTCGGATGCTCGATGCGGGGCACCGGGTCGTCTCACATCAGGTCCAGTACTCGCTGCTCGATCGGCGGCCGGCGGCGACGATGGCGCCGCTCGCCGCGTCGCGCGGGGTCGGATTACTCTGCTACGGGGCGTTGGCGGGCGGATTCCTCGGTGAACGATGGTTCGGTCAACCCGAGCCATCGGAGCCCCTCGAGAATCGGTCCCTCGTGAAATACCGCCTCATTATCGAGGAGATCGGCGGCTGGTCCCGTTTCCAGGCGCTCCTCGCGCTGGTGCGGGAGATCGGGCGAGCGCACGGGGTCGGGATCGGCGCGGTGGCGGTCGCGTGGGTCCTCGCCCAGCCTGGCGTCTCGGCGGTGATCGCCGGCGCCCGTGACCGGTCGCACCTGGCGGATACCGTCGCGGGAGCGAACCTCCAGTTGTCCGACGCGGCGCGACGCGCGCTCGATGCCTTTCTCGCGGAGACACCGGTGCCCCCCGGCGACGTCTACGAGCTGGAGCGCGACCGGGATGGACGGCACGGTCGCATCATGCGCTACGGGCTCAACGCGACCGGCTGACCCGTCCCGCCTGGTCGGTCGACGGACTAAGTTCAGGAGCGGTCACGCCCGGATGGCGGAACCGGCAGACGCAGGGGACTCAAAATCCCCCGAGGGCAACCTCATGTGGGTTCGATTCCCACTCCGGGCATACGAGGTCACACCGTTGGCGCGCTACGAGCGCCGCGCGCGAATGAGGTAGAACGCCTCCTGGCGCGGTCGGAAGAACCGATAGCCGTCCGCCGTCAGGTACGCGCAGTCCTCCATCATCACGAACACCTTCTGCCCGCCCCACTCCGGGACCGGCGTCGCGGTGTTCAGCTCGATCGACATATACGAGCCTTCCCGGAGCCGCTGAGCGAGACCGAGGGTATCACTGCGGAGCGCCGCGCGGAAATCGATGGACGCCCCGAGGCCGTGGCCCTGATTCCCGAGGGGATGCGAATAGACCATCGCCTCGATCCCCTTCGTGCGCATCTCCGCCATCGTCTGGTTGAACACATCGCCGCCGGTGCGGCCCGGTCGCGCAGCCCGCAACATCAGCGCGTCCTGCAACGTGTTCGTGTTCGCCAGGGCCGCCTTGAGCCCGGCGGGCGCGTCCGTCTCACCCGGTTTGAGCACGTACGCCATCTTCTGCCAGTCGGTGTCGAAGCCCATATACGTCAGGCCGAAATCGACGTGGACGAGATCCCCCGGTCGGATCACGAGGGATTCCGGTGCGACGGCCAGGAAGCCGCGCGACGACGCGTTCGCGCCGCCGCCCCGCTGCACGCGGAGGTCGGGCTGGAACCAGGTGCGGACGCCCGCCGCCCAGAGCATATCGTAGAGCGCGCGGCGGACGTCGCCGACGGTCGTGCGGTCGGGCGTGATGACCTCGCTCGAGAGCGCGCGCCGGACGATCTCCTCCGTGACGGTCACCGCGGTGCGGTAATGCTCGAGCTCCGCCGGGAGCCGAGTATCGAGGTACTCGGTGGCCAAGGGCGCGTCGCTCACGAAGCGTGCGACGGCATCGGGCCCCATCGCCTCGGAAATGAGACGATGCGCGTCGAATCCGAGCGCCCGCGTCTGGCCCCGGCCACCGCCGATCCCGAGGGCGATGGTGCGCGGCTGGTACTGCTCCCAGAGCCGTCGCAGCGTCGCGGCGGGGGGGAGCGGCTCGGATGTGGGCGCGTCGAAGAAGCGCGCGAGGTTCTCCTCCGTGTACCCGGTGACGGCGAACTTCTTCAATCCGGCCTCACCCGCATCGACGAAGACGAAGAGGTCCCGGTTGCCGGTGTACGGCCGCGGCGGCGCGACCTGCGCGACGAGCGGGTTGTCGTGGAACTCCTCGTTCACGACGATCCACATCGCCACCCCGTGGCTCCGCATCATCGGCAGGAGCCGCTCGTGGCGCGCGGCAAGCCAAGTTTCGCGGACGCGGATCTGCTCCGACCACGGGAGCAGGGCCGAGGCGGATCGGATGTGGTATCCCTGCGCGGCGCCGACCGTCGCGGTGGCGAGGAGCAGGGCAGCGGCGAGCCGGAGGCACCGAGCGGCGTGGAGGGGGAGCGTCATCGGGCGGGAGGCGTGGGGGAGGAGCGCGTCACCGGTCGGCTTCGCGCGCGGGCGGACGAGACGGTCAGCGGTCGGTCGGTCGGACGGGATCGAAGATGAGGTCGGCGGCGAGCCACACGGTCTGCGTGAACGGATAGCAGAGCAGCGGAGCCGTCAGCATCGCCACCACGGCGACGAGTTGCACCCGTGCCCAGGGGACCGCGGGCCAGACGGCGATCAGCCAGAACCCGAGCCCGACGGCGAACAGGAGCTCGGCGAGGATGAGGTTCACGAGGTACGCCCCGACGAAATGATCCGGCGTCCCGCGGTCCAGTTTGAGCGCACACCCGGGACAACGCGCCCGCATCCTCAGCCAGCCGGTGAAGAGTCCGCGGGCGCCGCACTCGGGGCACCGGAGACGGAAGGCGGCCCGGAGTCGGCGGCCGGGCGTGGGAGGGCGGCGTGTCTCGATGTTCGACGACGGCATACTCGGGAACGTACATTCCAGTATGCCCGGTCGTCACCATCTCTTCGTTCCCGGTCCGACGAATGTCCCCGACCGGATCCTGCGTGCGATGCATCGCGCGCAGGAGGATCACCGCGCGAGCACCTTCCCCGCGCTGACGCGCGGGCTGCTCGAGGATCTCCGCCCCGTCTTCGGGAGCACCGTGGGCCGCCCATTCATCTTCGCCAGTACGGGGACGGGGATGTGGGAGGCGGCGCTCACGAACGTGCTGAACCCCGGTGACCGCGTCCTGACGGCGCGCTTCGGGCAGTTCTCGCACCTGTTCATCGACACCGCGGAGCGCCTCGGCTTCTCCGTCGACGTGCTCGATCTCCCGTGGGGCGAGGCCCTCGACCCGGCGCTCGTCGCCGAGCGACTGCAGGCCGACCCCGCGCACGAGATCAAGGCGGTGCTCGTCGTGCACAATGAGACGGCGACGGGCGTGACGAACGACCTCGCGGCGATCCGCGAGGCGATCGACGGAGCCGGTCATCCGGCGCTCTTGCTCGTCGATGGTGTGAGTTCGATCGGCTCGCTCGATTTCCAGTTCGATGCGTGGGGCGTCGACGTGGCGATCTGCGGCTCGCAGAAGGGGTTCATGATGCCGGCGGGGCTCGGGATGCTCTGCGTCTCGCCGCGCGCGATGGCGGCGGTCGAGCACAGCCGATTCCCGCGCGCTTACTTCGACCTCCGGCCGCAGGTGCTGCATAATGACCAGGGCTATTTCCCGTACACCCCGGCGCTGGCGCATCTCTACGGGCTGCGTGAGGCGCTGGATATGATCGCCGAGGACGGGATGCCTGCGATCGCGGCGCGGCACGCCCGGCTCGCGGAAGGGGTGCGACGCGCCGTGGCGGCGTGGGGCCTCCGCTTCTGCGCACGCGATCCCGAGCGGCGCTCAAACACGGTGACCGCCATCCGGGTCCCGGATGATGTCGACGCGCGACAGGTCATCGAGATTGCCGCTCGGCGGTGGGACCTCGCGCTCGGCTCGGGGCTCGCCCGGTTGAACGGGAAGGTCTTCCGTATCGGTCATCTCGGAGATCTGAACCCCCTGATGCTCCTCGCTGCGCTCGGTGGGACCGAGCTCGCCCTCCGGGAGGTCGGGGTCGACATCGCGCTCGGCGCGGGTGTCGCGGCGGCGCAGCGCTGGTACGCCGAGTCGGAATGACCGAGCGTCCTCGCCTCGTCGTCACGCGCCGGTTGCCGGCGGCGGTGGAGGCGGCGTTGGCCGAGCGGTTCGAGGTGCAGTGCGATCCGGACGATCGACCGCTGTCGGCGGCGGCGCTCCGTCGCGCCGTAGCGTCCGCGGACGCGCTCCTGCCGACCGTCACGGACCGGTTGGACGCCGAGGTGTTCGCCGAGGCGACGGGGCGGTGCCGCGTGATCGCGAACTTCGGCGTCGGGGTCAACCACATCGATCTCGCCGCGGCCGGGCGGGCGGGGTGCATCGTGACGAACACTCCCGATGTCCTCACCGACGACACGGCGGACCTCGCGCTGCTCCTGATGCTCGCCGTCCTTCGTGGCGCGAGCGCTGGGGAGCGGCGGCTCCGTGCGGGCGCGTGGGACGGATGGGGCCCGACGCGCGACCTCGGGCGACGGCTGTCGGGGAAGACCTTGGGGATCGTCGGTTTCGGGCGGATTGGGCAAGCGGTCGCCCGCCGGGCGATGCACGGGTTCGGGATGCGGGTGCTCGCGTGGAGCCGGCGACGGCCGACGGCGGACACGCTCGATGGGGTGATCTGGGTCGGGGATCTCGACGCGCTCCTCCCGGCGGTCGATGTGCTTAGTCTGCACACGCCCGGTGGCGCGACGACGCGGCATCTGCTCGACTCCAGACGCCTCGCCCTGCTCCCGGCGCACGCGGTGCTCGTGAACACGGCGCGGGGCGATGTGGTCGACGAAGGCGCGCTCGTGGAGGCGTTGGCTGCTGGGCGCCTCGCCGGTGCGGGGCTCGACGTCTACGAGAGGGAGCCCGTCGTGAACGCGGGCCTGCTCACGCGCGAGGACGTCGTGCTGTTGCCGCATCTGGGGAGCGCGACCGTCGAGTCGCGCGTCGCGATGGGGATGCGGGCGCTCGAAAACCTCGTTGCCGTCTTCGATGGACGCGCACCGCGGGATCGGGTGGCCTGACGCGCTTGCTCCGTGCGGTGGCTGGTCTAGCTTTCACCCATCACCCCCCACCGTACGAGCGATGACCACTTACAAGTACGCCGTCGTGCCCCCGAAGGGCGAACGCATCGAAGCCTCCGGCGGCGAGTTCCGCGTCCCTGACCAGCCGATCATCCCGTTCATCCAGGGCGACGGCACCGGCCCCGACATCTGGCGTGCGAGCGTGCGGGTCTTCGACGCCGCCGTCGAGCGCGCGTATGGCAGCGCGAAGAAGATCCACTGGATGGAGGTGCTCGCAGGTGAGAAGGCGCACCAGACCACCGGGGAATGGATGCCGCAGGAGACCCTCGAGGCCGTCCGTGAGTTCAAGGTCGCCATCAAGGGACCCCTCACCACGCCTGTCGGCGGTGGCATCCGCTCGCTGAACGTCGCGCTGCGGCAGGAGCTCGACCTCTACGCGTGCATCCGCCCGGTGCGCTACTTCGAGGGCGTCGGTGCGCCGGTGAAGCACCCCGGCAAGGTCGATATGGTCATCTTCCGCGAGAACATCGAGGACGTGTATTCCGGCATCGAGTTCCGCGCCGGGACGCCGGAGGCGGAGAAGCTCCGTCGAGTCATCGAGACCGAGTTCGGCAAGAAGATCCGTCCGGAGTCGGCGATCGGGATCAAGCCGATGTCGGCGTTCGGCTCCAAGCGCCTGATCGAGATGGCCATCAAGTACGCCATCAAGCAGGGGCGCGCGTCAGTGACGATGATGCATAAGGGCAACATCATGAAGTTCACCGAGGGTGGCTTCCGCGACTGGGGCTACGAGCTCGCGAAGGAGAAGTTCGCCGGCTCGGTCATCGCTGAGGGCGAGCTGCAGGGCGCCGCCCCCGAGGGCACGGTGGTCCTCAAGGACCGCATCGCCGATTCGATGTTCCAGCAGATCCTGCTCCGCCCGGACGAGTACTCGGTCGTGGCGTGCCCGAACCTCAACGGCGACTACATCTCCGACGCCCTCGCGGCGGAGGTCGGTGGGCTCGGCATCGCACCCGGCGGCAACGTCGGCGACGAGGCGGCGGTCTTCGAGGCCACGCACGGCACGGCCCCGAAGTACGCGGGGCTCGACAAGATCAATCCGGGGTCGGTCATCCTCTCGGGCGTGATGATGCTCGAGCATATGGGCTGGGATGCGGCGGCCACACTGATCATCGCCGGCCTGGAGCGGGCGATCGCCGCGAAGACGGTCACGTACGACCTCGCGCGGCAGATGCCCGGCGCGACGGAGGTCTCCACCTCCGGCTTCGCCGACGCGATCATCAAGGGGATGGCGTGACCGCGATCGCCTACACTCTCCGCGCGGGTGATCCGGCGCGCGTCGCCACTCCGCTCCTCGCGGTGCTGCTCCCCGCAGACCCGAGCGTACCTCGGTCGCTCGCCGCACTCGATCGGACGTTCGGCGGGCTCATCACTCGGGCCATCAGGCAACGGGATTTCCGCGGTGGTCGTGACGAGACGCTCCTGCTCCTCCGGCCGGGGGCCGGTGGCGGTCCGGAGCGGGTCCTTCTCGTTGGGATGGGGTCTGCCGAGCGCGTGAAGGGGACACATCGGGCGGCCGCGGTCGCCGGTCGGCGCGCGAATGGCATGGGCGTCGGGGCGATGGCGATCTGGGCGGAGGCGCTCGACGGCGAGTCGCTCGAAGGGGCCGTCGCTGGGAGCGCGCTCGGCGCGTGGGTCTTCCGCGATCTGCAGGCGGCGCCGCCGCCGGCACAGCGACGGAAGCCCCTCGCACGGGTGACCTGCGTCGTCGCCAAGGTGTCCGCCGCCGCGAAGGCGGCGCTCGCCGCGGGCGAGGCGGTGGCTGCGGGCCAGCGGATCGCCCGTCAGCTCGGGATGCTCCCCGGGAACATCTGCACGCCGGATCACCTAGCGCGGACCGCGCGCGAGATCGCCAAGCGCCACCGTCTGAAGGTTGCCGTGCTGGGGCGTCGCGAGATGACGCGGCTCAAGATGGGCTCGTTCCTCGCGGTCGCGCAGGGCACGCGGCAGGATCCCAAGCTCGTCGTGCTCGAGTACCGTGGCGGACGGCGCGGCGATGCCCCGGTGGCGCTAGTCGGGAAGGGGCTCTGCTTCGACACCGGCGGCGTCTCGATCAAGCCGGCGCTCGGGATGGAGACGATGAAGTTCGATATGTCCGGCGCGGGGGCCGTCCTCGGGGCGATGGAGGCGATCGCGCGGATGAAGCTCAAGGTCAACGTCGTCGGGCTCGTCGGCTCCACGACGAACGTCGTCGATGGGGACGCGGTGAAGCCGGGCGACGTCGTGCGCGCCGCCAATGGGAAGACGATCGAGATTCAGAACACCGACGCCGAGGGGCGCCTCGTCCTCGCGGATGTGCTGCATTACGCCAAGCGCTTCGCGCCGCAGGCCGTTGTCGATGCAGCGACGCTCACCGGCGCCTGCGTCATCGCGCTCGGTCACGTCACGACCGGTGTGATGGGGAACGATCAGGGCGTCGTCGACGAAGTCCTCGCGGCCACGAAGCGGGCGGGGGAGCCGGGATGGCAGCTCCCGATGTTCGACGAGTACAAGGAGTTGCTGAAGTCGGATTCCGCCGACCTCCGGAACATCGGCGGTCGGTCCGCCGGCACGATCACCGCAGGGCTCTTCCTCGCGGAGTTCGCGGAGGGGATGCCGTGGGTGCATCTCGATGTGGCCGGCACGGCGTACAGCGAGTCCGACCTCGGCATCATGCCGAAGGGATCGACGGGAACGCCGGTCCGGACCTTCGTCGAGTTCGTCCGCGGGAGAGCCCGCTGAGCCAGCGGCTGGCCGTGGCCGTGGTGGCCGGCGCGCTCGCGCTCCGTGCCACCATCGCATCCGGCCAGGCCGCGGGCGCGGTCCCACTTCCCCCGACGCCTCCGGCCAGCGTGCCGGCGGCGCCGCGCGCCGGAGGGGATACCCTGACGGCCGCTGATTCCATTGCGCGGGACACGGTGCGCGCGCCGCTCGCCGTCGCGCATCGTCCGCTGACCCCGGAGCGGCGCGGGGCGCGGTACGTCTGGGATCGTCAGTCGATCTTCGCGAACGGCGCGGTGACGCTCACGGATCTGCTCGCTGACGTCCCGGGCGTGACAGTCGCGAATGCGGGGTTCATCCAAGCGCCGACGGCGACGAGCTGGTATGGCGATGCAGGGCAGGTGCGGGTCTTCCTCGACGGCGTCGAGCTCGATGCGCTCGATCGTAGGACCGGTGGTGTCGCCGATCTCGCGACCATTCCGATCTGGTACCTCGAGGAGGTCGCGGTCGAGCGCGGGGCGGCCGAACTGCGCGTGCACCTCCGATCCTGGCGCGTGCGCTACACCGTCCCGTCGACGCGGACCGATATCCTCACCGGCGCCGAGAATACGAATCTGTATCGCGGCTTCTACGGCAAACGACTGCGGAATGGGGGCGCGGTTCAGTTCGGCGCGCAGCAGTCGTCCACCACGAGCCTGCGCACCGGTGGGGATGGGGATGCGCTGAGCCCCTTCGGACGCATCGGGTGGGCGTCGGGTCGGTTGAGCGTCGATGCGATGGCCTCGAAGTTCGGCCGCACCCGTTCCGCGATGGCGCGCGACGTGCTCGCCGGTGCCCCGGTGCAGGACGCGATTCCCCGGTTCGAGGGTGATGACGCGTATGCGCATCTGCGGGCGACGTGGGGGAGCCCCGATACCGTCGGGGTCTGGGTGCAGGCGATCGCGAGCGCTCAGCGGCATCGCGAGACGGGCGACTCGACACCGGGCGCCGACACCGCCGGGTCGCAGTCGCAGTTCGTCCTCACCGCCGGCGGCAATCGATGGGGCATCGACTTGGCGGGAACCGCGCGGGTCCGGGTGCGTGATGCTGAGTCCAGGCTGGCGACCGCCGTCCGCGCCTCGTGGACCGGGCAGTGGGCGGCGCTCGCCGCCTTCGCCGAGACCGGCGGTCCGGATTCCACGGATCGTCTCGACGTCGTCGGGAGCCTGACACCGATCCGCTGGGTCCAACTCCAGACCGCGTTCGGGTTGCGACGTCCGACGGATGACTCCATCGGTGGTTCGACCGTTTCGATGGGGCGTGCCGCCGTGACGGTCAACGCCTTCGGTCGGTGGCTCTCCGCCGGTGCGGTGCATCGGACGGCGACGACCACGCCGGGGTGGGTGGTGTTCGACCCCCGGTTCGCCGCCGCGACGCTCGAGCCGGCGACCGGGTTGGAAGTGAGCCTCGGCGGGGCGCTCTGGGGCCCGTTCACCTTCGCCTGGCGTGGGCTGCGGTGGCAGGAGGCCGGCGCGTACCGCCCCCAGGTTGAGTCCCGCGGGGAGGTTCGCGTCGCGTCGGATTTCCGACGGCAGATCAAGCGCGGCACGTTCGGGCTCTCCGCGGCGGCGATACACGAGTATCGGGGGGGGATGACCATTCCCCTGACGGGAGGCGGAGTGCGCGAGACGCAGGGCGCCGCGGTGTTCGGCACGGTGCTCGATATGCGGCTCGGTTCCGCGCACATCTTCTGGCATAATCGGAACGCGATCGGGAAGGTCTACGAGACCGTCCCGGGGTTCCTGATGCCTCGGCTCATCCAGCTATACGGCGTGCGCTGGGATTTCTGGAACTGACGCGCCGCCGAGTTGCCCAAGTCGTGGTGGCAGCGTAACTTATGCGGCTACTATGATACGCAGTATGACGGGGTTTGGAACGGCCGAGGGGCCGGTGGGGGGCTCGCGCGTCAGCGTGGAGCTCCGCTCGGTGAACCATCGATTCTTCAACCCCTCGATCAAGCTCCCCACCCCCTTCCTCGCGTGGGAAGGCGAGGTGAGAGAGCTGCTCCGTCAGCGCGTGGTGCGCGGCCATCTGTCGGCCTTCGTGCGGATCGAGCAGGCGACCGCGGCGGGCGGCGCGACCATCGACGAGGCGCGTTTCGCGTCGTATGCGGCCGAGGTGCAGCGCCTGCAGCGCGCGCACGGCCTCGGGGGGGTCGTCGACGTCGGGACCATCCTGCGTCTCCCGGAGGTCGTCCGGATCGCCCGCGACGAGGAGGCGGTCGGCGACGGCACCTCCGCCGAGCTGCTGGCGGTCGTCGAGGCCGCCGTCACGGCGTTGCAGGGGATGCGGTCCAACGAGGGGGCGCGGCTGGCCACGGTGGTCAGTGAGCGGCTCGCGCTGATCGAGGCGGCGGTCGCCAGGATCGCCGTGCGGGCCCCGGAGCGGCTCGCGGCGCAGCGGCTCCGGCTACAGGAACGGGTGGCGGAGCTCGCCGGTGGCGTGGCGATTGACCCCCAGCGGCTCGCCCACGAAGTCGTCCTGCTGGCGGACAAGCTCGATGTCGGTGAGGAGCTTGACCGGTTCGCGGCGCATATCGCGGCCTTCCGGGAGACCCTCCAGAGTGGGGGCGGGGAGCCGGTCGGGAAGCGGCTCGGATTCCTGCTCCAGGAGCTGCTCCGGGAGGCGAACACCACCGGGAGCAAGGCGAACGACGCCCCGATGCTCGGCGAAGTGGTGGCGATCAAGGAGGAACTTGAGCGGATCCGGGAGCAGGTGGAGAACCTCGAATGAGCGGTCACCCCTTCCTGCTGGTCCTGTCGGCCCCCTCCGGGGGCGGGAAGACCACCATCGCCCGGGAACTGCTGCGCTCGCGGACCGACCTCGGGTACTCTGTCTCCTGCACGACCCGGGCCCCCCGGGTCGGCGAAGTCGACGGCGTCGATTATCATTTCGTATCCCCCGAGGCGTTCGAGGCCCGCGTGGCGAGCGGTGCGTTCGCCGAGTGGGCAGAGGTGCACGGACGTCGGTACGGTACGCTTCGGTCCGAGGTCGAGCGGGTCCTCTCCAGCGGGAGGCACGTGCTCCTCGACATCGACGTGCAGGGGGCGCGACAGGTGGTGGCAGCCTTCCCGGAGGCCGTCACGGTGTTCATCGTCCCGCCGAGCGTCGAGATCCTCGTCTCGCGGTTGCAGGGCCGGCAGTCGGAGTCGACGGAGGCGTTCCAGGTTCGGTTGCGCAACGCGCGGCACGAGCTGCGGGACGCCGAGCGGTATCAGTATCTGGTCGAGAACGATGAACTCGCGCACGCGGTCCGCCGCGTCGGGGAGATCATCGAGAGTGAAGAGCTCCGGCGCGAGCGGTTGCCTGTGCTGGGGCAGAAGGTCGAGGCCGTGATCGCGCGCTTGGTCGATGGGCTGGAGCGTGCGGTTCCGGCGCCCACGTAGTCGGTCGTCACCCGTTTCACACCCGAGGTTCCCATGCAGGTGTTCACGCCCGCGGACGTCACCCGTCACGCGACCAACAAGTATCTCTCCGTCCTCGTGGCGGCGAAGTACGCTCGCGTCCTGAACGAGTTCCCCCGTCACGGCTCCAAGCCGGGCGAGAAGAAGCTCACCACTCGCGCGCTCGAGGACCTCTCCGGGGGCGACATCGAGTACCGCGTCGTCCCGCGTCGTCGCGCGCCGGGCGAGTAAGACCGTCGCCCGGACGCGCCCCGGATGCGACCGTTCGAAGGTCGGCGCATCCTCCTCGGCGTGACCGGGGGGATCGCGAGCTACAAGTCCGCGTGGCTCGCGCGGCGCCTCGCGCAGGCGGGCGCCGTCGTGGATGTCGTGATGACGCGCTCCGCCCGCGAGTTCATCGGGGCGGTGACCTTCGAGGCGCTGACCGGTCGCCCGGTCCATCACGCGCTCATCGGTGAGGGCCACGCCCTCGACCACATCCGGCTGGCGAAGGCCGCCGAACTCGTCATCGTCGCGCCGGCCACCGCGGAGTTCCTCGCCCGCGCCGCGCACGGCCACGCCGACGACCTGCTTCTCGCCTGCCTCCTCGCCACCACCGCGCCGGTCCTCGTCGCGCCGGCGATGAACGACGCGATGTGGGCGAACGCCCAGGTCCAGTCGAATGCCGCGCAGCTCCGCGCCGCCGGTCACGTCGTCATCGAGCCGGGCGTCGGTCCGCTCGCCTCTCCGGATGAGGGCGCGGGGCAGGGGCGGATGCCGGAGCCTGACGAGATCCTCGTCCACGCGGCACGGCTCTTGGAGTCGGTCCAGGATCTCCGCGAACGGCGGATCGTCGTCACCGCGGGCCCCACACGAGAGCCCCTTGATCCCGTCCGGTTCCTCTCGAACGAATCCACGGGGAAGATGGGCGTCGCCCTCGCGGCCGCCGCGTGGCGCCGTGGCGCCGAGGTGGTGTTGATCCACGGCCCCCTGCAGGTGCCCTTGCCGCTCGGTGGCATCTGTACGCGGGCCGTGACGACCACCGCGGAAATGGCCGACGCCGTGCGGGCGGAACTGGCGGGGGCTGACGTCCTCGTGATGGCGGCGGCGCCCGCAGACTTCCGACCGGCGACGGTTGCGGGCGCGAAGATCAAGAAGGTGGAGGGCACGGCGCCTCAGCCGCTCGCGCTCGCGCCGACGGTCGACATCCTCGCGGCTACACGCGATGCGCGCCCGAACGGGTTGGTCGTCGTCGGCTTCGCCCTCGAGACCGACGATCTCGAGGTGAACGCCTCGCGGAAGCTCGCCGCCAAAGGGCTCGACGTCATCGTCGCGAATAGCGCGCGGGAGGCGGGCGCAGGGTTCGGCTACGACACGAACCGAGTCACGCTGCTCGGGTCTGACGGATCCCGCGAGGCGTTGCCGTTGATGTCCAAGTCGGAGACCGCCGATGCGATCTGGGATCGCGTCGCGTCGCGCCGATGACGGACGCGCACGCCCGCCTCCTCGCGTACCTCCGGCAGCGTCGGGAGCTGGGGGAGTCCGAGTTCGTCCTGGACGGCCTGAGCGTCGAGGAGGCGTATCGCGTCCTCGCGCAGCGGGCGACGCCGCCGAGTGCGCCAGCTGGCGCCCCATCGCCGGCCGGGGCGCGGTCCACGGCGCCTGGCGTCTTTGAGGCGCGGCCGATTCCCACGCCCCCCGATTCGGCGTCGCGTCGCGTGGCGGCGGAGGCGGCAAAGGATGGGGATTGGCGTGAGGCGCTCAAGGCCATCGACGCTGCGCCGGCCTCCCGCGCCAAGACCCCGCCGGCACGTCCGGTCGGGCGGTCCGAGGGGCCAGCCGCTGAGTCCGCCCCGGCGGCGGAGGAGGCGGTCCCGGCCGCGCTCGCCTCGCGCTCGACGGCCCCGGTTCCGCCGCAGGATACGGCGTACCGGTTCGAGGTCGGCGCGGGTGCGCCGGGGAGCGGGCTCACCGACCTCACGAGCCTCGACGCCGTCGCGGCCGCCATCGCGCGATGCGGCGCCTGCGCCCTCGGGGCGACGGCCCGGAATCACGTGCCGGGCGAAGGGAATCCGCTGGCCCGGTTCGTCGTCGTCGGCGAGGCCCCCGGGGAGACCGAGGACGAGCTCGGACGCCCATTCGTCGGAAAGTCCGGCGAGCTGCTCAACAAGATTCTCGACGCCATCGGGTTCAAGCGCGAGGACGTCTTCATCTGCAACGTCCTGAAACACCGGCCGCCAGGGAACCGGAACCCGACCCCCGCGGAGATCGTGGCGTGTCGGCCCTTCCTGCTCCGGCAGCTCGAGCTGCTGCAGCCGAAGGTCATCCTCGCGCTCGGGACGTTTGCCGCCCAGACGCTCTTGGAGACAGATTCCCCCATCGGGAAGCTGCGCGGCCTGGAGCACCGCTATCACGGAATCCCGCTCGTCGCCACGTACCACCCCGCCGCGCTCCTGCGGAACCCCAATTGGAAACGCCCGGCCTGGGAAGATGTCCAGCTCGCCCGTCGAATTTTCGATCGCCCCTAAGTCGACCAACGTCGACCCGTTCCGCGACCGCCGCCCGCCCTGGTCGGAGGACGCGGAGCGTGCCGTGCTCGCGGCGATGCTTCTCTCGTCGGACGCGATCGTCACGGCGGCCGAGTTCGTCACGGAGGACATGTTCTACCGCGAGGGCCATCGCCGCCTGTTTCGGGCGATGCTCACGGTGCACGGTGGCGGGGCGGTGGTCGACCCGCTCACGCTCGCGAACGAGCTCGAGCAGCGGGGTGACCTGACCGCCGCGGGTGGCAAGGAATACATCGGCGGGCTGCTCGATGAGGTGCCGACGGCGGCGAATGTGGAGCACCACTGCCGCATCGTGCGGGAGAAGGCGCTCCGGCGCCGCCTGATCGAGACCGCGACGGCGCTCGTCCGCGAAGGGCACGAGAGCCCGGCCGACGCGGCGGAGCTCCTCGACCTCGCCGAGCATCGGATCCTCGAGCTGAACGACAGCCGCGGCAGCGAAGGGTTCGTGCGGATCAAGTCGCTCCTCTGGTCGGCGATGGAGCGGATCGAGCAGCTCCGTACGGCCGGCGGTTCGCTCACCGGCGTCCCGTCCGGCTTCAAGGACCTCGACCAGATGACGCTCGGCTTCCAGCCGTCGGATCTGGTGATCGTGGCCGCACGTCCCTCGATGGGGAAGACGGCCTTCGTTCTGAACATCGCGCAGTACGCGGCGATCGAAGGCGGCGTGCCGACGGCGATCTTCTCGCTCGAGATGAGCACGGAGTCCCTCCTCCTCCGTATGCTCGCGTCCGAGGGCTATGTCGACGCGCAGCGCCTCCGCTCCGGCGCGCTGACGGCGCAGGACGCGTCGAATCTCGCGAAGGCTGCCGCGCTCCTCGGGCAGGCGCCGGTCTGGATCGACGACACGCCGGGCCTGAGCGTCCTCGAGCTCCGGTCGCGGGCCCGCCGACTCAAGAGTCAGGCCGACATCGGGCTGATCATCGTCGACTACCTCCAGCTCGTATCGGGCCCGGCCAACTCAGAGAGCCGGCAGCAGGAGGTCTCGATGATCTCCCGCTCGCTGAAGGCACTCGCGAAGGAGCTGAAGGTCCCCGTGTTGGCGCTGTCGCAGCTCTCGCGTGCCTCCGAGCAGCGCGGCGGTGAGAACCGGAAGCCGCAGCTCTCCGACCTCCGCGACTCCGGCGCCATCGAACAGGACGCCGACGTCGTGCTCTTCATCTATCGTCCCGAGATGAATGAGCGGCCCTACGACGAGGCGGGGAACCCGCGGATGGTGCCGGGGATGGCGGACACGCCGCTCGACGGCTACGCGGAGGTCATCGTCGGCAAGCAGCGCAACGGGCCGACGGGCCACGTGAAGCTTCACTTCCGGAAGCAGCACACGCGCTTCGAGAACTGGACCAGTCGCCAGCCGAACGGGTGAAGGCGAAGTCCGTCTACCGCTGCACCGACTGCGGGGCCGAGTCACTCCGCTGGGCCGGTCGCTGCGAGGGCTGCGGCGAGTGGAACACCTTGGTCGAGGAGGCCGCGGCGGCAAAGCCGGTGGCCGGGAAGGGGGCGGGTGCGGCGCGGCGGCGTGCCGGCGCCACGGCGCTTGGCGATGGTGGCTCCGTCCGCGAGACGCCCCGCCTGCGTGACGTGCGTGGTGAGGAGTCGCAGCGGCTCCGCACCGGACTCGGCGAATTCGATTTCGTGCTCGGCGGGGGCGTCGTCCCCGGCGCGATGGTCCTGATCGGTGGCGAGCCCGGCATCGGCAAGAGCACCATCCTGCTCCAGGTCGCCGCGTTGCTCGAGGGCGCGGGGCACCGGACGCTCTACGTGAGTGGTGAGGAATCGCCGCTCCAGGTGAAGTTGCGGGCCGACCGACTTCAGGTCGATGCGGGCAGTGTCCCGCTGCTGGGGGAGACGAACCTCGAGACGATCCTCGCGACGGCCGCCGATGCGGCTCCGGCGGTCCTCATCGTCGACTCCATCCAGACCGTCTTCACCGGCGACCTCGAGGGGGCGCCGGGCAACGTCGGGCAGGTGCGCGAGTGCGCCGCCCGGTTGATGCGATTCGCGAAGGAATCGGGAACGGCCGTGCTCGTCGTCGGTCACGTCACCAAGGGCGGGGGCATCGCGGGTCCGAAGACCCTCGAGCACATCGTCGATACGGTCCTCTACTTCGAAGGCGAGGGCACCGGGGATCATCGCGTGCTCCGGGCGACGAAGAACCGCTTCGGATCGGTCGATGAGCTCGGGGTCTTCCGGATGACCCCGCAGGGGCTCGTCGCGGTGGATGATCCGAGCGCGCTCTTTCTGGGGGACCGGGATGGCGTCCGGGCGAGCGGGAGCGCCGTCACCTGCCTCATCGAGGGCACGCGACCGATGCTGCTTGAGGTACAGGGCCTCGCCGCCAAGGCGGGGTTCGGCACGCCGCAGCGTGTGAGCACGGGATATGACGGCCGGCGGCTCGCGCTGCTGCTCGCGGTGCTCGACAAACGCGCCGGACTCTCATTCGCGACGCTCGACGTCTTTCTGAACGTCGTCGGGGGTGTGCGGCTCCAGGAACCCGCTGGTGACCTCGCCGTGGCCGTCGCGCTCGCGAGCAGCGTCTACGATCGCGCGCTACCCACCGGTGCCGTCTGCATCGGGGAGGTTGGGCTCGCCGGCGAGGTGCGCCCCGTCTCGCAACTCGACCGCCGTCTCGCGGAGGCGGAGAAGTTAGGGATGCAGGTCGCCTATGTGGCCGAGCGGAGCGTGCCGAAGCGGCGCTCAAGTTCGTCGATGACGGTGCGTGGCGTACCGGATCTCGGCGCCCTCTTCCGGGAGCTCTTCCGATGACCGGCGGGCGCGATGTCGGCGTGGTGCTTGTCGCGGGCGGCAGCGGCACGCGAACCGGCGGTACCGAACTCAAACAGTTCCGCTGGGTCGCGGGGAAGCCGATGCTCCTGCACGCGTTGCAGCGGTTCCAAGCGCACCCGCAGGTCGTGATGGTCGTCTGTGTGCTGCCACAGCGATACGCGGGCGACCCGCCGCCCTGGCTCTTCCAGAGTGATCCGGAACGCCTCCTCCTCTCCGTCGGTGGCGCGACGCGCGCCGAGTCGGTGCGGAACGGGCTCGAGGATCTGCCGGCCGAGTGTACCACCGTGCTCGTACACGACGCGGCCCGCCCGCTGGTGACCGATGCGATGATCGCGCGCGTCGTCGACGTCGCTCGCAGCGGCGTGCCGGCGATCGCGGCCCTCCCGGTGGTCGACACGTTGAAGGAGGTCGACGCCGACGGGCGCATCGTCCGCACCGTGCCGCGGGCGGGCCTCTGGCGTGCCCAGACGCCGCAGGGATTCCCGCGCGCGCTGCTCGA
>VHBO01000031.1 GCA_016871895.1 Gemmatimonadota bacterium
CCATCCGCTGCACGTCATTCGCGGTGCCGAGCGTCGCGACGACGAGGGCCTGCGTCTGCCCACGGGTGAAGAGCGCGGAGCCGTGGGCACGCGGGAGCAGCGACGAGTCGATCGAGATATTGCGGACCACATCCGGCTTGCGGCCGTCGACGCGGAGCCCGGTGTCGAGCACCTGCGCGCGGAGCGCGTTGTACTCGATGTCGCCGACGATATGGCCGACGAGACCCACGTGCGCCGGGTCGAGGACGGCCGCCATCTCCGCCTTGACCTCTTCCTTCACCTTCTCGACCGCCTGGATACGCGTTGCCTTGTCCTTCTGGTTGATCGCGGCCTCGATGCGCTTCTCGGCGGCCTTCGTCACCGTCTTCTTGACGTCCTCGGGGATCTCGGTCCCGGTCCACGCCATCTTCTCGGGACGGTCGACCTTCGTGAGGAGCTCCTCCTGCATCGCGACGAGTTCCCCGATCCCCTTCTGTGCGACCTTAAGCGCCTCGACTATCTCGGCCTCGGACACCTCGAGCGCGCCGCCCTCGACCATCATGATCGAGTCGGCGGAGCCGGCGACGATCATATCCATGTCGGAGAACTCGAGCGCCTGGAAGGTGGGGTTGAGCACCCACTTCCCCTCGACGCGACCGACGCGCACGCCGGCGATCGGGCCCGCCCACGGGATCTTGCTCGCGCTCAGCGCGAACGAGGTCGCGATGAGCCCGAGGACGTCGTGGTCATTCTCCTGGTCTGCGGAGAGGACGTAGATGACGACCTGCACCTCGTTCTGGAACCCCTCGGGGAAGAGGGGCCGGATGGAGCGGTCGATGATACGGCAGGAGAGGATCTCCTCGTCGCGGGGACGTCCCTCGCGCTTGATGAAGCCGCCGGGAATCTTCCCCGCGGCATACATCTTTTCCTTGTACTCGACCGTGAGCGGGAAGAACGGGAGAGGGCTCTTCTTCTCGCTGACGGTGACCGCCGCGAGGAGGACGGTCTCACCGTAGGTGAGGAGGGCGGAACCGGCGGCCTGCTTGGCCATGCGGCCGGTCTCGATGACGAGACGGCGGCCCGCGAAGGTCCGCTCGAGACGTTGCATCATATCTGGGATATCCTGACGGTTGCACGAAGCGCGCGATCCGCGGGGTGCGGTCGCGCGCTCGTGTGGTGGAGTCGCTTAATAGCGGAGGCCGAGGTCGGCGATGATCTTGCGGTACGAATCGACGTCGGTGCGCTTCAGGTAGTCGAGGTGCCGCCGCCGCTTGCCGACCATCTTGAGGAGGCCCCGACGCCCGTGGTGGTCCTTGCGATGGATCCGGAAGTGCTCGGTGAGGTAATTGATCCGCTCGGTGAGCACCGCGATCTGCACCTGGGAGGACCCGGTGTCGGTCCCATGCTGGCGATGCTTTTCGATCGCCGACGACTGTTCAAACGCCATTCCGAAAGTGTCCTTGCCTGCGGTCCGCAGCGCGTTGAGAAATGCCGATTCTGTTGTAGCAACGGAACTTAGAACGGGCCGCCGATGATGTAAAGGGCTCCCCGCCCTCCCGGCGCGCTCCCCCCTTGCCATACATCGCAACGCAAGGTATAGTACCGCTAGGTATCAACCCACCACGAGAAATCCATGAATCTCAGCAAGGACCTCGTCGCCGCCTCCTCCACGCCGTTCGTCCTGTCCATCCTCGCGGAGGGCGACAGCTATGGGTACGCCATCCTGCGGCGCGTCCGCGAACTCTCCGGCGGCGAGATCGAATGGACCGACGGGATGCTCTACCCCGTCCTCCACCGCCTGGAACGCCTCGGCCACATCGAGGCCCGATGGGAGGTCGCCGAGACGGGACGCCAGCGGAAGTACTACCGGCTCACGACGGACGGAAAGGCGCAACTCGCCGTCGAGCGCCGCCAGTGGCAGGCTGTCGACGCCGCCCTCCGCGGCATCTGGAAGTTGCACCCCGCCCCCCGTTTCACCTGACGACCATGCCGACCGATCCCACGACCCCCATCGCGATCCTCGAACCGCAGATCGACCGCTGGCGCGACTACCTCCGTCGCCGGCAGACCGTCCACGCCGTCGACGTCGCCGAGCTCGAGGACCACCTCCGCGAAGTCATCGCGAGCCTCATCGATGGCGGACTCACACCCGACGAGGCATTACTCGTCGCCGTCAAGCGCCTCGGCGCCATCGACGCGCTCTCGCGGGAGTTCGCGCGGGAGCATTCCGAGCGACTCTGGAAGCAGCTGGTGGCGCCGGCGGCCGTCGCCCTTCCGCGTCGGCTGCGCCACGAACCGATCGTCGCGCTGGGTCTCGCCGTGGCGGCCGGGGTGCTGGTGAAGCTCCCCGCCCTCTTCGGCCTCGACCTCGATGCCGACAGCGGTTTCTATGCGCGCAACGCCGCACTCTTCATCTTGCCGCTCCTGGCGGCGTACTTCGCCTGGAAGCGCGATCTCCCGACCCGCGCCCTCGGACTCCCGCTCGCGATGTTCCTCGGGGCGGCGCTCGCCGCCAACGTGCCGACCTTCACGCCAGGCGGGGCCACCGAACCACTCGTGGCGTTGCACCTCCCTATCGCGCTCTGGCTCGCCGTCGGCATCGCCTACGCGGGCGCGCGGTGGCGCGAGGTCGCGGGACGGATGGACTTCGTCCGCTTCTCCGGGGAGCTGTTCATCTACTTCGTGCTCATCGCGCTCGGCGGCGGGGTCCTGCTCGCCACCTCCGCGGGGATCTTCACTTCCATCGGCGTCGACATCGAGCCGTTCATGGAACAGTGGGCCCCCTCCCTCGTCCTCGGCGCGATCGTGGTCGCCGCCTGGCTCGTCGAGGCGAAGCAGAGCGTGATCGAGAACATAGCCCCCGTGCTCACGACGCTCTTCACACCGCTCTTCACGATCGCGCTGCTCCTCTTCCTCGGCACCGCGGCGTGGACGGGGCGCGGCATCGCGATCGAGCGCGATATGCTGCTCCTCTTCGACCTCCTGTTGCTCCTCGTCGTCGCGCTCCTGCTCTACACCTTCTCGGCGCGCGACCCGCAGCGCCGCGTCGGACTCTTCGACCGGGCGCAGCTCGCACTCATCCTCGCCGCGCTAGCCGTCGACGCCCTCGCGCTCTCCGCGATGACGCTGCGCATCAGTGGGATGGGCGCCACGCCGAACCGCGTCGTCGCGCTCAGCCTCAACGCGATCCTCCTCGTGAACCTAGCCGGCGCCGCGGTGCTGCAGGTGCGCTTCCTCGCCGGCGGCACACCATTCGCGCGCCTCGAGCGCTGGCAGACCGATTTCCTCCCGGTCTACGGCGGATGGGCGACGTTCGTCGCGGTGGGTCTCCCGGCGCTTTTCAGCTACCGCTGAGGCTCACCCGAAGAACCCGCTGAGCAACCGCTTCAGGTCGTTGAACGTCACGAGCAGGAAGAGGGTCCCGATCGCGGCGAGTCCGATGCGCGCGTACCACTCCTTCACCACCAGCGGCAGCGGCCGCCGGTACGCCGTCTCCGCGACCTGCAGGATGATCTGTCCTCCGTCGAGCAGCGGGATCGGGAGCAGGTTGAGCACGGCGAGGTTGATGCTGAGGAATGCGATCAGGCTCCAGAGCGTCTCGGCGCCCGACTGCGCGGCCGCGACACTCGAGCGCGCGATCTCGAGCGGCCCGCCGAGCTGATTCACGGAGACCTCGCCCGTCACAAGGCGCCCGAGCACCTGCACCACGTTCCCCGCCATCCCCCACGTCGCCCGCCAGCCGAGGCGGACCGCCGTGGCGGCATCGACCGGTTCCCGCTCCACTCCCTGACGCACCGCGACGCCGATCCGCCCGACGACCGCGGTCGCCCCATCCCGCCCCGTGACCGACTCCGGGGCCGGTGTCACGAGGAGGGGCACGGTGTCCGCGCCGCGTGCGACCCGAAGCGTGACGGTCCGGCCGGCCGCATCCGAGATGACCGAGACGACCTCTTCCCACCGGGTCACCGTCGTCCCGTCGATCGACACCACGCGGTCCCCGGCGAGCACACCCGCCGCAGCCGCCGGCTTGCCCACGACGACCGAATCGACCACCGGCGGCACGAGCGGCTGGCCGTACGTCGCGACGACGCCAACCGACACGGCCACAGCGAGCACGACGTTCATCGTCACGCCGGCGAGTAGGATGACGAGCCGCTGCACGAGCGACTTCGACTCGAACCAGCGGTCAGCCGGGATCGGGAGCGGGCCGTGCGGGATCATCGACCGCTCGTCCCAATGTCGCGATCGCTCGGCCTCGGGCGACTCCGCGCCCCCTTCGAGTACCGCGGCCGTCTCATCCTCCTTCGACGCCATCCGCACGTAGCCGCCAATCGGGAGCCAGGAGAGCGCATACTCCGTCTCGCCGCGACGGACGCTCCACAGGGGCGCCCCCCACCCGAGGGAGAACCGCGGCGCGTAGACGCCGGCCCACTTGGCGGCGAGGAAATGCCCGAGTTCGTGGACGAAGACCACGAGACCGAGCACGAGCAGTGGAGCGAGCCAGCTCAGCATCTACCGGAACTCCGAGACGAGGGCACGAGCCGCCGCATCGGCGGCGAGGAGGGAGGCGAGATCATCACCGGGGCGATCGCCGTGGTGCGCGAGCGCCGCCTCAATCGCCGCCGGGATTCCACCAAAGGCGAGGTCGCCCGCGAGGAATCGGGCGACCGCCGCCTCGTTCGCCGCATTGAAGACGGCGGGCGCGGCCCCGCCCCGTCGACCGGCCGAGATGCCGAGGCCGAGCGTGGGGAACGCATCGTGACGGACCGGCTCGAAGGTGAGCGGGCTCGCCGCGACGGGATCGAAGGTCGGTACCCCGGAGTCGGCGAGGCGGTCCGGATAGGTGAGCGCATACAGCACGGGCAGCTCCATCGAGGGGACGCCGAGCTGCGCGATCACGCTCCCATCCTCGAACTCCACCATCGAATGCACGATGCTCTGCGGATGCACCACGACCTCGATGCGGTCGTACGGGATGCCGAAGAGCACGTGGGCCTCGATGACCTCGAGCGCCTTGTTCGCCAACGAGGCGCTGTCGACGGTGATCTTCCGGCCCATCGACCAGGTGGGATGGTTCAGCGCATCGGCCCGCGTCGCCGCCGCGATGCGCGCCGGTTCCCAAGTGCGGAACGGGCCGCCCGAGGCGGTGACGACCATCCGACGGACCCCGGCGACCGGGAGGAGCCCCGGGCCGTCGCCGCCGATGCGCCCCGCGAGGCACTGCAGCAGCGCGGAGTGCTCGGAGTCGACCGGGATCACCGCGCCGCCCCCCGGTGCCCGCACCGCGGCCTGCACGAGCGGCCCGCCGACGACAAGCGACTCCTTGTTGGCGAGCGCGACACGCTTCCCGGCACGGACCCCGGCGAGCGTGGCCTCGAGACCGGCGGCACCGACGACGGCATTGAGGACGACGGCCGCCTCCGGGTGCTGGGCCGCATCGACGAGCGCTGCGGCCCCGGCGTGCCACCCCGCCGGCAACGGCGCCGTCCCCGGCTCGACGAGCCCGACGAACCCGGGGGCCCACCGATCGGCGGCGGCCTGCAGTCCGTCGCGATTCCCGTTCGCGGTCAGGGCGACGAAGCGGAACCGATCGGGATGCCGCGCGACGACCCGCTGTGCGGTCTCGCCGATCGACCCGGTCGCGCCAAGGAGGGCGATCCCCGTCGACGCGGACATCAGGCGCCGAGCGACAGGAGGCGGTCGAGCAGCACGTACCCCACCGGCAACGTGAAGAGGAGCGAATCGGTGCGGTCGAGCACTCCGCCGTGCCCGGGGATGAGATGCGAACTGTCCTTCACCCCCGCCTGCCGCTTGAGGAGGCTCTCGACGAGATCCCCGATCTGCGCCACCACAGAGAGCAGCGCGCCCGACGCGACGGCGGCGCCGACGGTCATCCCCATCCGCGTCGCGGGCGGGAGCACGAAGGCCGCGTACGCCCACGCGGTCACGGCGCCCCCGACGACCCCGCCGACGGCGCCGGAGATCGTCTTCCCGGGGCTCACGGAGGGCATCAGCTTCGGCCCGCCGACGGTACGCCCGACGAAGAACGCCGCGGCGTCGGTGACCCAGGTGACGAGCATCGGGAACATCACGAGCGCGGTGCCCGCCGCCGCGCCGATCGCGAACCGGTGATGCCGCAGCGCGTACGCGAAGCTGAGCATCCCTCCGGTGTACCAGAGGCCGAGGAGCGTCGTGGAGACCGCCTCCAACGGCCGCCCGGCGACGCCACGGGTCCAGAGCGCGGTGATCAGGAGCGCGGGGACGAGGAGCGCCACCACCGGGAGGGGCGGCACCCAGAGGCCGAGGCCGGCCGCGTGTACCGCGAGCGGGATCGCTGCGGCCCCACCCACGAGGACGGGCCGGAGCGGCGCCGAGCCCGTCGCCGTGGCGAGCGTGGCGAACTCCGAGGCCGCCAGCCCGGCGGCGATGGCGAGGAGGATCGTGAGCGCCGCCCCACCCGCCCAGACGATCCCGAGGAGGACGGGGATCGCGACGACGGCGAAGGCGACGCGTTTGGCGAGTTCGCTCATCGTGCGGTCAGGCGGAGACGCGACCGAAGCGCCGCTCGCGCGCCTGGTAATCGCGGATCGCCTCGTACAGTTGCTCGCGGCCGAAGTCGGGCCAGAGCACCGGGGCGATGTGGAGCTCGGTGTAGGCGAGTTGCCAGAGAAGAAAGTTCGAGAGGCGCTGCTCCCCGGACGTGCGAATCAGGAGATCGGGATCAGGCTCGCCGGCCGTGAAGAGGCGGGCGGCGACGGCGGTCTCATCCACCGCGTCGGGCGTGAGCTGCCCGGCAGCGACCTCCTCCGCGATCCGACGGGCCGCCCGTGTGATCTCCGCACGTGACCCGTACGAGATGAAGAGGTTCAGCGTGAGGCGGGTGTTCCCCGCGGTGCGCGCCATGATACGATCCACCGCCCCCCGGGCGGCCGGCGCGAGCCGATCGAGCTCCCCGAGGAAACGAACGCGCACGCCCTGCGCGTGCAGCTCATCAGCCTCGCGCTGGATGTACTCCTCCAGCAGGGACATCAGCGCACCGATCTCGTCGGCGGGGCGCTGCCAGTTCTCCTGCGAGAACGCGAAGAGCGACAGCGTGCCAACGCCGACCTCGAGCGCGCCCTCCACCACCTCGCGCACCGCTTTCATCCCGCTGCGGTGCCCGAAGGGGCGCGGCAGCATCCGCTCGCGCGCCCACCGCCCGTTCCCGTCCATGATGATCGCGACGTGACGGGGGAGCGCGCCGTGGGCGCGGACCTGGGCGAGGAGGGCGGGAGCGTTCATCGCGGGAGAGAGCGGCGGACGCCGATCAGACCTCGAGCAGCTCCTGCTCCTTGGCCTTCATCAACCCATCGATCCGCGCGATCTCCTCGTCGTGGATCTTCTGCAGGTCCTTCTCGGCGGCCTTCACCTCGTCCTCCGAGATCCCCGTCAGCTTCTTGAGCTGCTCGCGGGCCTGCGTCCGCGCGTGACGGACGGCGATGCGGCCATCCTCGGCGTACGCGTGCACCTGCTTCGCGAGCTCCTTGCGCCGCTGCTCGGTCATCGCCGGGAGCGGCACGCGGATGAGGTGCCCCTGGACCGACGGATCGAGGCCGAGGTTCGACTCGCGAATCGCCTTCTCGATGGCCTTCACCTGCCCCTTGTCGTACGGCGTCACGACGAGGAGGCGCGGCTCGGGCGCCGAGACGTTCGCGCACTGGTTCATCGGCAGATACTGCCCGTACATCTCGACCTTCACGGTGTCGAGCATGGTGGGCGAGGCCTTGCCGGAGCGGACCGAGGCGAACTCGCGCTTGGCGGCCTCGACGCCCTTGTCCATAGCGGTGCGGGCGTCCTTCAGGATGGTCTGGATGGTCATGAGACGAGGGTTCCCACGGGCTCGCCGCGCAGCGCACGCGCGACGCCGCCCGGTGTGTGGATGTCGAGGACGATGAGCGGCAGCGCGTTCTCGCGACAGAGCGTGATGGCCGTTTGGTCCATCACGCGCAGGTCGCGCTCCATCACGTCCCGGTAGCTGATGCGGTCGAAGCGGGTGGCCGTGGCATCCTGCTTCGGGTCGGCGGAGTAGACGCCGTCGACGCTCGTCGCCTTGATGATGACGTCGGCCTTCATCTGGATCGCGCGCAGCACCGCGGCGGTGTCGGTCGAGAAATACGGATTCCCCGTGCCCGCCGAGAAGATGACGCAGCGCCCCTTCTCGAGGTGCCGGATGGCGCGGCGCCGGATATACGGCTCGGCGATCTCCTCCATCCGGATCGCCGTCATCACGCGGGTGTCGAGCCCTTCGCGCTCCAGGACATCCTGGAAGGCGAGTGCGTTGATGACGGTGCCGAGCATCCCCATGTAATCCGCGCTGACGCGATCGATCCCCATCTTCGAGATCTGCGAGCCGCGGACGATGTTGCCGCCCCCGATGACGAGGCCCACCTGGGCCCCGAGCTCGGAGATCGCCTTTACCTGCTGCGCGAAACCACGGATGGTCTCGAAATCGAAGCCGAACCCGCGGTCACCGGCGAGGGCTTCGCCGGAGAGCTTGAGCAGCACACGGGGGTAGCGGAGTTCGGCCATACTGGGTCTCCCGGAGGTCAGGCCTCGCCCATCTTGAAGCGGACGAAGCGCGTCACGGCGAGCGGCTGCCCCGCCGCCTTCGCGGTCGCGGCCACGAGGTCCTTGATCGTCTGCTTGTCGTCACGGACCCAGGGCTGCCCGAGGAGGGTGATCTCCCCGAGGAGCTTGGCGATGCGGCCCTCGACCATCTTCTCGGCGATCGCCTGCGGCTTCCCGCTCTCGACCGCCTGCGCGACGAAGATCTCACGCTCGCGGGCGATGAACGCCGGATCGACCCCGCCCTGATCCACGGCGACGGCGACGCTCGGCACCCCGGCGGCCACGTGCTCCGCGATGTGCTTCCCGAGCTCGGCCGCCTCGGCGCCATTCCCGCCGGTGACCTCGGCGAGCACGCCCGCCTTGCCGTTGAAGTGCAGGTAGCTGCCGACGAGCCCCGTCGTCGCGAAGCGCGCCACACGACGGAGTTCGACCTTCTCCCCCGTCTTCGCCGACGCCGCCTTCACGACCTCACCGAGGGAGCGCGAGGCATCGAACGCCCACGGGGTCGCGAGGTACGCGCCCTCGGCGCCCACCGTCACGAGCCCGTCGACCGAGGCGTCCCGCGCCACGTGCTGCGCGATCTGCTTCGCGAGCGCGACGAACTCGTCGTTGCGCCCGACGAAGTCGGTCTCGCAGTTGAGTTCGATCATCGCGCCCATCGTGCCGTCGGCGGCGAGTTCGATGACGATCTGCCCCTCGGACGCGGCGCGGTCAGCGCGCTTCTCGGCCTTGGCGATCCCCTTCTTGCGAAGGAGATCGATGGCGGCGTCTATGTTCCCGGCCGTCTCCTCGAGGGCCTTCTTGCAATCCATCATCCCGGCGCCGGTGCGCGCGCGGAGGTCAGCGACGTCTTTCGCGGTGATGCTCATCTGGGTCTCGGTGTGGTGGTTCCCGTGTGGGAACGCCGCCGCGAGGCTGGGCCTCGCCGGCGGCGCTCGAAAGATACTCCGGGCCGGCGGCCCGGGACGAGCGGTCCGGCGTTACTCCGCCGGGGTCTCCTCGGCCGGGCCCTCGCCGGACTTGCGGCGGGCGGCGATCGCCTCGGGGTTCGCGCGCCGACGGCGCGGACGCGCCCCGCCACGGCCGGCGCCGCCACGACGACGGTCGTCACCGCTCTCGCGCTCGGTGCCGCGCTCCGACGACCAGGTGGTCGCCTCGCCCGGCTCCTCGACCTCGGGCCGGGTCGGCGCCTCGCGGCGCGCCTGCTCGATCGCATCGGAGACGGCGCGGGTGATCAGCTCCACCGAGCGGATCGCGTCGTCGTTGCCGGCGATCGGGACCGTGATGAGGTCGGGATCGGAGTTGGTGTCGCAGATGGCGATGATCGGGATGCCGAGCTTGTTCGCCTCGTCGACGGCGATCCGCTCCTTCTTCGCGTCGATCACGAAGAGGAGCCCCGGGAGCCGGCCCATCGCCTTGATGCCCGAGAGGTTCTTCAGGAGCTTGTCGCGCTGACGGGTCATCATCAGCTGCTCCTTCTTGGTGTAGTTCTCGAATGCGCCGCCCGCCTCGGAGCCCGCCTCGAGCTCCTTGAGCTTGCGGATCTGCTTCTTGACGGTCGCGAAGTTCGTCAGGAGGCCGCCCAGCCAGCGCTCCGTCACCGACATCGAGCCCGAGCGCTCCGCCTCTGACGAGACGATCTGCGCGAGCTGCTGCTTGGTGCAGACGAAGAGGACGTTTTCGCCGCGGAGGACGACCTCACGCGCGAGCTGCTGCGCGAGCGCGAGCTGCTGCTGCGTCTTCTGGAGGTCGATGATGTGGATCCCGTTCCGCTCCGCGAAGATGAAGCGGCGCATCTTCGGGTTCCAGCGGCGGGTCTGGTGGCCGAAATGCACACCGGCCTTGAGGAGCTCTTCGAGCGTGGGCTGCGACATACGATGGGATCCTGTGGAGCGGAGGGTTGGTCGTCGCGCCGCGTCAGCACCGATCGCGACCGCCCCGGGAGGGGCGGCACCGCCGATCGGCTCAGCGGCGCTGTGGGATGGCCTGTCTCGACCGATGGCACCGCGGCGGCGTGCGCCGCCGCGGTGCCATCGACCGTCCGGCTTAGCGCTTGCTGAACTGGAAGCGCTTGCGGGCCTTCGGACGGCCCGGCTTCTTGCGCTCCACGGCGCGCGCGTCGCGCGTCAGGAGCCCGAGCTCACGCAGCTTGCGCCGGTGAGTCTCGTCGATCTTCACGAGCGCACGGGCGATTCCGAGGCGGAGCGCCCCGGCCTGCCCGTTCTGCCCGCCGCCCGTCAGGTTCGCCTTCACGTCGAAGCTGCCGAGGGTGTCGGTCGCGGTGAACGGCTGTTGGATCGCCGTCACGAGCGCCGGCCGCGGGAAATAGTCGCCGAGGGTCCGCCCGTTGAGGTCCCACTTCCCGGTGCCCGGGGTGAGGTAGACGCGGCAGACGGCTTCCTTGCGGCGGCCGATCGTGTGGGTGCTGTTGGTCGCGGCCATTTACTTCGCCTCCGCCTTCGGGAAGGTCAGGGTCTCGGGCTGCTGCGCCCCGTGCGGGTGCGTCGCCCCGGCATACACGCGGAGCTTGAGCCGCAGCTTCTGACGGCCGAGGGCCGTCTTCGGGAGCATACCGTACACCGCCTTCTCGATCACCCGCTCCGGGTGCTTCGCGATCATCGTCGCGAACGGCGTGTAGCGCTCGTGGCCCATGTAGCCGGTGTGGCGGAAGTAGTTCTTCTGCTCCGCCTTCCGCCCGGTCACCTTCACCTTCTCGGCGTTGATGACGATGACGTTGTCGCCCGTATCCATATGGGGCGTGAACGTCGGCTTGTGCTTGCCGCGGATGATCCGCGCGATCTCGGTCGCGAGGCGACCGAGCACCATCCCTTCGGCATCGACGACGAACCACTTGTGCTCGATGTCGGCCGGGGTGGCCGTGAACGTGCTGCGCATGCGAGGTCCAGCTGGAGAGGTCCTGCGCCTCACCGGTGCGGAATGCAACCCGGGTCTCGGCCGCCACGAGGGCGTTTTTGGGCAGACCCCAAGAATAGGGCCTAAGTCGAGCCAGGTCAACGGGTCAGGCCCCGTCAGCCCCCGGGGCATCGAGGGCCACGAGGACCGTCCCTTTCTCCACCGCCGCCCCGGGAAGCACTGCCACCGACCGGACCACCCCGGCCGCCGTCGCCCGCAGCTCATTCTCCATCTTCATCGCCTCCATCACGACCAGCGGCTGCCCCGCCGCCACCACGTCCCCGGGCCGAACGTGCACCCGGACGATCAGCCCGGGCATCGGCGCCACCAGCGGCGTCGGACCACTCGGACGCGCGGTGGCCCGCATCAACGCCCGGATGGCGCGGCGGCGCTCGTCGAGCGCCTCGACCGGCACCGTCCACCCCGCGCTCCCGATCGTGTACGCGCCGCGCGCCGCCCCTGGGGACACCCGCAACGGGTATCGCGTCCCGTCGAGCGTCAGCACGACACGCCCCGACGCCACGTCCCCTTCGATCGCGGCCTCGACGGTCGCCCCGTCCACCCGCACCAAAGTGCCGTCGACCTCGACGACGACCTCGTGCCCCGCCACGGTCACCACGTACCGCACGTCCCCTCCCGGATTCGCCCCACCGATGGCCCCGCGGACCGGCGCGTCACGCGGGCTCCAGCACGCAGACGGTCTCCACGTGGGCCGTCTGCGGGAACATGTCGAAACACTCGAGCGATGCCACCTGCCACCCGACGAGGCGACCGACGTCGCGCGCGAGGGTCGCGGGATCGCAGCTCACATAGACGATGCCCCGCGTCCCCGTCCCCCTACCCGGCCGCGCCAGGCGGTCCGTGACGGAGGCGGCGACCCCCGCACGCGGCGGGTTCAGGAGGACCACGTCCGCCGGCAGCGCCGCCGAGAGCGCCGCCTCCACCGTCGCCGCGACCGCCCGTGACGGCGCCGAAAGGCGCGCCGCCGCGAACGCCGACGCCTCCGCGTCCAGCTCGATCGCCGTCACCGCGACCCCCGCCGATGCGAGGCGCGCGGCGGTCTCCCCCGCCCCGCTGTACGCGTCCACCGCCGTCGCCGGTGCGAAGGCGAGGGCACGCGCCACGACCGTCTCGTGCAGCCACGCGGCGACCTCGGCGTTCACCTGCGCGAACGACGCGGCGGGTACGGCCTGCGCCCGGCGGTCGGCCACGAGCTGGCGTCGGCGCCCCTCCGCCTGCCACCAGACCGCCCCGAGCGACGGCACCGCGGCGAGAAACGCCTTGAGTGCCGGCCACGCCTCCCCACCTTCCAACACGAACCCTGGCTCCGACTCGAGCCACCGCACGGTACCGCGCAGGCGGGCCCCCGCGGGCAGATGCGCCGCCGCCGCGAGGATCGCCCGCCACGTCTCCACGACGCGCGGCTCGGTGACCTGACAGTCGTCGAGGGCGAACACCGCCTCGGGGTCGTCGTGCGCGCGCATCCCGGCCCAGACGCGGTCCCCGCGCCGGCGGATCGCGAGGGTGAGCGCGCGACGGTACCGCCACGGCGCGCCGCCCCGCATCGACGGCAGGGCGACGGTGCGTCGGCCGATGCGCGCGAACGCGTCCTGCACCATCCGGCGCTTGGCCTCGCGCTGCGCCTCGAGCGCGACGTGCTGCCACTGACAGCCACCGCACCGATCGGGCGCCTCGTAGTGCGGGCACGCCGCGGCCACACGGTCCGGCGACGGCCGCTCAATCTCCAGCAGCGTGCCCCGACCGACGCGCCCCTCGACCGCGACCGTCGCGGCGATGCGATCCCCCGGGGCGGTGCGCGGCGTGAAGACGACGAGCCCATCCACCCGACCGACGCCGTCCCCGCCCGCCGCGAGCGACGCCACCTCGAAGGTGACGCGCGTCCCCGCCGGCATCGCTCCCGCGCTCACGACCCGCCGAGCCCGTCGCGACGGGCCGCCTGCCACCACGCGGACCCGCCGTCCACCACCGCCGCGCCGGCCGACGCCCCATCGGTGGGCGGAGTGCCCGCACCGGCCGCTGGGCGCGCGTGCGACGCGACGGTGCCGGGCCGCTCGTGTGCGGCGAGGAGGGCCGCCGCCACGGCGATGCGTCGCGTCGTCGCCGCGTCGGGCGTCGCCGCGAGCAGCGCGGGGAGCCGTCCCTCCAGCCATTGGATGTCGACGTCACCCGCCTGGTACGCCGGGTCGTCCATCAGGCGACGATGGAAGTCGGCTGAGGTCGCAACGCCGTCGATCACGAGGTCGTCGAGGGCGCGCCGCATCCGGGCGATCGCCGCCGCACGTGTGGGCGCGTGCACGATCAGCTTCGCGAGCATCGGGTCGTAGTACAGCCCCACCGTGCTACCGACCTCGATCCCACCGTCCCAGCGCACCCCGGGACCGGTGGGGAGTGCGAGCCGCATGACGCGCCCGGTCGACGGGAGGAATCCGCTCGCCGGATCCTCGCTCGTGATCCGGCACTCGATCGCCCAGCCGCGCGGTTCCGGCGGCTCCGTGAACGGGAGCCGTTCCCCCGCCGCGATCCGCAGCTGCCACTGCACGAGGTCGAGCCCGGTGACGAGTTCCGTGACCGGATGCTCCACCTGGATGCGGGTGTTCATCTCCAGGAAGTAGAACGCCCCGTGTCGGTCGAGCAGGAACTCACAGGTCCCCGCGTTGACGTAGCCGGCGGCCCGCGCGGCGGCGACCGCGGCGGCGCCCATCCGGGCGCGGAGCTCGGGGGTCACCGCGACGCTGGGCGCCTCCTCAATCATCTTCTGATGACGCCGCTGGATCGAGCACTCGCGCTCGCCGAGCGCGAGGCAGGTGCCGTGCGCATCGGCGAGGACCTGGATCTCGACGTGCCGCGGCCCTTCGATGTACTTCTCGAGATAGACGGCGTCATCGCCGAAGGCATTCTGCGCCTCGCGGCGCGCGGACTCGAGCGCGCCGGCCACCTCGCCCGGCCCTCGCACGATGCGCATCCCCTTCCCGCCCCCACCGGCCGCCGCCTTGAGGAGGACCGGATACCCGAACTCCGCCGCGAGGGCTTCCGCCTCCGCGGCATCTCGGAGCGGCGTGGTCGTCCCCGGCACCACCGGCGTCCCCGCCTGGATCGCGAGCGTCCGGGCCGCGGTCTTCGACCCCATCGCGGCGATCGCCTCCGCCGGCGGTCCCACCCAGATGAGCCCCGCCTCCCGCACCGCGCGCGCGAACCACTCCCGTTCGGAGAGGAAGCCGTATCCCGGGTGGATCGCATCGGCCCCATGCGCCACCGCGATCTCGATCAGATGATCACCACGCAGGTAGCTCTCGGACGCCGATGCGGGCCCGAGCCGCACGGCGACGTCGGCGGCGCGGACGTGCGGCGCGCCAGCATCGGCATCGGAGTAGACCGCGATGGAGCGCAGCCCAAGTTCGCGGCAGGCGCGGACCACCCGCAGCGCGATCTCGCCGCGATTGGCGATGAGGACGGACCGGAGGGGACGCATCGCGTCAGAGCGGGATCGAGCCGTGCTTCTTCGCTGGCGGGCGGACCCGCTTCCCCTGCAGCGTCTCCAGCGCCTCGATCAGCCGCGGGCGCGTATCTCGCGGGTCGATCACATCATCGAGGTAGCCGCGACTCGCCGCGACGTACGGGTTCGCGAAGGCCTCGGTGTACTCCGCGACCTTCGCCTCCATCGCGGCGGCGAGGTCCGCGGCCTCCGCGATCTCGCGCTTGAACAGGATCTCCACGGCACCTTTGGGGCCCATCACCGCGAGCTCCGCCGTCGGCCACGCCACGTTGAAGTCGCCGCGGATATGCTTGGAACTCATCACGTCGTACGCCCCGCCGTACGCCTTCCGCGTGATGACGGTGAGCTTCGGCACCGTCGCCTCGCAGTACGCGTAGAGGAGTTTCGCACCGTGCCGAATGATGCCCCCGTGCTCCTGCGCGACGCCGGGAAGGAACCCCGGGACGTCCTCGAAGGTCACGATCGGGATGTTGAACGCGTCGCAGGTGCGGATGAATCGCGCCGCCTTCACGCTCGCGTCGATGTCCAGGACCCCCGCGAGGACCGCGGGCTGGTTGGCGACGATCCCCACCGCGTGTCCGCCCAAGTGCGCGAAGCCGCAGAGGATGTTGCCCGCCCAGTCACGCTGTACCTCGAGGAATGCGCCGTCGTCGACGACGCGCCGGAGCACCTCGTGCATATCGTACGGTTGCGTCGGCGCGTCGGGGATCACGTCGAGGAGCCCCTCGTCGCGTCGGTCCCGCGGGTCGGCCCCGGCCCCGCGCGGCGCGGGATCGAGGTTGTTGCTCGGCAGGTAGCGCAGGAGCGCGCGGACCCCCTGCAGGCACTCGACCTCGGAGTCAGTGGTGAAGTGGGAGACGCCGGAGGTGCCGCCGTGGGTGTCGGCGCCGCCGAGTGCCTCCATCGTCACCTCCTCGTGCGTGACGGTCTTCACCACATTCGGCCCCGTCACGAACATGTACGACGTGCCACGCGTCATAAAGATGAAATCGGTCATCGCGGGCGAGTAGACCGCGCCGCCGGCGCAGGGCCCGAGGATGGCCGAGATCTGCGGCACGACGCCGGAGGCCTGCACGTTCCGGTAGAAGATCTCGGCGTACCCGCCGAGGGAGACGACGCCCTCCTGGATGCGCGCACCGCCGCTGTCGTTCAAGCCGATCATCGGCGCGCCATTCTGCACCGCGAGGTCCATCACCTTGCAGATCTTGGAGGCGTGGGCCTCGGAGAGCGAGCCGCCGAAGACGGTGAAGTCCTGCGAGAAGACGTAGACGAGACGCCCATCGATGCGCCCGTGTCCGGTGACGACCCCGTCGCCGTAGGGGCGCTGCGCGTCGACGCCGAAATCGGTGCCACGATGCGTGACGAACCGATCGAGCTCGACGAAGCTCCCCTCGTCGAGGAGCAGGTCGAGCCGCTCACGGGCCGAGAGCTTCCCCTTCGCGTGCTGGGCCTGCAGCCGGTCGGCCCCGCCGCCGAGCTCCGACTCGGCGCGGCGCCGGTCAAGCAGATCGAGTTTCTCGCGCATCACGGACATGGTCGGAAAGGTAGAGGACGGGAGTGCGAGCACCGAGGCCGAACGGCCGCTCAGGGCGACTCGATGCCGATGTCGTCGAGGAGGATCGCACCGGCCGGCGTCCGATCGAAGCGCCACCGCACCGCACGCACCGCCGCGGGGGTGAGCCCCGGGAGCGCCGCGGCGAAGCGCGCGAAGGGAATCTCGACGCGTTGCAGGGCGTACTCGTGGTCGCGGGGCGACCCGGTGACGCGTGACTCGATATACGCGTGCCGGTAGAGCCGGATGGTGAGGGGCGGTCGCAGCGCGACCACCTCGGAGAGCGGAACCGTGGCCCGCCGACCGTCGTGGGTCAGCAGTTCCACGCTGAGGTCGACACGCAGGGAGTCCGCCGGGAGCCGGGCCCGACGCGCCGCCTCGGCGGCGGTCCGCGCGCGGGCCGACCGCGAGGCACGTGCCCTCGACGCGCTCGAGTCGCGGCCGGCGCTCCCGGTCACGGCC
Organism: Gemmatimonadota bacterium; assembly: GCA_016871895.1. GTDB lineage: Bacteria > Gemmatimonadota > Gemmatimonadetes > Gemmatimonadales > Gemmatimonadaceae > Pseudogemmatithrix. The sequence goes on from VHBO01000031.1 coordinate 17,028, forward strand.
GCGGTGTCCGGGGTCAGCGTATCACGCACGCTCAACGGCCCCTGACGGAGCGCAAGCTGGGCAAGGCTGAACGTCAGGCGCGCGTCGGGCCCCATCGCCTCCGCGGGCAACGCGACCTCATACCAGGCACGATCGGGGTCGGGAGCGGCCGTGGAATCCTTCGGTGCGCTCCAGCCCAAGTAGACCGCGGTCGTCTCGAACGTCGCGCCACGCGTCGTGGCGCGCGTCGGGATGTTCCCCTCGCGCCAGAGCGTCAGCCCACGTGCCGCCACCGCCCCGCCGGCGGTCGCCGTGGTGACGTCGATGTCCTCCTCGAACGTCGCGATCCGTCGCTCGCCGCCGGAGGCGAACTGCGAGACGTAGAGCGTCCGCGGCAACCACGCGCCGACCGTGCGATGATCCCGGAACATCGGCTCGTAGCGTCGGTCGCCGCGGAGGGCGAGCTCGAGGAAGCCGGTGAAGAAGATCCGACCGACGTCGCGCTGCTCCTCCCCTCGCAGGAGCGATCGCTTGGCGAGCCAGCGCCCCATCTCACCGACGTCGTTGTCGCCCCAGACGGTGTTCCACTGCCCGTGATTGGCACGGTACACGTAGAGGGCCGCCTTCACGCTCGCCGGGTCGGTCACATCGGTGCGAAGGTAGGTCCGCTGACCGATGAACGTCGAGACGTCGCTGTCGTGCGACCCATGCATCACGAAGTAATTCACGCCGCGGACGGGCGGGAGCTTGTCCGACGGATTGTACTGCCCGTCCACCGGCGCGATAGCGATGATCGCCTTCAGGTCGAAGCCGAAGTCGAAGCGGATGCGGGCGTCGTCCGGCCAGTGCGTGAGCCGGTTGAAGCCGCTCGCAATCGCGACGGCATCCCCGCCGCGCGAGTGTCCGATCAGGGCGATGCGCGAGAGATCGATCCGCCCGTGGAGCGGAAAGGCGGGATCCGTCGCCCAGCGCCGCCAGAGCGCGAGGTGCTGCAGCAGCACCCAGGCGCGCGCATCGTTCTCTGTCCGGATCCCACCGTTCAGGAAGTTCTCGTCGACCGAGACGGCGATGTAGCCGCGGCTCGCGAGATGACGCCCGAGCCATTCGTAGCCCGGGTCGGAGAACGCCGTCATATCGTGATTGCCGTGCACCATCAGGACGAGCGGATACGGCCCCGGCCCCTCCGGGTGCCAGACGCGGCCATTACGTGGCAGGGCGCGCGCATCGAATCCCCAGTACGCCCAGCGCCGCCGCAGGGCCTTCGCGTCGATGTCGCGGAGGAACGGCGTCGCGTTGACCGGGGTGGTGCGCACGATCACCGAGTCCCGATAGGCGGCGCGGCGGCGGTCGGTGCCGCTGCCGTAATGGAACGCGGCGACGGCGAGTGGGCCCGTGAGCCCGGGGTTCGGCGCCTCGAGCTGTACGCCGGTGAGGACGCGATCCGCATCGGAGACGACGAGGCGCGGCGGCTGCGCGCACGCGGCCGCGAGGACCGCGAGGATCAGGGGGGAGACTCGCATCGGCGGGGGAATCTACGTGCCGGAACGGACGCGCGCCCCGGTCGAGCGGACTCGACCGGGGCGCGCGGGACCGACGGGCGGACGATCAGTCGTCCATCGCCTCGTCGAGGTCAGCCGGGATCTCCGGGACCTCATCCTCGGAGTGTACCTTCGACGGCTCGGCGGGCCGCTCCTGCCCCGCCGGGATGTCGATGACGCCGAGCACGATCCGGCGATGGATCGGGTCGACCTCGAGGATGCGGACGTTGACCTGCATCGCCTCCCAAGCGACGTCGGCCGGGCTGTTCACCTGCCCCTCGAAGTGCGAGAGCGGGATGAAGCCCTCGATGTCGTTGCCGATGTCGACGACGACGCCCTTGTCCATCAGGCGGGCGACCGTGCCCGGGAGCTCGGTGCCGACCGGGTAGGTCTCGCCGATGCGGAGCCACGGATCCTCGGACGCCTGCTTGAGGCCGAGCGAGATACGCTTGTTTTCGGCGTCGATGTTGAGGATCACCACATCGACCGTGTCGCCCTTCTTCACGACCTCCGACGGGTGCTGGACGCGCTTGGTCCAGGACATATCGGAGATGTGGATGAGCCCGTCGATGCCCGGCTCGATCTCGACGAAGGCGCCGAACGACGTGAGGTTGCGGACCTTGCCGGTGAGACGCGTGCCGACCGGGTACTTCTCCGGCAGCACCATCCACGGATCCTGCTCGGTCTGCTTCATCCCGAGGGAGATCTTCTCCTCGGTGGTGTCGACCTTGAGCACCACCGCCTCGATCGCCTCGCCGATGCTGACGAGCTTCGAGGGGTGCCGGACGTTGCGGGTCCAGCTCATCTCGGAGATGTGGACGAGCCCCTCGATGCCCGGCTCGAGCTCGATGAAGGCGCCGTAATTCGTGATCGAGACGACCTTGCCCGAGACCCGGGTGCCGACCGGGTACTTCTCGGCGACATCCTTCCACGGGTACGCCTGGAGCTGCTTGAGGCCGAGCGAGATGCGCTCGCGCTCCCAGTCGATATCCAGGACCTTGACCTCGAGCTCCATCCCGATGTGCACCATCTCGCTCGGATG
>VHBO01000032.1 GCA_016871895.1 Gemmatimonadota bacterium
GCGCTCGATCCGATGCTCTCGGCATACTGGCCCGACCCGGAGATCGAGGCGCACGAGCACCGGAGCTGGATCTCGCGGAAGCTCGTGACCTTCAACGCCTGGTTCGATCGGATGGCGGAGAAGTACACCGGTGTCATCGGCTGGGCGCTCGACCATCGCGCGGCGGTGATCGCGCTCGCCGTCGGGAGCTTCGTCGCCGCCATCGCCCTGCAGGCGGTCGCCGGGGGCTTCGGCTTCGTTCCCGTCTCGGATCGGTCGGAGGTGACCATCCAGGTGGAGACCCCGCCGGGCTCGAACCTCGCCTACACGCGCGCGAAGGCGGAGGAGGCGGCGCGACTCGCCCGTGAGAACCCCGAGGTCCGCTACACCTTCACGACGATCGGCGCCGGCGGCGGGCAGGATCCTTCCGAGGCGCTCGGCTCCGTCGATCTCGCCTCCGTGTACGTGCGACTGACACCGAAGCACGACCGGTCGATCTCGCAGGAGCAGTTCGGCGCCAAGCTCCGTGAGGACGTGAAGCGGATCGGCGGCGCGACGGTCGCGGTCTTCACCTCGGGCTTCGGTGGCGCAGTGAAGCAGGTGCAGGTGGAGCTGCGCGGCACCGACGCGCGCCAGTTGCAGCGGGCCGCGGACAGCGTGCTCGCGATGGTGAAGGGGATCCGCGGCGCGGTCGACATCGGCCTCTCTACGAAGGGGCAGAAGCCCGAGCTCGAGGTCGCGCTGAACCGCGGGCTCGCCGGCAGCCTCGGCATCACGGTGGGGCAGCTCGCGCAGTCGCTCCGGCCCGCCTTCGCCGGCGTCGACGCCGGTGACTGGGTCGATCCGAGCGGCGAGAACCGGAAGGTGCGCGTCCGGCTCGCGGCCGAGTCGCGCGCGCGGGTGAGCGACATCGAGGCGCTGCCGATCAGCGTCGGTCAGGGGGCGGCGATGGCGATGATGCCGCTCGGTCAGCTCGCGAGTATCTCGCAGGGGGTCGGGCCGGCGAAGATCAGCCACCTGGATCGCGACAACGTGATCGTGGTGCAGGCCAACCTCTCCGGTCGCTCGCTCGGCGAGGTGACCACCGACATCACGACCGGCCTCACCGCGATGCGGATGCCTGAGGGGATCCGCTGGTCGATGGGTGGCGAAGCGCGGGATCAGGCGCAGGTCTTCGGCGACATCCTCGCCGCGCTCGGTGTCGCTCTCGTGTTGATGTATCTGATCCTCGTGATGCAGTTCGGATCGTTCCTAGACCCGATCGCGATCCTGATCTCGCTCCCGCTCTCGCTCATCGGCGTCGTGCTCGCCCTGATCCTCACCGGCGACACGCTGAACATCATGAGCATGATCGGCGTGATCCTGCTGATGGGCATCGTGGCGAAGAACGCTATCCTACTCATCGACTTCGCGAAGTGGGGGCAGGAGCAGGGGATGGATCGCCGCAGCGCGATCATCGAGGCGGGGCGCGTCCGCCTGCGGCCCATCCTGATGACGACGGTCGCGCTGATCGCGGGGATGATCCCCGTAGCGATCGGGGCCGGCGAGGGCGCGGATTTCCGGGCGCCGCTCGGCCGCGCGATCATCGGTGGGACGATCACCTCGACCATCCTCACGTTGCTCGTCATCCCGACCATCTACGAGATCTTCGACGAATGGCGCGCGAAGGTCAGCGGGTGGGTGAAGTTTCCCGAGCGGCCGAAGACGGGGGAGTATCCGATCCCGGAGCGGTGACCTCACCGCGCGGATGGCGCGCGTGTGATCGTGGCCTGCATGCGAACGGGGGCGGGTGACCGATGGTCACCCGCCCCCGCTCACATCCGCACCTCGGTGTCAGCAGCCGCTGCCGGGACACCCGCAGGCCTGGCAGCTCACGACACCTCCGACCACCGGCGGCTGCGTCGGGCGGTTCGCGATCAGCCACGCCCGCTGCGCATCGCTGAGCACTGACCAGCTCGCGAGGTGCAGCGCGAGCACCTTCGGGCGCAGCGCCTCGGCGATCGGGCGCCCCGTCACGAGGATCGCACGGACCTCCTCGCGCGTCGCGCCGGCCCGGCGCGCGTCCCGCGCCTGGACGAAGATCTGCCGCAGCGAGTCGAGGGCGGCCGCGTTGTTCTGCCGGAAGCTCACGCGGAGCGCGGTGATCGCGGTCTTCTGCGCGGTCGTGAGCGCGAGCGAATCGGGGAGCCGCGCCATCCAGCTGCGGCCATCCATCGGCTGCGTGCCGGGCTGCGTGCCGAGGGTGCCCTCGAGGGCCGAGCCCATCTCGCCGAACATCACGAGGGCGTAGTCGTCCTCGGTCGAGGTGACGGCGGGCGCCGTCGAGGAGTCGGCGCAGGCGGCGAGGCCGAGCGCGAGGGCGACGAGGGAGAGGTGACGGAGACGGATCATCTGCTGCTCCTGCAGGGTGGACGGATGGGTCGAGGACGTCAGGCCGTGGATACCCTGGAAGACGGGGGTCGGTTGCCGTTCGTTAAGAATGTAGCGGCGGGACCGGCGGCGTGGCGTGATATTTCTCACAACCGACCGCCGACCCGTGAACCGCCCCCTCCGCTGGCCCGCGCCGTGGACCCTCGAGGTCCTGGACCAGACCCGACTCCCCTTTGCGGTGGAGTGGGTCGCGTTGCGGTCGGCGGCGGCGTGTCGGCACGCGATCACATCGATGCAGGTGCGTGGGGCGCCGTTGCTCGGGGCTGTCGGCGCGTTCGGGCTCGCCTTCGCGGTCCGTGAGGCGGCCGGGTCGCGTGACGGGGTCAACGCGTCCCACCCCGGCGCGTCCGCCTCGGACGACGCCCTCGATGCCGCTGTCGAGGAGCTCGCGTCGGCGCGGCCGACGGCGATCAACCTCCGGTGGGCGGTGACGCGTGTCGCCGAGGCGGTGCGTGCGGTCCCGAAATCGGAGCGCGCGGAACGGGCGTGGGGCGAGGCGGTGCGGATCGCGGACGAGGACGCGGCAGGGAATGCGGCGATCGGCGCGCACGGGGCGGCGCTGCTACGAGCGCAGCTCACGCCGGGGCGGCCGCTCCAACTGCTCACGCACTGCAACGCCGGATGGCTCGCCACCGCCGGCCACGGGACCGCGCTCGCCCCGATCTACGCGCTGCACGCGGCGGGGGTGCCGGTCCACGTCTGGGTGGACGAGACGCGCCCCCGGAACCAGGGTGCCGCATTGACGGCGTGGGAGCTCGCGGCGGCGGAGGTGCCACACACCGTGATCGCCGACAACGCGGGGGGACTCCTGCTGATGCGCGGCGCGGTCGATGCGGTGCTGGTCGGTGCGGATCGAGTCGCAGCCAACGGCGACGTCGCGAATAAGGTCGGGACGTACCTCAAGGCGCTTGCGGCGCGCGCGCACGGCGTGCCCTTCCTCGTCGCGTGCCCTGTCTCGACGCTCGACCCGGCGACGCCGTCGGGGGAAGCGATCGCGATCGAAGAGCGTGACGCATCGGAGGTCGTCTACGTGACCGGCGCGGACGACGACGGGACGGTGACGCGGGTCCGTGTGGTGCCGGCGGGGAGCGCGGTGGCGAATCCGGCGTTCGATCTCACGCCCGCGTCGTTGGTCACTTCGCTCATCACCGAGCGCGGCATCGTCCCCGCCACGGCGGCGGGGATCCGATCGCTCACCGAGGGGATGGCGTGATGTCGGTGGACTCGAGCGACGAGCGCGCGGTGCGCGCGGCGGTCGTCGCGGTCGCGCGCGCGCTCGCACCGCGTGGCCTCACGACCGGCACCTCCGGCAACGTCTCCGCCCGCGTGGATCGCGAGGGCGTCGCGGGGTTCGTGATCACGCCGTCGGCGATGCCCTACGAGACGATGACCCCCGAGGCGCTCGCGTGGGTAGCGCTCGATCAGCCAAGCATCGACGACGAGCCTCCGCTCGCGCCACCGGCGCGCTGGGTGGGACCCCACGCGCCCTCCTCCGAATGGCGGATGCATCGCGACGTGCTCGCGCACCGGCCGGAGGTGCACGCGGTGGTCCACGCGCACGCGCCGGCCGCGACGGCGCTCGCCTGCCTCCCCGACGTGCAGCGGGTGGGGATCCCCGCCTTTCATTACATGGTGGCCGTCGCCGGTGGGGACGACATCCGCTGCGCACCCTACGCGACCTTCGGGACCGCAGCGCTCTCAGCGCACGCCGTCGCCGCGCTCGAGGGACGCACCGCCTGCCTCCTCGCCCATCACGGGATCCTCGCCCTCGGCGTCACGCCGGAGGCCGCGCTGGCCACCGCGGTCGAGCTCGAGGCGCTCGCGCAGATGTATGTGCAGGCGCGCGCCGCGGGGACGCCGGCGGTGCTGGACGCCGAGGAGATGGCGCGGGTGTTGGAGCGATTCGCGCGCTACCAGCGCCCCGTCTGGGACTGAGCCACGCGTGGGGCTGAGGCCGGTGCGCGCCTGCGGCGCGCGACCGACTCAGTGGGTGACGGCGTTCGTTGCCGCCGCCTCGCGCAACAGTCGCCACGCCTCGGCGAGGTGCGCCTCCTGCGTCCGAAGGTTCCCGACCGCCACGCGGAGCACGTAGCGCGCGCCAAGCTTGGTGTGCGAGAGGAAGACGCGCCCGCTCGTGTTCACACGCTCGAGGATCCCCGCATTGTGCCGCTCGAGCGCCGCCTCGTCAGTGAGCGCCTCGGGGCGGTGCCGGAAGCAGACCACCGACATCGGCACCGGAGCGTGCACCTCCCACGCCGGCGTCGCCTGCACCCAATCGGCGAAGGTGCGCGCGAGCGCGCAGTGATGGCGGATGCGTTCGGAGAGCCCGTCCGTGCCGAAGGCGCGCATCACGAACCAGAGCTTCAGCGCGCGGAACCGGCGGCCGAGCTGGAAGGAGTAGTCGGACAACGAGAGTGCGATCTCCTGCTCGTCCGTCTCCAGATACGCGGGCGTGAGGCTAAAGGTGCGCTTGAGCACGCCCGGGTGCCGCGTCCAGAGCACGGAGCAGTCCATCGGGGTGAAGAGCCACTTGTGCGGGTTCATCACGAGCGAGTCGGCGTCCTCCACTCCCGCGAAGAGCGCGCGCGCTTCGGGAAGGAGCGCCATCGCCCCGCCGTAGGCGGCATCGACGTGGAGCCAGAGCCCCTCGCGCCGGCAGATCGCCGCGATCGCGGGCACGGGATCGACGCTCGTGGTCGAGGTCGTGCCGATCGTCGCGATGACTGCCAAGGGACGGAATCCCGCCGCGCGGTCCGCGCCGATCGCCGACTGCAGCAGGTCGGCCCGCATCCGATGCTCCGCGTCGGTCGCGATGCGCACGACGTTCTCGGCGCCGATGCCCAGCGTGATCGCCGCCTTGTCGACGCTTGAGTGCGCGTGCGCCGAGCAGTAGAGGCGCAGCCGCGGCAGCTCTGGGCGTCCGGCCATCCCGCGGTGCCGGATCTCGAGTGCCGGGTCCATCTCCCGCGCCGCGGCGAGTGCCTGCAGCGTCGAGACTGACGCGGTGTCGGTGATCATCCCGAACCAGTCGGACGGGAGTCCCATCGCGTCGCGTAGCCAGCCGGTGGTCACCTGCTCCAGCTCGGCGAGGGCGGGGGAGGTGCGCCAGAGGATTCCTACCTGGTTGAGCGCCGCCGTCACGAGCTCTGCGAGGATGCCGGGCACGGAGGCGGTGTTCGCGAAGTAGGCGAGGAAGCCGGGGTGGTTCCAGTGCGTGACCCCGGGCATCACGATGCGGTCGAGGTCGGCGAGGATCGCGTCCATCGGCTCCGCCTCGCGCGGCGCAGCGCCGGGGAGGGTGGCGCGCACCGCGCCGGGGGTGACCTGCGCCAGCACGGGGTGTCGCTCGCCGTCGCGGAGATACGAAGCGATCCACCCCGCCAACGCGGCGGTGTGGCGCTCGAACTCCGCGGGGGAGAGATCGCCTGGGGCGATGGCGGACGGGGAGGCGGTCACCCGCAATAATGGACAAGCCTGAGGCCCGGTCGGCAATGGCCGTGGCGGCCGCGGCGGCTGACGGGACCCTGAAGGTTGTGCTGGCGCGGTCCGGCCGATCGGCGCCGGGAAACCCCCGCCGTGCACCGCCGTATGATTCGATATGTCTCTCTCGCTCGCCGCCGCCGTCTTCCTGCAGGTCGCCGTCTCCGTCGATGTCTCCTCCTCCGGCGGGAGTGTCAGCGCCGGCGTGAAGGTCCCGCGCACGCGCGCCACGGTGGTCACCGAGGCGCAGCGGGCCACCGCGTTCAAGGACAGCACGGCCCGCACCCTGCTTCTTCGAGCGCGCGCGGCGCGCGTAGCGCAGGATTCCGCGCTCCGCGCCTATGACGTCACGAGCTACCAGCGCCTCTCTCTCGGCCTCGGCCTGCGGGCCGGCGCGCGCGACCGCCTCGCGTACCGGAGTGAGGGTGCTGCGCGCGTGCAGTGGGAGCGGGGGCGCGGCGCACACGTGAACGTCCTCGGCGCACGGCTCGCGCTCCCCATCGCGCAGGGGACCCCGGCACAGGCGGAGGCGGAGTCGGAGGCCGAGGATGCCGGCGACTTCACCGACGTGATGGCGATCCCGTATTACCCGGGGATGGACGAGCTCTGGCTCTTCAACATGTTCGGCAACGGGAACGAGGATGGGGATGACGCGCCCGAGGAGGGGACGTATCTCATCCATCCGATCGCGGAGGGCTCGGAGGCGACGTACACCTTCGCCTCCGGCGACTCGATGACGATCGCGTTGCCGGGAGGGCGAGCGATCCAGCTGCGGGAGCTGCGCGCGATGCCGCGGTCGCCGAGCTGGAACGCGGTCGCCGCCTCGCTCTGGTTCGAGCTCGACGAGGCGCATCTCGTGCGCGCGGCGCTCCGCTTCAGTGACCGGCTCGACGCCTGGGAACTCGTCAACAAGCAGGACTCCACCGCCCGGAGCGACGTTCCGCTCTTCGCACGGCCGCTCGTCACCCCGCTGCAGCTCGACCTCACCGGGATGACGATCGAATACGGCCTGTACGAGGGACGTTTCTGGATGCCGCGGCTGCAGGGCGCAGAGTTCGCGACGCGGGTGAGCGCGTTCCGTGTCCCGCTGACGATCGAGCAGCGCTTCCAGTACGCCTCCGTCAACGGCGACGTGTCCTTCCCGTCGCTCGCGAACGTGGTGCCGCCGTTGAACACCCGTGCGCTCCGCGACAGTCTCCGCGCCGCCGGCCTGGCCGACAGCAGCATCCGTGACAGCGTGATGGCCCGGTTCGCGACGCGCGACACGCTGGAGCGCCGCGCACGAGAGCGGCAGTGCGCCGAGGGCGACCGCGAACGTGTGCTCCGCTCGCGCTATCAGGGGGTGCGGATGCCGGTCATCATCGACCTCCCCTGCGACCGGAGCACGCTCGCAACCTCGGAGGCGCTCCCACCCTCCATCTACGATGCCGGCGATCAGCTTTTCGGCGCCGCGGAGCGGGAGGAGGTGCTCGCGATGCTCAACGAGGTGCTTCCACGTGGGACGCTGCCCTCACGGCCGCGGACGACGATGGGGCTCGGGCTCACGCGCTACAACCGTGTCGAGGGGCTCGGCACGGGGATCGCCGTCGACGCTTCGCTCGGCCGCGGTTGGCGAACCTCGGGGCTCGTCCGTGGCGCGCTCGGTGACCGTCGGCTCAACGGCGACGTGCGGCTACTGCACGACCGCTGGGGCTCGGCGTGGGAGATCGGCGCGTATCGCCGGCTCGACGTGAGTTCGGACTTCGGTGACCCTCTTTCGTTCGGCGCGTCGTTCGCGACGCTCCTCTACGGTCGTGATGAGGGGTTCTATCACCGGGCGACGGGGGTCGAACTCGTGCGGCGGCCGATCAGCGGGCGCGGGGTCGAGTGGCGCGTCTTCACCGACCATCAGCGCACCGCCGACGTGATGACGCGGTTCTCGCTCTTCAGTGGTGGCGACGATCCGCGGATGGGGACGAACGTCGCGGCGGAGCCGGGGACGTATTCGGGCATCGCCCTCCGCTGGCGCGGCGGGATGGGTGAAGACCCCGCCGGGTGGCGCGTGGCGGGTGACTTCCGGTTCGAGGGCGCGACGGGCCGAACGGAGACCTTTCCGGCGCCGTGTAGGAGCTGCCTGATCCCGCCGCCGCCCCCGCCGCGTGATCGCTCGTATGGGCGCGTGTACGCTGAGGGGTCTGTTTCGCGGGGGCTCGGGCCGCTGGCCGCCGCGCTGACCGTCGCGGGCGGGACGACGTCGGGGCGTGTGCCGACGCAGCGCGCCTTCTTCCTCGGCGGATTGCACTCGGTGCGTGGGCTCAGCGCGGGGACGCGCATCGGCGAGGCGATGTGGCTCGCGCGGACCGAGCTCGGCGTGAACCGCGCGTCGGTCCGTCCGGTGGTCTTCTACGACATCGGGTGGGCGGGCCCGCGCGCCGAGTGGCGTGCGCCGGAGACGCTGCTGCGCGGCGCGGGGATGGGGCTCAGTCTGCTCGACGGCCTGCTGCGGTTCGATGTGTCGCGCGGGATCGCGCCGGTGTGGCAGACGCGGGTGGATCTGTCGGTAGAAGCCAGGTTTTAGGGGTCAGGTATCAGGTATCAGGGGTCAGGTATCAGGTCATCACCTCACCCCTGAGCCCTCATCCCTCACCCCTGTAGTTCATCTCCCCTTCGCTCATCAGCACGGCCCGCCCGGCGACCTGCACCGCCGTCACCGCGCCATCGACCTTCGTCGCGCGCACATCGATTCGGCTCGGGCGTCCCATCTCGATGCCCTGTTCGATCGTCCAGGCGAAGGTGCCATCGCGCGCGGCGTCCTTGAGGGCGAGCCAACCACCGAAGGCGGCAGCAGCGGAGCCCGTCGCAGGATCCTCGGGCACACGGACACCTGGACCGAACATCCGCGCCCGCCAATGTTGCGGGCCGCCGTCGGCGTCGAGCGCCACGACGAAGAGATCGCGCGCCCAGGCGCGCTGCAGCGTGCGCTCCCACAGCTCCTCGCGCACCCGCGCCCGGGCGAGCGCCTTCAGCGACTTCACCCCGACCATCAGGAACGGCAGGCCACAGGAGACGCCCTGCGGGCTGAGGGCCCCGCCGACGAGGTCCTCGGTCTCGAGCGAGAGGATCTCGGCGAGCATCGAGAGGCCGGGCGCCGGCGGGCCGAGCTCCGGAAGCTTCGCCACGCCGAATTCGGCCCAGACGAGGCGGTCGCGCTCGACGCGGACATCGACGGTCACCGTGCCGACGTCGAGCTCGAGCTGGAGGCGGCCCGAGCCGCCGGGCAGCGCCCTCTCGTGGAGCGCGAGCGCGGCGGCGGTCCCGATCGTTGGATGGCCGGCGAAGGGCACCTCGCCGCCCAAGGTGAAGATGCGGACTCGGCGCGTGTGCGCCGGATCCGCGGGGGGATAGCAGAACGTCGTCTCCGAGAAGTTGAACTCGCGGGTGATCGCGAGGAGGGCCTCTTCGGGGATCCCCGTCGCATCGGGGATGACGGCGAGCTGGTTCCCCCCGAAGGGGCGGTCGGTGAAGACGTCGAGAGTGACGAAACGGATCGCGCTCACCCCATGAAGGGATAGCGGTAATCCGTCGGCGGCACGAAGGTCTCCTTGATCGTGCGCGCGCTGACCCAGCGGAGCAGGTTCAGCTTGGAGCCCGCCTTGTCGTTGGTGCCCGAGGCGCGTGCGCCGCCGAAGGGCTGCTGGCCCACGACGGCGCCGGTGCACTTGTCGTTCACGTAGAAGTTGCCGGCCGCGTGCCGCAGCGCGCGATGCGCCTGCGCGATTGCGGCGCGGTCCTGCGCGAAGACGGCCCCCGTCAGCGCGTAGGGGGAGGTGCGGTCCACCAGCTGGAGCGTCTCCTCCCACTTGGCGTCGTCATACACATACGCGGTGACGACGGGGCCGAAGATCTCCTCGCACATCAGGCGATAGCTCGGGTCCTTCGCCTCCACGAGCGTCGGCTGCACGAAGTAGCCGTCGGCCTTGCTCGCGCCGCCGCCGGCGAGGATCGTCGCGTTTGCCTTGGCGTCGTCCAGATAGCCCTGAATCCGATCGAACGCCTTCTCGTCGATCACGGCGCCCATGAAGTTCGAGAAGTCGTTCACGTCGCCGACCTTGATGTCCGCGATCATCGCGACGAGGTGCTCCTTCACCTTCGGCCAGAGCGACTTCGGCACGTAGATGCGGCTGCAGGCGGAGCACTTCTGGCCCTGGTACTCGTAGCCGCCGCGGATGACGCCCACCGCGAAGGCGATCGGGTCGGCCGATGGGTGCGCGATCATGAAGTCCTTGCCCCCCGTCTCGCCGACGATGCGCGGATACGAGCGATAGCGCCCCATATTGCGGCCGATCGTCTCCCACATCGCGTTGAAGACGCCGGTGGACCCGGTGAAGTGCACACCGGCGAGCTCGGGGTGGGTGAGCGCGATCTCGGAGATCATCGCGGCGTCGCCGGGGACGAAGTTGATCACACCCGGCGGGAGCCCGGCCTCCTGCAGCAGCTGGAGGGTGTACCAGGCGGAGAGCATCTGCGTCGCGGCGGGCTTCCAGAGGACGACGTTCCCCATCAGCGCGGGGGCACCGGAGAGGTTGCCGCCGATCGCGGTGAAGTTGAACGGCGAGACCGCGAAGACGAACCCCTCGAGGGCGCGGTACTCCATCTGGTTCCAGACGCCGGGGCCGGAGACGGGCTGCTCGGCGTAGAGCTCCTGCGCGAAGGCGGCGTTGAAGCGGAAGAAGTCGGCCATCTCGCAGGCGGCGTCGATCTCGCTCTGGAAGACGGTCTTCGACTGCCCGAGCATCGTGGCGGCGTTGATCGTGTCACGCCACGGGCCGGCGAGGAGGTCGGCGGCGCGGAGGAAGACGGCGGCGCGCTCCTCCCAGGCCCGCTCCGACCAGTCGCGCCAGGCGCGCTGGCCGTCGGCGATGGCGGCGTGGACGTCGTCCGCGGTGGCCTGGTGCCAGGTCGCGGTGACGTGGCGATGCTTGTGCGGCGACGTCGCCTGCCGCGTGGCGCCGGTGCGGATCTCCTTGCCGCCGATCACCGCGGCGATGTCAGGGCGCTCGGTCTCCATCGCAGCGAGTCGCGCCTGCAGCGACGCGCGCTCCGGGGTGCCGGGGGCGTAGCTCCGGATCGGTTCGTTGACCACGGGGGGGAGATGGCGCACGGCGCCGGGCGAGAAGGACGTCATCGTCGTCGGGGTAAGGGTCGGCTACGAGTGGAAATCTACATCGCTCCCCGGTGATACTTCACCGATGCGCGTCCTCCTCCCGTTGCTCGCCGCCACGCTCGTCACCGCCTGCATCCCCGAGCCGGTCGAGTGGGCGGAGGCGACCACGGCGTCCCCGGGCGCCCTCGCCGATTCGTTGCGCCTCGACCTCGACACGACCGGTGCCACCACCTTCACGCCGGCGTGGACGCCGCCCGTCTGGCCCGCCGAGGGGGCGCAGTGTCACGCGACACGCCGGGCGGTGCTCGGCGCCGCGGATGTCGCCTACGCGAGCTGGTTCACCGTGCGCCCCGACTCGAGCGTCGTGCTCCGCGCCGCACGCTCCGACGACGGCGGGCGGAGCTGGCGCGCGCCGGTGACCGCGGACTCGACGGATGTCGGGCGTGCCGGATGTGCGCGTCCCGTGCCGGCGCTCGCGCTCGATGCGCTCAACGGGTACGTGCACATTGCCTATCACCTCGTCGGGCGCGAGGGGGCGGGGCTCTTCTTCACCCACTCGATGGACGACGGCGCGCTCTTCCACGAGCCCGTCCCCATCGTGTACGGCGACCGGCCCTCGCTCGCGACCGTCGCCTCCCGCGGCGACACCGTCGTGGTGGCGTATGAGGATCCGAACAGTCGTCTCCCGCGCCTCGGGGTGGCGGTCTCGCGCGTGCAGGGCCACATCTTCGAAGCGTGGCAGCCCGCGTCGGACGAGACGGGGGAGGCCCGGGGCCCGCGCATCGCGCTGCGCGGGGACCGCGTGGTCCTCGCCTGGACGGCGACGCAGCGCGGCGGCGGCGCCCCGCGCACCATCCGTCGCGACGGCACCCTACGCTGGAGGGCGCCGTGACCCCGCTGACGCGGCGGATCGACCTCGCCCCGCCGGAGGCGTCGTGAGCGGCGGACGGCTCCTCGGCGTGCATCCCGCGGACGACGGCGGGCTCCCGATGGCGGTGCGCCGCGCCGCCGCCGCGGGTGCGCGGGCGCTGCAGTGCTTCACCGCGCCGCCGACGTACTACAACGAAAAGGTCGGGTTCGCCGCCAAGAAGGTCGAGGCGCTGCACGCTGCGCTCGACGCCGTCGGGATCGCGCCGCGGCAGGTGCTTGTGCACGCCGCGTACGTGCTGAACACCGCCTCCCCCGATGAGACGAAGGCGCTCCGGGCGCGCGCCGGCCTCGCGAAGGAGTACGAGCGCACCACGGCGGCGGGGGCGTACGGCTGCTGTTTCCACCCCGGCTCCGCGGGGGACGGCGACCCGACCGACGCGGCGGTGCGGGTGGGGACGGCGATCCGGCACGCGCTGGAGAGCGTCCCCGAGACGGCGGCGGGCGCCCGGCTGCTCATCGAGAACACTGCGGGGGCCGGGCGCACGATGGGGCGGACCGCCGAGGAGATCGCACTGATGCTGGCGCAGGTGCCCGCGGCGCTGCGGCATCGCACCGGCTACGGGCTCGACACCTGTCACCTGCACGCGGCGGGGCACGACCTCGTCTCCTCGCCCGCGGCGGTGACGGCGCTCCTCGATCGGTTCACCGCGGTGATCGGTGAGCCCCCCACCTTCTTCCACCTGAACGACAGTCAGCACGCGGCCGGCTCCAACAAGGACCGGCACGCCCTCCTCGGCGAGGGGACAATCGGCGCGGAGCCGTTCCGGTGGCTCCTCGCGGACGCGCGGACCATCGGGGTGCCATGCATCCTCGAGACGCCGTCCGAGCGGGCGCAGGTGGTGGAGGACGACCCGTCTCCCGACCCCGCCGACGTGCGGATGCTCGCGCTCCTCGAGGGATTCCTGACGGCCTGAGGGCCGCGTCGGGGCCGTTCCCAGAGGGGGCGGCACGGTTTTTCCCTCTGGCGGGGCTATTGCGTCAGAGGGAGCGCGGCTTACTTTCGAGGCAGATCGCGCACGTGCTCGTCCGGGCGCAGCACGCGATCATCCACTTTCCACTCGAGGAGATTCTCGATGGCTGCCAAGAAGAAGGCTGCGAAGAAGCCGGCGAAGAAGGCCGCGAAGAAGCCGGTGAAGAAGGCCGCGAAGAAGGCTGCGAAGCCGAAGGTGAAGCGGAAGCCGAACGCCGCGTTCATGAAGCCGGTGACGCCGAGCGAGAAGCTTGCGGCGGTGATCGGCCCGAACCCGCGCCCGCGCACGGCGATCACCAAGGACCTCTGGGCGTACATCAAGAAGAACGGCCTGCAGGACAAGAAGAACAAGCGCATGATCAATGCCGACGACAAGCTCAAGGCGGTGTTCAACGGCAAGTCGCAGGTCTCGATGTTCGAGATGACCAAGCTCGTTTCGAAGCACCTCAAGTAAGGGTTCGCTCGACGGGTCGGTCCGGAGGGGCGCGCCGCACGCGGCGCGCCCCTCTCGTCTTTCCCGGCGGCCCCACGCAGATTCCCGAGGGGCGCGTCGAGCGTCGGCGCCCCCACCGGCGCACCGCTGGCGCGCCGCCCACGTCGTCCTCCTCCGCCACCGAGCCTCCGTGGTCGCGAAGTCCCGCACCCCCGATCGCCTGAACCCCGTCGCCGCCGCCCGTGCCCGGCGCGGCGGGGACCGCTTCTCCCCGCGCGCCCTCTGGGACGGCGTGAAGTCGATCGCGGGGACACTCGTGCTCTTTCTCGTCCTGCGCACCTTCCTCGTCGAGGCGTACCGCATCCCGTCGGGCTCGATGATCCCGTCGATGCTCATCGGCGATTGGCTTTTCGTGAACAAGCTGCGCTACGGGCCGCACGTGCCGTTCACCGACGTGAACCTCCCGGGCTACGCGGAGCCGCGGCGCGGCGAGATCGTCGTCTTCATCTCGCCCCCGCAGTCGGACCAGCCGTGGGATCTGACGCCGATCCTCGTGAAGCGCCTCATTGGGATGCCGGGGGACACGCTCCACTCCCGCGGCGGCACCGTTTACCTGAACGGCGCGCCGCAGACGCAGGGGTACGAGTCGGGGCTTCCCGGCGCCCCCGGGGATATCACCGACCCCCTCTTCGACTGGCAGCGCCGCGTGACGATCGCGGATTCCCGGTTCGGCCCGCCGCCGGCGACGCCGACGCTCGATGACTGGGGGCCGCTCGTCGTCCCCGCGGGGCACTACTGGATGATGGGCGACAACCGCTATAACTCGAAGGACAGCCGCTACTGGGGTGTGGTGCCACGCGCGAACGTCCGCGGCCGCCCACTCTTCGTGTACTACTCGTGGAACGCGGACGACTCGGACCGCCCCCTCCCGTTCCTCACCGACATCCGGTGGTCCCGCATCGGACACGTGCTGCGATGATCCGTCCCCTCGGCCTCCTGCTCCTCCTCACGCTCGGCGCGACCGGCTGCGGCCGCCTCGCGGACCGCCGCTTCGACCGGATCGCGCGCGAGGCGACGGCGCGCGATACCGCGGTGTACCTGACGCCCTTCGGTTCACCTACGCGCCCCTTCTCCCCTGCGGTGCGCGTGGGGAATCTGCTGCTTCTTGCTGGACAGATCGGCACCACCGGCGCTGACGCCAGCGGCGCGCTCGTCCCCGGCGGCATTGAGGCGGAGACGCGCCAGACGATGGAGAACATCCGGACCGTCCTTGCCGCCGTCGGCTCGTCGATGGACAAGGTGGTGAAGTGCACCGTGATGATGGCAGATATGTCGGAGTGGGACCGGATGAACGCGGTGTATCGCACCTACTTCGCTCCCGGTCGCCTGCCGGCGCGCAGTGCCCTCGGCGCCAACGGGCTCGCCCTCGGCGCCCGCGTCGAGATCGAGTGCTTCGCCACCCGCTGACCGATGCCGCTCCTCCGCCCTACCGCCGTCCTCACCGCGATCGAGGATGATCTCATCGAGGAGCCGCTCTGGCAGCGGCTGATGGCGAACGCGGTGGTGATGGCGCTCCTCACGGGCGGGGCGCTTCGGCTCTATCGGTCCGCCGTTCTGCAGTACGGGTGGAGCAACAGTTGGCTCTGGATCGGCGGGACCTTCCTCGGACAAGCCGCGATCCTCTTCCTGATGGCGACGCTCTATCTCGGGAATTTCCACGCGAAGTCGTGGCTCTGGCGTGCCCCGCTCTTCGCCGTGCTCGAGATCGGCACCGAGGCGGCGGTCAGCTATGTGCTCCTCCGGATGGGACTCGAGAGCGCCGGGAGTGCGGCGGCGACGTTGCTCGATTGGCAGCGCGCCACGCTTCGGATGGCCTCGTTTCGGATGATCGGCATCCCGCTCTTCGCCTTGGTCCTCGCGCTCGTCTCGACCGTCGTCCGCGCCTTCATCCTGAAGCCGACGCCTCTGCCGCCCGCTGCGCCTTTTGAACCCCTCGAGCCTCCGACCCCATGATCCGGTTCCGATCCACGCTCCGTCGTGCCGTTCTCACGGCCGCCTGTCTCATCCCTGCCGTCGCGCCGCTTCGGTTGCCGGCACAGCGCGCCCCGCAGGCCGCTCCGCAGGCGGTTGCGCGCGCGGCATCACTGGCCGCGCCACGCCGTCCCTTCGGCACACTCCGGGAGCAGGCCGACATCCAGCAGCGGTGGCTCGAGCAGCGCCTGAAGACGGTCCTCCCCGCACTGATGCGAAAGCACGGCGTCGATGCCTGGGTGATCCCGATGCGCGAGTACAACGAGGACCCGGTGTTCTCGTCGCTCGTCTCGCCGACGACCTTCGCCGCGCGCCGCCGCACCATCTACCTCTTCTTCGACCGCTGTGCTGCCGCGGGGCGCACCGATCCGGGCGATGGCTCGTGTGTCGAGCGGCTCGCCTTCGGTGGGACGTCACAGGGTGGGCTCTATGAGGCGCGGCGGGCGATGAAGGCGGTGGAGGCCGATGTGGGTGGGCGGCAGGCCGAGCTCTGGGGCGACGAGCAGTGGCAGGTGCTCAAGGCCGCGCTCGACGAGCGTACCCCGCGCGTCATCGCGATCAACACCTCGCGCACCTTCGCCTTCACCGACGGGCTCTCCTCGGGCGAGCGCGACGGGATGACGGAGGCGGTCGGGCCCGCGCACGCGGCGCGCTTCCGCCCCGCCGAGGCCCTCGCGCTCGACCTGATCGCCACGCGCCTCCCGGAGGAGGTCGCGTTCTACGGGAAATTGCAGGCGCTCGTCTGGGAGCTCTCGGAGCGGATGTTCTCCAATGCTGTGATCCGCCCCGGCGTGACGCGCACGAGCGACCTCGTCTGGTGGTGGCGGCAACAGGTGAACGACCTCGGCCTCGGCACCTGGTTCCAGCCGAGCATCGAGGTGCAGCGGCGCGGGGTCGCCGACGTCGGGGAGGATCCGATCATCCAGCGCGGTGACGTGCTGCACAGCGATGTCGGCATCACCGCGCTCGGGCTCAACACCGACACGCAGCACAACGCGTACGTCCTCCTGCCGGGCGAGACGCAGACGCCCGCGGGCCTCACCGCCGCGCTCCGGAACGCGAACCGGCTGCAGGACATCCAGATGGAGGAGATCCGGCCCGGGAAGACGGGGAATCAGGTGCTCGCCGCCTCACGCGCGCGGATGACCGCCGCCGGAATCGACGGCACCTTCTACTCGCATCCCATCGGAAAGCACGGCCACGGCTCGGGCCCGATCATCGGGCTCTGGGATTATCAGGACGGCGTGCCGGGCCGCGGCGACGCGCTGATCGTCCCGAATATGTGGTACTCGATCGAGCTGCAGGCCACCACGCCGGTCCCCGAGTGGGGCGGGCAGAAGGTCCGGATGGCGCAGGAGGAGGATATGGTGATGGGCGCCGACGGAATCCCGCGCTGGGCCATCCGCCGGCAGGACCGGCTCTTCCTCGTGCGCTGACCCGCTATTTTCCTGTTTATGAAGAAAGGGCGCAAAGAACTGATCGTCGTCGGCGACCGCGTGCTCATCCGCCTCGAGGACGGGGAGGAGCGCACGAAGGTCGGGCTCTATCTCCCGGCGACCGCGGTGGAGAGCCAGGCGGTGCAGGGGGGCACGATCGTCGCGACCGGCCCCGGTACGCCGCTTCCCGAGGTGGGAGACCATCTCGACGAGCCGTGGCGCATCGGCGGGACCAAGGAGACCCGTCACGTGCCGATGCAGGCGCAGGTCGGCGACTACGCCCTCTTCTTCCGCAAGGCCGCGGTCGAGATCACGTTCGAGAACGAGCGCTATCTCGTCGTGCCGCAGGCCGCGATCCTCGCGGTCTCGCGCGAGTAACCACTCAACCGACCCAGACGATGCAATACGATGAACGGATGATCGCCCCGATGCGCGCGGAGCTGACGCGCCTCGGCCTCGCCGAGCTCCGCACCGCCGCGCAGGTGGACGCCGAGCTGAAGGACCAGCCCGGCACGCGGCTCGTGGTGGTGAACTCGGTCTGCGGCTGCGCCGCGCGGAACCTGCGCCCCGCTGTCGCGCTCGCGATGCAGCATGGGACGCTCCCCGACCACGCCTATACGGTCTTCGCCGGCGGCGACGTGGACGCCACGCGTCAGGCGCGCACCTACTTCACGGGGTACGCCCCCAGCTCGCCGAGCATCGGGCTCCTGCGCGACGGGAAGCTGGTGCATATGATCGAGCGCTGGCAGATCGAGGGGCGGACGGCGGAGGCGATCGCCGAGGATCTCGCGAAGGCGTTCGACACGCACTGCGGGACGGCGGCGCGGTAAGCACGTCGCCCGCACGCGGGTCATGGTGGGGCTGAGGCGGCGCCGTCCGGATGGGATGGCGCCGCCTCTTCCGTGCTACGCCTGCCGAATCCAGCGTAGCAGCTCGCCGAGTCCCGGGCGCTTCCCGTACAACAGTGACCACTAAAGTCTAAGTGTTGTAAATCAACAACTTACAAAACTATGAAGTGGGAATTAGAGCCGACGCAAGGACGAATTAACTAAACTATTTACTAAAC
>VHBO01000033.1 GCA_016871895.1 Gemmatimonadota bacterium
CCCGCCACCGAGACGCTTGCGCATATCCTCGGGGAGCTGGGCGAATGCATCGGTGATCGAGAGCTCTTCCATCGAGTAGCGGGCCTCGGGGTCCGCGGCGAGCGCATTGCGGAGCTGCTCGGCTCGCGAGAAGCGGCCGCGGAGCGGGAAATCCTTCCGGAGCGGATGGCCCTCGGCATACTGCTCCCAGAGGAGGATGCGCCGCAGATCCGGATGCCCGACGAACCGGATGCCGAACATGTCGAAGCACTCCCGCTCCAGCCAATCGGCGCCCTTCCAGACGCCCCAGACGCTCGGCACCTCGAGCGGTGAGCCGTCCTTCCGCAGCTCGACCTTCAGTCGGAGGAACCGACGGAAGGCGATCGAACGCAGGTGCCAGACCACCTCGATCGGCCGCATCGGATCACGGTACTCGACCGCGGTGACGTCAGAGAGGTACTCGTAGCGCTGCGTCGGGTCGGACTGAAGCCAGGCGCAGACCGCCGCGACCTGCTCGCGGGCCACATAGACCGTCGTCTCGCCCCAGACGGTCTCGTGTCGGACGATCGCGGCACCGAAGTGCGCACGGAGCGCCTCGACCGAGGGATTCGTCGGACCGCCACGGTGCGGGACCTGCGTCGGCGTGACCGGGGCGATGTCTCCCGGCTGACCCGGATAGACGATCGCGAAGGTCGGGGCGCCCGGCGCGGTGGGGGGATTCGCGCTCACGGGGCCGACCGGGTCTGATGCACCGAGTTCCCGAAGGGTTCCGAGAGCTCGTCGATGCGATGGGCGGGGATGTAGAGCTGCGAGGTCGGATCGGGCACCATCTCGTCACGGAGCGCGTCGTTAGACATCCGCTCCTCCATGATCTTCTTCTGGAGCATCATGATGCCGTGGATCAGCCCCTCGGGCCGCGGCGGGCACCCGGGCACATACACGTCCACGGGGATGATGGTGTCGATGCCCTGGACGACGGCGTAGGAGTCGAACATCCCGCCGGAGGAGGCGCAGGCGCCCATCGAGATCACCCACTTGGGCTGCGCCATCTGCTGATAGATGCGGCGCAGGACCGGCGCGAGCTTGAACGGCACGCGACCCGCGCAGATCAGGACGTCGCTCTGCCGGGGCGAGAAGGCCATCCGCTCCATCCCGAAGCGGGCCAGATCATAATGCGACGCCGCGGAGGCCATGAACTCGATGGCGCAGCAGGCGGTGCCGAAGGGCATCGGCCAGAGCGAGTTGGCTCGGCCCCAGTTGACGAGGAAATCGAGGCGGGTGGTGATCCACCCTTCCTGCGACTGTGGGTTCCAGGAGACCGCACCGGCGCGGTCCGGGGCCGCCATCAATCCCATTGCAGGGCTCCCTTCTTCCAGATGTAGAGGTATCCGACGAGCAGGATGGCCATGAAGACGAGCATCTCGCCCAGGCCGAAGAACGAGACGTGGCCGGCCGGGCAGGCGCCCGCCACGAGCGGGACGGCGCAGGAGAGCTGCCGGAACGTCGCGCTCCACGGGATCATGAACACCGTCTCGATATCGAAGACGATGAAGAGCATGGCCACCATATAGAACTTGATGGAGAAGCGCTCGCGGGCGTCGCTGAGCACGGGCATGCCGGATTCATACGGCTGCTGCTTCACCGGCGTCGGTCGGGACCGAGTGATCAGGTGCGACAGGCCGATGATGGCCACGGCGTTGACCGCGGCGAAACCGACGAGCAGGAGAACCGGGAGGTACGTCCGTTCCATGGGGGGGAAAGAGCGGAGCGTGATCGTGAAAAATTTCACGAACTTCTGTTGTCGGAGAGGAAGCTATGCGGGGTCGCGATCGCAAGCAACGGGAACCGCACCGGAAGTCTCGGACCAGCAGAGACCTGACTGCGCTCCCCAGTTGGGCGTAGTATTCCGGGGTCCCGGCTCCCGCGGGTCCCGGCCGCCGTCCCCTTCCCTCCCCTCCACCGCATCCCCGCCCGTGTCGATCAAGAACGACCGTTGGATCACCGAGATGGCCACGAAGCACGGCATGATTGAACCGTTCGAGAGCTCCCAGCAGCGGAACGGCGTGGTCTCGTATGGCGTCTCCGCCTACGGCTACGACATGCGCGTTGCCTCCGAGTACCGGATCTTCACCAACGCGCTGAGCTCCATCATCGACCCCAAGACCTTCGACCCGAAGAGTTTCGTGGAGCACGAGGGCGACGTCTGTATCGTGCCGCCGAATTCATTCGCGCTGGCGCGGAGTGTCGAGTACTTCCGGATCCCGCGCAACGTGATGACCGTGACCGTCGGGAAGTCGACCTATGCCCGCTGCGGGATCATCACGAACGTCACCCCGTTCGAGCCAGAGTGGGAAGGCTACGTGACCCTCGAGATCAGCAACACAACCCCGCTGCCCGCGAAGATCTACTCGAACGAAGGGATCGCGCAGGTCCTCTTTTTCGAGGGGGATGAGGCGCCCCTCGTCTCCTACAAAGACAAGAAGGGGAAGTATCAGGGACAGGTCGGCGTGACGCTGCCGAAGATCTGAGCGCCGACCGGTCCGCTTTCCTCCCCCCATCCCGCCCTCGCCTCCGACCGCTCCTATGGCATCCCTCGCCACGCTGCACCCGCAGGTCGTCCACTTCGCCATCGCCCTTCTCTTCCTGGGCGTCCCGCTCCGGCTCATCGCGCTCACCGGTAAGGTGCCGTTCGCGAAGCACGCGGCGACCCTGCTCCTGCTCCTCGGCACCGCCGCCGCGGCGGTGTCGGTGAAGTCAGGTGTGGATGCCCATGGACCGGTGGAGCGCATCCCCGGGGCACGGGCCGCCGTGATGGAGCACGAGGAGCACGGGATCGAAGCCCGGAATCTCTTCCTCGGTGTCGCCGCGCTGGAACTGCTGGCGCTCGGCCTCGCCGCCGGGGCGGGCACGGTCCGCTTCGCGAAGGCAGCGTACATCGCCTCGGCGGCGGTCGGGGTCGCCGGGATGGGAGCGCTGTACGAGGCGGGTGAGCACGGGGGGGAGCTTGTGTACAGCTACGCGGGCGGCCCCGGCATCCGCAGCGGTGACACGACGGACGTCAAGCGCCTGCTCCTCGCCGGGCTGTACGCACAGGCGCAGGCCGACCGGAAGGCCGGCCGCCCAGGCGATGCGGCGCGCCTCACCCAAGAGATGGCGGCCCGTTTTCCGGAGGACACGACGATCAAGTTCCTGGTGGTCGAATCACTCCAGAAGGACGTGCAGGATCTCCCGGGTGCCCTGGCGACGGTCCGTTCGATCGCGGTGGATACGGCGAATGCCCGATGGGTCACCCGCCAGGCGTCGGTGACGGCCGACCTCCTCCTGGCGCTCGGCCACGCCGACAGCGCCCGCCTGGTGCTCGCGCCGATGGTCGAGAAGTACCCCCAGAATCTGAAGGCCAAGCTCGATTCGATCCGCTGAGGGGGCATCCCCCGGTTGGCACGAGGGCCCCGGCATCACGTGGATGCCGGGGCCCTCGTCATTTCGCTCCTCGACACACCGCCATCGCCGACCGACGGCCCAGTTCGGACTCGCCTGCTGCGATCAGGCGGCGCCGGTCCACTCCGCCACCTCGACCTTCGTGGCACTGGCGCGGATGTAGTCCCGATTCAGCTGCATGATCGCATCGATCGAGATCCCCTTCGGGCACGCCTCCTGACACTCGCCGTGCAGGGTGCAGCCACCGAAGCCCTCTTCATCCATCTGCGCGACCATCGCGAGGGCACGGCGCTCCCGCTCCGGCTGCCCCTGTGGCAGGGCGCCGAGGTGCGTGACCTTCGCCGCGGTGAAGAGCGAGGCCGAGGCATTGGGACAGGCGGCGACACACGCGCCACAGCCGATGCAGGCCGCGTTATCCATCGCCCAATCGGCATCGGGCTTCGGGATTGGGAGCGCATTGGCGTCCTGCGGCGTCCCCGTGGCGGCCGAGATGTAGCCTCCGGCCTGGATGATGCGATCGAACGCCGACCGGTCTACCACGAGGTCCTTCACCACCGGGAAGGCTTTTGCGCGCCACGGCTCGATCCAGATGGCGTCCCCATCCTTGAAGCTGCGCATATGCAGCTGGCAGGCGGTCGTCAGCTTCATCGGGCCGTGCGCCGACCCGTTGATCATCAGGCCGCACGAGCCGCAGATCCCCTCGCGGCAGTCGTGATCGAAGGCCACGGGCTCTTCACCACGCTGGATGAGGCGCTCGTTCACGACGTCCAGCATCTCGAGGAAGCTCATATCCGGCGAGATGTCGGGGGCGGCATACTCGACGAGCCGGCCCGGCTGATCCGGCGATGCCTGACGCCAGACGTGCAAGGTGAGGTGCATGCTCCCGGTGCTCACTTGTAGCTCCGCGTGCTGAGGTGGACGTTCTCGAAGGCGAGCGGCTCCTTGTTCAGGATCGGGTCGACGCCGTCCCCGGCGTACTCCCACGCCGCCACATACGCGAAGGCCTCGTCGTTGCGCTTGGCCTCCCCGTCCTCGGTCTGGTACTCCGTGCGGAAATGCCCGCCGCAACTCTCCTCGCGATGCAGGGCGTCGCGACACATCAGCTCCGCGAACTCAAGGAAATCGGCCACCCGCCCTGCCTTCTCGAGCGACTGATTCAGCCCCTCCGCCGCGCCCAGCACCTTCACATCGCGCCAGAAGGCCTCACGGAGCCGCGGGATCTCCTCGAGTGCCTGACGGAGCCCCGCCGCATCCCGGGCCATCCCGCACTTGTCCCACATGATCTTCCCGAGCTCACGATGGAATGAATCCACGGTGCGAGTGCCATTGATCGCGAGGAGGGCACGGGTCCGGGCCTCCACGTCGGCCTTGGCGGCCGCGAAGGCGGGATGATCCGTCGACACCGCCGGGAGCGGCGTCCGCGCGATGTAGTCACCGATGGTATACGGGATCACGAAGTAGCCGTCGGCGAGCCCCTGCATCAGGGCACTCGCGCCGAGCCGGTTCGCGCCGTGATCGGAGAAGTTCGCCTCGCCGAGGACGTGGAGCCCCGGGATCGAGCTCATCAGGTTGTAGTCGACCCAGAGGCCACCCATCGTGTAGTGGACCGCCGGATAGATGCGCATCGGCCGAGTGTACGGATCTTCATCGGTGATGCGCTGGTACATCTCGAACAGGTTACCGTAGCGCTCCTCGATGGCCTGCCGCCCGAGCCGCTTGATGGCGTCGCCGAAGTCGAGATAGACGCCGCGGCCGCCGGGCCCGACGCCACGGCCGTCGTCGCACGCCTCCTTCGCGGCGCGTGAGGCGATGTCGCGCGGCGAGAGGTTCCCGAAGCTCGGGTACTTCCGCTCGAGGTAGTAATCACGATCGGCCTCGGGGATCGACGAGGGATCCTTGTCGCAGTCCTCCCGACGCTTCGGGACCCAGACGCGGCCATCGTTGCGAAGCGACTCCGACATCAGGGTGAGCTTCGACTGATGGTCGCCGCTCACGGGGATGCAGGTCGGATGGATCTGCGTGAAGCAGGGATTCGCGAAGGCGGCGCCCTTCTTGTACGCGCGATACGTCGCGGTGACGTTGCACCCCTTCGCGTTCGTCGAGAGGTAGAAGACGTTGCCGTACCCGCCGGTCGCCAGGATCACCGCGTCGGCCGCGTGCGATTCGATCTCACCCGTCCGCAGGTCTCGGACGATGATCCCACGCGCCTTGCCGTCGACGAGGACGACGTCGAGCATCTCGTGCCGCTCGAACATCGCGACACCGCCGCGCGCGATCTCCTTCTCGAGCGCCTGATAGGCGCCGAGGAGGAGCTGCTGGCCGGTCTGCCCGCGCGCGTAGAAGGTGCGGGAGACCTGCGCGCCGCCGAAGGAGCGATTCGCCAGGAGGCCGCCGTACTCGCGCGCGAAGGGGACGCCCTGTGCCACGCACTGGTCGATGATGTCGACCGAGACCTGCGCGAGCCGGTAGACGTTGGCCTCGCGGGCGCGGAAGTCGCCGCCCTTAATGGTATCGTAAAACAACCGCTGGACCGAGTCGCCGTCGTTCCGGTAGTTCTTGGCGGCGTTGATGCCGCCCTGCGCGGCGATCGAGTGTGCGCGGCGCGGCGAGTCCTGGAAGCAGAAGCAGGAGACACGGTAGCCGAGCTCCGAGAGCGACGCGGCCGCCGAGGCGCCCGCGAGGCCAGAACCGACGACGATCACGGAATGCTTTCGCTTGTTCGCGGGGTTCACCAGCTTCATCTCGAAGCGGTGGCGATCCCACTTCTCCGCGAGCGGGCCGGCGGGGATCTTGGCGTCGAGCGTGAGGGCCATGACGGGAGCTCCGGCGGTCAGTTGAGGATCCCGAGCCAGACGGCCACGGGGATCGAGGAGAAGCCGGCCCAGACGATCAGCGCGAGCCCCTGGGCGATACGCCGCTCACGCGGCGCCGACGACCGCTTGGCGAGCCCGAGGGTGCGGAACCCGGCCCAGGCGCCGTGATACAGGTGGAGCCCAAGGGCGGCCATCGCGGCCAGATAGAACGCGGACACGACGGGCGAGCGGAAGCCGAGGATCACGTTGCCGTAGACCATCGTGTGGCTGAACGCCGGGTGGAACGTCCCGGTCGTGAAGTGTCCGATGTGGAAGACAAGGAACGCGAGCAGCAGGACCCCACCCCATCGCATCGTGCGCGAGGCGAGCGTCGAGGCCGCCGGCACCCGCTTCGCGTACGCGTCGGTACGTGCGGCCCGGTTCATCTGCGTCAGCTGGTAGGCTGCGGTGATGTGCAGAACGGCGGCCCCGAGGAGGCCCGCGCGGGCGACCCAGAGCAGCTCGCCGGTCGACTTCAGGAACGCGGCATATCGATTCATCGCGTCCGCGCCGATGAACATCTGCAGGTTGCCCAGCATGTGGGCCACGACGAAACCGACGAGGAGGATCCCGGTGACGGCCATGACGGCCTTCTTGCCGACCGTGGAATCCCAGAACGCACGGAGCCAGCGCATCGACGTCCTCTTGAGGGGGGAGAGGGGCGGCCCGGCGCCACAGGCGCCGGGCCGGGGGCCAGCCTAGAGCTTCACGACCGACATCGGCTCGCGGACGGCCTGCGCGCTCTTCTCGAGCGCCGCCCGCTCATCATCGGTGAGCGTGACCTCGATCACCCGCTCGAGCCCGTTCCGCCCGAGCTTGACCGGCACGCCGAGGAACAGCCTCGACATCCCGTACTCCCCCTCGAGCCAGGCGGAGCACGGCAGGATGCGCTTCTGGTCGTTGACGATCGCCTCGACCATCTGCACCGCGCCTGACGACGGCGCGTAATACGCGGAGCCGGTCTTCAGGTGCTTCACGATCTCCGCACCCCCGTTCCGCGTCCGGTCGACGATCGCGTCGAGGGTCGCGCGCTCCATCAGCTGCGTGATCGGGATGCCGCTCACCGAGGTGTAGGAGATCAGGGGCACCATCGTATCCCCGTGGCCGCCGAGCACCATCGCCTGGATGTCGCGCACGGAAACGTCGAGCGCAGTGGCGAGGAAGGCGCGATAGCGCGCGGTGTCGAGCACGCCGGCCATCCCGATGACGCGCTCGCGCGGGAAGCCGGTGGCCTCCTTGGCGACCCAGCACATCACGTCGAGGGGGTTCGACACGACGATCACAATCGCGTTCGGCGAGGTCCGCTTGATCTGCTCGCCGACCGACTTCACGATGCCGGCGTTGGTGTTCAGCAGGTCATCGCGCGACATCCCCGGCTTGCGGGCGATGCCGGCGGTGATGACGACGATGTCGGACCCCTCCGTCTCCTCGTACCCGTTGGTGCCGATGACGCGGGAATCAAAGCCCTCGATCGGCGCGGACTGCCACTGGTCGAGGCCCTTCCCCTGCGGGATGCCCTCGGCGACGTCGACCATCACGACGGTGCGAGCGAGTTCCTTCTCGGCGATGCGCTGGGCGGCGGTGGCGCCGACGTTGCCGGCGCCGACGACCGTGATCTTGTTCACCATGGGGGGAGGCTGTGCGATGGGTGGAGGGGGACGAACAACAGAAAGTTAGCGGGTGCGCCGCGCGCGGTCACCGGTCACCCGCCCACCTGGGACAGGGCCCGGAGGCCCCCAACGCGGAGCTTCAGCAACTCGTGCTCGAGCGGCTTCTCGGCGAGCGCCCGAACGAAGAGTGGCCCGAGGGGTTCCCCGCGGCGCAGGGGATCCCGGAGGTTCACCTCGTGATCGCCGTAGAGGCAGGTGCGCAGGCGACCATCCGCCGTGAGCCGGACCCGATTGCAGGTCCCGCAGTAGGTGTGGGTCATCGGTGTGATCACCCCGACCGTTCCCGGGGCGCCGGCGAACCGGTGGTAGCGCGCGGGACCATTCCCCCGCGCCGGACCGGCGTCCTCCCGCAGCGGTCCGAGCGACGCCGCACGCGCCAACACCTCGGCGCTCGGGACGACGTGCGCGTCCGTGAGGTGCGCCATTTCCCCGACCGGCATCAACTCGATGAATCGGACGTGCACCGCGAGGCGACGCGTCAGCTCCGCCACCGAGACGACCTCATCGTCATTAACGCCGCGCATCACGACCATATTCAGCTTCACCGGCCCGAGTCCCGCCGCGAGCGCCGCCTCGAGGGCCCGTTCGGGATGGAAGCCGAGGTCGCGGCGCGCGATGGCGGCGATCCGCTCCGGCCGGAGCGAGTCGACGGAGATGTTCACGCGATCGAGCCCCGCCTCCCGCAACGCTGGGGCGAGCTCCGGCAGACGCACGCCGTTCGTCGAAAGGGCGATATCCTCGATCCCGTCCACCGCGCGCAACTGCGCGATCAGCGCCGGGAGATCGGGACGGATCGTCGGCTCGCCCCCGGTGATGCGCAGGCGACGCAAGCCGAGCGGGGCGAGCTGCCGCACGACCGCGACGATCTCCTCGTACGAGAGGATCTCCTGTTTCGGCAGCCACGGGAGCCCCTCGGCCGGCATGCAGTAGACGCACCGGAAGTTGCAGCGATCCGTCACCGAGATCCGGAGGTACTCGATAGAGCGACCGTGCTGGTCGCGGAGGGCCTCGCTCACGGCGTACGCCCCGCGTCCGCCCGCGTCGGATCCACCCAGGCACGGGACCCGTCGGTGTAATGCTCCCGTTTCCAGATCGGCACGCGGCGCTTGACCTCCTCGATGACGTAGCGCTGCGCGTCGAGCGCGGCGGCGCGATGGGCGTGGGCGACCGCGATGGCGATCGATGCCTCCCCGAGCGCGAGCGTACCGAGCCGGTGCTCCACGATGAGGCGATCGGTCCCGAAGCGCTGTACCGCCTCGCCAGCGACCCGTTCGAGTTCCTCGGCCGCCATCGCGCCGTAGGCGCTGTAGTCGATCCCGGTCACGGACCGGCCGTCATTGACCTCTCGTACCGTCCCGACGAACAGGGTCACGGCCCCACACGCTGGGCTGGCGACCTCGCTGAGGAGCTCGTGAGGCACGAGGGGGCGCTCGACGATGGCGGTCCTCACGGTCACCCACCTGCCACCGGCGGGATCACGGCGATCTCGTCGCCTGCCCGGAGGATGGTCGAGCGATCCGCGTACCGGCGGTTCACGGCGATCATCGGCTCAGGGAGTGAGGTGCCACGCGGGACTCGACCGGCCAGCACGTCGAGCAAAATCGCGGCGGTCGCGTTCTCGGGTAGCTCCACCGAGACGACGGACCCGAGGGCATCACCCCACGAGGCGAAGCACAGGACGGAGAGGACCATCCGGCGCGCCCCCGGCTCAGCTCACGCCTCGGTCTCTTCCTCGACCTCGAGGCCGGCGACCAGGGCGCGGAGTTCCTTAGACGGCTTGAAGACCGGGACGGGGCGGGCCGAAACCTCGACCGGCTCGCCGGTGCGCGGATTCCGGGCCATCCGGGTCTTCCGGTTCCGGATCTTGAAGGTGCCGAACCCACGCACCTCGATGTTGCGCTGTTCCTGGAGCGCGTCCTTGATCGCGTCGAGGAAGGCGTCAACCACGCGAGCGCAATCCTTCTTCGAGATGGTCGGCCCGGCGGTCCGGGTAATCGCCTCGGTCACCTGCTCGACGAGGTCGGCTTTGGTCATCGACATGCGCGTGGGGGGCAACGGGTACACGAGTCAGTCTAGGCGCGTACCCTATTGACTGTCAAGCGGTTGCGTGGCCTGCCATCGCCGCAAGAAACTCGTCGAAATGCGGCACCGCGTCGTGCGGACCGGGGGCCGCCTCGGGGTGGTACTGGACCCCGAACACGGGAAGGGAGCGGTGCCGGAGGCCTTCGACCGTCCCGTCGTTCAGGTTGACGTGTGTGACGACCAGATCAGGGGCCCCGGGGACGCCATCCGGTCCACCCTCCACCGCGAACCCGTGGTTCTGGCTCGTAATGAGGACTTCGCCGGTCGCGAGATCCTTGACGGGATGATTCCCGCCGCGGTGGCCGAACGGAAGCTTTGTGGTCGCACCGCCGAAGGTCAGTCCGAGCAGCTGATGCCCGAGGCAGATCCCGAAGACCGGAATGCCTGATTCCGAGATGGTGCGGATCGCCGCCGGCGCGTAGGCGACGGCCTCCGGATCGCCAGGGCCGTTGGAGAGGAAGACCCCATCGGGGCGCTCCGCCAGGACTTCCGCGGCAGGTGTCGTGGATGGCACGACCGTCACGCGGCACCCACGCGATTCAAACATCCGGAGGATGTTCCGCTTGATGCCGTAGTCGTACGCGACGACATGTCGCGGCGCCTGCGGATCGCCCCAGAGATACCGCTCACGGGTCGAGACCCGCGACGCGAGATCGAGCCCCGCCATCGACGGACAGGCCTCGAGGGCGGTCCGATCCGCCTCGGAGGGAGCGACGCCCGCGCCGATCACACCTCGCAGCACACCGCCGGAGCGGAGGTGGCGGGTGAGCCGACGCGTGTCGACCTCGGAGAGAATCGGTACACGCGCGGAAGCGAGCCAGGGACCGAGTCCCTGTTCAGCGCGCCAATTCGAATACGGCTCGGAGAGCTCCCGCACGATGACGCCAGCGACCTGTGGCACCGCAGACTCGAGATCCTCGGTGTTCACGCCGTAATTCCCGATCATCGGCGCGGTCATCACGACGATCTGCCCACGGAAGGACGGATCGGTGAACGTCTCTTGGTACCCGCTCATCCCGGTCGTGAAGACGACCTCGGCGACGGCCGGCTCGGCCAGCGGATGATGGAGTCGGCCGAGAAAAAGGGTTCCATCCTCGAGGAGGAGGAACCCCGGGGTGACGCGAAGAGCGGGGGCCGTCACGGCTGCGGCGGGGTCGTCGACGTGGTCGGCGCGGCGGGAGCCGGCGTCAGCGGGACCGCGGACGGGAGACCGGTGCCGGTCGTGGGCGCCGGGGCCGTGGCCGGGGCGGCGATGTCATCCAGAATCGACCGCGGGCCCGCGGCACGGCTCGACATCAGCTGCAGCACGAAGGCGAGGAAGATGAAGATCCCACCCGCCCACCAGCTCGTCTTGGTCAGGAGGTCACCGGCCTGACGCGACCCGAGGACCGCGGGGGCAGCAGACGACGCCCCACCGAAGTTCGCGGCGACACCGCCCCCCTTGCCGGCCTGCAGGAGCACGGCGGCGGCCAGGATCAGGGCGTCAAGGATGAGCAGGACGAGTAGAAACGTGTACATGACGGAGTCGGATGCTGCGGGTCAGGAAGTGCGGTAAGCCCCGAAAAATAGGGAGCTTACCGCACCCGAGCAACCCTCAGCCGGCGCGGACGATGGCCAGCCACTGCTCGGCGTCGAGGCTCGCCCCACCCACCAGGACGCCATCGACGCCGTCGGTCGCCAGCAATGCCTCGACGTTCGACCGATTCACGCTGCCGCCGTAGAGGATCGGTACCGCCCCGCCCCGCTCGCCGATGAGGGCGCGGATCACGGCCGCGATTGCCTGATGGACCTCCGCGGCATCGGCCGGCGTGGCGGTCCGACCCGTCCCGATCGCCCAGACGGGTTCGTAGGCAACGATGGCGCTAGCGACGGCTGACGGCTCGAGCCCGGCGAGTCCGGCCCGCAGCTGGCGAGCGACCACCCCCAACGTCTCCCCTGCCTCGCGCTCGGAGAGCGTCTCACCGACACAGAGGACCGGTGTCAGTCCGGCACGGACGGCCGCCGCCATCTTCAGCCCGGTCTGAGCATCCGTCTCGCCGAAGAGCTGACGCCGCTCCGAGTGGCCCACCAGGGCATAGCGCGCCCCCGCCCCGCGAGCGAGCGCGGCCGAGGTCTCCCCGGTGAACGCGCCCTTGTCCTCCCAGTGCAGATTCTGGATCCCCGCACCGATGTCGGATCGCTCCCGCGTGGCATCGACCACGACGTGGAGGGAGACCGCCGGCGGGAAGAAGAGGACGCGCCGATCCTGCTGCCGGGTGTACTGGTCGAGGAAGGTGCGCAGGAAGGCGGCGGCATCGGCAGGCGCCTGGTGCATCTTCCAATTGGCCGCGAAGAGACGCGCCTTCACGCGCCGACCGTCTCGAGCACTACCACACCGGGGAGTGGCTTCCCCTCGAGAAACTCGAGGGACGCGCCGCCACCCGTCGAGACGTGGCTCATCCGCGACGCGAGCCCCGCCGCCTCGACCGCGGCGGCGGAGTCACCACCACCGACAATCGTCGTGGCGCCGCGAGCCGTCGCCTCCGCCATCGCGTCGGCGACCGCCTTCGTGCCAGCATCGAACGGCGTGGTCTCAAAGACGCCCATCGGACCGTTCCAGATGATCGTCTTCGCGCTGCTGATGGCCCGCCGGTACGATGCGATCGTCTCCGGACCCACGTCGAGCATCGCCTCGTCGGAGGGGATCGCATCGCGGTGCACCGCGTGCGCCTTCGCGCCATCGGCGATCGCCGGGGCGACGGTCGCGTCGTGGGGCAACGTCAGCCGATAGGCCGCCCGCTCCATCAAATCCGCCGCCATCTCCACCCGGTCCGCCTCGACGAGGGACCGCCCAGTCTCGAGCCCCATCGCCTTGTAAAACGTGCACGCCATCGCCCCACCGACGAGGATCCCGTCCACCTTGGGCAGCAGCGCCTCGATCACGTCGATCTTCCCCGAGATCTTGGATCCGCCGAGGATCGCGATGAAGGGGCGCTTCGGCTTCTCGAGCGCGGTGCCGAGGTACTCGAGCTCGCGCGCCATCAGCAGTCCGGCGACGGCGGGGCGCAGGAGCCGTGCGACCCCCTCCGTGGAGGCGTGTGCTCGATGCGCCGCGCCGAAGGCGTCGTTCGCGTAGAGATCGCCCAGCCGTGCGAACGCCTGCGCGAGCGTCGCATCGTTCGTCTCCTCGCCCGCCTCGAACCGGGTGTTCTCGAGGAGCGCGACCTGACCGTCAATCAGCGCCCGCGTGGCGGCCTCGGCCTCGGCGCCGACGACGTGCGGGACGAAGTGGACGGGCGCACCGAGGAGCGTCGCCAGCCGTGCAGCGACGGGCGCGAGCGTGAACCGCCGATCGGGCTTCCCCTTCGGCCGGCCCAAGTGCGAGCAGCAGACGACGCGCGCGCCGGCGGCGGTCAGGGCGGCGATCGTCGGGAGGGCGGCGCGGAGCCGGGTGTCGTCGGTAACCGCACCGGCGGCGTCCTGCGGGACGTTGAAGTCGACCCGCAAGAGGACACGCCGACCCTTGAGGTCGGCGGCCGACAGGTCAGCGATGGAGCGGACGCGCATCAGCCGCTCAGAGCGCGGCGCCGACGCGCTCGATCAGGTCGACGCAGCGCGAGGAGTACCCCCACTCGTTGTCGTACCAGCCGGAGAGCTTCACGAGCGTCCCGTCGATCACGTTGGTGCTCTTGCCGTCCATGATCGTCGAGTGGGGATTCCCCACGTAGTCGATCGAGACGAGCTCTTCCTCGGTGTACGCGAGGATCCCCCGCAGCGCCCCGGCGGCCGCCTCGCGGAACGCCGCGTTGACCTCGGCGATCGTCGTCGGACGCTCGACCTCGACGGTCAGCTCGACGAGGGACACATCCGGGGTGGGAACGCGAATCGCGATGCCGTCGATCTTGCCCTTCACCTCGGGGATGACGAGCGCGGTCGCCTTCGCGGCGCCGGTGGTCGTCGGGATCATCGAGAGCGCTGCGGCCCGCGCGCGCCGCAGGTCCTTGTGCGGCAGGTCGAGGATGCTCTGATCGTTGGTATAGCTGTGGATCGTGACCATCGCGCCGTGGCGGAAGCCGAACCGGTCGCGAACGACCTTCACCATCGGCGCGAGACAGTTGGTCGTGCAGCTGGCGTTCGAGATGATGTGATGGGTCGCGACGTCCAGCCCATCGTGATTCACGCCCAGCACGACGGTGATGTCCTCGCCGGTCGCCGGCGCCGAGATGATCACTTTCCGCGCGCCGGCGGCGAGATGCTTGCGCGCGTCGTCGGCCTTCGTGAAGCGGCCCGTCGCCTCGAGGACGACGTCGACCCCGAGCGCCTTCCACGGAAGGGCGGCCGGATCCTTCTCCTTCAGCACCGCGATCCGATGTCCGTCGATGGTGATCGCGTCCGCGTCGAAGGTGACCGTGCCGTCGTAGGCGCCGTGTACCGAGTCGTAGCGGAAGAGATGCGCGAGCGTCTTGGTGTCGGTGAGGTCGTTGATCGCCACGATCTCGAACGCGGCGTGCCGCTCCATCGCCGCGCGGACGACCTGCCGCCCGATCCGACCGAACCCGTTGATGCCGACGCGAATCGCCATGACCGTCTCTGCTCCGAGGTGAGGCTCAGGGGTCGCCGAGCCCGCGCGCCCGCCCGAACGTGAGGTAGCTGATGGTGCGGACGCCGGCGGTGAAGAGCGCCGCGGCGCACGCGTTCATCGTGGCGCCGGTGGTGAAGACGTCGTCCACGAGGATCGGATGGCACCCGACCAGCGCGTCGACCTCCGACACGACCGGCGCGAACGCCCCGTGAACGTTCGCCAGTCGCTCGGTGGGAGTCAATCGCGTCTGCGTCTCGGTGCCACGTGTCCGCCGCAACGCATCGTGCACCGGCAGCGCCCACGCCGCGCCGACCACCTCGGCGAGCCGTCTCGCTTGGTTGAACCCTCGCTCCCGCTCGCGATCCGACGCGAGCGGCACCGGGACGAGCGCCACGCGCTCCCGCACGACGTCAGCCGGGAAGACGAGCCCTGCCATCCGGATTCCGATCGGCCCCGCGACCGCGGACCAGCCGTCGTACTTGAGCGCCCCGAGAATCCGGCTCCCCGAAGGATCCGGCATCCACGCATAGGACCGAACCGCCCGGACGTACGCCGGGAGGAGCGTACAGGTTCGGCAGGACCCCGGCCGTGCGCACGGATGGCCGCAGCGCGCGCACTGTGGGTGAGGGAGACGGCGGACACGGGCCCAGCAGAGACCGCAGACGATGGTCTCGTCACTGTCCTGGAGCGCGGCGTCGCAGGCGGCACAGACGCGGGGGAAGACGAGCTGGTCCGCGGCGCGCCAGAGCCGGCGCCACGCCGACCGCCCCGGCGTCGTCACGGTGATCGTCACGCCGCGTCGTCGCGGGCGCGCTGAACGGACTCCCACATCACCTGCACGTCGGGCTCACGGCCGAACCATCGGCGGAACGCCGCGGCGCCCTGCGCCACGAGCATCGTCAGCCCATCCTCGGCACGGATCCCCGCCGCGCGGCAGGCGGCCACCCACGGCGTCGTTCCGACCCGCCGGTAGACGAGGTCGAGGACACGCGCGTTGCTCGGCAGTCGATCCGGATCGACCGGTATCGCCCCACCTGTCAGACCGATCGGTGTCGCGTTGATGATCACGTCAGCACCGTCGCACGCCGATTCGAGATCGGCGGACGCAGCGATATCCATTTCAGGGAACCGCGCGCCCAGCGCGTCACCGCCACGTGCGAAGCGGCTCCAGAGGCGAACCGACACGCCGTCGCCCCGAACCGCTTCGAGCACCGCCGCAGCGGCACCGCCGGCCCCGAGCAGGGCGATACGCGCGCCGTTGAGGCGCGTCTCGCCGAACGCCGCCAGTACGGCGCGCACCCCGGCCACATCCGTGTTATCACCGACGATCCGCCCGCCCTCGACCCAGAAGGTGTTCACCGCCCCAGTACGCTCGGCGACGGCGGTTCGCACGTCACACGCTGCGTACGCGGCGGACTTGTGCGGGACCGTCACATTGCCGGCGCCATCTGTTTCCCGCATCGACGCGAACATGGAGGCGAAGGCGGCGGGGGCGACATCCACGGCCTCGTAACGCGCGGCGATGCCGGACGCGGCGATTGCGGCGTTCTGGAAGACGGCAGAGAGGGAGTGCGCAACCGGATGCCCGAGGAGGACAACCCGACGGAGGCTCGGGCGCGATGCGCTCATCGCGCGGAGGGCTGCCAGCGCTCGAGGGCGGCGAGCACCGCCGCCTTCAGTTCGGCATACGTCGCGCGGTAGGTGTCTAGGTCCCCGCCGAACGGGTCGGCCACCGCGTGGGCCTTCGGGTCCGACTGCGCGTACGCCGTGAGCAGATGCGCCCGATCCCCGCCCCCGAGCGCACGCACCTGCTCGAGGTGCCGGGGCCCCATCGCGAGGATCAACGACGCACCATCGATGAGTGCGGGCGTGAGCATCCGCGCCCGATGCCCCGAGAGATCCTGTCCCGCCTCCAGCGTCACCACGAGCGCCCCATCAGACGCATCCTCCCCGTCGACCGCCGCAATCCCGGCGCTCTCGACGACGAGGTCCGTCCGACCGAGGCGCTGCAGATGGCTCCGCGCGATCGCCTCGGCCATCGGACTGCGACAGGTGTTCCCCGTGCAGACGAAGAGAATCCGCTCCGGCATCAGTCCGCGACGAGATCGGGACAGACCGCGCGCAACGCGGTCGATGGGATGGCGCCTGGCCGGATCACGCGCGGGTGCCGTCCGGTGCAGTCGATCACCGTCGAGGCATCCGAGGGGGCGAGACGCCCCCCGTCGAGGACACGGATCACGCCACGCGCGACCTCGCCACCCCACCGATCGAGAATCTCCCCAGCGGTCACCGCCGGAGGTTGGCCCGGCAGGTTGGCTGAGGTGCTCGTGATGGGGTCGTTCAACGCCCGGAGCAACCGCTGCAACCCCTCGTGGGGGGTCCACCGCACCGCGATACCGCCCTCGGGGCCACGGAGACGGTCCGGGACCCGGCGCTCCCCGCCCGGCAGGACCAGGGTCATCGGGCCCGGCCAGAAGTGCGCCGCGAGCATACTGGCCGAGCGCGTGAGATGGAGGCCGATACGCTGGAGCATCGGCGTGTCGCTGATCAGGAGCAGGAAGGGCTTCGCCGGCGGGCGACGTTTGAGAGCCACCAATCGATCGACGGCATCGCGATCGATCATCGTGCCGAAGCCGTACACCGTCTCCGTGGGATACGCGAGGATCCCGCCGGCCTGCAGATGCGCGACCGTCGCCCCGAGGGACGCCTCGACCTCCTCGGGCGACCAGAAGGGGATGCTCCGTGCCTCGGGCATCCGCTACTCCTCGAGCGAGGCGAGGAGCTCGGCGCGCGCGAAGTCACCCGCTTCGGTGACCTTGAGAGCCCGCTCGCTCCCCGTGACGACGCGCACCTCCACGCCGAGCGCTTCGCACAGGGCCGCATCGTCGGTGGCGGCGGCGTGGTCCCCGCGGCGGAGCCCTTCACGATGCGCCCGCTCGAGCAGCGCGCGCGGGAATCCCTGCGGCGTCTGGGCACGCCAGAGGCCCGCCCGCGGCACGGTGCGGACGATGCGCCCGTCGGCGTCGACCTCCTTCAACGTGTCGACCACCGGGAGGGCCGCGC
>VHBO01000034.1 GCA_016871895.1 Gemmatimonadota bacterium
TCAACGAGCAGACGCAGGGCGGGCTCGGGGACCTCGGGCGCCTGCTCGGCCTCGGGCTGCCGATCCTCGCGATGGTCGTCGGCGCCGGGGCTGCCACGCGCGGCCTCGGCGCCGAGCCGTCAGTGCCGCCCCGTGGTGCAATCCGTGGAGCAATCCGGGCGACGAAAGACGACGCATGACGACCGGGCGCTGGTTGCGTTCGCGCGTGCGGGCCGACGCGAGTCGTGCGCCAGCGTCGGCTATGGTCGCGTCTGTGACGCGCCGTCCCAGCGAGCGTTCCCCTCACGCGACGGCGGAGGGCGACCGTGGACCTCGGAAGCGGCCCGAGCGGGAGGCGTAACGTGCGGATCACCGGCATCGAGGTCCTCCACCTCCGGGCCCCGGCGGACGATCCCGACGGCTTCGACGGCTCGTACGACGACGTCGTCGTCCTCGTGTCGACCGACACCGGCCACGTCGGGATCGGCGAGGCGGAATCGCTCGCCCCGGCCGTGCGGGGCGTCATCGAGGGGCCGGGGGCTCACCGCCACGCCCGCGCGCTGGCCG
Organism: Gemmatimonadota bacterium; assembly: GCA_016871895.1. Classification (GTDB taxonomy): domain Bacteria; phylum Gemmatimonadota; class Gemmatimonadetes; order Gemmatimonadales; family Gemmatimonadaceae; genus Pseudogemmatithrix. The sequence continues at coordinate 547 of VHBO01000034.1, forward strand.
AGGTGCTGATCGGCGCGGACCCATGCGACCCGATCGCGCTCTGGCGGGAGATGTACGAGGCGACGTCCTCGATCGGCCGCCGCGGCCTCGTGCTCCACGCGATCGGCGCGCTCGACCTCGCCCTCTGGGACCTTGCCGGCCAGGCGGCAGGCGCTCCCGTCAGCGCGCTGCTCGGCGGCGCCCGCCGGGATCGCGTCCCCGTCTACGGCTCGATCTACCCGCTGCCGCAGACCGAGGCGGACGTGCGTGCGACGATCGTGGCGGCGCGCGCTGCGAACCTCCGCGCCTTCAAGCTGTGCGCCGATCCGTGGTGGTTCGACGACCTCGCTCGGACCGCCCGGCTCCTCGGCGCCGCCCGCGAGGCGGCGGGCGCCGAGGCGACCCTGATCGTCGACGCGGCGCTGTCCTACCACCGCGTCGAAGACGGGCTCGCGCTGCTGCCGATCCTCCGCGGCATCGGCGTGGCCTTCCTCGAGGCGCCGCTTCCCCTCGACGACGCCGCCGGGCACGCCGCCCTCGCGGGGCACGGCGTGCGCCTCGGCATCGGCGACCTCGGCCTGACCCATCTCGCGGAGTTCGTGGAGCTCACCGAGCGTGGAGCAGGCGATGTCTGGCAGCCCGACATCACCGTCGTCGGAGGGCTCAGCGGGATCCTGCCGATCGTCGCCGAGGCGGATCGCCGCGGCCTCGAGATCGTCCCGCACGGCTACAAGAGCACGATCACCGTGGCCGCCTCGAGCCACCTCCTCGCCACGCGTCCTTCGGAGCCGCTGATGGAGTACTCGCTGAGCGCCTCGCCGCTGCGCTGGGAGACCACGCGCGAGCGGATGGACGTGCTTCCCGACGGGACCGTGGAGGTCCCGCGGAGCCCCGGGCTCGGCGTCACGCTGAACCCGGAGATCCGCCGCTACGCGGTGCGCTGACGAGACCGCGCATCCCGGTGCCGCGGCTGTCCGTCTGCTACAACGCCGCATCATGGCGGAACTGAGCTTCGACTTCACGGGCCGCGCGGCCCTCATCACGGGCGCGGCAAGCGGGGTCGGCCTCGCCACTGCGCAGCTGTTCGCCGAGGCCGGGGCGCGCGTCGCCCTGCTCGACCGCGACCCCGACGCGCTCGAAGCCGCCGCGGCGACGGTGGCCGGTGAGACGCTGCGGTTCCCGGCCGACGTCACCCGGTCGGCGGACCTCGACGCGGCGGTGGCCTCCGTCGAGAGCGCGTTCGGCGGCCTGGACATCCTGATCAACTCGGCCGGTATCGCCGGCGCCTCGATCCCCACGCTCGACGTCGACGACGCCGAGTGGGAGCGCGTCCTCGCCGTCAACGCTAGCGGGACCTTCTTCGCCACGCGCGCGGCGCTACGCGGCATGATCGAGCGCGGGTACGGGCGCATCGTCAACGTCGCCTCGGTGGCGGGTAAGGAGGGCAACCCGATGGCGGCCGCCTACTCGGCGTCGAAGGGCGCGGTGATCGCGATGACCAAGTCCATCGGCAAGGATGTGGCCGGAACCGGGGTCCTCGTCAACTGCGTCACGCCGGCGCCAATCGACACGCCGCTCGTCCGTGGCCTCTCCGAGGAGCACGTGCAGTACATGCTCTCCCGCGTGCCGCTCGCCCGGCTCGCCACGCTCGACGAGGCGGCGACCATCATCGCGTACCTGTCGAGCGAGCAGATGTCCTTCTCCACCGGCGCCGCGTTCGACCTCTCCGGCGGCCGGCTCACGTACTGATCGGGCTGCGGGCGCCCGCCGCGGGCGCCCGTATCCGCGGCATCGCGTCGCGGCGTGCCGTCGTTCCCGGCGGCTGCCTGCGTCGCGCCATTGACAAGCCGCGCCCACCGTGGGATAAACATCGGACATATGAAGAATGACTTCCCCGTGGTCGGCGCCCGCACGAACCTCAGCGCATCGGTCGCGGCGCTGATCGAGGAGCGGATCCTGAGCGGCGACCTCGGGCCCGGCGACCGGCTGCCGCCCGAGCCCGAGCTGAGCCGCCAGTTCGGCGTCAGCCGGTCCGTCGTCCGCGACGCCTCGCAGGCGCTCGCCGCCCGCGGACTGCTGTCGATCCGACGCGGCATCGGCACCACGGTCACGTCACCCGACAGCGGCGGCTTCACCGACGCGGCGTTCCTGATGCTCGTGCGCGGCGACGCCACGGTGCGCGAGGCGCTCGAGGCGCGCATCGAGATCGAGGTGATGGTCGCCGGCATCGCCGCCGAGCGCCGCGGGCCCGACGACGTCGCCCTCCTGCGCGACTGCCTCCGGACGTTCCTCGACGCCGGGGCCCGCTCCGACGTCATCTCCGTCCGCGAAGCCGATCTGGCCTTCCACGGCGCCATCCTCAAGGCCACCCGGCAGCCCGTTCTGACCGCCCTGCTCGGGCCGCTCGGCGAGATCATCCAGCGCACGTCGATGACACCGCTCGCCACCGTTCGGTCCTTCGACCTCGAGAAGCACACGTACATCGTCGACGCGATCGTCGCCGGCGACGTGGCCGCCGCGCGCGAGGCGATGCGGGTGCACTTCCTGTTCATGGAGGACCCGATCTACGCCTCCGTGCACGCCCAGCCGCTCCGCACCGTCCCGTCCCTGATGGAGATCCGAGAGGAGATGCAGCATGGAAGCGCCTGACGCCTCCGCGCCCCGCCCGTCCGACGGAGGCGATGCGACCCGGCCGCCGACGGCAAGCCGCATCGCCTCCGTCGAGGCGATCCCGGTCGTCACCCACACCGTCGACGCCTCCGATCTCGACGGCTCCGCCGAGACCGTGCTCGTCCGCATCACCGACGAGGCCGGGCGCGTCGGCCACGGGGAGGCGGACGCGTCCGGCGAGGTGGTGCAGGCGTTCCTCGAGATGGCCGACCTCCACGCGTGGAGCCTCAATCCGATCGACCTGCTGACCGGCCGGGACCCGTTTCCGATCCGCGCCATCTACGACGCCCTCTACGAGGGGACGATCTACCCGGGACGACGCGGGCTCGGCATCCACGCCCTCTCGGCGATCGACGTCGCCCTGCACGACCTCGTCGGCAAGCAGTTGGGCCGTCCCGTCTTCGAGCTGCTCGGCGGTCGCGCACGGGAGGCCCTCACCCCCTACGCGACGATCTTCCCCGGCCTGCCCAACGGGCGCACACTCCCCGAGATGCTCGACGCGATCAGCGCCCTCTTCGACCAGGCGCTCGAGCTCGGCTTCCGCGCGGTCAAGATGGAGGTCCTCTTCTACGACCTCGTCACCGATCGCGAGCTCGTCGACGCGATCGTCGAGGGTCGCCGCCGTCTCGGCCACGAGATCACGATGCTCGTGGACTTCGGCTACCGCTGGCACGACTGGCGGGCCGCGGAGGCCACCCTGGCCCGCCTCGAGGACCAGGACATCTGGCTCGCCGAAGCGCCGCTCCAGGACGACGACATCGACGGTCACCGCCGGCTCGCCGAGCACGTCCGGGGGATCCGCATAGGCGGAGCGGAGATCGCGGCGACGCGCTTCGAGTGCCGGGAGTGGGTGGACCGGGCGCGGGTCGACGTGCTGCAGGCCGACATCTCCCGCGCCGGCGGATTCACCGAGATGATGCGCATCGCGGACTACGCCCACGCGCACGGAGTCCTGGTGGTCCCCCACGGCTGGAAGTCCGGCATCACCGCCGCCGCCAGCACCCACTTCCACGCCGCCCACGTCGCCTGCCCGCTGTTCGAGTTCCTGCACCCCGACCTGTTCCCCTCGCCGATTCGCTCGGAGATGACGACGGATCGGCCGGTCATCCGCGACGGGGTCATGGAGCACCCACCGGGCCCCGGACTCGGCATCGAGATCGACGACGACTTCGTGGCGCGCCATCGGCAGCCGCGGCGGGGTGGCGGCTCGTGATCGAGGCGCTCCGATCCGCCGCGGACATCCTGATGCGGTACCCCTACTCGTGCTGGCACTACGGCGACTCCACCGGCTTCGAGGGCCTCATCGCCGCGTCCGACCTCCTCGACGATCCCCGCTACGCGTCGTTCGCGCACGGCGTCGTCGTCGGGTGGGCGGCTGCCGATCGCCCGCTCCGCGAGCTCGACAACACGGCTCCCGGCTACGCGATCTGCCGCCTGTACGAGGCGACCGGGGACGAGCGGCTCCTCGCCGCCGCACGGCGCCTGTCCGACCACCTGCTGGCTCGGCGGCGCTACCGCGGGGCGTTCCTCGCGTTCGAGCGCGCGCCCCTGCACGCGCCCTACGACGGCTCGGTGCTGCCCGCGGCGGAGGCGGCGCTCCTCGAGGATCCCGGCGCCGGCGTCTTCGTCGACCCGATCCACTTCGACGCTCCGTTCCTCGTCAGCCTCGGGTTGCTGCTCGACGACGACGCGCTGGTCGACGAAGGCGCCGCGCAGGCGGTCGCGCTCTGCGAGATCCTGCAGGACTCCGACACCGGGCTGTTCGCCCACTTCGTCCTCGAGCGGACCGAGGAGCGCTACGGGTTCGCCTGGTCGCGCGGTCAGGGCTGGGCGCTGCTCGGGCTCGTCGAGGTCCTCGACGTCCTCCCGCCGGACCACCCGCGGTTCGAACCGCTCCGGCTCGCGCTCCGCGCCCTCGCCGACGGCCTCGCCCGCACCCAGGACGCGACCGGGCATTGGCATGCGCTCTGCGGCGACCCCGCGACGTACCTCGAGAGCTCGGTCGCGCTGTTCGTCGCCGCGGGGATCCCGCCGGCGATCGACAAGGGGCTCGTGGATCCCGCGCATCGCGAGATGGCCGAGCGCGCCTGGGACGCAGGCTCGGCAGCGCTCCGGAATGATGGTACTATCGAGGACGTGTCCGCCGCCGTGTGGTGCTCGACCGCAATCGGCCACTACGGAGCGGTGCCGGTCGGATTCCAGGTTCCGTGGGGGCAGGGCCCGCTGCTCATCGCCGCGCGGCACCGAATGGGCGGCCACGGTGGCTGAGGCGCGCTGGCACGGCGTGGTGCCGTCGACCGTGACCCCGTTCGACGCCGACGGGGCAGTCGATCTCGACGCCCTCGCCCGCCTCGTCGACTTCGCCGTCTCCGTCGGCGCGCACGGCATCGCGGTCACCGCGCTCGCCGGCGAGGCGAGGCTCCTGACCCGCGACGAGCGGCGGGAGATCGTCGCGACCGCCGTCGCCGGCGTCGCCGGGCGCGTGCCCGTGCTCGTCGGAGTCGGCGCAGCCGCTGTGGACGACGCGCGCAGGCTCGTGCTCGACGCCGACGCGGAGGGAGCCGACGGCGTCGTGCTCCCGCTCCCCGACGCCCGACCGCCCGGATGGGGCGTGGTCGACGCCCTGCTCGAGATCGCCCAGGCGAGCGAGGTGCCGGTAATGGTGCAGGACGCGCCGCGGTACCTCGACCGGGCGATCGGGGTCGAGGACCTCGCCACCGTCATCGAGCGCGCGCAGAACGTGTGCAGCGTCAAGATCGAGGGGGCGTTCGACCACGTCAGCACGGTCATCGCCGCGCTCGGGGAGACGACGGACATCTGGGGCGGGGATGGCGGGCGCGACCTGCTCGCCTGCCTGGACGCCGGCGCGGTCGGCGTGATGCCCGGCATCGAGGTCGTCGACGAGCTCGTCGCGATCGCCGGGGCGCGCGACCGCGGCGCGGTCGACGATGCGGCCGCGCGGATGGAGGCCATCCGACCGCTCCTCGCGTGCGAGATGCGCTCGCTCGAGGCCTACGTCGCGAGCGCGAAGGCCCTGCTCGAGGCACGGGGGCTGCTCGCCGGCACCCGCACCCGCCTCGGCATCGAGCTCGGACGGGACGAGCACGCCGACCTGCTCGGCCTGGTCCCGTCCGGCATCATCGAAGGCGTGCGGGCGCATCCCGCACAGCGAGCATGAACCAACCAGGAGGGAGAAGATCACGATGACCGGAGATCCGATCGGAAGGGGACTGAGTCGACGTCAGGTCCTCGAGCGAGGAGCCGTGCTCGGCGCGGCCTCGCTGTCCTTGCCGGCGCTCCTTGCGGCCTGCGGGTCGGGGAGCGACGGCACGGGGACCACCGCGACGCAGGCCACGACGGCGGCCGCGGGCACCGGCACGTACGGGGGGTCGCTGCGGGCGGGCTTCGTCGGCGGCGGACCCGCCGAGACGCTGGACCCCCACATGTCGATCTCGTTCGTCGACGCCGCGCGGGCGAAGAACCTGTTCGACAAGCTCACGGACTACAGCACCGACCTGAGCATGGAGTACCAGCTCGCCGAGTCCATGGAGCCGAACTCCGACGCGACGGTCTGGCAGATCAAGCTCCGCGACGGCGTGACGTTCCACGACGGCAAGCCGCTCACGGCCAAGGACGTCATGTGGACGATCCAGCGCAACCTGGATCCCGCGCAGGCGCTGCAGGGCGCCGTCGATCTCGCGCCGGTCGACGTCTCCAAGACGAAGGTCGTCAGCGACCTCGAGCTGGAGCTGCACCTGATCCAGCCGATCGCCGACGTGCCGACGATGTTCGCGGCGCGCACGCTCGGCATCATCCAGGAGGGCGCGACCGGCGAGCAGCTGGCGGCCAATCCGATCGGCACCGGCCCGTTCAAGCACCGCACGTTCACCGCGGGCGAGCGCGCCGAGATGGACGCCAACAAGGACTACTGGGTCGAGGGTCGCCCGTACGTCGACGAGCTCGTCTTCGTGTCGATCCCGGACAACGCCGCGCGCCTCAACGCGCTCCTCGGCGGGCAGATCGACTGCATGGAGAACCTCGATTTCGCCCAGGCCAAGGCCAGGGAGGGCAGCGGCGAGATCGCCATCATCCGCGCTCCCGGGTCCAACATGGTCCCGATCACGATGGACGCGACCCGCAAGCCGTTCGACGATCCCCGCGTCCGCCAGGCGATGCGGCTGATCGCCGACCGCGAGAAGCTGCTCGAGACGGCGTTCTTCGGCTTCGGCCAGCTCGGCAACGACGTCTACGGCAAGGGGCTGCCGTTCTACAACGACACCCTGCCGCAGCGCACGGCCGATCCGGAGCAGGCGTTGGCCCTCCTCAAGGAGGCCGGGGCGGCCGACGAGACGTTCGTCCTGACCACGTCGCAGGCGGCGCCGGGCATGCTCGAGTCGGCCACCCTGTTCGCCGAGCAGGCCGGGGCGATCGGTGTCAAGGTCGAGCTCGACAAGACGCCGGCCGACACCTTCTACACCAACAAGTACATGCAGGTCCCGTTCTGCCAGACGCAGTGGGGGACGCAGTCGATCGAGTCGCAGCTGTCCCAGTCGTCGCTCACGAACTCGCCGTACAACGAGACGGGGTGGAAGAGCGCGAGCTTCGATGAGCGCTTCGCCAAGGCCCGGGGCACCCTCGACGAGGCCAGCCGGCAGGAGCAGTACTTCGCGCTCCAGCAGGAGCTGTACGACGACGGCGGCTACCTGATCTGGGGCTTCAACGACTGGGTCGACGCCGCCTCGCCGCAGCTCCAGGGCATTCAGGCGAGCCCGATCTTCGCGCTCGGCTGGTACAACTTCAAGGAATTCTGGCTTGGCTGAAGCTCTTCGGAGCAGCGACGGCGAGCGCCAGCCGAACCCGTTCATCCGCTTCCTCTGGAGGCGGCTCGCGGTCGGTGTGGTGCTCGCCGTCGTGGTCTCCGTGGTGATCTTCGCGGCGACGGATCTGCTGCCCGGGGACGCCGCCCAGGCGATCCTCGGCAAGACCGCGACCCCGGAGGCCGTGGAGGCCCTGCGCGTCCAGCTCGGGCTCGACCGACCGGCGGTGCAGCGGTACGGCGAGTGGCTCGGCGGTATCGCCCAGGGGGACCTCGGCGACTCGCTCTCCACGCGCGGGCCCGTGACCGAGGCGATCTCGGGCCGCGTCGTCAACAGCCTGATCCTCGCGGGCCTCGCCGCGCTGATCATGATCCCCCTCAGCCTCGCGATCGGCGCCTACGCGGGGACGCGGCCCGGACGCCCGGGCGATCTCGTTGCATCCGGAACCTCGCTCGTCTTCATCGCCGTCCCCGAATTCGTGACGGCGGCCTTCCTGATCCTGATCCTCGCGATCGGCGCCGACCTCCTGCCACCGGTGTCGATCGTCGCGCCGGGGACGTCCCCGCTGGCGACCCCGGCGATCCTCGTGCTGCCGGTGCTGACCCTGCTCCTCGCGTCCCTCGCGCACAACGTCAGGATGGTCCGCGCCGGCGTGATCGAGACCATGCACTCGCCGTACGTGCAGATGGCGCGCCTGAACGGGCTCTCCGAGCGCGAGGTGGTCTTCCGCCACGGCCTGCGCAACGCGCTTCCGCCGGCGGTCCAGGTGATCGCCCTCAACCTGCAGTGGCTGATCGGGGGCATCGTGATCGTCGAATTCGTCTTCCAGTACCCGGGCGTCGGGCAGCTCCTGACCCAGGCCGTCGCCCTCCGCGATATCCCGCTCGTGCAGGCGCTCGCGATCCTGATCGCGGTCCTCTACATCGTCATCAACATCGTCACCGACCTGCTCGTCGTCCTCTTGGTCCCGCGGCTCCGCACGGCGGGAGCGTCGTGAGCCGCGCGCGCCGAGCCTGGCGGGCGTTCCCGCCACCCGCCCGCGTCGGGCTGGTCGGGCTCGTCGCGATCGTGCTCGTGGCGATCCTCGGGCCGCTCTTCGCGCCCTACCCGCCGGCCACGAGCGTCGGACCGCCGTTCGCGCCGCCGAGCGCGGAGTTCCTGCTCGGCACGGACAACATCGGGCAGGACGTCCTCAGCCGCGTGCTCAGCGGCGGCGCGTCGGTCCTGATCCTCGCCGGCCTCGCCACGCTCCTCGCCTACGCGATCGGCATCCCGCTGGGGCTCTTCGCCGGCTACAACCGCGGCCTCGCCGGGGGGATCGTGATGCGCGGCGTCGACGTCCTGCTCGCGATCCCGGCCCTGCTCCTCCTGCTCGTGCTGGCCACCGGCGCCGGCGCGGGCGCGACGATCCTCGTGGTCGGAATCGCCCTCGTGCACGTCCCGCAGATCACCCGCATCGTCCGCGCTGCCACGTTGCAGACCACCGGACGGGCGTTCATCGAGGCGGCGGAGGCCCGCGGCGACTCGACCGCCAGGATCCTCGGCGTCGAGATCCTGCCGAACATCAGCGGTCCCCTGCTCGCCGACGTCGGCGTGCGCTTCACGGGGTCCGTCCTGCTCGTCGCCGCCGTGAACTTCCTCGGCCTCGGCGTCCAGCCGCCAGCGGTCGACTGGGCGCTGATGATCAGCGAGAACCGCAGCGGGATCTCGATCCAGCCCTGGGCGGTCGTCGCTCCCGCCGCACTGCTCGCCGCGCTCGCCGTCGCGGTCAACTCGGTCGCCGACGGCATCGCCCGGATCTACGGGCGGTCGTCGGCGTCGGGCGAGGAGGCGCCGGCGTGAGCGAGCGCGTCGCCATCGAGGTGCGCGATCTGCGGATCGAGACCCGCGCCGGCGCGGCCATCGTCGAGGGCGTCGACCTCGCCGTCGAGCGCGGCAGCATCCTCGGGCTCGTCGGCGAGTCGGGCAGCGGCAAGTCGACCCTGGCGCTCGGCCTGCTCGGCTACTGCCAAGCGGGGCTGCGCATCGCGCGCGGCGCGGTGCACGTGGACGGCACGGATCTCCTCGCCCTGACCGACGCGCAGGTGCGCAGCCACCGCGGGCGGGACATCGCGTACGTGCCGCAGGACCCGCAGACGGCTCTCAGCCCGGCGCAGCGGATCGGCGAGCAGATTCATCGCATCCTCCGTCGTCACGCCCCGGAGCGCGACACGCCCGAGACGGTCGCCCTCGTTCTCCAGCGGGTGGGGCTGCCCGCGGACCGCGACTTCGTCCGCCGGTTCCCGCACCAGCTGTCGGGCGGCCAGCAGCAGCGAGTGGCCATCGCGATGGCGATCGCCTGCGAGCCGGCCGTCGTCGTCTTCGACGAGCCCACCACCGGCCTCGACGTCGTCACCCAGGCACGCATCCTCGACGAGATCCGACGTCTCAGCGGCGAGTCCGACGTCGCGATGATCTACGTCAGCCACGACCTCGCCGTCGTCGCCGAGATCGCGGACCGCGTCGCCGTCATGTACGGCGGACGCTTCCTCGAGGAGGGGGCGACCGCCGACGTGCTCCAGCGCCCCCTGCATCCGTACACCGCCGGGTTGATCGACGCGATCCCGGACCATCGTCGGTTCGCAATGCCGCGCGGCGTCCCCGGCGTCGCCGTCGCGGTGGGCGAGCGACCGGCGGGCTGCATCTTCGAGGCCCGGTGCGCGCTGCGCGTCCCCAACTGCGCGGTCGAGGAGCCCTCGCTCGACGTCGTGCTGCCGGGACGGGCCGTCCGCTGCTTCGAGTGGGAGCGAACGCCGCCGTTGGCCCGCCCCGAGCGCGTGGAGCCCGCCCTCGCCGGTGACGCCGAGCCGCTGCTCCGGATCGAGGCGCTGTCGGCCGGCTACTCGGCCGGCGGCTCGACGCGCCTCGTCCTGCGCGACATCGACCTGACGGTCGCGCGGGGACGCTCGGTGGCCCTCGTCGGCGAGTCCGGCAGCGGCAAGACGACGCTCGCCCGGTGCATCATCGGCCTGCACCCGCCGGCGAGCGGTGCGATCCGCCTCGGCGGCGAGGACCTCGCGCCACGCGCCCGACAGCGGTCGCTCGACGCCCGACGCCGGATCCAGCTGGTGTTCCAGAACCCGTACGACTCGCTGAACCCCCGCCAGCCGGTCGGGCGGCAGACCGCCTGGCCGGCGCGGCGCCTGCGGGGGCTCTCGTCGACCGACGCCGACGGCGAGACGCTGCGCCTGCTCGATCTCCTCCGGCTCCCGGCCCGCGTCGCGCAGCGCTATCCGCACGAGCTGTCGGGAGGCGAGCGCCAGCGCGTCGCCATCGCGCGCGCCCTCGCGGCCGCCCCCGACGTGCTCGTGTGCGACGAGATCACCTCGGCACTCGACGTCTCCGTGCAGGCCGCCGTCCTCGAACTGCTCGCGGAGCTCCGCTCGGCGCTCGGGCTCTCGATGCTCTTCATCTCGCACGATCTCGGCGTCGTGGCCGCGGTCGCCGACGACGTCCTCGTGCTGGACCGTGGAGAGATCTGCGAGGCCGGCCCCGCCCGCGACGTGCTGACCGCGCCGAGCGCCGAGTACACCCGCCAGCTCGTGGAGGCCGCTCCGGCCCTCGAGGGCTCCGACGGCGGAGGAGCATCGTGATCCGGCTCGCCTCGGACGCGCTTGCCGTCGAGCTCGATCCCGCCGTGGGCGGCGAGGTGCTCGCCGTGCGAGGACCAGACGGGCGCAACGTGCTCTACGAGACGCCGTGGGACGTCGACGAGCGCTCCGAGCGGGGCGCCGACGGCGACTCATGGGTGCGCGGCTGGCGAGGCGGGTGGCAGCTCCTTTTCCCGAACGCGGGGGAGCCGTGCCTCGTCGACGGCGTCGACCATCCCTTCCACGGCGACTTCGCCTTGGGAGGCACGACACCGCTCGAAGGCGCGGACGGCACCTCCGCGGAGGTCGTCTGGCAGACGGATACCTGGTCGGTCCGGCGCGCGTACGCGATCCGGGGCGACACCCTGCGCATCACTACGCACGTCGCGAACCGGTCGGACAGGCCGGCGGCGCACGTGGCCGTGGAGCATCCGATCCTGGCCGAACGGTTCGCGACGCCCCCGGCGCGCCTGCGGTTCCCCGTGGCTGAGGCGATGGCGCTGTCGGAGACAGGCGGCCCGACCACGGCCGTGGTCGAGACGGACCGCTGGGCCGAGACCGCGGATCCGCCGGACCTCCGCTTCGGCTCGATGGCCGCCGGCACGGGCGTGGCGAGTGCGGAGGTCGGGGACGCGGCGGTCGAGCTCCGCTGGGACGTCACCGCGCTCCCGTGGATGTGGTTCTGGCTCGAAGCGGAGGCCACGACTGCCGAGCCGTGGAACGGCCGCGTCCGCTGCGTCGCGCTCGAACCGTCGGCGGCGCCGACCGGCGACGGATTGGCCGAGGCCGGTCTGCGCGGCCAGGCGCGCGTGGTGCCGGCCGGCGGGACGGAATCGTGGTGGATCGAGATGACCGTGCGAGCGGTCGGCGACTGACGACAGGGGGCGGGCAGCATGCTGTTGACACCGGGGAACGCGGAGATCGCCACCGAGGCGATCGGCACCGCATGGCACATCGATCACGCCGAGGGCATCGCCATCGACGCGGACGGCTGGGTGTGGGTCGGGGGCGAGGAAGGGCAGGTCTACCGCGGGCGACTGGACGGCGAGCCGGATGTGATCGCGACCCTTCCGGGCCGTGTCCTCGGCATCGCGATCGACCGCGACGGCAACGCGTTCATCGCGGACATGACCGGACCGGGCATCTACCGGGTGACGCCGGACGGCGCCGTCGACCTCGTCAGCGACGGCTGCGCGGAGCGTCCGGCGCGGATCCCCAACCACCCCGTCTTCCTCGCCGACGGCACGCTGCTCTGGACCGACTCCGGCGACTGGGGAGTCGCGAACGGCTGCGTGTATGCGACCCGACCGGGCGGCGACACGCGCATCGCCTCGACGGAGGCCTCGCGGTTCCCGAACGGGATCGCGCTGTCGCCGGCGGGAGATCACGTGCTGGTGGCCGAGTCGACGCTGCCGGGCGTGATCAGGATGGACGTCGGGCCCGATGGCGCTCTCAGCGCTCCGACGATCCTCGCCACCATGCCGGGCACCGTGCCCGACGGCGTCGCGTTCGATGCCGAGGGGCGCGCGCTCGTGTCCTGCTGGGCGCCCGACGCGGTCTTCCGCATCGAGATGGACGGGTCCATCACGACCGTCGCCTTCGATCCGCTTCGCTTCGCGCTGAACTCGCCGACCAACATCGCCTTCGTCCCGGGCTCGACGACGCTCGTGGCGGCCAACATCGGCGAGCGGTACCTGAGCGTCATGGAGTACGGCGCGGGTGCCGAGCTGCTGCGACCGGAGGTCCCATGGCGGGCGTGAGCGCGGTCGTCACCGGCGCGGGCGAGGGCATCGGCGCGGCGATCGTCCGCCGGCTCGTCGCCGACGGCCATCGGGTCGTCGGCGTCGACGTCGACGCCGATCTGCTCGCCGCCGGCGAGCGCGCGCACCCGGGTCGCTTCACCGGGGTGCTCGGCGACGTCTCCCGCCAGGATGTCCACGAGGCGGCGGTTGCGGAGGCGCTCCGCCACGGACCGCTCGGCGCGTGGGTCAACAACGCCGGCATCGATGTCCCCGCGCGCGCCGATCAGGCGCTGGAAGCGGACCTCCGACGGATCATCGACGTCAACCTGATCGGCACGGCGCTCGGCTGTGCGGTCGCCGTTCGCGCCTTTCTCCAGCAGGACGGCGGCGGAGCCATCGTCAACGTCAGCTCGCTCCAGGCGATCAGGGCCTTTCCCGGCGCCTTCTCCTACGAGGCGTCGAAGGGCGGGATTGACGCGCTGACCCGCCAGCTCGCCGTCGAGTACGGGGCCCGGGCGATCCGCGTCAACGCGGTTCAGCCGGGCGCCATCAGCACGCCGATGACGGAGCGGTCGCTCGCCCTGGCCGAGGACCGCGAGGCGGAGCTCCGCTCGTATGCGGAGCTCCACGCGTTGAATCGGATCGGCGAGGCCCATGAGGTCGCCGCGGTCATCGGGTTCCTCGTGTCGCCGGACGCGTCGTTCGTAACCGGCGTCTGCCTGCCGGTCGACGGCGGAGCGGCGGCCCGATCGTTCCGCTACCCACCCGATCCGGCGCTCGGGGCCTAGAGCCACCGGGGTATCGGACCGGCAGCGATTGCCATCGCGGGCGCCGCCTCGGAGAGTGCACGCGATGGCGCGCCTGCCCGCCACCGTCCGGCTCTGGCTCGACTGGACGATTGCCCGTGCGCTGGCCGTCATCCTCTTCGTCGTGCGCGCGTTGCCGTTGGGGCTGTGACCCGGTGCGAGGCCGTCCACAGCGGATCCACGCGGACGAGGCCTTTGCGGTCCCCCCAGCTCAGATCTCCCCCAGGCACTCGGTTCTTGGCCACAGCGCGGGCGTTCGGGCGATGCCCCCGGCATGACTCGAACATGCGACACGCGGTTTAGGAAACGATGCGAATCGCTCCGAAAGCGGCTTGAACACTGAGATTCCCGAACTGCGCGCAGTACGCGCGTAGTTCCTCCGGCTCGGCGAGCGGCTCTTCCACGCGGGTGGCGTCCGACCCACTTCGTAGACCGATACCAGTGGAAGGACCCAATCTCATGTCGAACAAGCTCCGTGGCGTGCGTGCTCGCCATTCACGCGGTTGCGCATCTGTCGCAAGCCCACGCAAGCGATGCTCGTGCCAGCCGTCCTGGGAGGCGGCTGTAGTTGTCGGCGGCAAGCTCCGCCGGAAGTCGTTTCCCAATCGGGCTCTCGCGATCGCGCAACGCGACGCATGGCGCTTGGCGAATGCTCAGGGCGAGGTGCACGCCAAGCAGACGCTCGTAGGGGTCGTGGCCGAGGAGTTCGCCGAATCCCTCAAGGGTGGGACGGTGCTCACCCGGACGCGGGAGCCATACAAGGCATCGACCGCTCGTTCCTACATTCGGGTTCTCAAGCGCACGATCATTCCGGAGTTCGGCACGCTTCGCCTCGACGAGGTCACTGCCAAGGTTATCGAGAAGAAGGCTGTCGAATGGTCGAATGCTGGCACCTCGGGATCGACGATTCGCAATAGGCTGATGCCGCTTCGCGTGATCTTCGCCGACGCCGTTCGCAATCGCGATTTGCCGGCATCACCGTTCGACCACATCCGCCTGCCGAAGATCAAGGGACCGAGGTTGCGGTACGTCTCATGGGAGGAGGGAGCGCGGGTGCTTGACTTGCTGCCTCCGCAGATTGCGCGTGTCTATGCGACGGGTATCTACGCGGGGTTGCGCGCGGGGGAGATCGGAGCCTTGCGGCGAGAGGACATCGACCTCGACCGGCTGCTGATTCGCGTTGACGAGTCCATCGACTTTCCATCGAGCACGGTCGATGGGACGAAGACCCGTGGCACGCGTGCAGTGCCGATCGTGCCGGAACTTCTCCCTTACATCGAGGCCGCGATGATGACCGTCCCGGCGCTCGCCCTCAACATCGAGGAGGCGGCCCGCGCGTGCGGCCTGTCGCCGGAGACCTTCGATCGGCACGTCCGGCCGTACGTTGCCCAAGTGCCAGTCAGCCCCGGCGTCGTGATCTTCCGCCCCGAGACGATCGCCAAGTGGTTGCAGGAGACGGAGGAGCTTGGCACCTAACCCACGAGGGCGCCGGGTCCGCTTCGCGCGGCTCCGGCGCCCGAGTGGGGTCCGGGTGCGGTCCGTTTTGCGGTCCGTTTCGCCCGACGGGTGACGACCCATGGCGACCCATGGCGACCAAACGCCTAGGATTCATCCCGGCGGGGTGCCAGAGTGGCCTATTGGGGTGGTCTTGAAAACCGCAGCCCGGCAGCAGTGCCAGGGCCCCGGGTTCGAATCCCGGTCCCGCCGTCGGCTCAGCCGGACGCGGGACCCGCGGACTCGAGCCGGAAGGCCGTGACGGCCACGCCCGGCG
>VHBO01000035.1 GCA_016871895.1 Gemmatimonadota bacterium
GCGCCCTTGTTCAGGAAGTTTACATATGGATGGAGCTCAAACCGCCGGAGCACCGCCCCCTTGGGGCTTACCTCGGTGAAGGGCGGCGCCTTGAGCATGTCTCGGAGGAGGAAAAAGATGCCGACCGTCATCCCCACAGCGATCCCGACGAGGAGATCCGTTACGAGGACCACGACGATCGTCGCCGCGTACGGTACGAACTGCGAAAGTCCCTGACGCCAGAGCGCTCGACCGATCTGCGGATGCGCCAGCTTCCAGCCGGTGTGCAGGAGGATGGCGGCGAGGGCCGCCAGCGGGATCCGGTTGAGCAGCACGGGGATGGTCACCACGGCGAGCGCCAGCAGCACCGCGTGCAGGATGGCCGACCAGCGGGTCCGCGCCCCGGCCCCGACGTTCGCCGCCGACCGGACGATCACCCCCGTCAGCGGCAGCCCGCCCAGGAGCCCCGACGCGATGTTCCCGACGCCCTGCGCTACGAGCTCCCGGTTCGGCGGCGCCTCCCGCTTGTAGGGGTCCATCTTCTCGGTCGCCTCGAGGGAGAGCAGCGTCTCGAGCGAGGCGACGATGCCGAGCGTGACGGCGATCCGCCACACCGCCGGATTCGTCAACGCGCTCCAGAGCGGCGTGGTGAACTGGGCGGCCCACTCCGCGCCGTTCGTCGGGATCGGCAGCGCGACGAGGTGGCTTGAGTCGATCACCAGACTCGGTGCCACCGTCGCGAAGAGGGCGTTCAGCGTCACGCCGAGCAGAACGGCCACGAGCGGGGCGGGGAGCAGCTTCACCTTCGCGAGCGGCGTCTTCGGCCAGAGGAAGAGGATTACCAGCGCGAGGAGCGAGACGACCACCGCGCCGTGCTGGAGGGTCGCGAGCGCGTCACCGAGCGCAGAGAAGGTGGTGCCCTCCGACGTCTGGCGGAACGATTCGTTCCCCATCGCATCGGCGTCGTAGCCGACCGCGTGAGGGAACTGCTTGAGGATGAGAACGATCCCGATGGCGGAGAGCATCCCCTTGATCACCGACGAGGGGAAGTAGTAGCCGATGATGCCCGCCCGGGCAGCGGCCAGGGCGAGCTGCAACCCACCGGCAAGGACCACGGCGACGAGGAAGGCCCGATAATCCCCGAGCTGGGCGATCGCCGCGAGGACGATGGCGGTCAGGCCCGCGGCCGGCCCGCTCACCATCAACGCGGAGCCGCTGATCGGCGCGACGACGAGCCCGCCGATTACACCGGCGATGACCCCTGCGAACAGGGGCGCGCCTGAGGCGAGGGCGATGCCGAGGCAGAGCGGCAGCGCCACGAGGAAGACGACGATGGACGCCGGGAAATCGGCGCGCCAGTCGATGGCCGTTGCGTGAGTCGGTGGGGTCATCTGGGGGGGCGTGAATGGCGCAGTGATACGGGGAATTGGGAAAAATATCGCTCCCGATTCGGATAGAGACCAGTCCCGGCCGCTACAACGACAGCGCCAGCTGGCCCGCCCGCCGCGGCCCGTCGAGGTCGAACGCGACCGCTACCTCCCGCCGCGGCGCCACACGCACCCGGGCGCGATGGCCCCCGCGACGGAGCGCCGATTCCACCGTCCGACCCGCCAGCTCCGGGGTGTTGTTCACCGCGCTCAGATGCAACAGTACAACCCCGCGGAGCCCGGGATGCGCCAACTCCGTCGCGAGCGCGCCGCACCCCGCGTTGCTGAGGTGGCCACGGCCGCCGCGGACCCGCGCCTGGAGCGCCGCAGGATAGGGCCCCGTGCGGAGCATCTCGCCGTCGTGGTTCGCTTCGAGACAGAGCGCGTCACACCGCGCGAAGGCCGCGCGGAGCGCGTCGGGGACGGCGCCGAGATCGTGGGCGATCCCCACCCGGGCGCCCGTCGCCGTGGCGGTCACCACGAACGCACAGGGCTGCGAGGCGTCGTGCGGCACCTCCACCGCCTCGATCAGGAAGCCGTCCGTCGTGTACACGGTGCCGGCGGTCATCGGCTGCCGCCAGCGGGGCTCCACCTCGTCGACGGCGCGGAGCGTACCCGCCGTCGCGATCACCGGCCATCGATACTTCTTCTGGGCGCGCGCGGCACCGACGGCGTGGTCCTCGTGCTCGTGCGTCAGCAGCAGGCCGCTGATCGACTCCGGTGCCACGCCGATGGATCGCAGTCGCGTCGCCACCGCCCGCGGCCCGAAGCCGCAGTCGAGCAACAGCCGATGCGGGCCGCTCTCGAGGACGAGCGCATTGCCGGAGCTGCCGCTCCCCAGCGTCCATCCGCGCATCGGGGCGGGGGCGGCCTCAGCCGGCGTCGCGGGTGGCGTGCGCCGCGCGCAGCTGCGCCCGCCCGCCATCGGTCAGGAAGACTCCGCGGCGCGCCATCACCCGCTCGGCGACGGCCTCGAACTTCTCGAGCGCAAACGTCCCCCACGCCGGGGGCGCACCCCAAGCGAAGGGAGGCACCACCTTCGGCACGATGCCGTCGACGACGACGTTCGCGCCGGCGCCGATCACGCTCCCCGTCGTGAGCCGCGCCCCGATCCCGGTCTTCGCGTGATCGCCGATCAACGCGCCGAGGAACTGCAGTCCCGTCTCGCGCATCCCGTCGGGCGTCCAACAGCTCACGGCGCCGTAGGAGTTCTTGAGGTTGCTGGTGAGGGTGCCCGCGCCGAGGTTCGCCCACCGTCCGATCACGCTGTGGCCGACGAATCCGTCGTGCCCCTTGTTGGCGTGCCCGATCACGATGGCGACCGAGAGCTCTCCGTGCACCTTCGCTCCCTCGCCGATGCTGACGCAGGCGAGACGCCCCCCCAAAACGGAGGCGCCCGGCGCGATCACCACCGGCCCCTGCAATCGGGTGAACGCCTGCACCACGGCGCCCGCGCCGATGATGACGGCGCCCGCGGTCGCGTCGATGACGACCTGCGGCTCGAGCCGCGCATCGGCGGCGATCACGACCGGGTGCGACCCGAGCACCGTGACGCCGGACGGGAGCGGCGTCGCAGCGTCGTGGCGCGCGGCGAGTGCGGCGGCGTCGGCGGCGAGCATCGCCGGGAGATGGCCGACGAGGTCCCACACGGCAGTGAGCCACCACCCGGTGAGCGAGGCGCGGATCCCGGTACGCGGCGCGAGCGCGTCCAGTGTCACGGTGCCGTCCGCCATCGCCGCGAGCGGCAGGGGCTCGGCGAGGCGCACCGCCCCCACCATCCCGTCGACCACGAGCACCGTCGCAGCGGGTGCCGCCGTGAGCGTGAGAGCGGGGCAACAGCGGCTGTTGACGAGCCAGGTGCCTGCGGGGATCGTCTCGGTGACGGCGGCGGGTGCGTCGAACTCCTCAAAGGCGGCGAGGTGCGATGCCGAGACGAACCCCACGGCCGGCTGGCCAAACACCGCCGTCCATCGGCGTCGCGTCAGCAGCGCACCGGCGACGAGCTCCCCGGCGGGCCGCGTCCGGAGGAACGGGGCGAAGCCGCGCGCGACCGCGTCGTCGTACAGCACGATCCCGCTCACGCGAGCTCCTTCAGATCGGGGGGCAGGTGGTCGACGAGTGATTTAAGGTCGTGTGCGAGCTCCACCGTCGTGACGAGGGTCACGCCGTCCCGCACGACCACGACGAGGTCGGAGACCCCGTACAGCACGACCGCGCTCCCCTCGGCGTGCACCACGTTCCGCGCGGCCCGCTGGGTGACGACGCGACCGAAGTTCGCATTGCCCTCCGCATCGTGACGCCGGACGCGCTGCAGCGCCGCCCAGGTGCCCACGTCGTCCCATCCGAAATCGCCGGCGAGCACGAGCACCCGCCGGCTCCGTTCCAGGACCCCCACGTCAATGCTCACGCCGCCGGTGACGGCGCCGAAGAATGCCTCGGCCCCCGCCGCCACGTTCGCCAGCGCCGCGCCGAGCTCAGGGGTGACCGCCTCGACCTCGTCGAGCAGGTCCTGAGCCCGCCAGGCGAAGATCCCCGAATTCCAGAGGTACCCGTCCGCCACCATCTGCGTGGCGCGCGGGATGTCGGGTTTCTCCACGAACCGGGCGACCTCCCGCACCCCGGGGGCTTGGTCGGGCCCCGGTTGGATGTAGCCGAACCCAGGGTCCGGGCGCGTCGGGACGATGCCGACCGTCGCGAGGGCACCGTGAGACGCCGCGGCCTCCGCGGCCGCGGCAAGCGTGGCGCGGAAACGGTCGGCATCGCCGATGGCCCAGTCGGCGTGGACGCAGACCATGCGGGCGTCGGCGCCCCCGCGTCGGCGGACCTCGGCGGCCGCCCACGTCAGCGCGGCGGCGGTGCCCGCTGCACGGGGTTCGAGGAGGAGTTGTTCGGCCGTGAGTGTCGGGACCGCGGCGAGGATCGGGTCGCGCAGCCGGGCGCTCGTCAGCACGAGGGTCCGCTCACGCCCGACGAGGGGCACGAGCCGGTCGACGGTCTCCGCGAGCATCGGCGCGTCGCCGATTAGGGGGAGGAGCTGCTTCGGGCGCTGCGGGGTGCTGAGCGGCCAGAAGCGCGAGCCGACACCGCCGGCGAGGACGACAGCGAAGAGCGGGGCGGTCATTGGCGATCGAGCCACGCGAGGGATGGGGTCACGCCGGGTCGGCTCCGCAGAGCTCGCTGACCCGGGCATAGAGTCGTTTCGGGCTGAACGGCTTCGTCATGAACTCGTCCGCACCGCGACGCCGCGCCTCGCTCTCCTGATGATCCTGGCCGGCCGCGGTCAGGATGAGGCAGGGGAGGGTCCGCCATCGCGCGTCCCCGCGAAGCCGGTCGAGGACATCGAGCCCGGAGAGCCGCGGCATCATCAGGTCGAGCACCACGCCGCGGATCCTCGGGTTCGCCTCGAGCGCCGCGAGCGCCTCCTCGCCGTCGTAGACGAGCGTGACCCGGAACGGCCCCTGCGAGAGCTTGGTCTCGATGATGCGACCGATGTGCGGCTCGTCGTCGGCGACGAGGACCTCGATCGGCAGCTCGGTCGTGGGCGTCGTCACGCGGGAGGGGTCGGAGGACGGGAGGGGGACCGCGGTAAGGAGGGGGGCGGCGGAGGGGAAGTCAAGCCGATTCCGCTGTCATCGGCTGGGGGGGCGGACTACCTTTCCCGGATGCCTCTCTCGTCCCTCCGTCGCGCGACGCGCCTCCTCGCGATCCTCGGATTCTCGGGTGCCGTGACCGCCTGCGATGACCCGTTCCAGCTGCAGGCGCGCCTGCCGAACTTCGACCGCGGGCTCGAGGTGTGGGCGATCTCAGGGTCGCCGGCGACCCTCCCCTCGGCGCTCGTTGTCCCGACGGCGACGGTGAGCCGCCTCGACGTGAGCGGGTCCTTCGACATCGCCTTCGACATCGATGCAGAGGGTCGCGTCGTGGTGCTCCCCGTGAGCCGGGTGGTGCAGCCGATCACCGGGACGCGTGGGGTCGCGTTACAGCGCCTCTCGGGGATCTACAACACGATCCTCGAGGTGCCGAGCAAGGGGTGGGTCGACGACTCGACGTTGGTCGTCAGCCCTGGGGAGACCTTCGGGGTCCGCTCCACCTCGCTCTACTGCCAGTTCGAGCTGCGGCAGCAGGTCTACGCGAAGGTCTTCGTCGAAAGCGCCGATCCGGTCACCCGCAAGATCGTCCTCCTGGCGCGCATCAATCCGAACTGTGGCTTCCGCTCCCTCGCGGACGGCGTGCCGGAGTTCTGATCGTGCACGACCTGAAGACGATTCGAGAAGAGCCCGACCGGCTCCGCGAGGCGATGCGTCGTCGCGGCGCGCTCGCGACCTACGGCCCCGCCATCGACGAAGCGGAGGCGCTCGACCGGGACCGCCGCCGGATGATCCAAGCGGTCGAGGAGAAGAAGGCCCAGCGCAATGCGACCACGCAGGTGGTCGGTCGCAAGAAGAAAGCCCGCGAGGATGCGTCCGCCGAGATGGAGCTCGCGCGCGGGCTCGGCGAGGAGATCGCCGCCCTCGAGGCGCAGCTGGGCCCTGCCGAGGCACGGCTCACCGAGATCCTCCTTGGCATCCCCAACATCCCGCTCCCGGATGTCCCGGAGGGGGACGAGACGCAGAACGTGGTCGTGCGCAGCTGGGGGACGCCCCGTCCGGCGGATGGGGTGAAGCCGCACTGGGAGGTCGGCGCGGCCCTCGGGCTCCTCGACCTCGAGCGGGGCGCGAAGATCTCGGGCTCCGGCTTCGTGGTCTATCGTGGGCTGGGCGCGCGGATGATCCGCGCGTTCATGAATGCGATGCTCGACCTGCACACGGGCGAGTTCGGGTACGAGGAGACTTGGGTCCCCGTCGTAGTGAATCGCGCCTCGATGATCGGCACCGGGCAGCTCCCGAAGTTCGAGGACGACATGTACGCGCTGCGGGACGAGGAGCTCTTCCTCATCCCGACCGCTGAGGTGCCCGTCACGAACCTCTACCGCGACGAGATTCTCGCGCCCGAGGCGCTCCCGATGGCGCTCTGCGCCTACAGCCCGTGCTTCCGGCGCGAGGCGGGTTCGGCGGGGAAGGACACCCGCGGTGTGCTCCGCGTGCACGAGTTCGACAAGGTCGAACTCGTCCGCTACTGCCGGCCCGAGGAGGGCGAGGCGCAGCTGCAGCTCCTGCTGGGGCACGCCGAGGCGGTGCTGCAGCGGCTCGGGCTCCCGTACCGCGTCGTCCTCCTCGCCGCGGGCGACCTCGGGTTCGGGAGCGCCAAGACGTACGACCTCGAAGTCTTCGCGCCCGGCGTCGGGAAGTGGCTCGAGGTCTCGTCGTGCTCGGTGTTCACCGACTTCCAGGCGCGGCGTGCCAACATTCGCTTCCGGCCGGCCGCCGGCGAGAAGCCCCGCCACGTCTACACGCTCAACGGCTCCGGCCTCGCCTTCCCGCGCATCTTCGCGGCCATCCTGGAGCACTATCAGCAGACGGATGGGTCGGTCGCCGTCCCGGAGGCGCTGCGCCCCTGGCTGGGCGTGGACCGCCTCGGGTGAGCGCGGCACTCAATCCGGCGCAGCGGGCGGCGGTCGAGCACGGGGCGGGGCCGCTCCTCATCGTCGCGGGCGCGGGGTCCGGCAAGACCCGTGTCCTGACCACCCGGATCGCGCGCCTCATCGAGCGCGAGGGGATCGCCCCGTCTCGCATCCTCGCGGTGACCTTCACCAACAAGGCGGCGGGCGAGATGCGCGAGCGCGTCGGCCGCCTCATCGGTCACGACCCGGCGGGGATGTGGATCGGCACCTTCCACGGCATCGGGGCCCGTCTGCTCCGGCGCTTCGCCGGCCTCGTGGGCCGGACCACCGAGTACACGATCTACGACGAAGACGACACCCTCGCCCTCGTGAAGCGGGAGATGGAGCGGCTGCGCATCTCAGCGAAGGAACTCGCGCCCAAGGCGATCCTGGCGGAGATCTCGTCGGCCAAGAATGCCCTCGTCGACGCCGCTGAGTTCGAGACCCTCGCCCGGACGCCGCTCGCGAAGGCGGCGGCGCTCGTCTTCCGGGAGCTCGAGGGGACGCTGCGCGGCGTGAATGCCGTCACCTTCGACGACCTCCTCGTCCTCCCCGTCCGCATCCTCCGCGAACACCCCGGGGTGCGCGAGGAACTCGCCGACCGGTTCCGCCACGTGCTCGTCGACGAGTACCAGGACACCAACCGGGCGCAGTACGAGTTCGTGCGCCTGATCGCCGGCGGCCACGGGAATCTCGCGGTCGTCGGTGACGACGATCAGGCGATCTACGGCTGGCGGGGCGCCGATGTGCGCAACATCCTCGATTTCGAGCGGGATTTCCCGAACGCCACCGTGGTCCGGCTCGAGGAGAACTATCGCTCCACGGCGCCGATCCTCGATCTCGCCAACGCGGTGATCGCCGCGAACGTCGAGCGCCGGGGGAAGACGCTGCGCGCCACCCGGGGCGGTGGCGATCCCGTCACGCTACTCGAGGCGGCGGATGATCGCGATGAAGCGGATGCCGTGGTGGAGCTCTTGCAGGGCTGGCAGGCGACGCGGGGGCGCTGGCAGGACGGTGCCGTGCTCTATCGCACGAACGCGCAGAGTCGCGTGATGGAAGAGGCGATGCGCCGCGCCGGGATCCCGTATCGGCTCGTCGGGGCCGTCCGATTCTACGAGCGCCGGGAGATCAAGGATCTCGTGGCGTGGCTGCGGCTTGTCGCCAATCCGGCCGATGACGAGGCGTTCCGTCGTGCGCTGACCGCGCCGAAGCGCGGCGTCGGCGAGACGACCCTCGAACTGCTGGCCGGCGAGGCGCGCGCCGCCGGTGTGCCGTTGCTCGAGATGTCACGTCGGCTCGCGACGGTGAGCGGCGTCCGGCCCGCGACGCGCACCGCGCTGGAGGCGCTCGTCGCCACCGTCTACCGCGTGCGCGCGCTCGCTGTCGACAGCGGCGTCGACCAGCTCCTCCTCGAAGTCATCCGCGAGACCCGCTACGACGAGGCGCTCCGCGGCGAGGGACCGGAGGGGCTCGATCGCCTCGACAACGTCCGCGAACTCGTCACCTCCGCCGCCGAGGTCCTCGTCGACGACGGCGGAGAGGTCGGGCTCCGACCGCTCGACCACTTCCTGCAGCGGGCCTCGCTCGTCGCGGGGGTCGACCAGCTCGGCCCCGACGCCGACGCGGTCACGATGATGACGGTGCACACGGCGAAGGGCCTCGAGTATCCGCTCGTCTGTGTGACCGGGCTCGAGGACGGGCTCTTCCCGCTCTTCCGGACCTTTGACGCGCCGGAGGCGCTCGAGGAGGAGCGTCGCCTCCTCTATGTGGCGATCACCCGCGCGGGGGAGCGACTGCAGCTCTCGTGGGCGCGGCAGCGTCGACGCAATGGCGAACTCCTGCCTGGGACGCTCTCCAGCTTCTTGAAGGGCACGCCGCAGGCCCACGTCACCAAGGCGGCGACCGTCCGGGCGCGTGCCTCGGCGCGTCTCGCGTCGCCCTTCCTCGGTGGGTGGGATGAGACACGCCGGACCTCCCCCCGCTGGGCGCCGCGCGGTGGGGAGCGGGTTCCCAGTTTCGTCGAGGAGGAAGCCTCGCAGGACCTCCCGGCGTTCATCCGTGGGGAACGCGTCCGGCACGGCCGATTCGGGTCAGGCACGATCGCCGAGGTGAGCGGGAGTGGGAAGGAGGCGAAGGTCACCGTGGATTTCGATGACGAGACGGTCGGGCGGAAGCGATTGGTGATCGCCTTCGCCGGCCTCGAACGAGGGTTTGACGGATGAGCGTGACACGCGAAGACGTACGGCGGGTGGCCGAGTTGGCGCGGCTGACACTGCCTGACGAGGCACTCGACGGCTACGTGGCGCAGTTGAATGGGATCCTGGCGCATATGGCGGCGTTACAGTCGGTCTCGCCCCAGCTGACCGACGCGGGGACCGCGCCGGCGGGGATGCCGTTGCGCGCCGACGAGCCGGGCGCGACGCCGCTCGCCCACGAGGCGGCGAGCTTCGCACCGGCGATGCGCGAGGGCTTCTTCCTCGTCCCGCGGCTCGCGACGCACGAGGATGCCGGGGAGGGCGCGTGAGCACGGCGACAAATCACCCGACCGCGGCGGCTCTGGCGGCCGACGTCCGCGACGGCCGACGGAGCGCCGCGCAACTCGTCGCGGCGGCGCAGGACCTCCGCGCGCGGACGCACGCGGGGGCGATGGGGCTCAACGCGATCATCCACCCGTCGAGCGTGCCCGACCTCGGACCGGGGACGGGGCCGCTCGCCGGCGTGCCCGTCGCGATCAAGGACAACCTCGCCACGCTCGAGCTGCCGACGAGCTGCGGCTCACGGATGCTCGAGGGCTGGGTGAGCCCCTACGAAGCGACGGCGGTGCGGCGTCTCCGCTCGGCCGGTGCCATCGTCGTCGGCAAGACGAACATGGATGAGTTCGCGATGGGATCGTCGACCGAGCACAGCGCATTCGGGCCGTCCCGGAATCCCATCGACCCGACTCGAGCGCCCGGGGGCTCTTCCGGCGGATCCGCCGTCGCCGTCGCCGCCGGCATCGTGCCAATCGCCATCGGGTCGGAGACCGGTGGGTCGGTCCGGCAACCCGCGGCCTTCTGCGGCATCGTCGGCGTGAAGCCCACCTACGGCCGCGTCTCGCGGCACGGGCTCGTCGCCTTCGCCTCGTCACTCGACTGCGTCGCGCCCTTCGGTCGCACCGTCGATGACGCCGCGTTGGCGCTCGAGGTCATCGCCGGCGCCGATCCGCTCGACGCCACCTGTGCCGACCGTCCGGCGCCGACGCTCCGCGCCGAGCCCGGTCGCCTCGACGGCCTCGTCGTCGGCGTCCCCGAGGAATACTTCCCGTCGTCGCTCGACCCCGCGGTCCGCGCGCTCACCGATCGCGCCCTCGACGCGCTACGCGCCGCCGGCGCGACGGTCCGCGTGGTCTCGCTACCGCACACGGCGTACGCGATCCCCGTGTACTACATCCTCGCGCCAGCTGAGGCCTCGGCCAACCTCGCGCGTTTCGATGGCGTGCGGTACGGGCTCCGCGTCCCCGGCGACGGCGTGCAGGCGATGTACGGGGCGACGCGCGCGGCCGGGTTCGGCCCCGAGGTCACGCGGCGCATCCTCCTCGGCACCTATGTGCTGAGCGCGGGCTACTACGACGCGTATTACCGGAAGGCGCAGGCGGTGCGCGCACACATCACCGCCGATTTCGATCGCACCTTCGCGGATGGGGTGCACGTCCTCTTCACGCCGACCACGCCGACCCCCGCCTTCGCGCTCGGGGCGATCACCGATCCCTACGAGATGTACCTGAGTGACATCTACACCGTGACGGCCAACCTCGCCGGCATCCCGGGGATGTCGCTCCCGATCGGGCGCATCGGGGGGCTCCCGGTGGGCGGGCAGTTCCTCGCGGCCCGCTTTGACGAGGCGACGATGTTCCGGGCCGCGTACGCGCTCGAGGCGGCGCTCGGACCGGAGGCGCACCGATGAGCGGCGCGTGGGAGATGGTCGTCGGCCTTGAGGTGCACGTCCAGCTGAAGACGCGCACCAAGGCGTACTGCGCCTGCCCGACGAGCTTCGGCGATCCGCCGAACCGGAACACCTGCCCGGTCTGTCTCGCCCTTCCGGGCGCGCTCCCGGTGCTCAACGCCCACGCGGTCGAGCTCGCGGTGCGCGCCGCGATGGCGCTCGGCGCGACGGTGCACCCGGTGAGCGTCTTCGCACGGAAGAACTACTTCTATCCCGACCTGCCGAAGGGCTATCAGATCTCGCAGGCCGATTGCCCCCTCGCGACGGGCGGCGCGGTCGAGCTCCCGGACGGATCATGCGTCGGCGTGACGCGGCTCCATCTGGAAGAGGATGCTGGGAAGTCCATCCACGACCGATTCGCGGGGATGACGGCGATCGATCTCAACCGCGCCGGGGTCCCGCTCATCGAGATCGTCGGCGAACCGGAGATTCGTTCTGCCGCGCAGGCGGGAGCATGTCTGCGCGCGCTCCGCGAGGTGCTCCTCTTCGCGGGGGTGAGCGATGTCTCGATGGAGGAGGGCTCGCTACGCGTCGATGCGAATGTCTCGGCCCGCCCGGCCGGCGAGACGGCGTTCCGGTCACGCACCGAGATCAAGAACCTCAACTCCTTTTCGAACGTCGAGCGCGCCCTCGAGCTCGAGTTCGCGCGCCACGTGGCGACGTACGAGGGCGGCGGCACGATCCATCAGCAGACGATGCTCTTCGATGCGGCGACACAGACCGTCCGGGCGGCGCGGTCGAAGGAAGGGAGTCACGACTACCGGTACTTCCCGGAACCTGATCTCCCGCCGCTCGTGCTGGAGACGAGCTGGCTCGAGACACAGCGTGCCGCGCTCCCGGAACTGCCGGCCGCCGCGCGCGCCCGTTGGACCTCGGCGTTCGGGCTCTCGGCCGTCGATGCGGCGACGCTCACGGCGACCGTCGAGCTGGCGGCGTACTTCGAACAGGTCGCCGCGGCCACCGGTGACGGCAAGGCGGCCGCGAACTGGGTCCTCGGCGAGGTCGCCGCGGCGCTTAATGAGACCGGCACCGCGATCACGGCGTTCGCGGTGACTCCCGACCGTCTGGCGGCGCTCATCGCCCTCGTGAAGGGTGGGGGCCTCAGCTCCACCGCCGCGAAGACCGTATTCCAGACGATGCGCACCGACGCGGCCGCGCCCGCGGCGATCGCCGAGCGGGATGGCTTGTTGCAGGTGGGCGATGACGACGCGCTGCGCGGGTGGATCGACGAGGTCTGGGCGGAGCACCCCGCCGAGGCGGCGCGATACGCCGGCGGGGAGACGAAGCTGCAGGGTGTCCTCGTCGGCTTCGTGATGAAGAAGTCGAAGGGGCGCGCCGACCCGAAGAAGGTCAATCAGCTCCTCGCAGCGCGCGCCACGTCCTAAACGGGACGGCAGCGGTGCGCCGGGCCGCTCACGCGTGTCGGCGCTCCGTTGCAGCGGGGGCCGGCCGCACCACGTGCAGGGGGGCGGGGAGGGACGCGCTCCATCCTGGTTGGCTCGACGGCAGCGCATATCGGAGTCGGGCGTCCCGGCGGACGATCCCGGCGCCGGCGCCGACAGCGTTGCGGCGGTAGCGCACCGCCTCGCGGAGCGGAGCCTCACCGCTCGGATCGAACCCGCGCGCGAGGGCGGGGGTCGTCCCCGCGCCTCCGTCCGCCCGGAACAGGTCCACGATGTAATCGAACGCCAGTTCGAGATGCGCCGCGACCGTGGCATCGCGGAGCACCCAGCGGCTCCGTGCCGCCATCGCCGTCATCATCCGCTGCCACGACGCCGTGTCTGAAGCGTGGACCATCCCGCGAAAGAGTCGGCGGTTCGTCGAGGTCGTGAAGATCGTCGGGCTGAGGATGCGGTCGAGATGCGCATCCGCGCGCGCGTGGTCGAGTCGGATCAGTTCACGCGCCCGTCGCGACCACCCCTCGCCGGTCTGCAGTTCGAATCGGCTCTCCCAGTAGCCGTGGCCCGCGCCCCCGCTCGCCGTGGTCAGCGCGAGCTGGAGGGGCACAAAGTGATTGTGGGCCACCACATCGGCGGCGAGGTGCGCGAGATACCCCCACGCGAAGGCCTGGAGCGGTGCCTCGCGTGCACGCGCCATGATGTCGTCCGCGACGGGCCAGTGGTGGCAGTGTCGTCCGACGCGCGCGTATCGCTTCGCGAAGCTCGTGTCCGCGGCGATCGAGCCGTAGAGGAAATCCGCCGGATGCGCGCGGAGCAGCGCCGTGATGGCGGCCGGGAGGAGCTGGGGGGCTGCGGTGAGGACAGCATCCCCCAACAGGATGTGCGTCCCAGGCGTCCACGCGAGCGCGTCGGCGGGGAGGAGGGCGATGAGCAGGAGCGCCGTGACCGTGGCGCCGATCGCGCGCATCAGTCCGCGCGGTCCCCGCGGTCCCCGTCGGTCCCGCCGCGCTCCCGACGGCGCCCACGCATCGCGTCCACCACGGTGCGGCCCAGATCCGCGGTGGCGCGCACCGTCGCGCCGACCGAGGAGGCGGTCTGCTGCACCTCCCCGACGATCGCGTCGACCTTCTGCGTGACCGCGCGCACATCCTCCGCCGCGGCCGTCGCACGTTCTGCGAGCGGACGGAGGTCCTTCGCCAGTGAGGCGAGCTCCGCCTCGATCGCGATCGCGCGACGTCGGAGTCCCACCACGAGCCAGAGCGCCGCTAGACAGAGCAGTACGGTGAGGATGCTCGTGAGCCCGCTCGTGATGTGGACGACCTGATCGAACGCGGTCCGAACGGGAGGGACGGGACGCACCAACAGCGTCTCCGCGGCGGCGGCGAGGGGTGAGGGCATGCTGAACCCTCGGGGGGCCGACCCCGACCGTCAAGCGTATATTGCCTGACATGCGAGCCCCTCACTTCGTCGTCGAGGGCGGTCGGACCCTTCACGGGACCATCCGCCCCACCGGGAACAAGAACGCGGCGCTGCCGATCGTCTGCGCAGCCCTGCTCACCGACCAACCGGTCACGCTCGAGAACGTCCCGCGCATCCGGGACATCGAGCACCTTGTCGAATTGGTGCGCCAGACCGGCGCGGCGGCGGAGTGGACGGCGGCGAACACCCTGCGGATCCACGCACAGCAGGTGCACGGGGACACCCTCGACCCTGAGCTCTGCAAGCGCATCCGCGCGTCGATCCTCCTCGCCGCCCCGCTCCTCGCGCGCGCTGGCGGGTGCGAGCTCGCCCCGCCGGGGGGTGACGTCATCGGCCGCCGTCGACTCGACACGCACTTCCTTGCCCTCGAGGCTCTCGGCGCTACCTTCGACTTCGCCGAGCGACTTACCTTCCGCACCGCAGGGCTCCGCGGCGCTGACATCTTTCTCGACGAACCGAGCGTCACCGGCACCGAGAACGCGGTGATGGCCGCCGTCGCGGCACAGGGCACCACGGTGCTACACAACGCGGCCTGCGAACCGCACGTGCAGGACCTCTGCCAGCTCCTCGTCGCGATGGGCGCGACGATCCACGGCATCGGCTCGAACCTCCTCACCATCGAGGGTGGCCGCCCGCTCCACGGCTGCACGCACCGGATCGGCCCCGATCATATCGAAGTGGGGTCGTTCATCGGCCTCGCGGCCGTGACGCGCTCCGCCCTCCGCATCGCCGACGCCGGCGTCGCGCACCTGCGCTCCGTGCGGCTCGGCTTCGACCGGCTGGGGGTCGAGACGCGAATCGAGGGGGATGACCTGCTCGTCCCCGCCGATCAGGCGATGCGGATCCGCTCCGACCTCGGCGGCGCCGTCCCGAAGCTCGAGGATCAGCCCTGGCCCGCCTTCCCGGCCGACGTGATGTCGATCGTCATCGTCACCGCGACGCAGTGCGAGGGCATCATCCTTATTCACGAGAAGATGTTCGAGTCGCGGATGTTCTTCGTCGACAAGCTCGTGGGGATGGGGGCGCGAATCGTCCTCTGCGATCCGCATCGCGCGCTGGTCAGCGGGCCGACGGAGCTCCGCGGGTCCACCGTCGAGAGCCCGGACATCCGCGCCGGGATGGCGATGCTGATTGCCGCCCTCTGCGCGAAGGGGACGAGCATCATCAACAACATCGGGCAGATCGACCGCGGCTACGAGCGCATCGATGAGCGCCTCAACGCGCTCGGCGCGTCGATCACGCGCGTCGAGTGAGCGCGCGGTGACGTCGCCGGCCACGCCGCACGTCGCGCTCGAGGGGTTTGCGCCGCTGGGCCTCTCGGCCTTCGTGACGACGCGGGCGGCGGGGACCTTCGGGCTCGGTGCCGGGGCGACCGAGGAGGAGTCCGAGGCGGCGGCGCGGTGGGGCACCCTGCAGTCCGAGCTCGCGGCGGTGGGCGTCCCGCACCTCACGTCGGCGCGACAGGTCCACGAGACCACCGTGCTCGCGCACACCGGGGCCGCGCTCGCTCCGGGGATCCATCGCCACGACGGCGCCGACGGCCACCTGCTCGACGGACCCGGCGCCCTCGCGGTGACCATCGCCGACTGTGTCCCGGTCCTCCTGGCGCATCCCGATGGGATGGTTGCCGCCGTTCACGCGGGGTGGCGCGGGGTCGCCGGGGGCATCCTCGAGGTCGCCGTCCACGCCTTCGTCCGAGCGGGGCGCGCCGCCGCCGACCTCCGGCTCCATCTCGGGCCGGCGATCTGCGGCCGGTGCTACGAGGTCGGCCCGGACGTCTTCGAGCGGCTCACCGGATGGCAGACCACCCGGCCTCGCCACGTCGACCTGCGCGCGCTCCTCGCCGAGCAGGCGAAGACGCTGGGGGTCCGACACTGGTCTGCGAGCCCGGAGTGCACCCGCTGCGACAACCAGCTGTTCTATTCGCACCGTGCCGGCGATGCCGGGCGGCAGATCGCTGTCATCGCCCGTCCGTCGGCTTGACTGGACCCGGGCCGGAGCCTACGTTGTAAGGGTCGGGAGACATTCCGGTC
>VHBO01000036.1 GCA_016871895.1 Gemmatimonadota bacterium
AACGGACAGCGCTTCGACTCAACACTCGCGCTCTTCCTCGAGGCGAACGTGATCGGCGGGCGGCACGGCCTCGGGATGACCGACCAGATCGAGAACCGGATCATCGAGGCCAAGAGCCGCGGCATCTACGAGGCACCGGGGATGGCGCTCCTCTTCCTCGCGTACGAGCGCCTCGTGACGGGCATCCACAACGAGGACACGATCGAGCAGTACCGCATCAACGGACGCAAGCTCGGCCGGCTCCTCTACCAGGGACGCTGGCTCGACCCGCAGGCGTTGATGCTCCGCGAGTCGGCGCAGCGGTGGGTGGCGCGCGCGGTCACGGGCGAGGTGACGGTGGAGCTCCGCCGCGGGAACGACTACTCGATCCTCGACACGTCGAGCCCGAACCTCACGTACAAGCCCGAGCGCCTCACAATGGAGAAGGGCGAGGCGTTCTTCACGCCACTCGACCGCATCGGGCAGCTCACGATGCGCAACCTCGACATCGCCGATACGCGCGAGAAGCTCGAGGTGTACACGCAGGCCGGGCTCCTGCGGCAGGCGGGGGAGAGTGCGGTGCCGCAGCTCCCGTCAGGCGAGGGCGCCTGAGCGGCGCCTCGCTCGACCGGTGGTTCGTGCCAGGGCCCGTGGGCGTCCGCCCCGAGGTGCTGGCGGCGATGACGCGGCCGATGATCGCACACCGCACCCCGGCGTACGAGGCCCTGCACGCCACGGTGTCCACGGGGCTGCAGGGGGCGTTCGGGACCTCCCGCCCGGTCTGGCTCCTCACGATGTCGGCGACGGGGGCGATGGAGATGGCGCTCCGCGGGCTCGCCCCGGGGCGCATCGTCTCGCTCGTGAACGGGGAGTTCGCCGATCGATTCGCGCAGGTGGCCGAGGGGTGCGGGCATACGGTGCAGCGGTGCTTCGCGCCGTTCGGCGGCGTGGTACCGCTCGCCGAGCTCGAAGCGGCGCTCGTCACCGGTGATGTCCGTGCGGTGACGGTCGTACACGTGGAGACGAGTACCGGCGCCGCGAGCGATCTCGCGGCGGTGGCGGCCCTCGCGCGGCACTACGGCGCGCTCACCCTGGTGGACGCCGTCACCTCGGTGGGCGCGCAGCCGGTCCTCGCCGACGCCTGGGATCTCGACTTCGTCTTCACGGGGAGCCAGAAGGCGCTCGCGCTCCCGCCGGGTCTGGCCTTCGCCGTGGCGAGCGAACGGTATCTCGCCACGGCGCGGGCGAACCCGCGACGAGGACTCTATCTCGACCCTCTCCGCGCGCACCGGTACGCCCTCGCCTCCCAAGCCCCGACGACCCCTGCCCTCCCGCTCCTCTTTGCCGCGGAGGTGCAGGTGGCGCGCGTCGCCGCCGAGGGGCTCGAGGCCCGCTGGACGCGGCACGCCGAGATGCGCGCGGCGATTTCGGCGTGGGTCGACGCGGTCCGCGCCGACGGGATCGACCTGCGGATCGTAGCCCCCGAAGGGGCACGCGGCGCCGGGGTCACCGCCTGCGTCGTCCCCGACGGCATCGCCGCCGAGGCGCTGGTGCGCCGCGTCGCGGGGGCGGGATGGACGCTCGGTGACGGGTACGGCCCCCTGCGCACCGCGACCTTCCGCGTCGGGCATCTCGGGGAGCATTCGGTGGCGACACTCCACCCCTGTCTCGACGTGATTCGGACCGCCCTCGACGACCTGATGGGCTGACGGCGTTTCCCTCTCGAAGGGGTCCGGTGTCGTCGGTAGATTCCGCGCGATGCCCATCCCGATGCCCGAGGTCCCCCCCGCCCCGACGACCGTCGAGACGTTCCGCGCGAACGTGGTCCGCAAGCTCCAGCTCGCCGTCGGCAAGGACAGCCCGCACGCGCGTCCCCGCGATTGGTGCGTCGCCACCGCGCTCGCCACGCGCGACCACGTGGTGGAGCGCTGGATGGAGGCGACGCGACGCACCTACGACTCTGGCGCGAAGCGCGTCTACTACTTCTCGCTCGAGTTTCTGATCGGGCGGCAGCTCCTCGACGCGCTCAACAACCTCGGGCTCACCGAGACGGCGCGCGAGGCGCTCGCCGGCCTCGGACTCGACATCGACGCGGTGCGCGCGGTGGAGCCGGACCCCGGGCTCGGCAACGGGGGACTCGGCCGGCTCGCGGCGTGCTTCATGGAGAGTATGGCCTCGCTCGAGGTCCCCGCCTACGGCTACGGCATCCGCTACGACCACGGGATCTTCCGACAGGTGCGGCGCGACGGGTGGCAGATGGAGTACGTGAAGGCCGTCGCGTACGATACACCGATCACCGGGTGGCGCGGCGCGCACGTGAACACGGTCCGCCTCTGGTCGGCGCGCGCGACGGACCCGCTCTCGCTCGTGGACTTCAACCGCGGTGACCACGTCGGCGCCCTCGCGGACCGCGTGCGCCTCGAGGCAATCTCGCGCGTGCTCTATCCCGCCGACGACACACCGGCGGGCCACGAGCTGCGACTCCGACAGGAGATCTTCTTCGCCTCCGCGTCGCTCGCGGACCGCTCCGCCGTCTGATGATTGCTCCGTCCTCTCCACCTCCCCGCCTGCTCGCCCTCGCCGCGCTCCTAAGCCTCGCGGGGGCGCCGCTCGCAGCGCAGGCACCCGAAGTGCTCAAGACCGACCCGCCGAGCTGGTGGCAGGGCTCAACGATCAATCCCGTGCGCGTGATGATGCGCGGGAAGAACCTCGGCGGCGCCCGGCTCGAGTGTGGCACGCTGCGGTGCGCGAACGTGAAGGTGAGCGAGACCGGAACCACCGTCTTCGCCGACGTCACCATCCCCGGCGGCCCAACGGTGAAACCCGGTCGGTATGCGCTCGCCGTCGTGACGACGGCGGGCCGTGACACCG
Source organism: Gemmatimonadota bacterium (assembly GCA_016871895.1). Lineage (GTDB taxonomy): Bacteria > Gemmatimonadota > Gemmatimonadetes > Gemmatimonadales > Gemmatimonadaceae > Pseudogemmatithrix. The sequence continues at coordinate 2,851 of VHBO01000036.1, forward strand.
CGGTGTTCGACGTCCTCCCGCCACTGACCCGGCAGGGCCGCTTCCGCGGCTTCGATCGCAATGATGTGATGTACCTGCTGATGCCCGACCGGTTCGCCAACGGGGACCCGGCGAACGACGATCCCGGAGGCGCGGGCCTCCTCGACCGCACGAAAGGGCGCTACTACCACGGCGGCGACCTCGCCGGCGTGCAGCAGCGCCTCGGCTACCTGAAGGAGCTGGGCGCGACGACCCTCTGGATGAACCCGGTCTACGACAACCACGACGGGCTCAACCGGAAGGAGACGTACGACGGCCAGCCGATCACTGACTATCACGGGTACGGTGCCGTCGACTTCTACGACGTCGATGAACATCTCGGGACGGTTGAGGGGTATCGCGCGCTCGTCGACTCCGCCCACGCGAAGGGGCTCAAGGTCGTAATGGATATGGTCGCGAACCACACGGGGCCGTATCACCCGTGGGTCGCCGACCCACCGACGCCGACCTGGTTCCACGGCACCGCCGAGCGCCATCTCGCCAACACCTGGCAGACCTGGACCCTCGCCGACCCAAACGCCTCCGCACGGATGCGCGAGGGGACACTCGACGGCTGGTTCATCGACATCCTCCCCGATCTCAATCAGGACGACCCGGAGGTCCGGCAGTACCTGATCCAGAACACCCTTTGGTGGATCGGGGTGACGGGGCTCGACGGGATCCGGCAGGATACGTGGCCGTACGTGCCGCGCACCTTCTGGCGCGATTGGATGAAGGCGATCAAGCGAGAATTCCCGACGCTCAAAGTCGTCGGCGAGGTCTTCGATGGGGACGCGACGATGACCGCGTTCTTCCAGGGGGGCGTGCCGCAGTTTGATGGAATCGACACAGGGGTGGATGCCCTCTTCGATTTCCCGCTCTTCTATCCGCTCCGCTCGGCCTTCCAGGAAGGGGGCTCGGTCCGTGGTGTTGCGCAGATGCTCGCGCGCGACCGCCTGTACAAGGACCCGTCGTCATTCGTGACCTTCCTCGGACTCCACGACGTCCCGCGCTTCATGGGGGATGCCCGGGCCACACTGGACGGCCTGAAGCTCGCCTGGACGGTCCTGATGACGACCCGCGGCACGCCGCTGATTTACTACGGAGACGAGATCGGGATGCCCGGGGGCGGTGATCCCGACAACCGGCGCGACTTCCCCGGTGGGTGGGTGGACGATTCGCGGAACGCGTTCGAGCCGACTGGGCGCACCCCGGATGAGGACCAGCTCTTCTCGCACCTGCAGGCGCTCACCAAGCTCCGTGCCGAGCGCGCGGACCTCCGCGGCGAGACGACGGAGACGCTCCTCCTCACCGAGCAGGCCTGGGTCTACCGGCGCGGGAACACCCTTGTGGCCATCAACAACGACACCGCCGTCGCGACGCTACGCGTCTCGCTGGGCCTCGCCGGCGCCGACCTCCTCGGTGCCTGCGCGACACCGGAGCCGCAGGGGGATGTCGTCGTCCTCGCGCTGCCGCGGCGGACCGGCTGCGTCTTCCCCATCACCGCCCGCGAGGTGCCGGGGCCGGCGCTCGGCGTGAGCGGCGAGCGCCGGGTGATCCGCGCCTTCCCGTCACGGAACGTCTCGTCGCGCCACGTGGAGGTCTGGCTCCCGCCCGGCTACGGGCGCGACACCGCCGCGCGCTACCCCGTCGTCTATCTCCAGGACGGGCAGAATGTCTTCGACCCCACCACCGCCTTCAGCGGGGTCGACTGGGCCGTCGATGAGACGATGGGACGCCTGATCGCCGAGCGACAGGTCCGGCCCGCGATCGTCGTCGCCATCTGGAATTCGTCGCGCCGCCCGCAGGAGTACATGGCCACGAAGGCCATCCCGGCGACCGACAGCGCCTTCACCTTGGGCTCCGAATTGCCGCCGATCGTGGGTCGCCCCCTCGGTGACGCCTATCTCCGCTTCCTCGTGATGGAACTGAAGCCGTTCATCGACCGCACCTTCCGGACGCGGACCGGGCGGGACGACACGATGCTGATGGGATCCAGCATGGGCGGAATCATCTCGTTGTATGCGCTGGCCGAGTATCCCGAGGTCTTCGGCGCGGCGGCCTCGCTCTCAACCCACTGGCCCGCCGGCGACGGCGCTCTGATCGACTACCTCGGCCGGGAGCTCCCCGATGCGGCGACGCATCGCGTCTATCTCGATCGCGGGACGCTGACGCTAGATGCTACCTACGGCGAGTACCAGACGAGGGCCGAGGCGGCGTTCCGGGCGAAAGGGTACGCCGCACCGCGGTTGCAGACGCGCCTCTTCGAGGGCGCGGACCACACGGAGCGGGCGTGGCGGCAGCGGGTGGAGATCCCGCTCAGGTTCCTGTTGGTGCCGTAAGGGCGGTTCGATGCTGGGAGCGAGGTCTACCCCCCCGCGATCGCTCCCAGCGCACCAACCAGCGTATCCAGCTCCCCGCTCGTCGTGAAGAGATGCGGCGTGATGCGCACCCCCCGGATTCCCGCCTCCGGCCGGTCGATCGCCACAGTCCAGATCCGATGCCCCTCGAGTAGGCGCCGCGCGAGCTCCCCCGGCGTCACCCCCTCGACCCCAACATTCGCGATGGCACAGGTGCGCTCCGGATCGGACGGGGTGTTCAGCACGATCCGCGGTCGCCCCCGCACCTTTGCCGTCCAGTATGCCTGCAGGTACCGGAGCCGCGCCTCCTTCCGCGCGAGCCCGACGGCCTCGTGGAAGGCGATCGCGTCCTCAATCCCGAGATCGGTGTGGCACGGGTGGGTCCCCGTGTGGTTCAGCTTGCGGATGTCGTCGTCCGCGAACCCCTCATCCCCGAACATCGGCCAGAGGGCCTTCACGCGGTCCTTCCGCACGTAGAGCAGCCCCGCCCCGAGTGGCGCGCCGAGCCACTTATGCAACGAGGCGGCGTAGTAGTCCGCCCCGAGGTCAGGGATCCGATAGTCGAGCTGGGCGAAGGCGTGCGCCCCGTCCACCAGCACCGCCACCCCCCGGGCGTGCGCCATCTCGGCCACCTTCCGCACGGGGAGTACCTGCCCCGTCAGGTTCACGATATGGCAGAGCATCAGGAGACGCGTGCGCGGGGTGATCGCCGCCGCGTAGGCCTGCACCACCTCGTCGTCGGAGCGCGGGTGCAGCGGGATCTGTACCACCCGGTTCACGATCCCGTGACGACGCGCCATCAGCGTGAACTGATCGAGCATCGCCCCGTAGTCGTGCGAGGCCATCACCGCCTCGTCTCCGGGCTTCCAGTCGTAACCGGCGATGACGGTGTCGAGCCCTTCCGTCGTGTTGCGTGTGATGATCAGCTCGTCGGGGCCGCAGCCGGCCATCGCCGCGAGCTTGGCGGCGACGCGCGCCTTGTCGGCGCGCATCACCGTGCGCATATACCGCGAGTGCTCGAGGTTGAGTCGCCGGACCCGGCCGACGAACGCCTCGAGCACCGGCTCCGCCTGCATCGAGAAGTACCCACTCTCGAGGTTGATGTACTCAGGCGTGAGCCGGTAGCTCGCGCGGATGCCGTCCCAGAACGGGTCATCCGCGGCGAGGGTGGCGGGCGGGATGCCCGCCACCCGGTCCCATAGGTCGGGCGCCATCAGGAGCCCGAGCGAGCCCCCCCCCCGAGGGTGCGGAGGAACTCGCGCTTGTCCATCGTCAGTTCGCCGAGGCGAGGGCGTGGACCGAGCCGGCGAGGAGCTTCACCTTCGCCGCGTCACTCGACCCGGTCTCGGCGTCGAGCGACCGCCCGAGGGCGTGCAGCGCCTCGCTGCGGGCCGCACCGCTCATCCCTTCCGCGGCGCTGAGCTTCGCCCGGACGTCGGCGAGGCGACGCGCCGGGAGCCCGCTCGACCGCTCGAGCTGATCGACGTAGGCCCGGCTGAGCGCGAAGCTCGCCGGCCAGACGATCTTCGGCTGCCCCTGCGGGTTCAGCTGCGCGAACCGCACGGTGTTGGCCGCGTCGATCTCATTCTTCGTGAGATACGCGCTCGGCGTGAGCTCGAAGATGTCGAGGCCGCGGGCGATCTCGGAGCTGACGATCAGGCCGTTGTACCAATAGACCGACCAGGAGCCGCCGTTCCCCATCCGCGTCGAGTCCACCGGGCCGCGGTCGTGGAAGGCGATCTCGACCGGACGGGCCGCGTCGGTCCAGTCGAAGACCGAGATGCCCCCCTGGTACCACGACTGCACCATCACGTCGCGCCCGGGGATCGGGATCAGCTTCCCGTTGTGCGCCACGCAGTTCTCCAGCGACGTCTGCGGCGCGGGCAGCTTGTAATAGCTCTGGAACGTCATCGTGCGGTTCGCGAGCGTGAAGATCGCGTTGGCGCCCCAGGCCGTCGGGTCGCTGGCGCGGCACTTCGGGCCACCGCCGCCGCCCCACTCGTCGGTGAAGAGGATCTTCGTCCCGTCGTTGTTGAAGGTCGCCGAGTGCCAGTACGAGAAGTTCGAGTCGGCGACGGCGCCGATGCGGCGCGGGTTCACCGGGTCGGTGATGTCGAGGAGGAGGCCGTAGCCCTCGCAGGCGCCCCCCGCGAGGCCGATCGCCGGGTAGACGGTGATGTCGTGGCACTGCGTGGGGCCGGGGCGCGGGCCGTTCCGGCGCGCCGGGGTGATCCCGACCATCCGACCGACGATGTCATTGATGTTGGCGCGGAGCGCGGCGCTGTCCTCTCTCGTCGCGGCACCGGAGCCCCCGCGGGCGCGCACGATGCTGTCGAGCAGCGGGCGCGTGAACTGCGGCGGGGCGACCATCGTCGTGCCCTCGATCTCGATCATGAACGCCCCCGAGGCCTTCGCCGCCGCCATCATCCGCTCGGCGTTGGCGCGGTCCTCCGGCGCCTCGCCGTGCTGCGGCGGCGCGACGAGGTCGTTGAAGATGCGCGGCGAGCTGACGATCGCGGCGCGCTCCGGGTTCGCGAGCGGGATCTTGATGACCTCGATACGGAAGAGCGCAGAGTTCGGGTTCACATCCGGCGTCTCACGGACGCAGCCGGGGAGCTCGTTCGGCGAGCGGATGCCCGCGGAGCCCGAGATGTAAACGTAGACGTTCTCCTTGTCCTTCGGGTCCTCGAGCACCGTGTGCGTGTGCGACCCGCGGCAGGTCTGCACGTTCGCCACGTTCTTCGGATTCTTGATGTCCGTGATGTCAAAGATGCGGAGGCCACGGAGCCGGATGGAGCTCACCGTGTCCCGGACGCCCTGCGTGCCGCAGTCGAGGCGGCCCGAAAGGCCCTCACCCGAGACGAAGAGGAGGTTGCCGTACACCGAGACGTCGCTCTGCGACGCCGGGCAGTGCAGGGAGGCCGCGAGGACGGGCTGCGCGGGGTTCGAGAGGTCCCACACCTGATAGCCGGCGTAGTTGCCCTGAATGGCGTACTTGCCGGCGAAGGCGAGATCGGAGTTCGTCTGACCGGCGAAGGGCTCCGGCGACGGCGTCTTCGAGACCACGCGAAGGTTCCACGCCGCCTCGGCGGCATCGAACAGGCCGGCACGCAGGCCGACGCGGGGGTCGGGCTTCGGGGCCGCAGCCGGGGTCGGCGCGCCGCCCGAGACGCAGGCCCCGAGGAAGGCAACGAGCCCGACGAGAAGGCCACCGCGGGCGCGGTGGGAGAGCGAATACGACATTTCCGACACTCCTGGACGAGGGGAACGGGTGAAACGGTGAAGCGCCATCCGGCTGCGGCTCACGGGAGGCCGCGCTGCAGGACGACGGCGACCAGCATCTGCTCCATCCGCGCGATCTCCGTGGACTGATCCACGTTGACGTCGGAGGCGAACTTGAAGACCAGCTCATCTTCGCCGGCCCCGGGGGCCGAGAAGAGTTGCCGCACCATCGCGGTGGCGCCGCGGTGATGTTGGATCATGAAGCGGAGGAACCGCTCGTCGAAGTCGGTGCCGCGGCTCCGGGCGAGCGCCGCCACCTGCTCGGGGGTGAGCATCCCGGGCATCAGCATCGTATGCGTCATCCCCCCCATCTCGTGCGTCATCCCATTCGGGTTCGCGGGGGGCACCGGCTGCCGACGGTCGGCGAGCCAACTCTGCATCGTGCGGATCTCGTCGACCTGCGCATTGATGATCCGCGCCGCGAGGGTGCGGATGGCCTCGCTCCCCGCGCGGTCGGGGGCGAGCCGGGCCATCGCGATCGCCTGCGCGTGATGCCCGATCATCCCCGACATGAACTCGACGTCGGCGGTCGTGTAGGGATGCCGGATGGAGTCGGCGACGGCATCCGCGATCGCGGCGGCTGACGAGGGGCCGACCGTCAGGACCACCGGGGTGTCGGGGAAGCCGGTGAGGGTGTCGCTGGCGGCAACCCCGGTTGGCACGGTCGCGTCGACGGATCCGACACCGCGTGCGGGGGCGGCCGGGGCACCCGGGGCGGGCAGCGGACGTGGTCCCGTGGCGACGCCGGACGCCCGGCACGCCATCGAGCCGACGAGGAGGGTGACGACCGCGACGCGGTACGCAGTGCGCCGCATCAGATCAGCAGGACGTAAGAAAGCGCATCATACGCCGTAGATTCTATCCGATTGCACGGCGACGCGGAACGGGAGGATGGTCCCCGCGTCATCTTGACGGGCTCCGCAGCCCGGTTGCACTTTGTTCCCTTACCGAACAAAGCCTGCCATCCCCCTCCCCCGCGTGCGCGCGGAGGTCCCCCCATGTGGTCGCATCTGGCGCGGCGGTTCCTGTTGGTCGGCAGTCTGGCGGTGGGGGCCATCCCCCGGCCGTCGTCGGCGCAGTCCCCGGACGCGCCGGTGCGCGTCGTCCGTGACTCGACCGGACTCCGGCTCACCGTGGGCGGACGCCCCCTGATGATCAACGGCGTCAACTGGGACTACATCCCGATCGGCGAGAACTATGCCTACGCCCTCTGGACCCAGCCCGACGCCTTCATCATAGAGGCGCTCGAGCGGGAGATGTCGCTGGTGCGACGGATGGGAGCCAACGCCATCCGCGTCTATGCCGGCATTCCGCCGCGGTGGGTCCGATACATCTACGAGACCTACGGGATCCACACGGTCCTGAACCACGCCCTCGGCCGCTACGGCGTCACGATCGACGGTGCCTACCAGCCGCAGACCGACTACTCCAATCCGCGCGTCCGCGCGGCGATCACCGCCGAGGTGATGGCGCTCGTCCAAGAGTTCCGTGGCACCCCGGGGCTCCTCCTCTGGTTGCTCGGGAACGAGAACAACTACGGCCTGAGCTGGCGTTCGGCGGAGACCGAGGCCCTTCCGGTCGGCGAGCGCGACGCGGCGCGGGCGCGGTACCTGTATTCGCTCGTGGGAGAGGTCGCCCGCGCCGTGAAGGCGGCGGACCCGGCTCACCCCGTCGCGTACGCCAATGGCGACCTCCAGTACGTCGATCTCATCGCGCAGGAGGCGAAGGGGATCGACATCCTCGGCGCGAACGTCTATCGGGGGGCATCGTTCCGCGACTTCTTCGATGTGGTCGAGGCGAAGCTCGGCATCCCGGTCCTCTTCACCGAGTTCGGCGCCGACGCGTGGAACGAGCGGGAGGGCCGTGAGGACCAGGAAGCGCAGGCGCGCTACCTCGTCTCGCAGTGGGAGGAGATCTACGGGCACGCCGCGGGCCTGGGACGCCCCGGGAACGCGATCGGCGGCTTCACCTTCCAGTGGAGCGACGGCTGGTGGAAGTTCGGCCAGGAATCCCGCCTCGACATCCACGATGTCAACGCCTCGTGGCCCGCCGACGCCTACCCGCACGACTTCGTGCGGGGTGAGAACAACATGAACGAGGAGTGGTGGGGGATCATGGCCAAGGGCCCGCCGGACACGCGCGGCCTCTTCGACCTCTACCCCCGCGCCGCGTACTACGCACTGCAGCGAATCCACGCGCTCGATCCCTATGCGCCAGGGACGACGCGCGCCGCGCTGCGCACGCAGTTCGCCGCGATCGATCCGGGCGCGCTGACCGCCCAGGCACGCGCCGAGCGCGCCGGCGCCGGAGCGGAGACAGCGCCGCTCCGCGTGAAGGGGATGCGACTCGAGCTCACGAACTTCGCCACGGGTGGCACGTCGATCCGCACGCCGAGCGCCGATGCGCCGAGTCTCACCGACCGACCGGCGTTCCGCGGTTTCGACCGGATGGAGTCGTACTTCGTCGAGCTCGAGGCGAAGCCCTCGGAGCGCCTGCAGGCGACGCTCGCGGTGAACGTCCTCGGCCACGTCCCCGAGAATCCGATCGACGAGATCTTCTACGAGAACCGCGGTCGCGCGCGGACGCTCGCGCTCAGCTCGGGTGACGGCCTCGCGACGGACGGCCTTGAGCGGCTGAAGGTGTACCGCGCGCACGTCACCTGGGATGCCCGCAACTTCCGCCTCGAGGCGTTCAACCGCTCCGGCCATTATCACTGGGGATACGAGGGCGACTTCTTCGGCGTGTACCGCGAAGCGAACTACGGTCGCAACATCGACACCTACAACGCCGTCGCGCCGCTCGGCATCGAGATCGCCGGCAAGCGTGCGCTCGACGGCCTGAAGGTCGCAATCGGCCCCGAGCTCTGGTGGGGCGCCAACCCAGCGGCGCTCTTCAAGTATCGGCGTCGCATCGCGGGCATCGACGTGACGGGGCTCTACCACGAGGACCTCGCGCGGATCCCCGCCGGTGCGACGACGAGCTCACTCGCGATCCCGCTCCCGCCCACGCGGCGGCTCTCGCTGCATCTCGCGACGACGCTCCTCGGCGTCGGCGTCGACCTCGGCGGCATCTGGGCGGGCTCCACGCGCGTCGGCGAGACCTTCCAGCGCGTCGAGGGTACCCCCGGAAGCTACCAGGTGCTCGGCGATGCGATCCGAGCAAGCGATACGTTCGGCGCCAAGGCGAAGCTCTCGTTCTCACGCGGCCGCGTGAACTGGTACGCGCAGGGCGCGCTGATGGGGCTCGTCGCCGACGGCGGGCCGACCGCGGTGCAGACCTTCACCGGATGGTGGCTGCGCGACACCGGGATGAGCAATCAGTGGAACGCGATGACGGGGATGACCTACTCGATTGGGCATCTGCAGATCGCACCGAACGTGCTCGTGCAGGCGCCGCTGGTGGGACCGATCCCGCGCGGCGCTCCCGCCCCGGCGCGTCTGCGTAACGTGCTGCGTGACCCGTTCGTCGTGCGCGCGAATCGGGAGATGGCGGCGGGCGAACTCCTGCTGACCTGGGACCCGACCCCGGCGACCTGGATGTACCAGTGGGACAACGACGTGCGCGAGGACGCGCGCTTCGCGGCGAGCCTCGCCTACACCTACAAGCACATGCCGACAGGGATGGACGCGGCGATCGGCATCCTCGCCGACGGCCGCACCCCGTTCGCCTTCCCCGCCTCGACGCCGGGGCGTGACCTCTGGGAGATCCGTGCCCGGACCATCGCGCGCATCGGTCGCGACCTCCGGTTCATCGTGAACGCCTACGGCGGGAAGGCCGAGCCGAACGGTGACAGCCAGCGCCTCGTCACACGCGCCGGCGGCGACCTGCGGCTCGTCTCGGGCCCGCTGAAGCTCATCGGGGCGGCGAAGTTCAACGACTTCGGGCCGTACGATTATCATCGTGACTTCAACCTGACCTTTCCGACGCAGCTGATGGCCGACATCGCGTACGTCTTCGGGAAGCCGCAGTGGTTCGACCTCCCCGAGACGAAGTTCGGGATTCGCGGCACCTGGCGGACCCTCGACCGCTACTCGCCGCGCTACTGCCCCGCGACCACGACCAATGCCGCCGGCGACACCGTCTGCGACGCGGGCGCCCCTGGCTTCCCGCTCGGGCGTGAGTGGGAGCTCCGCAGCTATCTGACGGTGGCCTGGTGAGCGCGCCGACCCTCCCCCGCCCGACCGCCCCCGCGGCGGTCGAGGAGCGTGTCGAGGCGATCCTCGCGCGCTTGCGGCTCGAGGAGAAGCTCGGGCAGATGATGATGGGCGAGCGCGCGTCGACCACCCCGGACGACGTGCGGTCGCATCACATCGGTGCCGTCCTGAGCGGATCCGGTTCGGTGCCCGGGGCCAATGCGCCGGCCGATTGGGTCGCGCTCAACGACGCCCTCTGGGCGGCCTCGACCGACGCCACCGACGGGCGCGCCGCGATCCCACTGCTCTACGCCGTGGACGCGGTGCACGGGCACGCGAACGTCCGAGGGGCGACGATCTTCCCGCACCACATCGGGCTCGGGGCGGCGCGGGATCCCGCCCTCATTGAGCGGCTCGCCCGCGTCTGCGCGCGCGAGGTCCTCGCGACGGGGCTCGACTGGAACTTCGCCCCGACGCTCGCCGTCGTGCAGAACGTACAGTGGGGCCGAACCTACGAGAGCTTCTCCGACGATCCGGCCCTCGTCGCCGCGTACGCGGAGGCGTTCGTGCGCGGGATGCAGGGGACCCTCGATGACGACGGCGTCGTCGCCTGCGCCAAGCATTGGATCGGCGACGGCGCGACCAACGAGGGGATCGACCAGGGTGACGCGGTGCTCTCCCCCGAGGCGCTCGAACAGACCCATCTCCCGCCGTACCTCGCCGCGCTGCGTGCCGGGGTACTGACCGTGATGGTCTCGTTCAACAGCGTGAACGGCATCAAGTGTCACGCGCACGGGGCGCTGCTGACGGGACTCCTCAAGGAGCGTCTCGGCTTCAGCGGCCTCGTCGTCTCCGACTGGGACGGCGTCGACCAGGTCGCGGACGATCTCGACGAGGCGATCGTGCGCGCGGTCAACGCGGGGGTCGACATGATTATGTGCGCCGCCGACTGGCGTCGCCGGCTCATCGGCCTCGCCGCCGGCGTCGCCTCGGGTGCGATCCCGATGGCGCGCATCGACGACGCGGTGCGACGGATCCTCCGCGTGAAGGTGCGGGCCGGCCTCCTCGACCGCGTCCGACCGGCGGAGCGGCCGTGGGCCGACAGCGAGACCTTCGGCAGCGCCGCCCATCGCGCCGTGGCGCGCGAGGCGGTGCGACGCTCCCTCGTCCTGCTCCAGCACAACGACGACGTGCTCCCGCTCCGCCCCGGCCAGCGGATCCTCGTCGCCGGCAAGCACGCTGACGACGTGAGCCATCAATGCGGCGGCTTCAGCGCGGCGTGGCAGGGCACCCACGGGAACGACGCGATCGTGGGCGGGACGTCGATCTGGCAGGGGATCCGTACCGTATCGCCCGACGCGACGCTCAGCGTGGATGGGTCGGCGGCCGACCCGCAGCGGCACGATGTGGCGGTGGTGGTGATCGGAGAGATGCCGTACGCCGAGGGGATGGGGGACATTCGTCCGGGGGGTTGGATCACTCCCCCGCTCCCCGGTGGGCTCTTCACCGTGAACCTCGAGCCGTACGGCACCACGCTGCAGCTCGCGTCGCGGCATCCGGAGGACCTCGCGACGATCGAAGCGATCCGTGCCAAGGGGATCCCCGTCGTGGCGATCCTCCTCTCCGGTCGCCCGGTGTTGATCGATCGCGAGCTGGCGGCCTCACAGGCGTTCATCGCCGCGTGGTTGCCGGGCTCTGAGGGGGCTGGCGTCGCCGACGTGCTCTTCGGTGCGCACGACGTCACCGGGGTGCTCCCGCTCGACTGGCCCGCCACGGCGCCCGCACCGGATGGACGCGCACCCATCCGGTTCCCCCGCGGCTTCGGCCTCACGCTGCGCTGACGGCGGCGCTGCGCGCCGCCTCTCCCCTCACCCGCCCTCCCGTGCGCCTGTGCCCCACGCTCCTGAGCCTCAGCCTCCTCCTCGCCGCCTGTTCGGGTGCGACCGAGCCCGAGTATTCGCTCGTCTGGTCGGATGAGTTCGAGGGGCCGGCCGGGACGGCGCCGAACCCACAGGTGTGGGTCGCAGACATCGGCACTGACTGGGGGAATGCCCAGCTCGAGTTCGATACCGACCGTCGCAGCAACGTCGCGCTCGACGGCGAAGGTCGGCTCGCTATCACGGCGCGACAGGAGTCGTACCTCAATCGCGGTTACACCTCCGCCCGACTGAAGACGCTGGGCCGGAAGCAGTTCCGGTACGGGCGGTTCGAGGCGCGGATGCAGATGCCGACGGGCAAGGGGCTCTGGCCCGCCTTCTGGCTCCTGGGAGCAAACTTCCCCTCCGTCGGATGGCCGCGCTCCGGCGAGATCGACATCATGGAATACCGCGGGCAGGAGCCGAGCATCGTCCACGGCTCGATCCACGGCCCGGGGTACTCCGGGGGCGCGGCGATCACGCGGAAGTACACGCTCCCGGATGGGCGGCTCGACACCGACTTCCACGTCTATCGCGTCGACTGGAGCCCGCGGGACATCCGATTCTACCTTGACGACACCCTCTACCACGTCGTGGCGAAGGGGGACCAGCCCGGCGACTGGGTCTTCGATCACGAGTTCTTCATCATCCTGAACCTCGCGGTCGGCGGCAACTTCATCGGCGCGCCGGACGCTTCGACCGTCTTCCCGCAGACCCTGCTCGTCGACTGGGTCCGCGTCTACCAGGAGATCCGATGAGCGACGCGGCCCACCGGCGCACGGGACTCTTCCGCGTCGCCCTCTCCGCCTGGCACCGGCGGCTCGGACCGTCCAGCGGGCCCGAGGCTCCGCGGCACGTGACCCCCGAGGCCGACCGTATCCCATTCTGGCACAAGGTCGCCTACGGGCTCGGCGGCTTCGTCAACAACACCCTCGCCGCGGCGATCGGCGGGATGCTCATCATCCTGAACCTCGGCTTCGGGATGAACCCCGCCCTCGTCGGCCTCGCGAGCGCACTCCCGCGCGTCACCGACGCGCTCACCGACCCCATCATGGGGTTCATCTCCGACGGGACGCGATCCCGCTGGGGCCGGCGCCGGCCGTACATCTTCATCGGCGCGCTCTTCTCGGGGCTCTCCTTCATCGCGCTCTGGTTCCTCCCCGTGGGGAAGAGCGA
>VHBO01000037.1 GCA_016871895.1 Gemmatimonadota bacterium
TGCGGCTCTCGGAGGACAGGAGCGCGGCGGGGGAACGGGACATCGGGAAGAAGGTTTAGTCGCTGGGACGTAGAGACGGAAGGGGGGCGGCGGCTCCACCTATCTCGTTTGCCGGGCTAGATTTGGGGAATGAAGCGCGAGGACGCCCTCGACTACCATTCCCGCGGCCGACCCGGCAAGATCGCGGTCGTTCCGACCAAGCCGCTCGCCAACCAGCGGGACCTCGCCCTCGCCTACTCCCCCGGGGTCGCCGAGCCCTGCCTCGAGATCAAAGCGAACCCGGACGACGCCTACCGATACACCGCCAAGGGCAATCTGGTTGCGGTCGTGACGAACGGCACCGCCGTCCTCGGCCTCGGCGACATCGGCGCCCTCGCCGGCAAGCCCGTGATGGAGGGCAAGGGGAACCTCTTCAAGCAGTTCGCCGACCTCGACGTCTTCGACCTCGAGGTCGGGTCCCGCGACCCAGACGACCTCATCCGGTTCTGCCAGCTCCTCGAGCCCACCGTGGGCGGCATCAACCTCGAGGACATCAAGGCCCCGGACTGCTTCTACATCGAAGAGACGCTCCGGAAGACCATGAACATCCCGGTCTTCCACGATGACCAGCACGGCACGGCCATCATCTCCGGTGCCGCCCTGCTGAACGCGCTCGATGTCGTCGGCAAGCCCATCGAATCCGTCCGTGTGGTCTTCTCCGGCGCCGGCGCGGCGGCGATCTCGACCGCGGAGCACTATGTGGCCCTGGGCGTCCGCCGCGAACACATCCTGATGTGCGACCGGAAGGGCGTCATCTACGCCGGGCGCGCCGAGGAGATGGACCCCTACAAGGCGCGTTTCCAGACAGAGACGGCGGCGCGCACCGTCGCCGAAGCGCTCGACGGCGCCGACGTCTTCGTCGGGCTGTCAGTCGCCGGTGCCGTGACCGGGGAGATGGTCGCCCGGATGGCCCGCTCGCCGATCATCTTCGCCCTCGCCAACCCGGTTCCGGAGATCCTGCCGCACGAGGTGCGCGCCGTCCGTGACGACGCCATCATCGCGACGGGTCGCTCCGACTATCCGAACCAGGTCAACAACGTCCTCGGCTTCCCGTTCATCTTCCGCGGCGCGCTCGACGCGCGTGCGACGACGATCAACGAGGAGATGAAGATGGCGGCGACGCACGCACTCGCCGCCCTCGCCAAGGAAGAGGTGCCCGAAAGCGTCGCCGCGCTCTACGGCCTCACGAACGTGAAGTTCGGCCCCGACTACCTCATCCCCTTCCCCTTCGACCCGCGCGCCCTGCTTCGCGTCGCGCCGGCCGTGGCGTGGGCGGCGGTCGCGAGTGGCGTCGCCCGCGAGTTCATCGATCTCGACGAGTACCGCGACCGACTCGAGGCCCGGCTCGGCCGGGCGCGCGGGATCATGCGCGGCCTGATCTCGCGCGCGCAGCACGACCCCAAGCGCGTCGTCTTCCCCGAGGGGGAAGACCCGAAGATCCTCCGCGCTGCCCAGCGCCTGGTCGACGAGGCGATCGCGCACCCCATCCTCCTCGGCCGGCTGGAACGGGTCCGGCAGACCGCCGAGGAGCTCGGCATCCCGCTCGACGGCATCACCCTGATCGAGCCGGCGACGGCCGCGCACCGCGACCGGTACGCGCAGCTCCTCTGGCAGAAACGGCAGCGGAAGGGGCTCTCCCTCGTCGAGGCGAACCAGCGGATCACCCGGGCGACGACCTTCGGCTCCGTGATGGTCGCCGCCGGCGACGCCGACGCCCTCCTCGGCGGGCTCGGCAAGCACTACCCCGAGACGGTTCGCCCCGCCCTCGAGGTGATCGGCGCGCATCCACAGGTCGGGCTCGCGTCCGGCCTCTACATGCTCGTCTTCGAGAAGCACGTCGTCTTCTTCGCCGACACCACCGTCAACATCGACCCGAGCGCGGAGCAGCTGGCCCTCATCGCCGCCTCGGCGGCCCAGCTCGCGCGGACCTTCGGCGTCACGCCGCGCGTGGCGATGCTCTCCTTCTCCAACTTCGGCTCGGTGAAGCACCCCGAGGCACAGAAGATGGCCGAGGCGGTGCGCATCCTTCGCCAGCGTGATCCCGGCCTCGTGGTCGACGGCGAGATGCAGGCCGACACCGCCTTCAGCGCCGAGGTCCTCGCGGGGCGCTACGCATTCGCCGCGCTGAAGGAAGCGGCGACCGTCCTCATCTTCCCCAACCTGAGCGCCGGCAACATCGCCTACAAGCTGCTCACGCAGCTCGGCGGCGCGACGGCGATCGGCCCGATCCTCGTGGGGATGCAGCACCCCGTCCATGTGCTCGAACAGGGCGCCGACGTGCAGGAGATCGTCAACATGGCGGCCGTCGCCGTTATCGACGCCCAGCAGCGTGCCCGCGGCGTCACCCCGATGGCGACATACTGAAGTCGGGCGCGACAGTCGTCGCCGCCCCCGCACTCCTCACTCTCTCGCTTCCGCTGCAGATGACCACCGCCCGCCAGAGCTCCGTCGGCCTCGACACCCTCGGCCTCGCCCCGACCGGCACCGTCCACTGGAACCTTGAGGCCCCAGACCTCATCCAGGCCGCCGTGCGCCGCAACGAGGGTCAGCTCGCCCATATGGGCCCCTTCGTCGCCGTCACCTCGCCGCACACCGGCCGCTCCCCGAACGACAAGTTCGTGGTCCGGGAGCCGTCGTCGGAGGCGGACGTCGATTGGGGGAAGGTGAACCAGCCGATCAGCGACGCGCACTTCGAGACCCTCCTCGCGGATGTGCGCGGCTACCTGAACGGGCTCCCCGAACTCTTCGTCGAGGATCTCTTCTGCGGCGCCGATCCCGCCTACCGCCTAAGCTGCCGCTACGTCACGCCGAACGCGTGGCACGCGAACTTCGTCCGCAACATGTTCATCCGGCCGGCGGTCGAGGCGCTCGCCGCCTTCGCGCCGAACTTCACGATCCTGCACGCGCCCGAGTTCCAAGCCGACCCGGCGCGCCACGGCACCCGCACGTCGACGTTCATCATCTTGAACCTCGCGCGCCGCACGATTCTCATCGGCGGCACGCGCTACGCCGGCGAGCTCAAGAAATCGATGTTCACGGTAATGAACTACCTGCTCCCGAAGCAGGGCGTCCTCTCGATGCACTGCTCGGCGAACATCGGGCCCGAGGGGGACACCGCGCTCTTCTTCGGCCTCTCGGGCACCGGCAAGACGACGCTCTCCGCCGATCCGGAGCGGGGTCTCATCGGCGACGACGAACACGGTTGGAGCGCCGAGGGTGTCTTCAACTTCGAGGGCGGCTGCTACGCCAAGGTGATCAACCTCTCGCGTGAGCAGGAGCCCGACATCTTCGCCACGACGGAGATGTTCGGGACGATCCTCGAGAACGTCGTGCTCGAGCCGGGGACCCGTCGCGTCGACTTCGCCAACCAGTCGATCACTGAGAACACCCGGGCCTCGTACCCGCTGCATTACATCCGGAACCACGTGCCGAGCGGGCGCGGCGGGCACCCCAAGCACGTCGTCTTCCTGACCGCTGATGCGTTCGGCGTCCTCCCGCCGATCGCGAAGCTCACACGCGAGCAGGCAATGTACTACTTCCTCTCCGGATACACCGCGAAACTCGCCGGGACGGAGCGCGGCGTCACGGAGCCGCAGGCGACCTTCTCGGCCTGCTTCGGCGCCGTCTTCCTCGTCTGGCACCCGACGAAGTACGCGGAGATGCTGGGCCAGCTCCTCGACACGCACGCCGCGCAGGTCTGGCTGGTGAACACCGGCTGGAGCGGCGGCCCCTACGGCGCGGGGGCGCGGATGAAGCTCGGCCACACGCGGGCGATGGTGCGTGCGGC
Source organism: Gemmatimonadota bacterium (assembly GCA_016871895.1). Taxonomy (GTDB): domain Bacteria; phylum Gemmatimonadota; class Gemmatimonadetes; order Gemmatimonadales; family Gemmatimonadaceae; genus Pseudogemmatithrix. The sequence goes on from VHBO01000037.1 coordinate 3,827, forward strand.
TCTCGCGGGCCAGCTCGACGGGGTCGCCACCGTGACCGACCCCGTCTTCGGGCTCCATCTACCGAGCGCGGTCCCGGGCGTTCCGGCCGAGGTCCTTCAGCCGCGGAACACCTGGAAGGACGGCGCGGCCTACGATGCGCAGGCGAAGAAGCTCGCCGGGATGTTCGCCGAGAACATCAAGAAGTTCGGCGCGGCGGTGAGCCCGGCGATCCTCGGCGCGGGACCGCAGGGATAAGGTGGCGGTCCTCCGCGACCCGCTCTGGAACAACATCCGCGTCGACGGGCCCTACCTCCGGCTCGTCGACGTGGCGCCATTCCAGCGACTGCGCTACGTGCGGCAGTTGGGGCTTGCGCACCTCGTCTATCCCGGCGCGACGCACTCGCGCTTCGAACACGCCCTCGGCGCGTACCATCTGACGGGGCTGACCGTCCGCGCCCTCGAGGATGATGGGCAGCTCGACGCGGTCCCCGCCCTCGACCGCCGCCTGGTGGTCGTCGCCGCGCTCCTGCACGACATCGGGCACTACCCGTTCTCGCACGCGCTGGAGGAGATCGGCGTCCCGCATCACGAGGACGTCGCGGCGCCCCTGCTCTGCGAGGGCCCCATCGCGGCCGTGCTCCGTGAGACGTTCGCGCCAGACGCCCCTGAGCGCGTCCTCGCGCTCGTCCGCGGCGTGAGCGACTCGCCGCTGCAGGGGCTCATCTCCGGCTCGATCGACCTCGACAAGACCGACTACCTAAAGCGTGACGCGATGATGTGCGGCGTCGCGTACGGCGAGATCGATGTCGAGCGGCTGCGCCACGCCCTCGCGGTCGTCCCCGAGCCCGACAGCGGACGCCCAGTCATCGGCATCCGCGAGAAGGGGCTCTCCGCCCTCGAGTCGCTGCTCTTCGCGAAGTACCAGATGTACCGCAACGTCTACTGGCAGCACGCGGTGCGAAGCGCCACCGCGATGTACAAGCGGCTGGTGGAGGACGCGCTCCGCGCCGGCACGATCGACGCCTCGCGCCTGGCGTCCTACACCGACGAGGGGCTCCTGCACGACCTCGGCGGCGCGGGCGCACCGCCCCTCCTCGCTGCGATCCAGGAGCGACGGCTGTACAAGCGCGCCGTCGAGGCGCCGGCCGCGGCGCTGCGGGACCTCGATCTCGAATGGATCGCCGAGGACCGGGCCCGCACCCGGGCCGCGGAGGACGCCCTCGCCGCCGCCTACGGACTGCGCCCGGGGGAGCTGCTCCTAGACTACCCGCGGAAGACGCGGATGCTCGGACTCGACCTGCCGCTCGTGATGCGGGACGGCGCGGTCGCACGCCTCACGGATGAGGGAATTGCCGGGGCGATCAACCTCCCCATCCTGGCTGATCAGCTCTACCGGTCCGCCCGCTGGCTGCGGGTCTTCACGGCGACGCGGTTCGATCTCCCGCGCGACGCCGTCCTCGACGCGCTACGCCGAGTCTGACGCGTCGCCCTTCCGTGCGCGCCCGTGCGCCTCGGCGAGCAGACGTCCGATCCCCCGGTAGAACTGCGCGTCCGACGATTTGCCGTCCTCCGCCATCGCGAGCGCGCAGCGCTCGAGCGCGTAGAGGATGTTGCCGAGGTAGAGCTCGGCGATCCCGGCGACCGACTCGGGCTGCTCAGCCACCGGCGGTCTCTCCGATCGCCTCGACCTGCACCACGATCGCCGTGATGTTGTCGAGGCCGCCGCGGGCGTTCGCCTCCGCGACCAACGCATCGACCACACGCCCGGGGCCCGATCGCGCGAGGAGGAGCTGTTGGAGCCGCCCATCCTCCACCATCCCCGTCAGGCCGTCAGAGGCGACGAGAAAGACATCCCCTTCCTGCGGTTCACCGACGAAGAGGTCGACGTCGACATCTTCGCCCGACCCGACGCATCGGGTGATCACATTGCTGTACGGGTGGTTTCGCGCCTGGTCCGGCGTGAGGAGTCCCGCATCGACCTGCTCCTGCACGTACGAGTGATCCTTCGTGAGCTGCACGAGGGCCCCGTCCCGCAGGAGGTAGATGCGGGAATCCCCGATCTGCCCAATCAGGAAGCCAGACTCGGAGACGAGGAGCACGGAGGCCGTGGTCCCCATTCCCTGCTTATCGGTCTCTGCGAGCATCCGGTCGTAGATGGCCCGGTTCGCGGCCTTCAGGGAGGCCTCGAGGCGCTTCGGCGCCTCGGACTCCGTGGCGGACCCGAGCCCGGTGATTCCCTGCGACACGATCTGGACGGCCATCTCACTGGCGACCTCGCCGGCGGCGTGCCCGCCCATCCCGTCCGCCACGATGAAGATGCCCCGCCGCTCATCCGCGTCAGCGAAGAAGTTGTCCTCGTTGCCGGCACGGACCATGCCGACGTGGGAACGAGCACCGACGCGGAGCTGCAGGCTCACCTGAGGGCCGAGTCGCGGGGGGGGAACGAGACCATCACACGCGGGAAGCTACCGGACGGCCGGGGGCAACGGCAAGCGTTCCACCTGACCCTCCGCCTCCGTCTCCCCCGCTTGCAATCGGGAGAGGCGCGCATACAGACCGCCCGCCGCCAACAACGTCCGATGCGTTCCCCGCTCGCGCACCTCGCCGTGGTGCAGGACCAGGATCTCCGTCGCCCCGACGATCGTGCTCAGCCGGTGCGCCACCGCGATGGTGGTCCGCCCCCGCATCAACGTCGCGAGCCCCTGTTGGATGGCGGCCTCCACTTCGCTGTCGACCGCCGACGTCGCCTCGTCCAGCACCAGCAGCGCCGGGTCGGCGGCGATGGCCCGCGCAAAGGAGAGGAGCTGCCGCTCGCCGACGCTCAGGCTGGCCCCGCGCTCGCCGAGCTGGTGGGAATAGCCATTGGGGAGCCGCGCGACCACGCGGTCCGCCCCCACCCGAGCCGCCGCCTCACGGACTGCCGCCTCGGCGAGCGGCGCGGCAAGCCGGATGTTCGAGGCCACATCCCCCGCGAACAGGAAGATGTCCTGCTGGACGTACCCGACGATCTGCCGCAGGTGACGCACCGGGATGGTGCGGATGTCGACGCCGTCGACGAGGATGCGCCCCCGCTGCGGGTCGTAGAAGCGGAGGAGGAGGCTCACGATTGTCGACTTCCCCGCCCCGGTGTGTCCCACCAGGGCAAGCGTCTCCCCGGGCCCGACGATGAAGCTGACCCCGCGCAACACCCAGCTCGACGTCGTTGCCGGCTCGGCGTATGAGAACCAGACCTCCTCGAAGGTGACCGTCACGCCGCGCCGCCGGTCGCGTACCGCGGGCCGCTCCGTCGTCGACGAACGACCGGCGACGCTCACGCCGCCCCCCGATCCCGTCCCCGGCGCAACCTCCTCAGCGGCCGGCGTATCGAGCAGCCCGAAGATGCGCTCGGCGCTCGCCATCGCCTGCTGCAGCGTGTTGTACTTGTCGGAGAGGTCCTGCAGCGGCTGATAGAACCGGCGGGCGAGCTGCAGGAAGGCCGCGACCGTCCCGACCGTCAGCACCCCGCCGTCGACCCGCGGCGCCGCCGCGACGACAAGGCTCGCGAGCGCGACCGTCGTCAGCAACTCGATGGCCGGGAAGTAGAGCGCGTACACCGTGACGGACCGCAGGTGCGCGTCGAGGTGCGCGCGGTCGAGCGCGACGAACTGGGCCGCCTCCTCCGGCTCACGCCCGAAGAGCTGGACCACGCGCATCGCCGTGAGCCGCTCCTGCAAGAACGCATTGACCCGGGCGAGCCGGCCGCGGATGTCGCGGTACGCGCTCCGCACCCGGCGCCGGAAGACCGCCGACACCCAGAGGATCCCGGGGACCACGAGATACGCCGCGAGCGCGAGGCGCCAGTCGACGACGACCATCAGCACGGTGATCGCCGCGAGCGTGAAGAGGTCTCCGAGCCCCGCAACCACGCCGGAGGTGAAGAGCTCGTTCAGCGATTCCACATCGGACGTCACGCGCGTGACAACCCGCCCCACCGGCGTCGTTTCGAAGAATCGAATCGGCAGCCGCTGGAGATGCGCGAAGCACTCACGCCGCAGGTCGTGCATCACCCGCTGGCCGAGTTCCGAGGTCAGTACGGCCTGCAGGTAGGCGCAGACCACCTGGAGCAGCAGCGCGCCGACGAGGAGGAGGACGGCGCGCCGGAGCGCCCCGGCATCACCGGTGGGAACAGCGACGTCGATGACCTGGCGCGTGAGCATCGGCGGGACGAGCTGAAGCGCCCCCGCGACCAGAAGCACCAGCACCGCGCCCACCGTGAGCCCCCGGTACGGGCGCGCCGCGGCGAGGAGCCGTCGCGCGAGGCGACGGTCGAACGCGCGGCCGGTCCGCTCGTCGTCCGGCGCCCCACTCACCGTGGGGACCCGACGGCGGGCCCACCGCGTGCGGCGGACCGGGACGGACGAAGCGCGAAACGTGCCATATGCAGGTGTCGCAAACTCACCCCCCCAGCAGGGCGACGCCACCCCTCCGCCGGCCTCCGCTAGCTTTCCCTGACCGATGAAGGACCGCATCACGATCCGGGGCGCCCGCCTCCATAACCTCAAGAACGTCTCGGTCGACCTGCCGCGCGCGGCGGTGACCGTGGTGACCGGCCCATCAGGGTCGGGGAAGTCGTCGCTCGCCTTCGACACGATCTACGCCGAAGGCCAGCGGCGCTACATCGAATCCCTGTCGGCGTACGCCCGACAGTTCCTAGAGCGGATGCCGAAGCCCGATGTCGACCTCATCGAGGGGCTCTCCCCCGCGGTCGCCATCGAGCAGAAGAACCCGACCCGTACCTCCCGCTCCACCGTCGGGACCGCGACGGAGATCTACGATTACCTCCGACTCCTCTGGGCGCGGGTCGGCGACACGCACTGCCCGCACTGCGACCGCATCCTTCGCCCCGACAGCGCCGAGACCGTCGCCGATACCATCGCCGCCCTCCCGGCCGGCACGCGGCTCCACGTCACCTTCCCCTTCGCCCGCTCGGCCAAGCTCAAGCACGCCGCGATCCTCGAGCACCTCCGCGCCAAGGGCTTCGTGCGCGTCGTGGCCGGCGGTGCCGTCCATCATCTCGACGACCTCGTCAAGGCCAAGCCGAACCTCGGCACGGCAAAAGAGGTCCTCGTCGTGACCGACCGGCTCGTCGTGGGCGACGGCGTCCGCTCGCGCCTGACCGATGCGCTGGAGACCGCCTTCGCGGAGGGGGACGGGGACGCCGTCATCGCGACCGGTGATGCGGCGGACGCCGGCGGGCTCGGGCTCCGGCGTTTTACCACGCGCTTCCGGTGCCCAGATGATGGGCACGTGGCCCCGGCGCCGTCGCCACAGCTCTTCTCGTTCAACAACCCGCGCGGCGCCTGCGGCACCTGCAACGGCTTCGGTGCGACGCTCGAGTATGACGAGTCACTCATCGTCCCCTACCCCGACCGGTCGCTCCGCGACGGCGCGCTGCATCCGTGGACGATGCCGCGCTACGAGGGGAAGCGTCGCGCGCTCGCGGAGTTCGCCAAGCGCGAGGGGATCCCGATGGACCGCCCCTGGCGGCAACTCTCGACGGCCCAGCGGAAGGCGCTGCTGTACGACCGCACGAAGGGCTACGTCGGGATGTTCCCCTTCCTCGACGCGCTCGAACCGAAGAAGTACAAGCAGTACATCCGCGTCTTCCTCCGGCAGTACCAGGCGGCGCGCACCTGCGCCACCTGCGGCGGCACCAAGCTCCAGCCCGACGCACTGCAGGTCCGCGTCGGCGGGCGGCACATCGCCGAGGTCGCGGCGCTCCCGGTCGTCGAGCTGCGCACGTGGGTGGACGGACTTGCCCTCCGTCCCGCGGCGGCGGCGATCGCCGACCACATCCTGCGCGAGGCGCGCGACCGCATCGCCTTCCTCTGTGACGTTGGGCTGACCTACCTCTCGCTCGATCGGGCGGCCCGCACCCTCTCCGGCGGCGAGGCGCAGCGGATCGGGCTCGCCAACGCCCTCGGCGCGCGCCTCGTCGACACGCTGTACGTGCTCGACGAACCGAGCATCGGCCTCCACGCCCGCGACCTCGACCGGCTGCTCGGGTTACTCGCGCGACTCCGTGACGGCGGGAACACCGTCGTGATGGTGGAGCACGATCTCGAGGCGATGCGGATGAGCGACTGGATGCTCGAACCGGCCCCGGCGCCGGCGCGCACGGGGGACAGGTCGTCTTCAACGGGCCGATCGCCGACGCCGCGGCGTCACCGCTCACCGGCGGCTATCTGACCGGCGCGCGGACCATCCCGCTCCCCGAGCGACGGCGGCGCTCCGGGCCGCACTGGCTCACCGTCACGGGCGCACGCGCACACACGCTGCAGGGCGTGACCGCCCGCATCCCCCTCGGCACGCTCACCTGCGTCACCGGCGTCTCGGGTTCGGGGAAGAGCACCCTCGTCCACGACGTGCTCTACCGCGCGCTCGAGCAGCGGCTGACCGGCGAGCATACCGCGCGCCTGCATCTCGGCGAGCAGGTCGGCGCCTACGACGAGCTCGGGGGATGGGAAGCGCTGACGGAGGTCGTCCTCGTCGACCAGGAGCCGATCGGTCGGTCGCCGCGCTCGAACCCCGTGACGTACGTGAAGGCGTTCGACGAGATCCGGCGCATCTTCGCCGACGTGCCGCTCGCCCGGCAGCGACGCTACACGGCCGGCACCTTCTCGTTCAATGTGGCCGGCGGTCGCTGCGACGCGTGCGAGGGAGCGGGCGCGCTCGAGGTTGAGATGGTCTTCATGGCCGATGTGTTCGTGCCGTGCGAGACTTGCGGCGGCACGCGCTTCAAGCCGGAGGTCCTTGACGTGACGTACTTTGGGAAGCGCATCACCGACGTCCTCGAGATGACGATCGACGAGGCGATCCGCTTCTTTCCTCACGAGGAGAAGCTCGGGCAGGCCCTCTGGCAGGTGCAGCAGGTCGGCCTCGGGTATCTCCGGCTCGGGCAGCCCGCGACCACCCTCTCGGGCGGCGAGGCGCAGCGGCTCAAGATCGCCCGCGAGTTGATCACCGCCGCGAAGTCGCGTGGGCGGAAGCTCTATCTGCTCGATGAGCCGACGACGGGGCTCCATCCACGCGACATCGAGGTGCTCTGCGCGGTGCTCGACCGCCTCGTCGATGCCGGGCACACCGTGGTACTGATCGAGCACAACCTCGATGTGATCAAGCGCGCCGACTGGATCGTGGACCTGGGCCCCGAAGGCGGGAGCGGCGGCGGTCAGGTCGTGGCGATGGGTCCGCCCGAGGAGATCATCGGCGTCGGGGCGTCGCACACGGGGCGCTTCCTCGCGCCGCTCCTGCGAGCGCCGACGAAGGCGAAAGGCCGTCGCTGATTGGCGACGTCACCTCGCGAGGCGACGTCGTGGAACCCACCGCTACCAGACCCGCGGCACCTCGTAGTCGTCGAACAGGGCCTCGTTCGACACGAGCGCGAGCCGCTCCTCACGTGCCTGTGCGACGAGCACGCGATCGAACGGGTCGCGGTGATGTTTCGGCAGCGCGCCCGCCACCTGCGCGTGCTCCATCGAAATCGGCAACGGGAGGAACCCCTGCCGACGCACCTCCCGAGCGAAATCGACGGCGAGCGGCCCCGCGATCGGCAGCTTGCCGAGCCGGTGCTTGGCCGTGACCTCCCACGCCGAGGCGGCGCTCACGATCACCTCATTGCGCTGATCCGAGATCGCACGCCGCGCCCGGAGCGAGAGTTGGCCATCCCCCGAGAGCCACCAGAGGAGAGCGTGCGTGTCGAGCAGGAGGCGCACGCTCAGCCCTCCCAGTGGTCCAACTCGCCCTCGGGGAGCGGCTCGAAGAAGGCCGCGGTGACCGCCACCTGGCCGGCGAGGGCGCCAAAGCTGCGCGAGGGGCCCGCGCTCAGCCCCACCAGGCGTGCCGCGGGCACCTTCCCCCGCATGATGATGATCTCCTCCCCTGCCTCGACCTCGGCGACGAGCTGGGAGAGAGTGGACTTGGCTTTGTGCATCGTGACGGTTTTCATCGAGGAGCCTCCGTATTAGCTAAATAATATAGCTAATATTGAGGCTCGGTGCAAGCGTGAAGGTGCCCGCGCGGCGCCGCCGGCCATCATCGCGTGGATGCCACCGGAATCGTCTCCGTGCGTCTGGCCGCAGGGTTGAAGGCCCCCGGCGGGCCAACTAGGTTTCGCCGTCTGGCCGCGTAGCTCAGCTGGTAGAGCAGGTGACTGTTAATCACCGGGTCACAGGTTCGAATCCTGTCGCGGTCGCTTCCGAAGGGCCTGACGTGCCACCGGCGCGTCGGGCCCTTCGTGCGTCGAGCCTTGCGTCGGCCCCGCCCGCGGAACCCACGCGCCGCGTCGCTCGTTCCTCGCCCATGTCCTCTTCCCTCCAGCACAGCGGCGCCTTCGTCATCCTCGGGGCGGCCGGCGGCATCGGCTCCGCCATCGCCCGATCCCTCGCCGCGGATGGCGCCTCGCTCGTCCTTGCCGGTCGCACGCTCGACCGCCTCAGCCCCCTCGCCGGCGAGCTGAACGCCACCGCCGAGCAGGTCGAGGCCTCGGACTTCTCCGCGGTCGAGGCGCTGCTCGCTGCCGCGCGCGAGCGGCACGGGCGCGTGGCCGGGGTGGTGAATGCCGTCGGGTCGATCCTCCTCAAGCCCGCGCACCTCACCACCGAGGCTGATCTCGCCGAGACGCTCCGGCTCAACTTGCAGACCGCCTTCGCGGCGGTGCGCGCCGCCGGCCGCGTGATGACGGATGGTGGGAGCGTCCTCCTCTTCTCCAGTGCAGCGTCCGAGGCTGGACTTCCCAACCACGAGGCGATCGCTGCCGCGAAGGGGGCGGTCGCCGGGCTCGTCCGCAGCGCGGCGGCGACCTACGCGCCGCGGAAGCTCCGCGTGAACGCCCTCGCGCCCGGCCTCGTGGCCACGCCGCTCGCGGCCCGGATCACCGGGAATCCCGCGTCGCTCGCCGCCTCGGTGGCGATGCACCCGGTGGGCCGCATCGGCGCACCGGAGGACCTCGTCGCCCCGGCGCGGTGGCTGCTCGACCCGGCGAGCGACTGGGTGACCGGGCAGGTGATTCCGGTGGACGGCGGGATGGCGCGGCTGCGGACGCCGGCGCGATGAGCGGTAACCCCGCGTGCCGCACACCCTCACGCCGACAATCGACTGCCGCGACCCCGTCTCATCGACCCGCTCTATATTTCCCCTATGACCGCGTCGCCCGCCCCGCTCGTCGGCGTCATCATGGGCTCGAAGACCGACTACGAGACCCTCGCGCCCGCCTGTGAGCTCCTCACGGAGCTCGGCATCCCGCACGAGGCGAAAGTCGTCTCGGCGCACCGGACCCCCGACGAGATGTTCGCGTACGCCGAGGCGGCGGAGTCGCGTGGCCTCCTCGTGATCATCGCCGGGGCGGGCGGTGCCGCCCATCTGCCGGGCATGGTAGCCTCCAAGACGCTCGTCCCCGTGCTGGGGGTCCCAGTGAGCGTGACCGCGCTCAACGGCGTCGATGCGCTCCTCTCGATCGTGCAGATGCCGGCGGGGGTCCCGGTCGGAACCCTCGCCATCGGGAAGCCCGGCGCGACGAACGCGGCCGTCCTCGCCGCAGAGATCGTCGGCGCGCACCACCCTGCGATCCGCGAGCAACTCCGGGTCTGGCGCGCCGCCCGCGCCGACGCTGTCCGCGCGCAGACCCTCCCGTGACCGGCGCGCCCGTCCCACCGGGCGCGACCCTCGGCTTCCTCGGCGGAGGCCAGCTCGGCCGTATGACCGCGATCGCGGCGCGGACGATGGGGTATGACATCCGTGTCCTCGACCCCGAACGTGAGTGTCCCGCCCGCCCCGTCGCGGCGCACGTCATCACCGCGCCCTGGGCGGATGCCGCGGCGGCGGCGGAGCTCGCGCGCGGCTGTGCCGCCGTCACGCTGGAGATCGAGCAGATCCCCCGCCCCTCCCTCGAGGCGGTGGCGGCGATCGCCCCGCTCGCGCCCGGTGTCGACGCCGTCTTCACCATCCAGGAGCGCGCTCGTCAGAAGGAATGGCTGCGTGCGAACGGGTTCCCACTCGGTCCATTCCACACCGTGCGTGACGCCGACGGCACGGCGAGTGCGGTCGCGTCGCTGGGGCCATCGATCGTGAAGAGCGCGATGGGCGGCTACGATGGCCGCGGTCAGGTGCGTGTGCGCACCGCCGAGGAAGGCGCCGCTGCCTTCACGCGCCTCGGCGCGCCGGTCTGCGTCGTCGAAGCCTTCCTCGACCTCGACTTCGAGGTCAGCGTCCTCGTCGCGCGACGGGCCGACGGCCTCGCGGTATCGTACCCGACCTCGCGCAATCATCACACCGATGGCGTCCTCACCTGGGCGGTCACCCCATCCGGCGTCGAGGCGACGCGGGAGGCAGAGGCGCAACAGCTCGCCCTCGCGATCGCCGATCGCCTCGACATCGTCGGGCTGCTCGCGGTGGAGATGTTCGTGCTGCGGGACGGCACCCTGCTCGTGAACGAGCTCGCGCCGCGCCCACACAACACGTTCCATCACTCGGAGCGCGCGCACCCGACGAGCCAGTTCGAGCAGCTCGTGCGCGCCATCTGCGGACTCCCGCTCGGGGCGACCGAGGTCGTGCGCCCAGCGGCGATCCACAACCTCCTCGGTGACCTCTGGACCGCCGGTGAGCCGCCGTTCGCCGCGGCGATGCGGGTTCCCGGCGTCCGCGTGCACCTCTACGGCAAGACGGAGGCGCGCCCCGGCCGGAAGATGGGGCATCTCTCCGCCGACGGCGGCACCCCTGAGGAGGCGTTAGCGCGCGTCCTCGAGGCCTACCGCGCGCTGGTGCGCTGACGGGTCCCACGCGATGCCCTCGCCGACCCCGGTCTTCCGCGAGCTGACGCACGAGGAGTGCATCGCCCTGCTCGACCGGCATCAGGTCGGGCGGCTCGCCTTCACCCAGCGGGAGCGGCTCGACATCGAACCGATCCACTATGTGCACCTCGACGGGTGGCTCTACGGCCGCACGCAGCCTGGCACGAAGCTCGAGGTCCTGCTGCATAACCGCTGGGTCGCCTTCGAGGTGGATGAGGTCGATACCCTCTTCGACTGGCGCTCGGTCGTGGTGCGCGGGGGGCTCTACCTCCTCCGCGCCGTGGGGAGCGAGGTCGAGCGGGAGCGGTATGCGCAGGGGG
>VHBO01000038.1 GCA_016871895.1 Gemmatimonadota bacterium
AGCACGGGGACCGCGTCGACCTCGACGACGAGACGCACCTCGCTGGCGCGGGCGATGTGCCGCGCGTGGCCGAGGAGACCGAAACCGGTGACGTCGGTGGCACAGCGCGCACCGAGGGCGACGGCCGCCGCCGACGCCGACGCGTTGAGCGTCGCCATCGTCCGATACAACGTCTCCTCGTGCTCCGCCGCGAGCAGGCCACGCTTACCCGCCGTGGCGAGGATCCCCGTGCCGATGGGCTTGGTCAGCACCAACCGGTCCCCGACGCGCGCGCCCGCATTCGAGAGGATCCGATCCGGGTGCACGGTGCCGGTGACCGAGAGCCCGTATTTCAGCTCCGGGTCGGTGACCGTGTGCCCGCCGACGAGGCGAGCCCCGGCCTCGTGCACGGCGTCCTGCCCCCCGCGAAGGATCTCCGTCAACACCGAGAGGGGCAGCGTGCCCTCCGGGAAGGCGACGACATTCATCGCGGTGAGCGGGGTGCCCCCCATCGCGTAGACGTCGGAGAGGGCGTTGGTCGCCGCGACCCGACCGAAGCGATACGGGTCGTCGACGATGGGAGCGAAGAAGTCCACCGTCTGCACGAGCGCGAGATCATCGGACAGCCGGAAGACCCCCGCGTCGTCGAAGGTCTCGCGACCGACGAGGACTCGGGGATCGGATTCGCGCGGCAGCGGCGCGAGCGCGGCGGACAGGTCACCCGGACCCATCTTCGACGCTCAGCCGGCGCAGCGAGCGAACTGGGTCAGCCGGAAGATCTCTTCGCGGGTCATCGGGGCGGTGGGAGACGACGGCACCCCGCGACGACGTCGCGGTGCGCCGCGGCGGGGATCAGGGGCGCTTAGCGACGAGTTCGACCTCGACGGCGACGCCCCGCGGCAAGGCGGCGACCTGCACCGTCGACCGGGCGGGGCGCGCGTCGCCGAGGGCGGCGGCGTAGATCTCGTTGAAGCGCGGGAAGTCCGCCATATCCTGCAGGAAGACCGTCGTCTTCACGACGTCGGCCCATCCGCAGCCGGCGGCGGCGAGGACGTGCCGCAGGTTCTCCAGCACCCGTGCGGTCTGCGCGGCGATGTCGCCGCTCACGACCTCCATCGTGGTCGGATCGAGGGGGATCTGCCCCGCGGTGAAGAGGAAGCCGCCGGCGACCGTCGCCTGGGCGTAGGGGCCGATGGCCGCGGGGGCGGCGTCGGTCGAGATGCGCTGTACCGTCATCGTGTCTGCTCCTAGAAGAGGCCGGAGATGGAGCCGTCAGGATGGATCGCCATCCGTTCGGCGGCGGGGACCTTGGGGAGACCGGGCATCGTCATGATGTCACCACACTGGGCGACCACGAACCCCGCCCCCGCGAGGGGATAGACATCGTTCACCGTGACGCGGAAACCGCTGGGGCGACCGAGCTTCGTGGCGTCGTCGGAGAGGGAGTACTGCGTCTTCGCCATACAGACCGGCGTGTCGCCGAGCCCGATGGACTCGAGATAGGCGATGGCGCGCTCGGCCTTCGCGCTGAAGTCGGCGCCGTCGCCGCCGTACACCTTGCGGACGATGGTATCAATCTTCTCCTTGATGGGCCGCGCCGCCTCATAGAGCGGCACGTAGCGTGACCGCCCGCCAGCGAGGATGTCGAGCACTTCGCGCGCGAGGGCCTCGCCTCCCTCGCCGCCCTTCGCAAAGACCTCGCAGAGGGCGACCCGCGCGCCGGCCCGCTCCGCCGCCTCGCGGACGATGGCCAACTCCGCGTCGGTGTCGGTGCCGAACCGGTTGATGGCGACCACGAGCTCCAGTCCGAACTGCCGGATGTTCGCGATGTGATGCTCGAGGTTCACCACGCCGCGCCGTAGCGCCGCGAGATCCTCCTTGGCGAGATCCCCCTTCTGCGCGCCCCCGTTCATCTTGAGCGCACGCACGGTCGCGACGACGACCGCCGCCTCCGGTGTGAGTCCGCCGAAGCGGCACTTAATGTCGAGGAACTTCTCGGCGCCGAGGTCGGAGCCGAAGCCGGCCTCGGTGACGACAACATCCCCGACGGCGAGCGCGGCGCGCGTGGCGAGGATGGAATTGCAGCCGTGGGCGATGTTGCCGAAGGGGCCGGCGTGGACGAAGGCGGGTCCGCCTTCGAGGGTCTGCACGAGGTTCGGCCGGATGGCGTCCTTGAGCAGCATCGCCATCGCGCCGTGGGCATTGAGGTCACGGGCGCGCACGGGCCGGCGGTCAGCGCCGGCGGTCGAGCCGACGATGATGTTGCCCAGCCGTGTCTCGAGGTCGGCGGCGCTCGTCGCGAGCGCCACGATCGCCATCACCTCCGAAGCGGGGATGATGACGAAGCGCTCTTCGCGGACCACGCCCTCGGCCGGTCCACCGAGGCCGATGATGACCTTCCGCAAAGCCCGGTCGTTCATATCGATCGTGCGCGGCCAGGTGATCCGCCGCGGATCGATGTTGAGGACGTTGCCCTGCTGTAGGTGGTTATCGAGCATCGCACTCAGGAGCGCGTGCGCGGAGGCGATTGCGTGGAAGTCGCCGGTGAAGTGGAGGTTGATATCCTCCATCGGGAGCACCTGCGCGTAGCCGCCACCGGCCGCCCCACCCTTCACGCCGAAGACGGGGCCGAGCGAGGGCTCGCGGATGCAGAGCACGGCGTTCGTGCCGAGCCGCCACAGCGCCTGCGCGAGGCCGACGGAGGTCGTGGTCTTCCCCTCTCCGGCCGCCGTCGGGTTGATCGCGGTGACGAGGACGAGCTTCCCCTTCGCGGGGCGCGTGGTCAGCTCGAGTGGGACCTTGGCCTTGTAGCGGCCGTACTGGTCGAGGTCATCGGCGGCGAGCCCGATGGTCGCCGCCACCTCGGTGATCGGCTTGAGGGTCGCCGCTTGGGCGATCGCGATGTCACTGGGAATGCTCATCGGGGGGAGTCGCGAGCCTCTGGTGGGGGGATGGGACGCAGACCGTGGATCAATCGAGCGAGAAGCACCGACGGGTGTTGCGGACGACAGCGGCTCCGAGAGTGACCGGGTCGGTGCCACGGACCAGCGCGAGCCGTTCGAGGGTGTACGCGCACCAGGCCGGTTCGTTGCGCTTCCCGCGATTCGGCACGGGAGCAAGATACGGGCTGTCCGACTCGAGGAGGAGGCGGTCCTCCGGCACGAGGCGGATGAGATCGAGATCCTCCCACTTGCGAAAGGTCACGACCCCACTGAAGGAGACGTACCACCCAGCGGCTAGGGCGGCCTCGGCGAGCGGGTGTGGACCGGTGTGACAGTGGAGCACGCCGACGATCCCCGCCGCCCCCGCCTCGTGCACCATCACGGCGGTGTCGTCCGCGGCCTCACGGCTATGGACGACCACCGCCTTGCGCTCACGCTGCGCGATGGCGAGCTGGTCGGCGAAGGCGCGACGCTGCTGCTGCCGAGGCGAGTGGTCGTAGTGGTAGTCGAGGCCGCATTCCCCGATCGCGACCGCGCCGGCGCGCATCGCGGCCTCGAGGGCGGGGCCGTCGCGCGCCGGGTCGTACGCGGCCGCGTCGTGCGGGTGGATGCCGGCGGTCCACCAGACGAACCCCGGCTCCGCCTCGGCGAGTCGGCGGGCACCATCGGCCGCCGCCAGCGTCTCGCCGATGCAGATCATCCCGACCCCTCCGGCAGCGCGCAGACGGCCCAGGACGTCCGTGCGATCGGCGTCGAACCCTTCCCCCGCCAGATGTGCGTGGGAGTCGATGAACGGGGCCGGAAACGACGACGCCCCGTCGTGCGAGGCACGGCGGGGCGTCTCGTCCGACACGGACACCGTCAGGCGCGAGCGGGCTGGGCCGCCGCGCGGGCGTCGCCCTGCCGGGGCCACCGCGACTCGACCCAGAGCAGGATCGGCGAGGCGACGTAGATGGAGCTGAAGGTGCCGGTGAAGATGCCGAAGGTCATAATCCAGGCGAACGGCCGGATGACCTCGCCCGCGAGGAGGAGCAGCGAGAGGGTCGCGGCGATCGTCGTGCCGTGCGTGAGGATCGAGCGCGGCAGCGTCTCGTTTACCGACCGGTTGAGCGTGTCGTACAGCGGCTCCCGGCGGTTGCGCCGCAGGTTCTCACGGACGCGGTCGAAGATGATGATCGTGTCGTTCAGGGAGTACCCGATCACCGTGAGGAGCGCGGCGATCGCGGTCAGCGAAATCTCGAGGTCGAGCAGCTTCATAAACGCCAAGGTCGCGATGATGTCGTGCGCCGTCGCGATCACGGCGGCGACGCCGAAGCGCCACTCGAACCGCCACGCCAGGTACCCGAGGGTCACGAGGAACGAGACCAACACGGCGATGATCGCCCCGCGCCGGAGTTCGGCCCCGACCCGCGGGCCGACGGCCTCGGTGCGGTCGATCGTGAACGACCCCGCCCCGAACTCCGCCTCAAGGGCACCGGCGATCTTCCGGGCGACGCCGGAGGCGCCGTCTGCCTGCTCGGCGACTTGCGCCTCTTCCTGCGCGCGCACCGTGTACTCCGTCGGCGAGCCGAACTGCGCGATTTCGGCGCCGGGAATGCCGGCGCGCTCGAGCGTCGCCCGGACGCGCGCGATGCCCGGTGCCTGCTGGAACCGGAGCTGCAGTAGCGTGCCACCGGTGAACTCGATGGCGTACTTGTACCAGCCCGTCACCGCCGCCGAGCCGAAGCCGAGGGCGACGAAGGCGACCGTCACGATGACGGCGCTCCGCCAGTAGCGGATGAAGTCGATCTTGGTGCCGTGGAGGAGTCGCAGCATCAGATGCTCAGGGTCTGCTGCCCGCGCGCACGCTGCAGCCAGACGAGGAAGAAGGTCTTGGTGACGAAGATCGAGGAGACCATCGAGGCGACGATACCCGCCACGAGGGTGACGGCGAAGCCCTTCACCGGGCCCGAGCCGTATTGATAGAGCACCGCCGCGGTGAGGATCGTCGAGACGTTGGAGTCGACGATGGCGCTCATCGCGTGCTTGAAGCCCTCCTCGACGGCGGTGCGGACCGCCTTGCCGTGATCGAGCTCCTCACGGATGCGCTCGAAGATCAGCACGTTTGCGTCGACCGCGATACCGATGGAGAGGACGAAGCCAGCGAGCCCCGGGAGGGTGAGCACGGCGTCGAAGCCGGCGAGAGTCGCCAGCGTGAAGAGCACGTAGAGCACCAACGCGCCCACCGCGAGGAGACCGGAGAAGCGGTAATAGATCACCATGATCAACACGACCGCCAGCACGGCGATGAGACCCGCCTTGACGCCGTCGTTGATGGAATCCTCGCCGAGGGTGGCGCTGATCTGCCGACCGTCCGCGACCTTGAGCGGCACGGGGAGCGCACCGGCACGGAGCACAAGCGCGAGGTCCTGCGCGGCCTGCAGGTCTCGGCCACCCATCGTGATCTGGCCGCGCGCCCCGATGGCGTCCCGGATGGTCGGCGCGCTCATGACCCGGTCGTCGAGGACGATGGCCATGTTGTCGCCGATGTGGCGGCCCGTCTCGCTGCGGAAGCGGCGGCCGCCCTCGTTGTTGAACTGGAAGTCGACCTTGGCCCCTTCGAGCGGGTCCTGCGCCGGCGTCGCGTTCACGAGGTAGGTCCCGTCGATGATCGCTCGCGAGTCGAGCACGTAGAGTGCCCGGTACGCATCGGTCCCGTTCAGGATGGAATCGATGCCCCACCGCACATCCTTGCCCGGCGGGAGCGCTTCCTGGATCTCAGGACGCTGGAGGTACGCCTCGATCGCCGCGTAGTCGCGGCTCGCGACGAGATACTGGCCCGGCATCTGCCCCGGGAGGATCGCGCGGCGGAACGGTCCCTCGGTCGCGGTCGGCGCGGCGGAGTCCCCGGCCGGAGCGGCGGCGCTGTCCGCGCGCTGCATCAGCGCCGTCAGCCCGGTCGCGGCGGCGGTCGCCGTGTCAGTGCTCGCGGGCGCGGCGGCGATGGTGATCCCCTTCGCCTTGATGATCCCGTCGATCCGGGGAATCGCCTTCTCCAGCGCCTGCGACTCGTCCGTGATCTGGAAGCGGAGGAAGGCCGCCTTCTGCACGACCTCCTCCGCCCGCTGCTGATCGCTGATGCCCGGGAGCTCGACGATGATCCGGTCGGTCCCGACCTTCTGCACGACGGGCTCGGCGACGCCGAACTCGTCGATGCGGGTCCGGACGACCTTGAGCGCGCGATCGAGCGCGTCACTCACGTCGGCGACGGCCTGCTTCGACTGGTCCACCTCGAGGGTGAGGTGCATCCCCCCCTGGAGGTCGAGGCCCCGCTTGAGCGGGACGCGCTTGACGGTGTCGAGGACGAAGACGCCGTCACGCTTGACGCGCACGATCTCGGTCCGGGGGAAAAGCGCCCAGCCGGACATCGCCACGAGGGCGACAATCACGAGGACGCGAGACTTCAGGGTCTGCATACCGACGAAGGCTTGGGGGAACGGAGGATATGAAACCTCGAAGAGTACCCGGCACTCCGAGGCAAGTCAATCACGGACAACGGCTTGCGCGTCCTCAACCGAGGCGTGCGCGTGCCGCCCGCTCGTCCTCGGCCAGCTGCCGCACCAACGCCTCCGCGGACGGGAACGCCCGGGTCTCGCGCAGCCGCGCCACGAAGTCCACGCGGACGCTGGCACCGTAGAGGTCGAGTGCGGCGTCGAAGAGATGCGCCTCGATGGTCGGGGTCTCCTCGCCGAAGGTCGGACGCGGACCGAGGTTGAGCATCCCGGCGAACGGCCCCGCCGGCGTCTGGACCCGGACCGCATACACCCCCTCCTTCGGGAGGAGCTTGTGGGGCGCGGGGAGCGCGACGTTGAGTGTCCGGTAGCCGAGGGTCCGGCCCCGCCCCGCCCCGGCGACCACGCGACCGGCCACACCGTAGGGATGCCCGAGCGCCTCGGCGGCACGCCCGAGGTCGCCATCGGTCACGGCGCCCCGGATGGCCGTCGACGAGATCGGCTGACCGTCTGCGCCATCGACCGGCGGGACCGATTCGACGGTGAATCCCCGGCCGATACCGAGGGCACGCAGGACGCCGGCATCACCCTCCCGCCCACGACCGAACCCGTGATCGTGCCCGACCAACAGATGGACGAGGCCGAGCCGTCGGCAGAGGACCTCGTCGACGAAGGCCGCCGCGGTGTACGAGGCGAGCGCGCGCGTGAAGGGGAGCACGACCACGTAGTCGAGCCACGGACCGGCCAACGCTTCCAGTCGCTCGGTGGCGACGGTCAACCGTGGCGGCGCCGCGGCGGGATTGACGACCTGGAGCGGATGCGGCTCGAAGGTGACGAGCACTGCCGGGAGGTGCCGCGCATCGGCCGCCCGCCGTACCCGCTCCAGTACGAGCTGATGCCCGCGATGCACCCCATCGAAGGTGCCGACGGTACAGACCGTGCGCGTGATCCCGGGGGGGAGCCCGCAGCCGAGCTCAGGCGGCATGCATCACCACGCGCGGGCGCCAGCGATCACGCTCGCGCTCGGCCACCGCGACGAGCGCGCCGGTTGCTGGCGCCGTGAGGGCGCCCCACGGGCCGTCGACCACCGCGGCGACGTCGATGCCGCGCACGATCTTGGCGAGTTCCTCGTCTGACAGCGCTTGCTGCGGGAGGTGTGGGAGCGCATCGAGCGGAGGACGGACCGCGCCGCCCCCTGCCTGCAGCGTCTCGAGGGGCACGGCATCGGTGACGCGGAACGGCCCGCTCGTGGTCCGTCGAAGGGCGGTGAGATGGGCCGCCGACGCGCAGGACCGCCCCAGGTCGCGCGCGAGCGACCGCACATAGGTGCCGCCACCGCAGGTGATCTCGACGCCCATCGATTCCACGCGCCCGTCACGCTCGACGACGCCGTCGACGCGCCAGCGATGGATGGTGACCGGCACCGGAGCGAGCTCCACCGCCTCCCCCTGCCGAGCGAGGTCGTAGGCGCGGCGTCCGGCGACCCGCTTCGCGGAGTACGCCGGGGGGACCTGATCGATGGTGCCGATGAGGGC
The DNA here is from genome assembly GCA_016871895.1 of Gemmatimonadota bacterium. Classification (GTDB taxonomy): domain Bacteria; phylum Gemmatimonadota; class Gemmatimonadetes; order Gemmatimonadales; family Gemmatimonadaceae; genus Pseudogemmatithrix. The sequence continues at coordinate 7,948 of VHBO01000038.1, forward strand.
GGGCAGCGCGGCGTGCACCGCCGCGAGCGTCGGTAGCGGCGCTTCGCGGACGACCGCACCCACGTGGTCCTCGGTGTCGGTCTCCGCGCCGAAGCGGATCGTCGCCTCGTAGACCTTCGGCTCCCCGGCGAGGTGCGGGAGGAGGCGGGTCGCGCGCCCGATCAGAAGGACGAGGAGTCCGGTCGCGAAGGGATCGAGGGTGCCCGCGTGCCCGATGCGCGACGTGCCGAGGGCGCGACGGGCGACCGCGACGACGTCGTGGGACGAGACGCCGACGGGTTTGTCGACGAGCAACAGCCCGTCAGTCGTCTCCGGGCGAATCGGCCGAGGCATCGGTGGCGGGCGGCTCGTGCAGGCTGGCGAGCAGGGTCTCGATCCGCGCGGCGCGCGCGACCGACTCATCGAGCCGGAAGACCAGTTCGGGGGCGAACTGGAGCCGGAGCGCCTTCCCGACGCGGCTCCGGAGGTGCGGGGCGACGCCGCGGAGGGCCTCGAGGGTACCGGTGTGATCGTCGCCGCCGCCGAGCACGCTGACGAAGATCGTCGCGTGCCGAAGGTCGCGCGTCACCTCGACCGCGGTCACGGTGAGGAGCCCGGTGACCCGCGGATCGCGGAGGCCGTGCGAGAGGAACGCCGCGACCTCCTCACGGATGGCCGCCGCGACCCGATCTGGGCGACGCGGGTCACGCGGGGGCATCGTCCGCTCCCGTCCGGCGCCGCTCAGCTCGCCCGAGCCGAGTCGAGCGAGCGCGCGACCGACTCGGTGCGGTAGAGCTCGATGACGTCGCCGACCTTGAGGTCATTGAAGTTCTCGACGCCGATACCGCACTCGTACCCTTCCTTGACTTCCTTCACGTCGTCCTTGAAGCGGCGGAGCGACGCGAGCGTGCCGTCGTAGACCTCGATGCCGTCGCGGACCACGCGGACGCGGCCCTGCCGGTTCATCAGGCCAGAGCGGACGAAGCAGCCGGCGATGACGCCGATCTTCGGCACCTTGAACGTCTCGCGGACCTCGGCCTCGCCGACGATGACCTCCTTCTCCTCCGGCCGGAGCATCCCCTCGAGCGCGGCGCGGACGTCGGCCACGGCCTCGTAGATGATGCGATACAGCTTGATCTCGACGCCCTCGCGGTCCGCGGCGGCGCGCGCCTTCGTATCGGGACGCACGTGGAAGCCGATGATGATCGCGCCCGACGCCTTGGCGAGGAGGATGTCGCTCTCGGTGACGGCGCCGACCGCGCGCGCGACGACCTCGACCTGCACCTCCTCGTTGCTGAGCTGCTGCAGCGCGTCGGCGAGCGCCTCGGCCGGCCCGCCCTGGTCGGCCTTGATGAGGAGCTTGAGCTGCCGCTTGCCTTCGCCCGACGAGGCCATGAAGTCCTCGAGGGAGACGGCGCCCTTGGCGGTGCGGCGGCTCCGCGCCTCGCGGTCGAGCCGCTCGCGACGCTGGGCAATCTCGCGCGCCTCGCCGGCATCGGCGACGGCGATGAACTGGTCACCGGCCATCGGGACGCCGGTGAGCCCGAGCACCTGCACGGGGATCGCGGGTCCAGCCTCCTTCACCGGCTTGCCGCGCTCGTCGAGCAGGGCGCGGACGCGACCGGAGTGGAGCCCGCAGATGAAGTCATCGCCGACCCGGAGGGTGCCGCTCTGCACGAGGATCGTCGCGACGGCGCCCTTCCCCTGGTCGAGCTGCGCCTCGACGACCGAGCCGGTCGCCCGACGATCGGGGTTCGCCTTGAGGTCGAGGATCTCGGCCTGCAGGAGGATCTGGTCGAGGAGCGCGGGGACGCCCGTCCCCTTCTTCGCCGAGATCTCGGAGGCGAGGACCTGGCCGCCGAAGTCCTCGAGCACGACGCCGTGCTGCAGGAGGTCCTGCCGCACCTTCATCGGGTTCGCGGCGGGGAGATCGCACTTGTTGATCGCGACGATCATCGGGACGCCGGCGTTCTTGGCATGCGAGATCGCCTCGATGGTCTGGGGCATCACCGCGTCGTCGGCCGCGACGACGAGGACGACGATGTCGGTGACCTGCGCGCCGCGGGCGCGCATCGCGGTGAACGCCTCGTGGCCCGGAGTGTCGAGGAAGGTGATCGTGCGGCCGTCGGGGAGCCCGACGTGGTACGCCCCGATGTGCTGCGTGATCCCACCGGCCTCACCGGCGACGACGTTGGCGCGACGGATGTAGTCGAGGAGCGAGGTCTTCCCGTGGTCGACGTGGCCCATGATGGTGACCACCGGCGGCCTGGCCTGCAGGTCGCCCGCCTCTTCCTGCGGCTCCTCGGCGGGCGCAGCGGCATACTCCTCCTCGCGCACGGCCTCGAAGCCGAACTCGCTCGCGATCAGCTCGATCTGATCGAAGTCCATCCGCTGGTTGATCGTCACCATCAGCCCGAGGTGCTTGAAGGCGAACGAGACGATCTGCGTGGCCGGCACCTTCAGGATGTCGGCGAGCTCACTGACGGTGATGAACTCGTTGACGCGCACCGTCTTCTTCTCGCGCTCGGCGATCTCGGCACGCATCGCCTCCAGCTCGGCGCGCTCGGCGGCGTCATCGCGCCCGCCGCGCCGCTTGGCCGGCCCGGTGCCCATCTGGCGCATCGTGCGCGAGATGTTCGCGGAGACCTGTTCCTGATCGACACGACGTCCCTTCTTGCCGCGGCGCGGCCCGGACGAGGGCATCGCGGCCCCGGGGCCCGTCCCGCCGCCCATCCCCGGGCGACGATCCTCGCGACGACCGCCTGCGAGGCCACCCCCCGGCGTCGCCGAGGCGATCGGACGCGGGGGCAACGCCATCCCGCCGGTGACGGGGCGCGGGCGCGGGGGCGCCGGCACGATCGGCTGCGGCCGGGGCCGCGCCGGCGCGGCGGGAGCCGCCGGGGTCTCCGACGGCGCGGATGGCGAGGCGGCAGCTTCCTCCGCGGCACGCGCGGCGGCGGCCGCGCGCTGGCGCTCCGCCTCCTCCGCCCGAGCGCGCGCGATCTCCCGCTCGGCGGCCTCCGCCGCCTCGCGAGCCGCCTCTGCTGCTGCAGCCGCCTGGGCGGCGGCTTCCGCCTCTGCCTGCGCGCGCTCCGCGGCCGCTGCGGCCTCGGCTTCGGCCTGTGCGACGTCTGCGGCGCGACGACGACGCGTGGCGGGCTTCGCCTCCTCGGGGGCGGGCGTGGGCTCGGGGGCCGGCTCCGGCGCCGCCTTCCGACGCGCCGCCGGCTTCTTCTCTGCGGCGGGGGCCGCCTCGGTCTCCACGGGCTTCTTGGCGGCCGCCTTCTTCTTCGCAGGCGCCTCGGCCGGCTTCTCGGTGCGATGACGCTTGTCGCGCTCCCAGCGGACGCGTGCCCGCGCGACCTGCTCGTCGGTCAGCGGGGATGCGGGCGTGCGGGCCACGATCTCCATCGATCGTAGCATCGCGAGCACCTCGTCCGGCCCGATGCCGAACTCCGCCGCCAGTTCACTCACCCGAAGCTTGCTCAACCCATCCCCCTTGCTGCGTTCACTCCGCGGTCGTCGACCCGACCGCCGCGAGCACTCCGTTGGCCAACGACGCGTCGACGACCCCGATGGCCGCCGTCGCCTCCCGCCCTGCCACCCCGCCCAACCGCGCCGCCGAGGGGACCCGGATCACCGGGACCCGCCGCGCGCGTACGATCCCTTCGACCTTCTCGCGGCTGTGGTGCGAGGCGTCGTCCGCCACCACCACGCATCGGAGCGTACCCCGACGTGCCGCCTCCCGCACCCGATCGACTCCGAGCACCGCTCGCCGTCCCCGCAGCCCGAGCCCGATGAGCCCGAGCAGGCGCCGTTCGGCGGCGTCGTCCACTTAGCTCGGCTCAGCGGCCCCCTCGGGGGCCCCCGCGCCGTCCTCCGTCAGTTCGTCGAGGATCGCGATGATCCGGTCCGCCTCGGCGGGCGCGATGCCCGGGAGCCGGAGGAAGTCGTCGCGTTCCAGATCGATGATGTCGTTCAGCGTCCGATAGCCACCCGCCTCGAGGACGGCGACCGTCGCCGTCGGCAGCCCGACGATCTCGGCGAGCGGCACGTCCGCCGCCGCGTCGTCGGGGAGCGGCGCGAAGAGCGGGATGTCCCCCCCACGCTCCAACCACTCCCGGCTCGAGTACAGGTCGATCTTCCACCCCGTGAGCTCCGAGGCGAGCCGGACGTTCTGTCCGTTTCGCCCGATCGCGAGCGAGAGTTGATCCTCGTCGACGACGGCCTGAATGGTCTTCGTCGCGGCCTCGCTGAAGACGCGGGCGACCTTCGCCGGCGCGAGCGCGAGCTTCGCGAAGCGCTCCGGATCGGCCGACCACGGGACGATGTCGATGCGCTCACCGCCGAGCTCCTGCACGACGGCCTGGACGCGGGCGCCCTTGAGGCCGACGCAGGCGCCGACCGGATCGATTCCGTCATCGCGCGACACGACGGCGATCTTCGTGCGGCTTCCGACCTCGCGCGACGCGGCGCGGATCTCGACGACCCCCGCCTGGATCTCGGGAACCTCGAGCCGGAAGAGTGCCTGCACGAAGAGCGCGTCGGCGCGCGACAGGATGAGGCGCGGTCCCTTCGGCGTCTCCTCGATGCGCTTGAGGACCGCCCGGATCGGCTCGCCCTGCGTGTACGTCTCGCGGTGATTCTGCTCGCGATAGGGAATGATTGCCTCGGCCTCGCGGAACTTGTTGAGGAGGAGGACGATCTTCCCGCGCTCGATCTGCTGGATCTCGCCCGAGAGAAGGTCGCCGACGCGCGACGAGAACTCGTCGCGGATCTTCGTGCGCTCGCCTTCGCGGACGCGCTGCACGATGCGCTGCTTGCACGCCTGGACCGCGGAGCGACCGAACTCGGCGAACTCGACGGGGATCTCCATCAGGTCGCCCGGCTGGTAGTCGGGATCCTCGTAGCGGGCCTCCTCGAGGGCGATCTCCGTCACGCCGTCCTCGACGGCCTCGACGACCTTCTTGAGCATGACGATGCGGATCGCGCCCTTGTCGTCATCGATCTCGACCTCGGCCTGCACGGTCGGCCCGTGCTTCTTGGCGAGGGCGGCGAGGATGCCGTCCCGAAGGAGCTCGTGGAGCTCCGTACGATCGATCTGCTTGGTGTTCGCGAGCTCACGCAGCGCGACGAGGATCTCGGCCGACCCGGCCATAACGTGCTCCGTCGAAGAAGTCCCTTACGGTTTCCAGTGGAACGCGAGACGGGCGTCGGTGACGTCCGCCAGCGCGATCTCCCGCTCCTGCCCCTTCCCGTCACGGAGGGTGAGGCGCTCCTGCCCTGCCTCGCCAGTCACCGCGACGATCTCGAACTCGTGCCGCCCATTGAGCACCGGCGCGTTGACGCTCGCCCGCCGCCCCAAGAACCGCACCCAATCGGCCGCCTTCCGCAGCGGCCGCTCCATCCCCGGGGAGGACACCTCCAGCACATACCGCTCCCCGACCACCGTCGGCATCGCATCGAGCCAGGCCTCGATGGCCCGGGATGCCCGGGCGCAGTCATCGATCTGCACCTTTTGCCGGTCCAACCGATCGATGCGCAGATCGAGCACCGGACGCCCCTTCGACCCGCCGCGCCGGAACTCCACCAACTCGAAGCCAAGGGCTTCAAGTTCTTGATTGACAATGATTTCCACTTCGGGATGCATCGTGACCACCTGACTCACGGGGAACAAAAAAGTGTGGGGAGACCCGCCCCCACACTCCGCAAACAGACCGGAATGTCTCCCGACCCTTACAATGTAGGCTCCGGCCCGGGTCCAGTCAAGCCGACGGACGGGCGATGACAGCGATCTGCCGCCCGGCATCGCCGGCACGGTGCGAATAGAACAGCTGGTTGTCGCAGCGGGTGCACTCCGGGCTCGCAG
>VHBO01000039.1 GCA_016871895.1 Gemmatimonadota bacterium
TGGGCCGCGCATCCTCCCCGCCTTCCCGCCCGAGCTCTCACAGCGCGCGCACGACGACCTCGTGCAGATGGGTGTCGAGGTGCGTACGAACGCGATCGTGACGCACATCGACGAGGACGGGGTCCAAATCGGCGACGAGCGGATCCGCTCGCAGTCGGTGTTCTGGGCCGCGGGCAACGCCGCATCCCCGCTGCTCAAGACGCTCGACGTGCCGCTCGACGGCGCGGGGCGCGCGATCGTGGGGGCGCAGCTCACCGTGCCGGACGATCCGCGCGTCTTCGTGATCGGTGACGCGGCGACGGTGCGTGACGCGCGCGGGCACGAGGTCCCCGCCGTCGCGCCGGCGGCGACGCAGATGGGAGAGCACGCCGCGCGGAACATCCTCGCGGACGTGGCAGGGCAGCCGATGACGCCGTTCCGCTACTTCAACAAGGGCGACCTCGCGACGATCGGCCGGCACAAGGCGGTCGCGACCTTCTTCGACGGCAAGCTCCAATTCGCCGGGCATCTCGCCTGGTTCATCTGGCTCTTCGTGCACGTGATGTTCTTGGTCGGCTTCCGCAACCGGGTCAGCGTGCTGATGCAGTGGGCGTACAACTATCTCTTCTTCGAGCGCGGCGTCCGGTTGATCACCGAGACGGAGGACGCGTCGATGTCGCGGCATCCCGCCAAGTCGGGGAAGACGGGGGAGTACGAAGCGCCGGTGGGGTCGACGACGCAGTGAGTGACCGGGCGTCTCGCGAGAGCGCGACGCACGCGGCCGACCTCACACGGACTTTTCTTCCCCGTGCTTCGGGATGTGCTGCTCGATCCCCATCCCCAAGACGATCGTGATCCCCGCGAGCGCCGCCCCGGTATAGAAGGGCACCCCGCGCCCGAGATAATCGAACGCGAACCCCGCCCAGATCGGGCCGATCACGCGCGCCACGCCGCCGAAGGTCTGCTGCACTCCCATATACAGCCCACGCTCGTGGTTCGGGATCACCTGCGAGAGCATCCCCGTCACGCAAGGAAATGTGAATGCCGTGCCGAGCGGGATCAGCAGGATCGCCAGCGCCAGCGTCACATAGTTCGTCGTGAAGGGGAGCGCGCCCAGCCCGAGCGCGAGCAGCGTCTGCCCGATGCGGGAGAGCCGCGGTTCACGGAAGCGGTCGACCGCCGGGCCGAGCACGAGCGCGCGCGCCACGACGGAGATCACCCCGATATAGGTGAAGACCCAGCCGATCTGCCCCACCCCGACCTGGAACTGCGCGTTCAGGAAGAGCGCGAGAATCGCCGTCATCCCCTGGAACGCCCCCATCCCCACCGCATACATCAGGATCAGCCGCGAGGCGGGCTCCATCGGATGCGAGAGCACCCGCCGCACTGCGGTCCCCGAGCGCTGCACCTTGGGTCGCGCGTGCTCCGCGGTCCCGGCGTACTCGTTCGATTCCGTGAGATACCGGAACGCGAAGGTCATCGTCACGAGGGTGAGCCCGAACGCCACGAGTCCCGGCCCCGCGTTCCCGAAGAGCTTCGCCGCCCCTGAGCCGAGCACAGGGCCGAGCGCCACGCCGGCGTTCGTCGCGGCGGAGAGCCAACCGAGCGTCTTCGCCCGGTCCTTCGGCTCGGTGGCGTCGGCCACGTAGGCCTGGATGACGCCGGTGGTGCCGCCCCCGGCGCCCTGGATGATCCGCGAGAGGAAGAGCAGCTCAAGCGAGTTCGCGAAGGCAAAGCCGATGTAGGCGATCCCGCTCGCCGCCATCCCCACGAGCAACGCCGGGCGCCGACCCACCCGATCGGAGACGCGACCCCAGAAGGGCGCGCTCAGCAGCTGCGCGACGGCGAACGACGAGACGAGCAGCGAGATCACTGCCCCCTCGCCCCCCATCCCGATGCCGTCGAGCGCCCGCCAGAGAGGCCCCTGCCCCACGAACCGCTGCGCATAGAACGGCATCAGCGGGAGCACCATCAGGAGCCCCACCATATCCAGGAACGCCGTCACCATCAGCACGACCAGCTTGCCCAGCGGAGCCTCACAGCGGGAGTCGGGTGAAAGATAGCCCCCGACCCCGGCGTCAGGCCTTCCCTCTGTGGCGCCGCCGTGGCCGAGCAGTACCTTCTCAAGGTGCTCGAGATCATCGGCGGCGCAGCCCGGGAATCCCTCGAGTCGTTCGGCGCGGCGGGGAAGCTCACCGCCGAGGCCGTCCGATCGGCCCGCGACGTCCGGACCTGGTGGCCGAACCTCACCCCCCAGGCCCGGCAGCTCGGCGTCGACTCCCTCCCCATCGGGACGCTAATCGCCCTCTTCACCGGCGTCGTCCTCGCCCTCCTCGCGAGCTACAGCTTCACCGGTGCGGTGCCGCGCTACCTCGTCGGCACCCTCGTCCAGAAGACCGTGATGATGGAGCTCGCCCCGGTGCTCACCGGCCTCGCCCTCGCCGGCCGCGTGGGGGCGAACATCGCCGCCGAACTCGGCACGATGCGCGTCACCGAGCAGATCGACGCGCTCGAGACCCTCTCCTACGACCCCGTCGCGTATCTCGTCGTCCCGCGCGTGATCGCGGGGGTGGTGATGTTCCCCGTCGTCGTCGGCCTCGCGATGTTCGTCGGCCTCGGCGCGGGGTGGGCCACCTCACTCGGCCTCCTCGACCTCCCCTCGACCGAGTTCCTGAAGGGCGCGCGACTCTTCTTCGACCTCTTCGACGTCCGCTACGGCCTCGTGAAGGCCGCCAGCTTCGGTTTCGCCGTCTCGGTGCTCGGCTGAGTCAACGGGCTCCGCGCGCGCGGCAGCGCGCAGGGAGTCGGGAGCGCCGCGACCCACGCCGTCGTGCAATCCGCCAGGGCGCATCGAACGAGGCGAGGGGTCGATCGGGCTCCTCGTGAACGACCCGCGGCTCTACCGGAACGCCGACTCCCTCCTCCTGGAGCTGCGGACGCTGATCGTGGATGTGCGCCGCGACCCCAAGCGGTACTTTTCCGTCCGCGTGTTCTAGCCCTCCGCCCCGGCGGGGGTGACCCTCCCCTCCCCGTCCGGAGCCATCGTCGATGTCGAACCGCCGCGAGTTCCTCGCCTCCGCCTCCACCCTCGGCGCGGCCGTCGCGCTCGGGGCGCGCCCCACCGACGCCCTCGCCGCCGAAACGGAGGCCCTCCAACAGGGCACCGGACTCCCGCCGGCGATCCAGGCGCTCCGCCCGATGCGCGACGGGGTCGTCCCGATCAGCGTCGCCGAGCGGCAGGGGCGGATCGAGAAGGCGCGGCGACTGATGCGCGAACAGGGAATCGATGCCCTGATGCTCGCCGGAGGCACCTCGATGATCTACTTCACCGGGATCCAGTGGGGGAACAGCGAGCGGCTCCTTGCCGCCTTCATCCCCGCCACCGGTCGCCCCTTCCTCGTAACGCCGAAGTTCGAGGAGGAGCGCGCGATGGAGCAGGTCGCCCTCGGCCCAATGCAGGGGACCGCCGACGTCTATCCGTGGGAGGAGCACGAGGATCCGTACGCGGTGATCGCCACGGCGCTCCGCGCGCGCGGCCTCACCACCGCGACGATCGCCTGCGAGGAGACGGTGCGGTTCCAGTTCACGTATGGCGTGACGAACCTCCCCGCGGTGAAGGTCGTCGACGGCACGCCCATCACGGCCGGCTGCCGGATGGTGAAGGATCGGCACGAGCTCGCGCTGATGCGCCACGCGAGCGCTGTGACCCTCAAAGCGTATGAAGCAGCGTGGAAGTCGCTCCGCGAGGGGATGACGCAGGATGACTTTGGCCGACTCGTCTCGCAGGCGCACAGCCGCCTCGGCTACTCCGGCAGCGCCGGCGTGCAGGTGGGGCAGTACTCCGCGCTCCCGCACGGCTCCGCGACCCCGCAGGTGATCCGCGAGGGGAGCATCTTGCTGATCGACGGCGGGTGTAAGGTGGAGGGGTATAGCTCCGACATCTCGCGCACCTTCGTGCTCGGCACGCCGACGCAGAAGATGAAGGATGTCTTCGAGATCGAGTTCCGCGCGCAGACCGCGGCACTCCGTGCCGCGCGCCCCGGTCTCCCCTGCGAGGCGGTCGATGCGGCGGCGCGGAAGGTGATCGTCGACGCGGGCTACGGCCCCGACTACAAGTACTTCTCGCACCGCGTCGGCCACGGGATGGGGATGGACGGCCACGAGTGGCCGTACCTCGTCCGCGGTAACACGCGGCTCCTCGAGCCGGGGATGGTCTTCAGCGACGAGCCGGGGATCTACCTCCCGGGCGAGTTCGGCATCCGCCTCGAGGATGATATGGTGATCACCGAGACCGGCGCCGAGCTCTTCACGCCGCAGTCGGAGAGCCTCGAGAAGCCGTTCTGATCGCGACGTGCCCACGCGCGCACGGCACCCCGCGACGCCCCTCCCGCCACATCGGCGGGAGGGGCGTCGTTGTCAGGGAATCACTGTCGACGCGGGGATCGCGATCCCGCCGATCGAGAGCGCCTTCGCCTTGTCGTTCAGATCCGGGAGATCCTTCGTCACGACCTCCTGCCAGACGAGCCGCATCCGGTCCCAGCGCCCCGCCAGCTCCTCGAGCCGCACCGCGGCCGCCGCCGTCGGGCGACCCTCCGGTCCGCCGGAGATGTAGCCGTTGGTGCCGGTGACGTTCCCGTAGAGCTCCGCCCACTGGTTGTCGAGCTGCCCCGCGAAGCGGATCGGGTCCTGCCCACTCCGGCTCTGCGTCTGCGTGAAACCGACCTCCAGACGCCGCATCTTCGCGGCGAGCGAATCCACCTGCGCCTGCAGCGCCGACTCGGCGCCCACGCGCGTCGCGGCTGCCATCAGCGCCTCCATCTGCGCGCGGACGTCGCGAAGCTCGTTCAGCGTGCGGTGCAGCGCATCCATCGAGTCACGCACCGCGCTCGCCAACCGGAACTGCGCCGCGTAGTCGGCCGCGGTGATCTGCGGGAGCCGCGGGTCCGGAAGCACCGTGATACGACGCGTCATCGTCGTGCCGTTGGCGGTGAGCATCGCTTCATAGGTGCCCGGCGGCGCCTTCACCCCGCCGGTGTACCCCCAGAGCACCTGTCCGTCGACCGCCTGCGGTCCGGGATAGGTCAGGTCCCAGATCACGCGATGCATCCCGCGCGCCACCGGGAGGCGCATCGTGCGCTGCGCCTTGGAGATGGTGCTGTCCGAGGTGAGCCGGCGCACGACGCGCTGCTGGGCGTCGCGGATCTCGAGGGTCACGGGGCCGGTCGCCGCCGCACCGAGCCAGTAGTGCAGGACGGCGCCGTTGTCGGGCTGGTCGGGGAGACCCGGCATCGGGTCGAAGGGGTCGGTCCCCTTCTGCGCGCGAACCGCCGGCGCCGGCGTGAAGAGGTGCGCCGCAGCCGCCGTCACGCCGGCCGAGAGCTCGCGGAGCGGGCTGATGTCGTCGACGATCCAGATTGAGCGCCCCTGCGTGGTCATCACGAGGTCGTCCTCGCGCGCCTCGAGGTCGGCGATCGGCGTGATCGGGAGCTTCGAGGGGAAGCGCTGCCACGACTTCCCCGCGTCGAACGACACATAGAGCCCGTACTCGGTCCCCGCATAGAGCAGCGCCGGTGCCTTGGGATCCTCGGCGAAGGAGCGGATCGGGTGGTCGGCGGGGACCCCCGTATTCTCGGTGAGCTTCACCCAGGTGCGCCCGCCATCGTCGGAACGCCACGCATACGGCTTGAAGTCATCCATCCGGTACGCCTGGGCAGCCACATAGACGCGGTTCGGCGTGTGCGCGGAGACGACGATCTCCTCGATGGTGCCGAAGGTCGGCATCCCCGGGGGCGTCACCTCCGTCCAGGTGCGGCCCGCATCGCGCGTCACGTGCAGGCGGCCGTCGTCGGTGCCGGCCCAGAGGACGGACGCGTAGGCGCGGTCCTCCGCGAGCGCGAAGACCGTGTTGAAGATCTCGACGCCGGTGATGTCATTGTTGATGGGGCCGCCCGACGCCTCGAGATGCGCCTTCGTCTGCGTCGTGAGGTCGGGTGACATCCGCTCCCACGTTGTCCCGCCGTCTCGCGTGCGCAGGACGTACTGCGATCCGTGATACACGACGTTCGGGTCGTGCCGCGAGACGAGGATCGGCGCGACCCACTGGAAGCGGTACTGCAGATCCTTCGCCGCCTGGCCAAGCTGCAGCTCCGGGTAGGCGACGACGTTGCGACGCTCATCGGTGCGGGTGTCCCAGCGGTTGATCGCGCCGCCGTAGCAGCCTCCCCAGATCACCGCGGGGTTCTTCGGGTCGAGCGCGACGGGGCCGGTCTCGCACCCCGAGGCATAGGCGTAGTCCTGGAACGGGTGCACCGTGTTCGACGACGACCACGACGGGACGCTGATGGTCGTGTTGTCCTGCTGCGCGGAATAGACGCGATACGGGAAGGTCGCGTCGGTGATGACGTCGTACAGCTCGGCAGTCGGCTGGTTGAAGTACGTCGACCAGGTGCGCCCACGGTTGAGGGAGACCTGCGCGCCGCCGTCGTCGCCGATGATCATCAGGCGCTTATCGAGCGGATTGATCCAGAGGTCGTGCGTGTCACCGTGCGGGACGGGGATCTCCGTGAAGGTCACGCCCCCGTCGATCGATTGGTACAGCGAGGTGTTCAGCGCATAGACGACGTGCTCCTCCTGCGGATCGGCGACGACGTGCGTGTAGTACCAGGCGCGCTGGCGGAGCTTGTTCTCGCTGTTGGTGCGCGTCCACGTCGCGCCGCCATCATCGGAGCGATAGACCCCGCCCGCCGGCTCGGCCTCGACGATCGCCCAGACGCGGTCCGGGTTCGCAGGTGAGACAGTGATCCCGATCTTCCCGGTCAGCCCGGTGGGGAGGCCGCCACCGAGCCTCTGCCAGCTCTCGCCGCCATCGACCGACTTCCAGATGCCACCCTCGGCGGACCCCGAGATCATCGTCCACGGCTTCCGCTCGGCGCGCCACATCGCTGCGTACAGGATCCGCGGGTTCCGCGGGTTCATCGCGATGTCCGAGGCGCCGGTGCTGTCGTTCAGGTAGAGGACCTTCTTCCAGTTCGTGCCGCCATCGGTGGTGCGATAGATGCCACGGTCGGCGCTACGCCCGAAGGGGCGCCCGAGCACCGCGGCGTAGGCGACCTCGGCGTCGGCGGGGTGCACCACCATCCGTCCAATCTGTCCGGCGTTCCGGAGGCCGATCGACTTCCAGGTGCGGCCCGCATCGGTCGAGCGCCAGGCTCCGCGCCCCATCGAGCTGTTGCCGCGGACCTCCGCGGATCCCTCCCCAACGTAGATGACGTTCGGATCGCTCGGCGCCACGACCACCGCGCCGATGGAGCCACCGAAGTAGCCGTCGGAGATGTTGTTCCAGGTGTTCCCCGCGTCATCGGTGCGCCAGACGCCGCCTCCGGTGGTCCCCATCAGATAGGTGTTGGGTGCGCTCGGGATCCCGGTGACGGCCGAGGAGCGGCCGCCGCGGTAGGGACCGAGCATTCGCGCCCGGAGGCCGCGGAGCGCGGCGGTGTCGGGGCTGCTGACCGTGGTCGCTGCGCCCGTGCGCGGCTGTGCGTCAGTCCGGCTGGCGAGACCGATCAGCAGGACCGGTAGGACGGCGAGGCGGCGGATGGTGTGCGGCATCGGGGGGATGTGTCGGGTGGCTGGGGCGTGCGACCGGGGTCTGGCCGCGATTTCGTGTTGCGGGACGACGGTGCGTCGTGCCATTCGTGTCGGATCAGGGGGGGGTGAGTGCCGGGGTGCCACCGCCACCACCGGGCTCGGGCTGTCCACCGCCACCGAACCGGACGCCGTAGATGATCCACCCCGCCGCCGTGACGCCGAGCGCGGTGGCGATCGCGGTGCGCGGTCGGTTCAGCTCGCGGACGCGGAGTTGAGCGAGATCGTTCCGGCCGATGGGGATGACCGCCCCCTGCAGGAAGTAGGCGAGTCCGGCGCGGGTGCGGACCTCGTTCAGGGCGATTTCGACGGTATCGGCCGTGAAGCGCGTGACGATGCCGAGGAGGGTACCGGCGCCCGGGCCGACCCGCGACGTGAGCGCGGCCGTCCCGGCCTCACTGAGGACCGCCGCGACGGCGCGCCCGACCGGGATGGATGCGCCGAACGCCGTGGGGGTCACGGCGATCGGCTTGAGGTCATAGCAGCCCGAGAGGGTGCCGGTGAGCAGGAGAAGTGAGAGTTGGCGCATCGGGGATGGGAGCAGTCGGTGGCGCGGGTACGGATGCAACGCGGGCCGTGACCAGAAGGTCACGGCCCGCGAGGTCCTGCGCAACGGGTCAGCGGATCAGTTGCACTTCCGCTCGTTGTTCGGCTGCGGGGCCTGGGTGTTGGTCAGGCGCTCGAGGTAGCTGATCGGCAGGAGGCACTTGCCGCGCACGCCGGTCGTCGGCGAGGTGAGCCACCGCGAGTCGACGGAACCGAAGCGGTACAGGTCCATCAGGCGACGGCCCTGAAGGAAGAGCTGGACCTTCCGCTCGTACTCCAGCTGCGCGCGGCCGTTGCCCGTGACGGCGGCATACGGCGGGAGCGCATCGACGGCGCGCGACGCATTGATCTGCGTCAGGAAGCCGGCGTTGTCGCTGGCGGCGAGCTTCGCCTCGGCGAGGATGAGCATCATCTCGCGAGCCGAGACCTGCGTCATCGGGACGTTGTTGGCCACCGCCGGGCGGCAGCAGGCGTCGATCGCGTTGGCGACTGTCGTGCTGGCGACGCCAGTGACCGGGTCGTTCATCTTGATGCCGGCGAGACCGGCGGCCGGGACGATCGGGCGCGCCGGGTCGGCGTTCACGAAGTCGTTGCCGGCGCGGAGCTCACCGCGGTTGTTCATCTCGAACCCGACATTGATGCCGGCGAGGTTGTTCGCCGTCGGCGTGAGCCGGAAGCGATACGACGCCGTCATCAGCGCGAGCGCCGCGGTCGCGTCGGCGGTGGCGCCTGCGTCGTTGACGAGCGGGTTGGCGGGCGCACCGGCCCCCGCCTTGGTGATCGCGCGGGCAACCTTGCCGTGCCGGGCGCGGGCCCGAAGGCCGAGCGCCTGCCGCTGGAGTTCGGCGTCACTGGTGGCCTGCGCGATGGAGAGCGCGCGGGTGGCCATTGTGATGGCGGAATCGTACATCGCCCCCATGTTGGCCGGGCCCACCGGGGCCGCCGAGACGGTGCGGTCGGAAGCCACGACGAAGTCCTCGAACATATCGCCGATCGTCGTGTAGATCACGGCGCCGTAGATGTTCGCGCGGGCGAGGTCCTTGCGGTTCCGCAGGGTCCCGTCCGCGTCAAAGCTGGCGACGCGCGCGATCGTGAAGTCAGCGAGCCACCGGGCCTCGTTCACGAATGGGAAGGCCCCGTCCGTGTACTCGTTGACCGGATCGGAGATGTCGCCGTCGTCGAGCGTCTTCCAGAACTCACGGGAGCCGACCCAGGTCAGCTCGTCCGTGGAGGTGTGGTACGGACCGTAGATGCCGGTCAGGGCGCGCGTCACCGAGCCGCCGAGTCCGTTCACCAAGGTCGTCGCCCCGGCCGGATCAGCGAGCGCCTCCTCGACCACCGCGTTGGGGTTCTCCACGTCGGTGTCGAACGGATTCGCGCACGCGGCCGGGAGGAGCGCCGCCGCGAGGGCGACGCCAAGGAGGCGGCTCTTCGACCCGAGCCGACGCATGCTGGTCATCTGTCGCATGTGTGGTAGTCCTCGGATGGGTTAGAAGCCGTAATTGAACGCCAGCGAGAAGCGGCGCGGGATCGGGATCCCGAACGCATCGACGCTGTCGAGGAAGTTCTGGTCGAGCGCCGAGCCGATACCACGGCCGATGGCGTTCGCCTCCGGGTCAAGCCCGGGGTACTTGGTCCAGAGGAACAGGTTGCGGCCCGAGGCCGTCACCGAGAAGGACTTGGCGCCGAGCCGGGTGGCGATCGCCTCCGGCGCGGTCCAGGTCAGGCTGAGCTCGCGGAGCCGGGTGAAGTCACCCTTCTGGTGCTGGTGGAGCCCCGGCTCGAGGAGCCGGCGGTACTGGAAGACGTAATCGCTGACCGCGGCCAGCTTGGCGTCGATCGTCGCCGACGGGTTGTTGAGCGTCGACTCGATCTCCGACCACTCGCGACGGTTCGAGCCGATCGACGGGTGCTGCGACATCCGGAAGCCGTCGGTGAGGTTCTGGATGTAGAAGCCCGTCTTGTACTCAAAGAGCGTCGCGACGCGCCAGCTGCTGCCGATCTTCGCGTTGAAGCCGAAGGAACCGGTCCAATCGGGGATCACATCGCCGACGAACTGCTCGCCGGTGTTGCGGTTCCCATCGAAGTCGGCGAGGAGCGGGCGGAGCGCGCTCTGGACGCCGGAGTTCTTCAGGTCACGCGGAGTGGCGAGGTAGGTCCGGAGCTGGTCGAGCGTCGCCGGGGTGCCCTGGCCGTTGAAGTTGATCGGGAGCTGGGTCGCCGGATCGTAGCAGGCGATCGTGCCGCCCGCGCTGTTCGTGCGAGCCCCACCCGCCGGGCAGACCTCGGCGAGACGCGGCGAGAAGAGCGAACCGAGGGGATACCCCTCCTTCAGGAAGCCGCGGTAGCGGATGTAGCCGATCTTGAGCGGCGGCGCGCCGCCGAGGTCGGTCAGCGTCTGCTTGAGGTACGCCGCGTTGAAGAAGAAGTCCGCCGAGAGGTTCTGGTTCTGGATGGCGAACCACTTAAAGCCCATCTCGAGGCCGTTGGCCTCCATCGAGCCGATGTTGTTCAGCTGCGTGGCGCGGAAGCCGCCCGAGACCGGGAACTGCTGCGCGACAAGAAGGTCACTGACCTGCCGCTGCCACGAGGTGAACTCGATGGCGACGCGGTTGTCCAGGATCCCCGCCTCGAAGCCGAACTCCGTCTCGGTCGAGATCTCCGGCTTGAGGGCCGGGTTGCCGAGGTTGGCGGGCACGAGGCCGGCGCCGAGCTCGGACGCGAGCGGCGAGAAGGTCGTGAACTTGTCGAACGCGCCCGGCTGACGGCCCGACTGACCCCAGGCGCCGCGGAGACGGAGCGTGGAGAGCCAGCTCGGGAGCATCGCCTGCGCCGCCGCGTGGTCGGACACGACGTACGAGACCGACATCTTCGGATAGAAGACGCCCGGCGCCTCGGCGCCGAAGGCCGACGAGAAGTCGTAGCGGCCACCGACCGTCGCGGTCAGGTACTCGCGGAAGGAGAGCTGCTCCTGCGCGAAGTAGCCGCCGTTGATGGAGGTGAGGAAGCCCTCACCGACCACCTGGTTGAGACCACCCGCCCCCACGACCTCGATGCCGGGGCCGGGGAAGTTCGTGGCGCTGCCGGAAATGGCGTTGGTGCGGTTGTTGAACACCTGCATCCCCGCGACGAACGACGACTCGAAGTCATCGTTGATCGCCTTGTTCCACGCTGCCTTCGCGTCGACGGTGATCACGCCCTGGCGCTCGGACCGCACGAAGCGCGCGCCGTCCGGCGTCTGCGCCGTGAAGAGGTCGACGTTGTAGCCGAACGGCGAGAAGCCGACGTCGGCCTGCGAGGTGAAGTCGTAGCCGCCGGTCAGCGAGAGGTTCAGCCCGTCGAACGGCGTGTACTGCATGTCCATCGCGCCGGCGAAGCGGCCGACCGACTGGTCATTCACCTGCTGCATCGACTCCCGGACCGTCATAAAGGCCTGGTTGCCGAAGGGGTTGCCCGCCGCCGAGCAGCGGAACCGGCCCGCGACCGTGGAGGCGTTGCAGTTGGCGAACTCCGGACGCGCCATATAGGCGAGGGAGTTGGAGCCGTAGATGTTGTTGTTCGCCTCCGGGCTGCGAAGGAACGAATTGGTGTACGAGGTGCGGAGCCCGAGGCGGAGCTTCGACGTCGGGATCAGCTGGAGGTTCACCGTCGCCTGCTGGCGGCGCGCGACGTCATCCGACGGGCCGAACGCGGCGTTGCCGAAGGGGCCGTCCTCGTTCTGGTTGCGGATGCTGGCGAAGTAGGTCACCGTCGGCGACCCGCCCTGCACCTGCGCGGTGATCGTCGTGCCGCTGCCGGCCTCCACGAGGTTGTCGCGGAAGATCGGCTCCTCATAAACCTGGAACGGCGTCGGCGTGTAGCCGAGGAGCGGCGCGAGCGTGTCGGCGCGGCCCTGGGTCTTCACATAGAAGGAGTTCGGCGCGATGCGATCCGGCATCTGAATCGACTCCTGCTGCATCGAGATGTTCCACCGCGGCGCGCCGGCGTTGCCGCGCTTGGTGAAGATCTGGATCACGCCGTTGGAGGCCTCGGTGCCGTAGAGGGTCGCGGCGGCCGCGCCCTTCAGCACCTCGACGCGCTCGATCGAGGCAGGGTCGAAGTCGTCGAGACGCGACGACCCGACGTTGCCGTTCGCCGCCTGACCGCCGCCCGAGTTGATGCGGATGCCATCGACGAAGATGATCGGCTCGTTCGACTGGGAGAGCGACGAGTTCCCGCGGATGCGGATCTTCGCGCCCTCGCCGGTCAGGCCGCCCGAGGGGAGGCCGACGAGGCCGGGCTCACGGCCCTGGAGGATGTTGGACACGTCCGACATCGGCATGTCCTGCGGGGGCTTCACGATCGCGACCGTGTTCCCGAGCTTCTTCACCTCGGTCGCCTGGCCGGACCCGGTCACGACGACCTGGTCGAGCTGCAGCGACGACTGGGCGAGCGCGAAGTCCACCTTCGCGACCTGGTCAGGGACCAGGTTCGCCGCCTTGGTCACCTGCGCATACCCGATGGTCCGTGCACGGATCTCCGTGCGGAACTCCCCGGTCACGTTCGGAATGACGAGGCGGTACTGCCCCTGCGCGTTGGTGACGGCGCCGTTCGTCGTGCCCACGACGAAGACCTGCACCGACTCAAGGGGACGGTTGGTGGCGGCGTCACGGACCGTGCCTTCCACGGTCGACGTGCGCCCCTGCGCCACGAGCGCGGCCGGGGCCACCAGGCCCAGCACCGCCGCCGTGCGACGCAGCCAGCGAAGGGGACTGCCACTGCGGGATCGGATCACGAGCACATCCTCCGACAGAGTGTAGAACCCCGGCAGAACGAACGTCCTGCCGGAGAAGAGTCGCAGGACCGACGACTCTGGCCGCTCCCCAGAGAGGGGAGAAGCGGTACGCGAATGTGACACGCGGCGAGAAATCCCGCAAGACACGCTCGGGAACCCCGAACGCGACCGGGGGTAAGGCGCCGGAACCGGCGCCCGGTGTTCCGGGTTCGCCTTGGGGTCGCCCGCGCGGGCCCGCCCAACCCCCGCGCTGCACCCGAACATCACCCGCGCACGACCTCCGCAGACCGCCCCGCCGGTCGCCCCCCCCCCCCCCCCCCCCCCCCCCCCCCCCCCCCCCCCCCCCCCCCCCCCCCCCCGGCCCCCCCCCCCCCCCCCCGGCCCCACCCCCCCGC
>VHBO01000040.1 GCA_016871895.1 Gemmatimonadota bacterium
CGCCGCCTTCGCGGCCTCGACGGCGATCGGGCGGCTGATCGAGCCCGCGGAGATCGCCGAGGCGATCGCCTTCCTCGCCTCGGAGCGGGCCGGTGGCACGGTCGGCGCCGCGCTCGTGGTGGACGCGGGCTACACGACCCGCTGACCTACCCGCACCGCCGCCACTCGCGCTTCGGCTACGAAAGCCCCGTCAGCTACGAGCAGACTGGACCAACCGAAGCCGTGCCGGCATGATCAGAACCCACATACCCCGTGTCCACCAAACCGGGACAACTCCACCTCCGCGTCCACGTCCACCATGCGGACGTCGCCTAGGGCATCGCGCACGCGCTCCCACAGGGCCGCCGAGACGACGTCGAGCCCGGCGACCCTGAGCCGGCAGGCGGGGTCGATCATCTGCGACACGGTCGCCACGACCGCCACGTCGAGGAAGGGGTCATCGACTCCGGCGTCGCACGTCAAGCCGCTCACCGCCCACTCCCCGGCAGGGATGTTGGTGATCAGCGTGACCTCCCCGCCCGGCCGCACCAGCGCCGCGCAATAGGCCCGACCGCGCCAGTACTCGGAGTCGGGAACCGACGGCCACGGATTCGCAAACCCCGCCAGCCCTTACACCCCTGCGAGCTGGTCGACCGCGCCGCCGCTGCGCGACCAGATCAGGATCGCGTCCACGTCCAGCGCCCGCACGAGGTCGCCGACGCGCCTGGCCCGCCGGCGACGCACCACATCGCGTCCTGGCGGCGCAGCCACGCCTACGCCACCTCGAACCAGCGGACCAGGTCGCGGTCCGTGACCTCCCGCCGGGACACCGACAACTCGTGCTCGGTCATTTGCACCAGATGGGCGTGCACCTCGGGCCCGACGGCGTCGCGGGCCACCGCGCTCTCGGCGAAGAGGGCGAGTGCCTCGGTGAGATCCCGCGGCAGGCGCGGAACCTCGGACGCGTACCCGTCGCCCGTGACCGGCTCCGGCAGCACGTGGCCGTCCACGACCCCGGCGAGCCCGCTCGCGATTATCCCCGTCAGCGCGTGGTACGGATTCGCGTCCGCCCCCGGCAGTCGAAACTCGATCCGACGATCGGGCCCCGCGCCGATCACCCGGACCAGGCACGTCCGGTTGTCGTAGCCCCAGGTCAGATTTGCGGGCGCCCAGGAGTCGGGCTGCAGGCGCCGATACGAGTTCGCGTTGGGGGCGTAGAGGACGCACATCGAGGGCGCGTGCGCCAACAGCCCCGCGACGAACGCCCGGCCGAACTCGCCGAGCAGCCCGTCCGCGCCGGCCAGGGCGTTGCCGCCCGACGCATCGCGGATCGAGAGGTGCACGTGGCACGACGAGCCGGGCTGGTCGTCGAACACCTTCGCCATGAACGTCGCCGACAGGGCGTGCTTCAACGCAAGCGCCTTCACGCCGTGCTTGTAGACGACGTGCCGATCGGCCATCTCCAGCGGCTCGCAATGGCGGAGCGTCACCTCGTGCTGGCCCGCACCTCCCTCGCCCTGCGACAACTCGATCGCGATGCCCGCCTGCTCCATCGACCGGCGCACATCGCCGATCAGATCCTCGTTGACGCCGCTGACCAGGATGTCGTGATCGGCGTGGCGGTGGTAGGCGGGCACGAGCGCGGCCCGGCCGGCCAGGTGCAGATCCTCGTACGAGTTGCGGAAGACGTAGAACTCGATCTCCGACGCGCAACTCGCGACCAGTCCGAGCCGACCCAGCCGCTCCGTCTGCGCGCGGAGGATCGCCCGCGGGGCGACCAGCGCCGGCGAGCCGTCGGCGCGATGCGCGTCGCAGATCACCCCCGCCGTGCGCTCGTACCAGGGGTAGCGCCGAAGCGTCTCGAGATCGGGGATCAGCGTGCCGTTGCGGAAGCCGACGTGGATGCCCGCCGCGGCCATACCGTCGACCGGAGCGTTCGTGGCGTCGGTGATGAGGTGGAAGTCTGGCATCGCGATGCCGCCCTCCGCGACGTTGCTCCACGTGTCGAGGGTGACGCGCTTGCCGATCAGGCGGCCCGCGCTGTCCGGCACGGCGATGGCAACGGTATCGATATCCGGATCGAGTCTCACGACAGCTCCCCTCCGTCCACGACGATCGAAGCACCGGTGATGTAACTCGACGCCGGTGACGCGAGCATCACGCACACTCCGGCGATCTCCGCCGGATCCGCGAAGCGCCCGAGCGGCACGCCATCGAGATAGCGGGCGCGGATCTCCTCGAGCGTCACGCCCCTCCGCTGCGCGGCGATTGCGAGCACGTCGTCGAGCATCGGCGTGGCCACCGTGCCCGGGCAGACCATGTTGACGCGGATGCCGCTGGGCGCGAGCTCCTGGGCGAGCGACTCGCCGAAGCCGATCACGCCGAACTTGGACGCGCAGTACGCGCTCCAGCCGCCCCCGCCCGTGCGGCCCGCCTGCGACGAAAGCAGCGTGAGCGAACCTGCGGTCGGAAGGCGGCGCGCCGCCTCGCGCGCGACGACGAACGAGCCGACGAGGTTGACGTCGATCACCGCCGCGAACTCCGCAGGGCTCGTGTCGACGACGTCGCCGATCGCGAGGACCCCGGCGCAGTGCACGACGTCCGTGACTGATCCCGCCCGGTCGAAGGCGGCGCGGACCTCCTCCTCGGAGGTCACGTCGCACACCACCAAACCCGTCGCCTCGTCGACGCTGCGATCGACGCCGACCACGTGCGCGCCATGAGCCCGGAAGGCCTCGAGGCATGCGGCGCCGATGCCACTCGCCGCCCCCGTCACCAGCACCCTGCGCCCGTCGAAATCCGTCACCGGCGTCGTCCTATCGTCCTCTCCAGCCCCTCATGACGTTCGACTGTACTGTACGATCTTGCACGGTGTCGTCGCTCAATCCCCTCCGCACCTACCAGACGATGGTGACGATGCGCATCTACGAGGAGGCCGTCGGTGCGGCCGTCGAGACCGGCGAGGTCCACGGCGAGATGCACCTCGGTATCGGACAGGAGGCCGTGGCCGCCGCGCTTGCCGCCGCGCTGCGCCCCGAGGACGCGATCGTCTCCACCCACCGACCCCATCTGCACGCGCTCGCCCACGGCGTCGACCCGGTCGCGATGCTCGCGGAACTGCTGGAGCGCGACGGGCTCTCGCGCGGCAAGGGCGGCCACATGCACCTGTTCGCGCCCGAGCGCAACTTCATGTGCACCGGCATCGTCGGCGCCGGCGCGCCGATCGCCGCCGGCTACGCACTCGCCCTGCGCGGGACGGGCGCCGTCGCCGTCGCAGTCGCCGGCGACGGCGCGATGAACCAGGGCGCCGTTCTCGAGACGCTCAACCTCGCCGCACTCTGGAACCTGCCGATGGTGTTCCTGGTGGAGGACAACGGGTACGGCATCTCCGTCCGCCGCGAGGACGCGAGCGCAGGCGTCCTCGCCGAGCGCGGGGGCTCGTTCGGGATCCCCGGCGCGACCTGCGACGGTACCGACCCGCAGGCCGTCCTCGACGCCCTCGAGCCCGCCTTCGCGCGAGCGCGCGGCGGCGAGGGACCCGCGGTCGTCGTCGCCGAGGTTTACCGCTTCCGCGGCCACTACGAGGGCGACGCGGACCAGTATCGCTCGCCCGAGGAGAAGGCCAGCTGGATGGGCGAGGACCGCGACCCGGTCCACCGCCAGCGGGCGCTGCTCGTCGCGCAGGGCACCGACGCGTCCGACATCGAGGCCGCTGAGACGGCCGCCGCGGCTACCGTCGGGGGCTGGCTCGCCGCGGCGCGCGCGCTGCCGATGCCGGACCCGGCTCGGGTCCGCGAGGACGTGATCGCGTGAGCACGTCCACGAAGGTCGCGCCGTTCGGCTCGCAGATCGTGGCCGAGACGCTGCTCGAGGCCATGACCGAGGACGAGCGGATCATCGTCCTCGGCGAAGACGTCGCCCGCCTCGGCGGCGTCTTCGGCGCAACGCGCAAACTGCACGCCCAGTTCGGATCCGAGCGCGTCCTCGACACGCCGATCTCCGAGACCGCCTTCATCGGCGCGGCGATCGGCGCCGCCCAGGCCGGCCTGCGCCCCGTCGTGGAACTGATGTTCGTCGACTTCCTCGGCGTCTGCTTCGACCAGATCGTCAACCAGATGGCCAAGCACCGGTACATGTCGGGCGGCCGCGTGACGGTACCACTCGTCCTGCGCACCGCCGTCGGCTGCATCGGCGCGGCGGCCCAGCACTCCCAAGTGCTGTCGGCGAGCTTCGCGCACATCCCGGGCCTGAAGGTCGCGTTCCCCGCCTCGCCGGGCGACCTGCGCGGCCTGCTCCTGACCGCCCTGGCAGATCCCGACCCCGTCGTCTTCCTCGAGCACAAGTGGCTCCTCAAGACGCGTGCCGATAGCCAGCCCTGGCACGAAGACGAACCGCTCGCCGTCGAGCCCGTGGAGTTCGGACGCTTGCGTCGCCTGCGCGACGGCGGCGACATCACGATCGTCGCCGCGGGCTACATGGTGCAGCTCGCCTACCTGGCCGCGCAGGAGCTCGCCGGCGAGGGCATCGAGGCGGGCGTCATCGACCTGCGCACGCTCGTGCCGCTCGACCGGGAGGGGCTGGTCCACGAGGCCGCAAGCGCGCCCACCCTGCTCGTAGTCGACGACGACTACGCGGACTACGGCATGAGCGGCGAGATCATCGCCTCGATCGCCGAGGCACTCGGGCCGGAGGCGCCGCGCATGCGCCGCCACGCCGTCGACGTGCCGATCCCGGCGAACAAGGCGCTCGAAGAACTCGTCGTGCCCTCCCCAACCTCGATCGCCGAGGCCGCGCGTGCCGCGCTCGGTTGCGGCTGAGACGATGCCGATCACGGCGTTCAACCACGGCGGGGTCACGGTCGCCGACCTCGACGCGTCGCTCGCGTTCTGGTGCGACCTGCTCGAGCTGGAGCTGCTCGGGCGCGGCGAGGTCGCCTACCCGCACCTTGACGAGATCATCGGCCTCGGCCCCGTGCGTCTGCGCTGGGCCGAACTCGCGATCCCCGGTGGCGGCATGCTCGAGCTCTTCGAGTACGTCGAGCCGCAGGGCACCCGCCTCGCGCAGCGCACCTGCGACCCCGGAGCCGCCCACCTCTGCTTCGAGGTGCAGGGCATCGACGCGATCGTGGAGCGCTGTCGCGCCGCCGGCGTCACGACGCGGTCGGATCGCGCCGTGCGCATCGTGAGCGGCGATTGGATCGACTGGCGCTGCCTCTACATGGTGGACCCCGACGGATTTACGGTCGAACTGGTCGAACGGTCTCTTTGACCTGGGTGAACAATCCTGATAGAACCACCCCCCATCACCCATTCGGGTAAGGGAGGGAGGACCACCATGTTCGAAGCACAGCGATACTCGCGCCGACGGCTCCTCGAGCGCGGCGGCATGCTCGGCGGCGCCGTCCTCGGTGGCGCATTCCTCGGCGCCTGCGGCGGCTCAGATTCGACGACCGGAGGCACGACAACGGCGGCCGGAGGGGCCGCAACGACCGACGCCGGCGCCGCCACCACGATGGCCGCAGCGGTCGCGGGCACTATTCGTACCCTCATGTGGGAGGGCTACGAGATGCCGGACGCCTTCTCGCCGCTCGGCACCGACATCACCGTTGAGGCCGCGTTCATGGCCGCGAACGAGGACGTCATCAACAAGAAGGGCACGTACGACATCGGCTGCGGCATCGAGGGCATCTACCCGGCTCTCAATGCGGCGGGCGTGCTCTCGGCGATGGACACCGCGCGACTCCCGAATCTCACCAACGTTATTCCGGGCTTCGAGACGAACGAGCTGATCACATTTGATGGCAACCAGACCGCCATGCCGTACGTGTGGGCCAGCCAGGGCATGACCTACCTCGACGACGGTCAGGCCGCACCGCAGAAGCTCGAGGACCTGCTCTCGCCCCAGTTCAAGGGCAAGGTCGGCATCGGCGACGACGGCAACAGCGTCATCATCCAGGTCGCGCGCATGCTCGGCTTGGGCGGCGAACGCCCCGCCTTCCTGACCGAAGCCGAACTTGATCAGGTGTTCGACGCGCTTCAGGAGTTCAAGGCCAATGCCTTCGGGGTCATCGCCAACCCCTACGGTGAGTACGCGGGCGCATACGCGCGCGGTGAGATCACGGCCGCCTTCCCCGACTGGGGCCCGACAGCGGTCGCAGCCTCTGAGCAGGGCAAGACGGTGAGCGTGATCTTCCCTCCAACGTCCTTCTCCTGGATCGACGCGCTGTTCATCGCCAATGGCGTCGAGCAGACGGACGCGATGTACGCGTTCCTCAACCAGGCGATCGACCCGGAGACCCAGTACCAGGTCGGCAACACGCTGCAACTCGCAGTCGTCAACGCGGACGCCCAGCAGCGCCTCGTCGACCAAGGTGGGGCGTGGGGCTACTACGCCGATCCGGACACGCTCTTCGAGAACGCCCCGAACGTAGAATGGCCGCCGGTCGACGGCGGCGGAGAGTACGCGGACTACGCCACCTGGCTCAAGCGCTGGCAGGACTTCAAGGCGTCGTGAGCTATGTCATGACCGTCCTCGGGCCGATCGAACCCGATCGGCTCGGGGACGTGCTCATGCACGAGCACCTCCTGCACGACCAGGTCGACGATCCGTGCTGGTTCCGGCCGGATCCGTCCCCCGAGGTAGCCGCAATCGCCGAGGCACCGATGGCGATGGACATCCTCGGCTACTTGACCCGCTCGCCGTTCGGCAACCGCGACAACTGCCGGCTGACGCGTGACGACCCCATCGTCGACGAGGTCCTGCGCTTCAAGCACCAGGGCGGCGGGACGATCGTCGAGGTGACGAGCCGCGGTCTCATGCCCGACCCCGAGGGGGTCCGGGCGATCAGCGAGGCGACTGGCGTCCACGTCGTGATGGGCTGCGGCTGGTACGTCGACCACGTCCTCCCCGACGACCTCCTCGACCGACCGATCGACGATCTCGCCACCGAGATCGTGGCGGACATGCGCGAGGGCATCCTCGGTACCGACGTCCGCGCGGGCATCATCGGCGAGATCGGCACCTCCGCAGAGATCACGCCGCGCGAGGAGCACAGTCTCCGCGCGGCCGCCCGCGCCGCGGTCGAAACCGGCGCGAGCATCATGATCCACCTCGCCTACATTGGCCACCAGGCCTTCCCCACCCTCCGGATCCTGACCGAGGAGGGCGTCGCCCCCGACCGGGTCGTGATGAACCACATGGACGAGGCGAACGACCTCGACTACTGCCGCCGCGTCCTCGACCTCGGCTGCGTGATCGAGTTCGACACGTTCGGCTGCGAGTGGTACTACGACACCTGGGGCCTCTGGGAACCGCGCGACACCGACCGCGTCGCCCAGATAGCCGCCCTGTGCGCCGAGGGGCACGCTGACCGCATCACCCTCGCACACGACATCTTCTACAAGCAGTCGCTCCGCGCCTACGGCGGGCTCGGCTACGACCACCTCCACCGGTCCGTGGTGCCGATGCTCCTGAACTTGGGCGTCTCAGAGGCTAACCTGACCGCGATGTTCGTCGACGCGCCCCGCCGGCTCCTGACTCTGCCCACGGGAGGTGGACGATGAGCATCTCCCTTGCCGAACAAGCCCTCGTCGACGTCTTCGCCGATCTCGACGCGGAGCGCTTCGAGAAGGTGATCGAGCGACTCGCGGAGGACTGCCACCTGGCGGACGAGCTGACCGGGACGTGGCTCCACGGCCGCGACCGGATCGCGGGCTACCTGCTCGCGCAGCAGGGCGTCGTTACCAAGATCCAATCGCACCTGACCGGGATCGTCATGGACCAGGTCGGAGCCGATCTGGCCCTACTCACGTTCAACATCAACCAGCGCTACTTCCTCGACGGCGTTGAGCGCCGCGAGAACCTCTCCGCGAGCGTGATCTTCCGCGACGTCGTCGGCGAGCAGCAACTCGTACTCTTCCACCTCGGCCAGGCCGGGACCGCTCCGTCCGGCGGGAGCGACGACATGCCGGACGTGGCACCCGCCGCGCCAGCACCCGGCTTCGGAGATCGCCTCCGCTCCCGACGCGAGGCATCGGGGATGAGCCTGCGCGAACTCGCCCGCTCCGCGGGCCTGTCGGCGAGCTTCCTCAGCCAGATCGAGCGCAGCCAAGCCGAGCCGAGCGTGCAGAGCCTACGACGCCTGTCCGAGGCACTCGACGTCGACATCACCACGCTGCTCGGCGCGCCTGACGTCGACCTCCCACGACATATCACGCGCGCCAGCGAGCGCACGCGCCTCTCGCTGATCGGCGCAGGCTACACCGTCCATCCGTTCGGCACGCTCAAGAACGGGTCGCTCGAGGCGAGCGTCGTAGAAATCGAGTCGGGTGGCGAGATCGGCGACCCCGAGCGCGCCTGGTCCGGCGAGCAGTTCGTCTACGTCATCGCCGGACGACTCCACCTCCGCGACGGACGACAGGTCACCGAACTCGGTCCCGACGATGGAGGATTCGTGTTCGGCGAGCGGCCGCTCCGACTCGGCTGCAGCGGCGCCACCCCGGTCCGGCTGCTGCTCGTCCAGACGACGGAACCGCGATGAGCGGCGTCGGCGTCCTCGACATGCGCGGCATCCGCCGCTCGTTCGGCGAGGTCGAGGCCCTGGGCGGCATCGACCTGAGAGTCCCCGGCGGCTCCTTCATCACCCTGCTCGGCCCGTCGGGATGCGGCAAGACGACGCTCCTGCGCGTGATCGCCGGCTTCGAGCATGCTGACGCGGGGCAGGTGCACCTCGATGATCTCGACCTCCTGCCGCTGCCGCCGGAGCGCCGGCCGATCAACCTCGTCTTCCAGCGCTACGCGCTGTTTCCCCACCTCGACGTGCGCAGTAACGTCGCCTTCGGGCTACAGGTCGCCGGCGTACCCCGCGGCGATCGAGCGGCGCGCGTGGCGGAGGCGCTCGAGATGGTCCGCCTCACGGGCTACGAGAAGCGGCGCATCGACCAGTTGTCCGGCGGCCAGCAGCAGCGGGTCGCCCTCGCGCGGGCGATCGTGAACCGCCCCAAGTTGCTACTCCTCGACGAACCCCTGGGCGCCCTCGACCTGCAGCTGCGCAAGGAGATGCAACTCGAACTCCGGCGCCTGCACCGGGAGATCGGCAGCACGTTCATCTACGTCACGCACGACCAGGAGGAGGCGCTCGTCATGAGCGACCGCATCGTGGTCATGCGCGGGGGCGGGATCGAGCAGCAGGGGACGCCTGAGGAGATCTACTCGCACCCGGTCACGCGCTTCGTGGCCGGCTTCGTCGGCGAGACGAACATCCTGACCGGCGAGGTGCGGGCGGGCCGGTTCCTCCAAGCCGACCTCGGTCTCGACATTCCCCTCCCGGGGACGGCCGACGGCGCGGTCGCGCTCAGCATCCGGCCCGAGGCGGTGAGCCTGCGCGGGCGCGGCGGAACCGTCCTGCGGGGCGTCGTCGACGACTCGATCTTCATCGGGTCGATCGTCCGCCACCAGGTCCGGCTGGCCGACGGCTCGATTTTCGTCGTGCAGGAGCCACCGGCCGACGGAGGTGTGCGCCAGCGAGGCGAGTCCGTCGAGGCGTCGTGGGCGATGGACGACGCCGTGGTCCTCGAACGATGAGCGCGACCGAGGTCGACTCCACCGCGACGAGCGGTCGCCGGCGGATCCTCCCGCTCGGGATGACCCCAGTCGGCGTCTGGCTCCTGTTCGCGCTGCTCGTCCCCGTCGGCATCTTCTTCGTCTACGGCTTCTGGCGGGCCGGCCTGTTCGGGCTCGAACGCGACTGGAATCTTGACCAGTACCGCACCGTGCTCACCGACCCGCTCTACCGCCGCCTGGTGGTGCGCACCGTATGGCTCGGCTTCCTCGTCGCGGTGATCGTCGTCCCGATCGCGTACCTCATCACCTACGTGATCACCTTCTCGATCGGCCGGGCGCGCGAGGTCGTCCTCTTCCTGATCCTGATCTCGATGCTCGCGTCGTACCTCGTTCGCATCTACGCGTGGAAGTTGATCCTCGGGCCCGAGGGCGTCGTCAACGCCGGCCTCGGGCTGATCGGACTCGGGCCGTACGACGCCCTCTTGTACGGCAAGCTCGCCGTCGTGGTCACGCTGACGCACATCCTGCTGCCGTTCGCGGTGCTCCCGATCTTCGCCGCGATGGTCGGTGTCGATCCCGACACGCAGCGGGCGTCGCGCGACCTCGGCGCCGGGGGGATCGTGACGTTCATACGAGTCACACTGCCGCTGACCTGGTTCGGCGGGGCGACCGCCTTCCTGTTCACGTTCATCCTGGCGGCCGGCGACTACGTCACGCCGCAGCTCGTCGGCGGCGACGGGGGCATCATGGTGGGGCGCGTGATCTACGACCAGTTCGGGATCACGGGTGACTTCCCGCTCGCGTCGGCGCTCGCGTTCACGCTGATCGTCGCCCTCGGCGTCGCCATCGCGATTCTGGTCGCAGTGACCACGCTGATCCGCCGGCTGCCCACGCACGAGTGGTTCTCCACGCGTCCGACCATGCGGCCACGCAGCGCACCGTCGCGTGCACTGCGCCGGCTGCCCTGGCCTTGGATCGTGACCGGCCTGGCACTGGTGTTCCTCTACGCGCCGCTCGTCGTCGTCGCCCTCTTCTCGTTCAACGGGCCGGCGATCGCCGCCTTCCCGCTGCGCGACATGACCCTCGGCTGGTACGCCGAGGTGCTGCAGAACCCCGCCTTCCGATCCGCAGTGCTGTCCAGTCTGCGCGTCGCGCTACTCGTCTGCGCGGTCTCCCTGCTCGTCGCCGTGCCGGCGGCGTTCGCGCTGACGCGCAAGCGGTTCGCGCTTGCAGGGGCCAGTACGCTTGCGATTACGCTGCCGATCGCGCTGCCGGGGGTGATCCTCGGCATGTCGATCCTGACGCTGTTTCGCAACTTCGAATGGCAGACCGGTCTGATTGCGGTCGTGATCGGCCAGGCCACGTACATGCTGCCGTTCATGGTGTTCGTGATCGCGGGGCGGCTGCGGGGCCTCGACCGCACCGTCGAAGAGGCGGGCCGCGACCTGGGCTGCACGGCCGCGGGCGTCCTGCGGCGGGTCACGCTGCCGATCATCCTGCCTACCCTGCTCGGCGCGACGCTGCTCGTCTTCGCGATCTCGATGGATGAGTTCATCATCACCAACTTCCTCGTCGGCGCAGACGCGACGATTCCGACGCTGATTTGGAGCCTGATGGCCAAGCGCGGCATCCCGCCGACCGTCAACGCGATCGCGACGCTCCTGCTCCTGGTCTTCCTCGTGACGCTGATGGCGGCACTGCTCTACGCCTGGCTGCGCGGCCGCAGCGGCGCGGTGACGACCATCGCCCGCAGCGTCGGCGAGCAGAAGTGAGAGAGCAACGCGGTGTAACGCAGGGGTTTGACCCGGTCGCCGCACTCGCGCGGTAAGCCCCCACCACCCCCACCCGACGTCTGTGGGGGTGACTCGGGATGCGTCGCCCGCGACGAGAGGGGGTTGTCGATCAGCCAGAGCGCGGTGATGATCGCCCCGGTCGCGTTCGTCGAGGAGTCGGCGGCCGAGGCGGAGCCGAGAGTGATTGTGGCGGTCGGCGTCGGCTGGGTCGAGACCACGCAGCGGCCAGTGCTCGGCGACGGGCTGATCGAGCGGGAGGCGATGCGAGTGTTCGCCGAGACGACGGCGGAGGACATCGGGTATCTGATGGCGTGGCACGAGGGGCGCGACGGGGAGTTCGTGCAGGCCGCGCTCACCGACGGGCGGATGTTCCGGATCGAGATCCACGACGACTCGACGGATCCGGGGAACTGCCTGGCGGTCAACGGGGTCCGGCCGGGCGACGTCTC
>VHBO01000041.1 GCA_016871895.1 Gemmatimonadota bacterium
CGAGATCGTCGGTGACACGGCGCTCTTCATGAACCAGAACACGCGGATCGCCCTCCGTGGCCTGACGGGGGACTTCTTCGGCGCCACGGGCGCAAAGGAGGCGACCGCGACCGCGGAGCGGGGACTCTTCGATACGCGCGCGAACACGCTGGAGGCCTGGGGGAATGTCGTCATCACCTCGGTCGACGGCCGCGTGCTGCGGACCCCGATGATCCGCTACGATCAATCGCGGAACCAGGTGTACTCGGACTCCGCGTTCACGCTGACCGAGCCTGGCGAGCGCGAGATGCGCGGCGTCGGCTTCCGCGCCGACCCGAATCTGAATGCCGTCGAGGTGCTGAAGGTGCGGAGTGGTCGCGGTGGAACCTTCACGCTGCCGGGCTCGTGACCCGGTTCCGCATCGCGCGCCGCGCGCTCGCCGTCGCGAGTCTCACGCTCGCCACCGTCGGCGATGCGCAGGAGGGGCGTCCGTGCGCGCTTGAGTTCCGCGGCGTCGTCCGCGGCGGCGTCCTGACGACCGCGATGAAGGTCTTCTCGAACCCTGACGGTTCCAAGCGGACGTACATCAGCGGCGGCGTCGACGCCACCTGCGCGGGCCAAGGAAACCGACTGCTCGCCGACAGCGCCGAGCACTACGCCGATCGCGGGGAGCTCATCCTGATCCGCCGCGTCCGGTACACGGACGCGCGCGTGCGGATGACGTCGAATCAGATGGTGTATTACACCAACGAGGAGCGCCTCCACGCGACCGGGTCCGTGCAGGGCACCACGGACGGTGGAACGCGATTCGCTGGTCCGGAGATGACGTATCTCCGTGCGCGCGAGGGGGTGCGGCCCGTGTCCGCGTGGCGTGCGCCGGGTCGCCCGACGGTCTGGTTGGCACCACAGCCACGACCGACGCCAGGGACCGATCTCCGCGCGCGAGCGGTCGCAGGTCGCGCCACGACCCGAACGGCATCGGTCGACACGGTGCAGGTCATCGGGGACGTCGTCTCCTCGGAGAACGACTCACTGGTCTGGGCGGTGGGTGCCGTGCGGATCACACGGACCGACCTCCGCGCCACCGCGGATTCGGCGCGGATGGACCAGGGGATCGGGCTTGCCCAGCTCCGCCGCGCACCACGGATCGTGGGGACCGGCGAACGGAGTTACACGATGGTCGCGACGGAGATCGATCTCTGGTCACGGGATGAGCAGCTCGAACGGGTCCGCGCCCACGGAGCGGGTCGGATCGATGCCGACTCGATGATCCTGCGCGCCGATACCCTTGACCTCCGTCTCGTCGATCAGGAGATGGACCGCGTGCAGGCGTGGGGCGGGCGGGCCCACGCGGATGGCACCGCTCAACAGATGGTGGCCGACTCGCTCGATCTGCGCCTGCCACGGCAGCGTCTCGAGGAGGTCCGAGCGATCGGTAGCGCCGTCACGCGCTCGCGCCCGGATACCACCACGATCCGCAGTGACGAGATGGATTGGATCGCCGGCGATACGATCATCGCGCGATTCGAGACAATCACGCCGCCGGGTGACACTACAGAAACGACGCGGTTGCGGGACGTGGTCTCGACCGGCGCGGCACGCTCGTTCTATCAGGTCTCCGCGAGTGACGGCGATCCGACGAGGCCGAACCTCAGCTACAATCGCGGACGACGCATCACAGTGCAGTTCACGGAGGGGACGGTGCGCGACGTGCTCGTGGAGGAGAAGGCTTCCGGCCTCTACCTCGAGGCACCAAAGCCTCGGGCCGATTCGACACGGGCGCCGACGGTTCCGGCATCGGGGAGGCGCGTCCCGTGACGATGCGGGAGCTACCGGTTTCACCTCCCGCTCCGATGCGCGAGGTACTCGATCGACTTACGGGCGGCGACCGATCGGCCGCGCTCTGCTTGCTCGCCGTGTTGCAGACCGCCGATGACAACGGACGCGCCACGTTCCACGACGTGGCGATCGCCTACCGCGATGACCACCTCGCCTCGTGGGCATCCGAGGGACGGGACGTGGCGTCGGAAACGGGGCGCTTGTCGCTCGACGAGGTGCGTAGTCACCTCGCGGGCGGGGTGCTTCCGCGCCTCAGTGCCGCCGGCGCCCTCCGGGTCGACGGCGCCGGCGACACCGCTGTGATCCATCTGCTGCCCCCCGTGCTGGACTGGCACCAGTCGAGCCCCAAGGCCGTGCGCGTCGCGCTCTCGGCCCCGCGCGATGTCATCCCGCCGCGTCCCACCGCGTCGGCCCCGAACGGATCGCAGAGCGTGCTCGCGGCCAACGGGCTGGTGAAGACCTACCGTGGGCGACACGTTGTCAATCAGGTGCGCCTGGAGCTGCGTCAGGGTGAGATCGTCGGACTCCTCGGCCCGAACGGGGCGGGGAAGACGACGACTTTCTACACGATCGTCGGGCTCATCCCGCCTGACGCCGGGTCGATACAGCTGGACGGCGAAGACATCACGCGGATGCCGATGTTCCAGCGCGCGCGCCGCGGCGTCGGATACCTGTCGCAGGAACCGTCGATCTTCCGGAAGCTGTCCGTCGAGGAGAACATCCTCGCCATCCTCGAGACGCTGCCGATCCCGCGGGCCGATCAGCTCGCACGCCTCGAACAGCTCCTCGACGAGCTGAACATCAAGCATCTCCGCGCCAGCAAGGCGTATGCGCTCTCCGGCGGTGAGCGCCGTCGGCTCGAGATCACGCGCGCGCTCGTGACGGGTCCGAAGTTCATGATGCTCGACGAACCGTTCGCCGGCGTCGACCCCATCGCGGTACACGACATCCAAGGCATCGTCGCATCGCTCAAGGACCGCGGCATCGGCGTGCTCATCTCCGACCATAACGTCGAACAGACGCTCGACATCGTCGACCGGGCCTACATCATGTTCGATGGGGCAGTGAAGGTGTCGGGGACGGTCGAGGAGCTGGTGTTCGATGATACCGTGGCCAAGGTGTATTTCGGTCCGACGCTGACCGCGCGGCTCCGGGAGCGCTTCCGGGCGGAGCGGGGCTGACGTTGCGTCCCGGTCTCCACGCCTCGGCGCGGCTCGGGCAGGAGCTCCGAACCAACCCTCGCCTCTATCAGGCGATGGACATGCTGCATATGCCGCTGCTCGAATTGCAGCAGCATCTCAAGCAGGAGCTGACCGAGAATCCGTTTCTCGAGCTGGTGGAGGAGGACGAGGAGCCCGTCACCGCTCCGGACGGCGACGCCAGCTCCTCCTTGGCGGACAGCCCCGACGACGACGCGGACGCCGAGTCAGCGAATCAGGCACCGGGCGCCGAGGACGAGTCCCGCTGGGAGGAGTTCGTCCTCGCAGGAGAGGACGCCGATGGTGAGCCCGTGGCCCCGGAGGAGCCGTCTCGCGAGGTTCCCATCGCCGCGCTCTCGCAGGGGCTCGACGGCCATCTACGCGCCCAGGTCCGTCTCCTCGATCTCAGCGAGCGTGACCTCCTCCTCGCGGACGAATTCATCGGTAACATCACGGACGAAGGGTATCTCGCGGCGTCGCTCGACGAGATTCTCAGCGGCATCAACGAGGTGGTGCGGCAGGCGGCGGAAGCGAGGGATGACGATCGTGACCCACCGCTCTTCAGCCCACCTGAGGCGGAGCGGATGCTCCGGGTCATCCAGGGGCTCGAACCGGCCGGCATGGGTGCCCGGACGCTGCAGGAATGTCTGGCCCTGCAGCTCCACGACGCGGGACTGGCGGGCACATTGGCGGAGCGACTCGTCCGCGAGGCGTTCGACGAGGTGCTCGCACACCGGTGGGTTGAGCTTGGCCGGCGGTTCGGTGTCGCCCCTGCTGAGGTGCAGGCCGCGGCAGATGGGCTCGCCCGCCTGAATCCGAAGCCGGGGCTCGCCTTCGCGGCGCGTGCAGCGGAGTACGTGATCCCCGATCTGATCGTCGAGAAGGTCGAGGGGCGTTACGTCGTCTTCGTGAACGACACACACCTCCCGCGACTCCGGCTGAGCCGGTCGTATCAGGACGTGGTGCGTGACCGCCGGCAGCTGGACGTCGAGAGTAAGGAATTCATCACGACGCGGCTCAGCGCCGCCCAGTGGCTCATCCAGGCGATCGAGCAGCGCCGGCAGACGATGCTGAAGGTGATGCACTTCATCGTGGACCGGCAGCGTGAGTACTTCGACCGCGGCATCCAGGCACTGCGGCCCCTCACGCTACGCGAGGTCGCCGAGGCGGTGGGGATCCACGAGTCGACGGTCTCGCGCGTCACCAGCGAGAAGTTCGCCCAGACGCCGCGCGGCGTGCTCCCGCTCCGTTTCTTCTTCTCCAGCGCCCTCAAGAGTGCGGACGGCGAGGATCTCTCCGCCCGTGGCATCAAGGCGACGATCGAGCAGCTCATCGCCGCCGAGGATCCGCACCGCCCCCTCAGCGACCAGGCGCTCGCCGAACAACTCGAGCGCGATGGCGTGCAGATCGCCCGGCGCACCGTCGCCAAGTACCGCGAACAGCTTGGCGTGCTCCCCGCCCGCCTCCGGAAACGCCTCTAGCCCCCGCCGTGATGCCCGCGCCCATCCGAGTCTCCATCCTGGTCCCCGCGAAGGACGAAGCTGAGAATCTCCCGGCATTCGTCGCGCAGTGCGCGGAGATGATTGCCACGCAACCGGTCGGGTACGAGGTCATCGTCGTCGACGACGGATCGCGTGACGCGACGCCGAGCGTGCTCCGCGAGCTGCAGGCGCGCCACGCCTTCCTCCGGGTCGTCCGCCACCGCGCGCAACGTGGGATCGCCGACGCCCTGCGGAGCGGCTATCTCGCCGCGGAGGGGGACATCCTCGTCTTCTACCCGGCCGATCTGCAGTTCCTCCCGGTCGACATCCCCCGACTCACCGCCCCGATCGTAGCGGACGAGGCGGACGTGGTGACCGGCCGTAAGCAGGGGCATTACGAGAAGGCGTTCGTCTCCGGCATCTACAACCGCCTCTCCCGCGGCCTCTTCGACGTCCCCGTCCGGGACCTCAACAACGTGAAGGCGTATCGCCGCGCGGTGATGGCTGATCAGGCGGTGCGTCCCGACTGGCATAGGTATATGATCGTCCTCGCGCACGCACAGGGATATGTCATCCGCGAGATCCCCGTCGCCGTCTATCCCCGCCAGGCGGGTCGCTCGAAGTTCGGCATCGGTCGCATCCCGGTCGGGGTCCTCGATATGCTCGCGGTCTGGTTCGAACTCCGATTCGGTCAGAAGCCACTCCTTGCCTTCGGGATGCTCGGCGCCGCCCTCTTCGCGATCGGCGTCCTCAGTGGGATCGCGGCGCTCGCCGTGTTGGCCGTCACCGGTGCGGGTGTCCGCTCCATCTGGACGGTGATCCAGACCTGCCTGATCCTCGGCTCGATCTTCTTCGCGACGGGGCTCCTCGGAGAGCAGGTGGCAGTCCTGCGAGCGGAGCAGCGCGAACTCCGGCGGCGACTGGATGCCCTCGGGCGCGAGGTCACCCCGGAGTGATCGCTCCGCGGGCGCATCGCGTCCTCTTCGTCA
The DNA here is from genome assembly GCA_016871895.1 of Gemmatimonadota bacterium. Lineage (GTDB taxonomy): Bacteria > Gemmatimonadota > Gemmatimonadetes > Gemmatimonadales > Gemmatimonadaceae > Pseudogemmatithrix. The sequence goes on from VHBO01000041.1 coordinate 5,488, forward strand.
CCCACGCCTACCCGCGCCACCCCGGCGACGTGGCCGGCGTCTTCCTGCATCGGCTCGCCCGTGCGCTTCGGATGCGCAGGCACGAGGTGCGTGTGGTCGCGCCGGCGTCTCCCGGCTTTCCGGCGGAGGATCACCTCGACGGCGTGTCGATCGTTCGGTATCGGTATGCCACCGAGGCACGGGAGACGCTCGCATACACGGGGACGATGGCAGAGCAGGCCTTGGGATCGCTCAGTGGCTTCACCTCGCTGATCGGGCTCATCCGAGCAGGGGCCCGCGCCGTGCGTTGCGAAGCGGACGAGTGGTCGCCGTCGGTCATCCACGCACACTGGTGGTTTCCGGCCGCCCTGCAGGTGCGCCTTGCCCGGGTACGCATCCCGACCGTGGCGACGCTGCACGGCTCCGATGTGCGCCTCGCGCACAAGAATCCCGTCGCGCGGTGGCTCGCCCGGCGCGCGCTCACCGGGGTGCGGACCACGACCGTCTCCGACTGGCTCGGCGCGGCAAGCCCGGTCCCGCCAGTCGACATCGCCCCGATGCCGCTCGATGACGAAACGTTTCGGGTGACGGACGAAGCCGGCGAGCGCATGCCCGGGCGTGTCGTCTTCGCCGGCCGGCTCAATGCCCAGAAAGGCATTCTGCCGCTGATTGAGGCGATGTCGTCACAATCGCCGACGACTTCGCTCGAGGTGTTCGGCGAGGGACCGCTCCGAGCCGAGGCCGACGCCCGGGTTTCCGGCTTGGGCCTGACCACGCGTGTGCGATTTCACGGCAACGTCTCACCTGCACGGCTCGCCGAGGCGTTCCGTGCAGCGCACGTCGTCGCGATCCCCTCCGTGGAGGAGGGGCTCGGCCTCGTCGCGGCGGAGGCGATCCTCTGTGGTGCCCCCGTCGTCGGGTTCTGTTCCGGCGGCCTCCCGGACGTCGTGGAGCCGGCGGCGGGAACGCTCGTGACACCGGCGAGCGTGGATGCATTGGCCGGCGCGCTGCGGGACCGCCTCAGCGTCGCCCCCACGACGGTTGACGCCACCAGCAGGGCGCGACTGGCCGATCGCCTCTCTCCCGCGTCCGTCGCCGCCCGCTACGAGCGCCTCTACGACGCGGCGGTGCGCGATGGCTGAGGGCACGCGAGCGAACACGCCAGCAGGTGGCATGCGGCGGCTCCTGATGCTGGCGTTCGCCGTCGCCGTTGTCTGGTTCGGCGGGGGCGCCCTCGTCGAGCAGTGGACGGCGGTCCGCGAGGTGCGCGCAGCGCATCCGACGCGATGGGGCAGGGTCCTCGCCGCTTCGCTCCTCACCCTGCTGAGCTACGCGGTCCTCATCGAGACGTGGCGCCGCACGGTGCGGTCGTGGGGAGAATCGATCGGATACCCGACGGCGGCACGCATCTGGCTCGTCTCGAACCTCGGGCGCTACGTCCCGGGGAAGATCTGGCAGATCGGCGCGATGTCCGTGCTCGCGGAACGGGCAGGCGTGTCGGCAGCGGCAGCCGTCGGATCCGCCCTGCTCGTCTCGCTCGTGCACGTCGTCGTCGGCTTCGGCGTCGTCGCACTGACGGGGTGGTCACTGATGTCCTCGCAACTGCCGTCGGGCGCGCCCGTCCTGCCGGTGCTCGTCGCGCTGGCCGTGGGCATCGTCTCGCTCCCGTGGACGCTCCCGTGGGGGTCCGCTCTGGCGTCGCGGATCAGTGGACGGGCGATCGCCATCCGACGCCTCCCACTGACTGCCGTTTGGATCACTGCAGTCGGTTCAGCGATCGGCTGGCTGCTCTTCGGTGCGGCCTTCCACGTCCTCGGTAGTGCTGTGCTCGGACGCGCGACTGGAGATGCCGCCACGAGCATCGCACTTTTCACCCTGTCGTACCTCGCGGGATTCCTCGCGCTGATCGCCCCCGGGGGGATCGGCGTCCGCGAGGGGGTCTTGGCTGGGCTCCTCGTGAGCACCGGCACCACCACCGTCGCCGAGGCTACCTGGCTCGTCGTCGCGTCACGTCTCTGGCTCACCGTCCTCGAGATCGTCCCAGGGAGCGTGCTGCTCCTCGCGCGTCCTTCGATCCGTCCGTTCTCTCGCTCCGTGTCCTCATGACCTCCTCCGACGCCTCGTCCGCTCCTCGCCTCGCCCCGCTCTGGGCGATCCTGGCGTGCACCCTCGGGGCGCTGACGCTCGCGTATCCCGCGCTCTCGGGTGGCTTCCTCGTCTCCGCCGTCAGCGACCAGTACATCGCGGGGTACCCCTTCCGGGATTTCGCCGCGGCGTCGCTCCGCGCCGGCGATGGCATCCCGCTCTGGAACCCGTATCTCTTTGGCGGGCTCCCGTATGTCGCGGCGATGCACGGTGATATCTTCTATCCAACGGCGCTGCTTCGGATGTTCCTACCGACCGATGTGGCGATGACGTGGGGGATGATCCTGCATCTCATCCTCGCCGGCATCGCGACGTATGCGTTCCTGCGGCTCCTGGGGCTGCGCCTCCACGCCGCGCTTCTGGGGGGCCTCGCGTATATGATGAGCGGCCAGGTCGCGTCGCTCGTCTCGCCGGGGCACGATGGCAAGCTCTTCGTCTCCGCGCTCCTTCCGATCACGCTGCTCGTGCTCACGCACGGCATCCGCGACGGGCGTCGCTGGGCCTGGGGCGCGCTCGCCATCACGGTCGGCCTCGGCGTGCTGACGCCCCATCCGCAGCTGCTGCAGTACCTCCTCCTCGCCGCGGGCGGCTGGGCTCTCTTCCTCGCGACGAACCGCTCGGGCGCGACCGCGGCGCTCCCCACCCGTGACCGACTGACGCGGCTGGGCGCCGCCCTCGGCGCCGTGCTCCTCGGTTTCGCGATCGGCGCCGTGCAGTATCTCCCGGTCGCCGAGTACGTCGACTGGTCGCCTCGCTCCGGTGGGCGTGACTACGACTACGCCACCAGCTTCTCGATGCCGGTCGAGGAGCTCATCAACACCTATCTGCCGCAGTTCAGCGGGATCCTCGACCGGTACTGGGGACGCAACGGCATCCACCTGCACTCCGAATATCTCGGGGCAGGGGTACTCCTCCTCGCGACCCTCGGTCTCGGCGCGCGTCGGCAGGATGAGCGGCGGGGGCTTGTCTGGTTCTGGGTCGGGACGCTCGTCGTCTCGCTGTTCTGGGCCCTCGGTGGCAACACCCCGTTCTACCAGCTCGTCTATGCCGTCGTGCCGGGATCCAAGTTCTTCCGGGCACCCAGCACGATCTTCTACGTGACGACGTTCGCGACGGCGATGCTCGCGGCGTTCGGGACGGAACGGCTCCTCGACGGCGCACTCGAGCGTCGGGTCTTCGCTTGGAGCGCGGGGATTGCCCTCGGGCTCGCCGCCCTCGCGTCCGCCGGGATGTTCGACAACCTCGCGCTCGCCGTCGCGACGATTCCGCAGCTCGAGGCGAACATCACGGCGAACAGGCTCGAGGTCATCAGCGGCGCGTGGCGATCAGGGCTCTTCCTCATCCTCGTGGCGGCACTCGGGCTCGGCGTGGCGGAGCGGCGGCTCACCCCGACCCTCGCCGGCTGGGCGTTGGCCTTCGTCACCGTAGCGGATCTCTGGAGCGTCGAGCGGAAGTACTTCACCTTCACGGCGCCGGCGGCGGAAAGCTTCACCTCCGATCCGGCCATCGATCGGATCCGCGCGGATTCATCACCGGTCCGCGTGATCGCGGCGGGTGCGGCCCTCGGCGTTCCGGGCGCGTATCACGACCCGATGCTCGAGGGGGACGGCCTGATGCACCACGGCGTTCGGCTCGCCCTCGGATATCACGGGAACGAACTCGGTCGGTATCAGCGGCTCGGCGGGAAGGAGCGCGGCTGGGACCAGATCGCGAACCCCACCTTCTGGGGTCTCCTAAACATCAAGTATTTCTACACGACGCTCGACTCGCTGCCGATCACCGGGGCGCGTCGCGTCGTCGGACCCGTACAGTCGGCGGCGGGGAGCACCGTCTATCTGCACGAGCTTCCAGGCGCGCACGACTACGCGTGGGTCGTCCCGCAGTTGGCGAAGTACCCCGATGCGGCCGTCGAGGAAGCGACCCGCGCCCCGAACTTCCCGTTCCGCAGCGTCGCGCTGATCGATCCCGCCGAGGCGATTGCCACCGCGCCGTTGACCGCGATCCCCGATCCGCTCGCGATCGCCACGACGGTCACAGACGTCGGGGCAGGGAGGGCTACCATTCGACTCGACACCCCCGCGCCCGCCGGCTCGGCACTCGTCATCTCCGAGAACTACTACCCGGGGTGGACCGCCACCGTGGATGGGGCGGTCGTGTCGCCGATCCGGGCGAATCTGTCGCTGATGGCGGTCCCGCTCCCGGCGGGTGCCCGAGAGGTGGTCCTCCGATTCGATTCGGCGCCATATCACGAGGGACAGCGATTCTCGCTCGCGGCGGCCGGGCTCGCCTGCTTGCTGTTCGGTGTGGGCTTCGTCCGGCGGCGCGATGCCTGAGCGCGCCCTCGTCATCACGCCGACGTACAACGAGCGGGCCAACGTCCCGACGCTCGTCACGCGCGTGCTCGCGCAGGACCCGCGTATCGAGTTGCTCTTCGTGGATGACAACTCGCCGGATGGCACGGGCGATCTCATCGCCGAGCTCGCCGCGCAGGACCCCCGCATCCATCTCCTGCGGCGGCCTGGCAAGCTTGGACTTGGCACCGCGTACCGTGATGGATTCCGCTGGGCCCTCGAGCGGGACTTCGAGCTGATCTTCGAGATGGATGCGGACTTCAGCCACGATCCCTCGCATCTGCCCGAGTTCCTCAAGGCTACCGAGTCCGCCGATTTCGTCCTCGGGAGTCGGTACTTGGACGGCAGGGTGACCGTCGTGCATTGGCCGATGACACGACTGCTCCTCAGCTACGGGGCGAACATCTACGCGCGCTTCGTGACTGGACTTCGGCTTTGGGACGCGACGGGTGGGTTCAAGTGCTTTCACCGTCGTGTGCTCGCGGCGATCGACCTCGACGACGTCCGCTCGAACGGGTATGCCTTTCAGATCGAGATGTCGTTCCGCGCGGTGCGGAAGGGATTCCGGCCACTGGAGATCCCCATCGTGTTCACGGACCGGACCTTGGGGGAGAGCAAGATGAGCGGTGGAATCGTCCGTGAGGCCGTCCTGATGGTCTGGCGCCTCCGATGGTGGGCGCTGACGGGGCGGCTCTGATGACCCAGGCCGCGTTGCTGCGTCAGCCGGTGCCGTTCACCAAGCTGACCGGTTCGGGGAACGATTTCGTCTTTGTCGACGCGCGCACGGACGCGGCACTCGAGGCCGTCGCGATGGATCCGTCTGTGATCGCCGCCGCCTGTGACCGGCGCTTCGGGATCGGTGCGGATGGGGTGGTGGTCCTTCGGCCTGACCCCACGCACCCGTTCCGGATCCGCTACTTCAACGCCGACGGGACACAGGCGAACCTCTGTGGGAACGCGACGCTCTGCACGGTGCGTCTGGCGACCCATCTGGGCATCGTCGACCCGGCGGGGTTCCGCTTCGGGAGTGACGCGGGGGAGCTGCGCGGCTGGCTCCGGCCCGATGGGCAGCCCGAGGTCGACCTCAATCCGTTCGACCGGCTTGAGCCCGCGATTGGTATCCCGCTGGCCCCCGGCGAGCGCCGGATGGGCTTCGGGTTTCCCACGGTCCCGCATCTGGTGGTCGAGGTCGATGACCTGGACGCTGTGGACATCGCCATCCGCGGGCCCGCACTCCGGCACGACCCGACGTTCGAGCGCGGGACGAACGTGAACTGGGTGGCGCGGACGCCGACCGGCTGGGCGATGCGGACCTTCGAACGCGGGGTCGAAGGGGAGACGCTGGCCTGTGCAAGCGGGGCCACGACGTGTGCCGCCGTCCTCCGCGCTTGGGGGGTCACCGGCGACGAGACCCGGTTCCGGACCCGCTCCGGCCGGACCCTGACGATCCGGTATCGGCAGACCCAGCAGGGTGAGGTCCCGTCAATCTCGGGGGAGGGCCGGATCGTGTTCACGGGATCTCTGCTAGACCTCGGGGAGCGTCCGGCATAGTGGAGACGCCGGTCGGAACAATCGACCAGGCACAGGCAGACCTGCGTCAGGCCTATCTGGGAGGGGGCCCGGGAACGGTGGTCTCCGGATCGGTCTGGCTTGCCGCAGGACTCGTGGCCCAAGTGTCGGGAGTGAAAGCCGGGTTCCTCGTGCTCTATTTCGGAGGCCTGCTCATCTTCCCACTCTCCCTC
>VHBO01000042.1 GCA_016871895.1 Gemmatimonadota bacterium
CGGTGACCATCCCCTCGCGCGCCTGCATCGAGAGCACGCCGGCCCTCTGGCGCGGCCGTCTGTACGTCGGGGCCCGTGATGGGTTCTTCTACGCGCTGGGCGACGGATGATTCTCTACGACCGGAGATCCGATGCGCACCTCCCGTAGCGGGTCAGGGCGCCGGAAGTCGGGCACCTTGTCGTCGCCGGTATAGGAATTTCAATCGGGGTGGGCCGTCGATCCGTGGATCATACGGCGGGATCGCTGACCTCGCCAGCGCCTCGTGGCGGGCGGCGACCGGTAGGATGGCCGCCCCTGAGGTCGATCGTCTGACCACGGCCCGTGACGAAGCGAGGGGGCGTCCACCGATGGTGGGCGCCCCCTCGTGTGTTAGGTCCGTTCAGGCGTAGCGGGTCGTCGGCACCTGCGCTGTCGGCATCAGGTCGGGGAGGCGGTTCCCCTTGCCGACGACCACCCCGCCCGGGCGGTAGGTCGTGTCCGAGGCGGCCGAATGGAATCCGAGGCACCGCCCCTGTAGGTCATACAGGTAGCAGAGCCGACCGGTGTGCTCAATCGAACCGACGATGCGGCCCGTCAAATCCTTGATGGGACGACCCATCACAAAACCCTCGCCCTGACGCCGTGTGGGGAAAACCCGGGCGCCGAATTTTTAATCGGGGCGGGACGTGCGCAAGGGGGGGCTAGTGCCCCTCGTCGAGCGCCTTGATCTCCTTGATCAGGTTGCCGAGCACGCCCTTCGCGTCGCCGTAGAGCATCAGCGTGTTGTCGCGGAAGAAGAGCGGGTTCTCGACGCCGCTGAACCCCGTGCCCTTGCCGCGCTTGATGACGAAGACCGTCTTGGCCGTCCACGGGCGGAAGATCGGCATCCCGTAGAGCGGGCTCGCCTTGTCCTCCTCCGCGTCCGGGTTCACGATGTCGTTCGCTCCGATGATGATCGCGACGTCCGCGGTCTGGAGCACCCGGTTCGCATCGTCCACGTCCGTGAGGAGCGCGCCGTAGTCGATGCCCGCCTCGGAGAGGATGACGTTGAGGTGGCCCGGCATCCGGCCCGCGACGGGGTGGATGGCGTACTTCACGTCGCCGCCCTTCTTCTGGATGAGCTCGTGCAACTCGCGGCAGGTGTGCTGCGCCTGCGCGACGGCCATCCCGTACCCCGGGACGATGACCACCGAGCCGGCGTAGGCGACCTGCATCGCGGCATCTTCGGTGGAGATGGTCTTCGATTCCTTCGCCGGACCCTTCGCGCCGCTGGAGGCGGTCGGCGCCGAGCCGAAGGCGCCGAAGAGGACGTTAGCGAAGGAGCGGTTCATCGCCTTCGACATCAGGATCGAGAGGATGAACCCGCCCGCGCCCTCGAGCGCGCCGGCGATGATGAGGACGTTGTTGCCGATCGCGAAGCCCGTCGCGCTGGCGGCGAGGCCGGCGTACGAGTTGAGGAGCGAGACGACGACCGGCATATCACCGCCGCCGATCGGGAGCACCATCGTGACGCCGAGGAGGAAGGCGAGCGCCACCATCGTGTAGAAGGCGGCGGTGTTCGCCGGGTTCACGACGACCATCACGAAGCAGACGACGGCGACCGCCATCATCAGGAAGTTGACGGCGTTCTGGCCTTGGAAGGTGATGGGCCGGCCGGTGATGAGCTCCTGCAGCTTGCCGAACGCCATCAGCGAGCCCGTGACCGTGAGCGCGCCGAAGAGCACTTCGAAGCTGAGCGCGGCGGCGACGCCGGTCGGCATCGCGCCACCGAGGTGCCGGTACTCGACGATCCCCACGAGCGTCGCGGCGAGGGCGCCGAAGGCGTGCGAGAAGGCGATGAACTGCGGCATCGACGTCATCTCGATCTTCATCGCCATCGGGTAGCCGAGGGCGGTGCCGAGCACGAGGCCGACGAGGATCCACTGATAGGTGACGATGTTGGCGTCGAGCAGGGTGCCGATGACGGCGAAGAGCATCCCGGCCGCGGCCTGCTGCATCCCGAGGCGGGCGTCGGCGGGCTTGGTGAGGGAGCGGAGCCCGAGGATGAAGAGCGCTGAGGCGGCGAGGTAGGCGAGCTGGATCACCCAGTCGCGCACCCCGAGGGCGGCGGCCGCGGCGGCGGCCTCGACGGAGAGGGGGAGCGCGATCACTTGCCGCTCTCCGACTTGCCGTCGGGCTTCTTGAACATCGCGAGCATCCGGTCAGTGATCAGGAAGCCGGCGACCACGTTGGTGGTGGCGCAGACGACGGCGATCACGCCGAGGATGGTCGAGAGGGTCCCGTACTTCCCACCCGCGGCGACGAGGGCGCCGACGAGGGAGATCCCCGAGATGGCGTTCGTGGCCGACATCAGCGGCGTGTGCAGGAGGGGCGGCACGCGCTGGATGATGATGAAGCCGACGAAGCCGGCGAGGAGGAAGACGTAGAGTTGGAAGATCTGGGTCATCGGCCTGCAGGGATCAGGGGTCAGGGGGCAGGGGTCAGCGGTAGGCGAGTGCCCCTCACACCTGGGCCCTCACCCCTGACACCTGCCACCGGGAAACCTAGTCGCCTCCCGTTGCGGGGGGGGCACCCGGGCTGCATCGTCCCGCCAGCTATGCGCCCGCACCCCTCGAAGCTCCCGCAGGTCGGGACCACCATCTTCTCGGTCGTGTCCCAGCTGGCCGCCGAGGTGGGGGCGGTGAACCTCGGGCAGGGGTTCCCGGACTTCGCGCCCCCCCCCGGCGCTGGCGGCGGCACTCGCACGGGCGGTCCAGGAGGGCCGGAACCAGTACGTCCCGGTCGGGGGGATCGCCCCGCTGCGGGAGGAGATCTCTGCGGGGATCGCGGACCGGTTCGGCGTGGGGCGCGACGCGGCGACCGAGATCACCATCACCGCGGGCGGGTCGGAGGGGATCTTCGATGCCATCACCGCCACCATCACCGCCGGCGACGAGGTGATCGTGCTCGACCCGAGCTACGATCTCTACGCGCCGGTCGTGGCGCTCGCGGGGGGGTGGACCATCCGCGTGCCGCTCGACCCGACCTCGTTCGGCATCGATTGGGACCGGGTCGCCGCGGCGATCACCCCGCGCACGCGGCTGGTGATCGTGAATTCGCCGCACAACCCGACCGGGGCGATGTGGTCGCCGGCAGATGTCGCACGGCTCGCGTCGCTCGCGGAGGCACACGATCTCCTCGTGATCTCGGATGAGGTGTACGAGCACATCGTCTTCGACGGCCGGTCCCACGTGAGCGCGCTCTCGCACCCCGGGCTCGCGGCGCGGAGCTTCGTCATCTCCAGCTTCGGGAAGAGCTTTCACTGCACCGGCTGGCGACTCGGCGCCGTCGTCGCGCCGCCCGCGCTCACGCGGGAGCTCCGCAAGGTCCATCAGTACAACACCTTCGGCGCCTTCGCGCCGGCGCATTGGGCCGCGGCGACGATGCTGCGCGAGCACACGGACCACCTCGTGGCACTCGGCGCGTTCTATCAGGCGAAGCGCGACCGATTCGTCGACGGGCTCGCGCGCACCCGATTCCGGCCCCTGCCGGTGTCCGGGGCGTACTTCCAGCTCGTGGACTACGGGGCGATCTCCGATGCGCCGGATGACGAGTTCGCGCGCCAGCTCTGCCTAGAGCACGGGGTGGCGGCGATCCCGCTCTCCCCGTTCTACGACGTGCCGCCGGCCGGTCAGCGGCTGCTGCGTCTCTGCTTCGCGAAGACCGACGCCACGTTGGATGCCGCGCTCGCGCGGCTGGAGGGGGTATGACCGGCGCGTCGCCGTTGAGCGGGGGCGGGGCGTGACCACCGATCTCCGGGTGACGCTCGTGCAGGCCGATACGGTCTGGCACGCCCCCGAGGCGAATCGGGACCGACTGGCTGCGGCGATCGCGGCGACGGCCCCGTCCGATGTGATCGTGCTCCCCGAGACCTTCACGAGTGGCTTCTCGAACGACGCGCTCACGCGCGCGGAGGAAATGGATGGCCCCACCGTCGCGTGGATGCGCGCGTAGGCCGCCGCCCGCGATGCGGCCCTCACGGGGAGCGTGCAGATCCGCGATGGGGCGGCCGTGTACAACCGGCTCCTCTGGGTGACGCCCGACGGCGCGGTGCGACACTATGACAAGCGGCATCTCTTCCGGATGTCGGGGGAGCACGAGCGCTATGCCGCAGGGCAGGACCGGCTCGTGGTGACGTGGCGCGGGTGGCGGCTGCTCCCGCTCGTCTGCTATGACCTTCGGTTCCCCGTCTTCTCGCGGAATCGGGTCGTCGCCGGGCCACGCGCGGACGCGACGAAGTCAGCGCTCGAGTACGATGTGGTGCTGTATGTCGCGAACTGGCCCTCGGCGCGGCAGACCGCGTGGCGCACGCTGTTACGCGCGCGGGCGATCGAGAACCTCGCCTACGCGGTCGGCGTGAACCGCACCGGGGTCGACGGGAACGGCCTCACCTTCGCGGGCGGGAGCGCCGCCTGCGACTTCCTCGGCGAGACGCTGGTGGAGCTCCCCGAAGGAATCGGCGTGGCGTCGGTGACGCTCGACCGCGGCGCACTCGAGGCGCACCGCGACCGATTCCCGGCGCATCGGGACGCGGACGCGTTCTCGCTTCAGTAGGCGTAGCCGAAGATGATCCCCATCTCGTCGGTGCTCTGGAGCCCGAAGCGGACGAGGTTGCCGGTCGTGTTGTTGTAGGTCACGACCGAACGGAGCCCTTCGCCCGGGCCGAGCCGCACCGGTTGTGGCAGGATCAGGAACGCCGGGTGTTCCCAGTCGGTGCTCTCGTAGATCGTCTCGCCGTTGCGCGGTCCGCCGGCGATGCGGATCAGGAAGCGCTCCCCGAGGCGGTGCGTGTGCGAGGTGAGCGCGAAGATCGTGGTCGAGTCCGTCACCGTGAAGACCCGCTCGAGCGTGGTGCGCTGCCCGGCGGGGAGGGAGATCGACTGGTTCCCCCAGTTGATCGTCCGCGCGACCTTGGTGACCTGACCGACGGGGATCGTGTGGAGATTGACGGCCGCCTCCCCGGTGATCGGGGCGGTCCCGTAGTTCGCGTAGTGGACGTTGAGGTCGAGGCCGGTCCTGGCGGGGATCCGCAGCGCGACACCGGCCGGGAACTCATACGAGAACTCCGGCTGCATCGAGCCGCCGAAAAAGACGTGGTACCCCATCGTCAGCATGTTCGTCACGTTCATCGTCCCGTCCGCGTTCCGGATGTCGCGGATCGCATCCCAGCTCGGGACCGCGAAGCTCGGGATGGTGGGGTCGAGGCCGTAGATGACGAAGTGGTGGCTGTTCGGGCGCATCCGGAAATGGATGCGGCGGACGTAGAGATCGGTGGCGGTGGTGCGGCGGTAGACGAAGAGCTCGCGTTCGAACGTCGGGGCGACGGTGAAGGGCTCGACGCGCAGCTGGATCCCACTGCCGACGGCGGGCGCTTCGAGCGGCTGAAAGGCGGCGGAAGATTGCGCGGTGCGGTCGGCCAGGAGCGATGCATCGGCGACTTCGCCGCGCCGCGGGGCACCGGCGGCGATCCATTGCACGAGGTATTCGACCTGGCCGGCGCTGAGCGACGCACGCCCGACCGGCATCACCGGGCCAAGGTCGACCGGCAGGCGGTGCGTGGGGGCGAGGACGCGGTGGTAGAGCAGGGAGCTGTCCGGTCGGCCCGGCACGACGCGTTTGAGGCCGGCGAGTCGCGCTCCCGTGTGCGTCGGCAGGGCGTTGATGAGGCCGTCATAGGCGGACGGGCCGGTGAGCACGACCTGCCCGGATCCGCTCACGTGACAGCCGCCGGTGGCGCAGGAGGGGACGAGCACCTCGTTCTGGAGGCGGGCGAAGCTCCCATCGACCGCGATGGTGCCGGCGGGGGAGTCGCCGGAAGCGCAGGCCGTGAGGAACAGCGACGCACACGCGAGGAGCCCCAGTACGGTGTGAAGGCCCAGCGGGCGTCGGTGAATCGGCGGCATCGGCGGGAGGGCGTGTGGCGGGAGAGCCGTGTGTGGGCGGCGGACCATTGCCGACGCCACCCGGATATCCGAAGATGAGGGGGGAGATGGTTCCCGGCTAGCCGGACGATGCCAGGAATCGCCCCCGCGGTGATGCCGACCGGGCCGTACGCGCCGCCCCCGGCCTCTCCGTCCCCAGCGTCAGCGTGCACGTCACCATCTTCCGGAATCGCTCGTGACCCCCTGCATCCCATCACTCCCGCACGGCGCTCGGCCCCTCGCGTGCGCCCTCCCGTCGGTTCGCCGCGCGCCGCTCCTCGCCGCGATGCTGGCGGCGACCATCGTGCAGGCCCAGAGCCCGTTCGATGGACTGCGGTTCCGCGAGATCGGCCCAGCGGTGATGGGGGGGCGGATCCACGATGTGGAGGTGGATCCGAAGGATCCCTCGACAATCTACCTCGCCGCCGCGGGAGGCGGGGTCTGGAAGACGACGAACAAGGGGACGCTCTGGGCGCCGATCTTCGATGCGACGGGGGAGAGCTCCTTCGGCGACCTCGCGATCTCGCCGGTCGACTCGCGCATCATCTGGGCGGGGACGGGCGAGCAGAACAACCGGCAGTCCTCCACGTGGGGCGGGGGCATCTATCGGTCGACCGATGCCGGTGCGACGTGGACATTCCTCGGGCTCCGGGAGACGGCGAGCATCGCGCGGGTGGTGGCGCATCCGACCGACGCAAACGTCGCGTATGTCGCGGCGGTGGGGAACCTCTGGCGCCCCACCGCGGAGCGCGGTGTCTACCGCACGCGTGATGCGGGGCGCAGCTGGGAGCGCGTGCTCTTCGTCGATACGCTCACGGGCGCGACGGAGCTGGTGATGGATCCGCGCGACCCGAATGTGCTCTACGCCGCCACCTATCAGCGGCTCCGCACGGTGTTCGGCTTCAACGGGGGCGGCGCCGGGAGCGCCATCTACAAGACGACCGATGGCGGCACCACGTGGCGCCGTCTCGAGTCCGGGATCCCGACGGGGGACAAGGGACGCATCGGGCTCGCGATCGCCCGGTCGAAGCCGGACGTGCTCGTCGCGACGATCGAGCATCCGACCGCGGGCGGGACGTACCGCTCCGAGGACGCCGGTGCGACGTGGGCGCGGAAGAGCCCGATGAACCCGCGTCCGATGTACTACTCGCATCCGACGATCGACCCGACGAACGATCAGCGGGTTTGGATGATGGGGGTGCAGCCGGCGAAGAGCGAAGACGGTGGGGCCACCTTTGAAGCGATGCCGAACTCGCCGACCTACGACCTTGGCCTGAAGGACGACCACCACGCGCTCTGGATCGACCCGCGTGATCCGCGCCATCTCCTCCTCGGCGGCGACGGCGGGCTCCACGAGAGCTACGACCTCGGCTACACCTACGCGCGAATCAACAACTTCGCCATCGGGCAGTTCTACCGTATCGGGGTCGACGATCGCGATCCGTACTGGATCTACGGCGGGATGCAGGACGCGCATTCGTGGATGGGCCCGAGCGCGACGACGCACTGGCTCGGTATCCTGAACCAGGATTGGGTGCAGATCGGCTTCAGTGACGGGACGGGACAGGCCGTGGATCTGAAGGGGCCGCGGTTCGTGTACTCGACGTCGAGCGGTGGGAGCCTCACGCGCGTCGACGTCGTCACGGGCGATCGGTGGGACATCCAGCCGCAGGCGCCGTCCGGGGAGCGGTATCGCTTCGACTGGACCGCCCCGGTGCTCGCGTCGCGATATCGCGCAGGGACAGTGTACCTCGGCGCGAACAAGCTCCTCATCTCGCGCGACTTCGGTGCCACCTGGACGGCGACGGCGGACCTGACGCGGCAGGTGAACCGCGACACGCTGCGGATCGGTGGGGTGCCGAACACCGAGATCCGGCTCTCGCGTAATGACGGCGAGTCGAGCTTCAGTGAGATCACCACCGTCGCTGAGTCGCCGGTCGATTCGCTCGTCCTCTGGGCGGGGACCGATGACGGGAACATCCAGGTGTCGCGCGACGGCGGCCGGACGTGGACCGAGGTCGGCCGCAACCTGCGCGGCGTGGCGGATGGCTCCTTCGTGGATCGCATCGTCGCGTCCGCGTCGGGAAAGGGGGCCGCGATCGTCGCGTTCGAGAACCACCGGAGCGGGGACTTCCGGCCGTATCTCTTTCGCACCACGGACTTCGGGCGCAGTTGGACGTCAATCGCGGCGGGGCTCCCCGACGGGAACCCGGTGCGGTCGATCGCTGAGTACCCCGGGAAGCCGAACGTGCTCGTCGCCGGAACGGAGCGCTTCCTGCACGTGAGCGTCGATACCGGGGCCACCTGGACGCGACTTGCCGCGAACCTCCCGCCGACGCGCTACGACGACATCGTCATCCATCCGCGCACGAAGGACATCGTGTTGGCGACGCACGGGCGTTCCATCTGGGTGCTCGATGACGCCTCTCCGCTCGCGGCGTGGACGCCGACCGTGGCGAGCACGACGGCGACGCTCTTCCCGGTGCGGCGCGCGACGCTCACGCTCTACCGCGCTGACGTCTCGACGGCGGCGCACGCGCTGTACGCGGCGGAGAACCCCGCCGAGGGGGCGACGTTCACGTATCACCTCGCACAGCCGGTGGACACGGTGCGATTCACTGTGACGAACGCGGCGGGCGACGTGGTGCGGCGGTTCACGGCATCGGGGGTGGCCGGCGTGATGCAGCGCGTGCAGTGGGACCTGCGCTGGCCCGCCCCGGCGGGTGGGATGGGCTTCGGGTTCGGCGGCGGGGAGGAGGGCGGTCCGCCGGCGGGGGCCGGTGGGATGGGGCGCGGGGGTGCGTCGCGTCGGCCGGCGCTCCCGATCCCGGCGCACGACATCGGGGCGCGCGGCTTCCACGCCGCGCCTGGCACCTACACCGTGACGATGGACGCGAGATCGGTGAAGGTGTCGCAGCGGTTCGAGGTGCGTGCGGATCCCGCGAGCGATGTGACGCTCGCCGAGCACCGGGCGCGGGAGACGTTCCTGCGTGAGGTGGTGCGTGTGCAGACGGCGCTCATCGCGAAGGGGATGCGTCGGGAGGCGGCGCCGCTGGTCCGCGTTCTCGGGGCGTTCACCGGGAGCGGCGTGCGGCAGGCGACCTTCCACGGGCCGACACCGGCGCAGCGTGCGGTGCTGGCGGAGGCGACGCGGCAGCTCGGCGCGGGCGAGACCGACCGGCGCTGATCCGAAGGAGGGACTGCGGACGGGTTCTGATGTGGGACGCCACATCGCGCGCGTGTTCACGCGCGACGTGGCGCCTCTTTCAGCGCGCGAGCCGCACCATCGCGTCGAAGGCGGGGTCCGTCGTGTCACCCACGGCCCGACGGGCGACGTATTCCCCGAGCATGGGACCGTGCTTGAAGGCGTGGCCCGAGCCGCCACCCGCGATGAGCACGTTGGCGTAGTTCGGGTGTCGATCGACGATGAAATGCTCGTCGTCGGTGTTCTCGAGCTGGCAGACGCGCGTCTCGGTGATCGGCTGCGCCGCTAGAGCGGGGAAGCGGCGTGCCAGATAAGCACGGGCGCGCCGCACCTGCATCGGGTCCACGATCCGTTCGTCGGTGTCGGGGTCCCAGTGGTCAGGCCCGTTGGTGGGGCAGACTTTCACCCCGCGTCCGTCGATGCTGGGGAAGCCGTAGTACGCGCTCTCGGAGAAGTTCGGGAGCGCTGGCGGCGCGAACCGGGTGTCGCCCGCCGGGACGCCGAAGTAGAGCACGTCGCGCTTCGGCACCTTGATGCGGCGCCCCAGCAGCTCGGGGAAGACCTTCGGGAGCCAGGGCCCGCAGGCGAAGACGAACTGCTGCGCCGCGACGCGGCTCCCGTCGGCGAGCGTGCAGTCGACGAGCCGCCCACCCTCGGCGCGCCCGGGTGCGGCGTGCTGGATGGTGAGGGTGCCGCCCTTTCTGCGGAACGCATCGGCCGTGGCGAGGATCGCCTGCTTGGCGCGCACGACCCCGGCGCCCGGCTCGAGCAGCCCGACGCCGATGCCGTCGAACCCCATCTGCGGGTAGCGGCGGCGGAGCTCGTCCGCGGTGAACGCCTCGGTCGGCACGCCGAAGCGGGTGAGCATCGCCTGCGTCGCGCGGAGGGCGGGCGTCCAGTCGGGGGCGATCTCCAATCGACCGGTCGTCGTGAGCAGCGGGATCCCGAATTCGGCCT
>VHBO01000043.1 GCA_016871895.1 Gemmatimonadota bacterium
GTCGTCGTGCCCTTCCCGGTCGGTCGTGGTGGCGGCTGGGGGGGCGGCGGTTGGGGGGGCGGTGGGTTCGGCGGGGGCGGATTCGGTGGCTTCGGTGGGGGCGGCGGGTTCTCCGGCGGTGGCGCCGGCGGGAGGTTCTGAGATGGCGGCGATGACACTCGATGGCTTCACACAGGCGCTCCGCGACGCGCATGGCGACGCGCTCCGCGCGGTCGTCCTCTACGGTTCCGCTGCGCGTGGGGAGCAGGTGGCGAAGCACTCGGACCACAACGTGCTCGTGCTGGTCCGAGCGCTCACCCCGGCGTCGCTCCGCGCCTCCGCGCGCGCGACGCGCGAGTGGCGCGCGCTAGGGAACCCGCCGCCGCTGATCCTCACGGAGGCGGAGTGGCACGCGAGCCGTGACGTCTTCGCGATCGAGGTCGCCGACATCCTCGCGCACCACCGGGAGCTGTGGGGCGCCCTGCCGCACGGCACGCCGGTGGAGGCAGCCAACCTGCGCCACCAGCTCGAGTTCGAGGCGATGGGGAAGCTCCTCGCCCTCCGGCAGGGGCTCCTCGCCGCCGATGGGGATGCGGCGAAGGAGATCGCGTTGCTCGCGGCGACCCGGAGCGCGGTGCTGGTGCTCTTCCGGACGCTGCTCCGCGTGCACGGCGAGCCGGCCGCCGACACGGCGGCCGAGGTGGTGCGCCGCGCCGCCCGTCACGCCGGGTTCGATCCCGCGCCCTTCCTGAAGGTGCTCGCCCACGTGGATGGGTCGGCGAAGATCGTCGCCGCGGAAGCCGATTCCCTGCTCGCCGCATACCACGCTGGGCTCGAGCGGTTCGTGGCGCACGTGGATGCGATCGTGGGGCAGGGATGAGGGACCAGGTCTCAGGGGCCAGGTCTCAGGGGCCGGGTCGATGCCCCGCCCGGCTCCCGACCCCTAACCCCTGACCCCTGATCCCTCCAGCCTCAAATCTCCAACCTCCAACCTCCAGCCTCCAATGAAGCCCCGTCTCCTCATCCTCATCGCCCTCCCGATCCTCCTCGTCCTCTTCGGGGTGGGTAGCTACAACAGCATCCAGACCAAGGACGAGACCGCGCAGTCGGCGCAGCAGCAGATCGAGGTGCAGCTGCAGCGGCGCGCCGATCTCGTGCCGAACCTCGTCGAGACCGTGAAAGGCTATGCCAAGCAGGAGATGACGATCTTCACCGAGGTCGCGCAGGCGCGGGCTGGGCTCGCCGGTGCGGTGCAGGGGCGCAACGTCGGTGAGATGGCGCGTGCGAACGAGGCGATGACCGGTGCGCTCGGGCGACTCCTCGCGATTTCCGAGAATTATCCGCAGCTCAAGAGCGACGCGAACTTCCTCCGCCTGCAGGACGAGCTCGCGGGGACGGAGAATCGCATTGCCGTCTCGCGCACCGACTACAACGGCGCGGTCCGCGACTACAACACGTACATCCGGAAGTTCCCGGCGGTCCTCGTCGCGAAGCTCTCCGGGGCGGCGGCGCGGGAGTATTTCGAGGTGCAGAGCGAGGCGGCGCGCGAGGTGCCGAAGGTCTCGTTCTGACGTCTCGTGGTTGGTAGAGCGCCGACGGGGGTGGTGCCGCCAGGCGCCACCCCCGTCGCGTTCCGCGCGGCGACTCAGGCGCCGGCCGGGGGCTCCGGCCGCGGGAAGAGCCCCTCGCCCTTCGTCACGCGCCAGCCGGCGCAGTCGAGGGTGTCCGCCGCCGCGAAGGTCGTGCCGCCGGCCGTCCCAGGGCCGCCCAGGGCCTGCCAGAGCGCCTCGGCCTTCTGGGGCATGAAGGGGGCGAGATAGACCGCCTGGCGTGCCAGCTGGCGCGCCAGCGTCGCTAACACCCCGTCGAGCGCCTCGCGCTGGGCGGGGTTCTTCGCAAGGACCCAGGGCTTGGCGTCCTGGATGAGCTGGTTGGCGCGTCCGACCGTGCGCACGACCGCCTCGAGCGCCTCGTGAACCGGGAAGCCACGGCGCCCCGCCATCGCGGCGCGCGCCTCTGCGTAGTCGGCGAGGTCGGCCGCATCGGTGGCGCCGCGCACCCCCGTCGGGACGATGCCGTCGCAGTACTTCTCGAGCATCGCCGTCATGCGGCTCGCGAGGTTCCCGAGCCCGTTGGCGAGTTCGGCGGTGTAGACGGCTTCGAATCGCTCCCACGAGAAGGCGCCGTCCCCGTCGAAGGGGACATCGCGGAGGAGGTAGTACCGGAAGGCGTCGGGGCCGAAGCGTGCGATCGCGTCGGCGAGTTCGAGCTTCACCCCCGCGGACTTGGAGAAGCGCTCTCCGCCGAGGGAGATGAAGCCGTGCGCCCAGATCATCGCGGGGAGCGGCAGGTCGGCGGCCATCAGCATCGCCGGCCAGATCACCGCGTGGAATCGGGTGATGTCCTTCCCGACGATGTGCACGTCGGCGGGCCACGGGGCGCGGGAGCCCGGGAAGGTCTGCGCGGTCCAGTAGTTCGGGAGGGCGTCGAACCAGACGTAGGTGGTCTGCGTCTCCCCGTCGGAGAGCGGCCGCGGGAAGGGGACGCCCCAGGCGAAGCGCGCGCGGCTCGCGGAGACGTCCTCGAGTCCCTGCTCGAGCAGGGCGAGGATCTCATTGCGGCGCGTGGCGGGCTGCACGAACTCGGGGTGCGCCGCGAGGTGCGCCTTGAGTCGGTCGGTGTAGGCCGAGAGGCGGAAGAACCAGTTCCGTTCGGTGATCTCCTGCAGGCTCCGCGTCGGGTGGAGAGCGCAGCGCTCGTCGGTGATGTCGGCGGGCTGCTTGAAGCTCTCGCACCCCACGCAGTACCGGCCCGTGTAGGAGCGCTCGTAGAAATCGTCGGGGCTGTGCCGGAAGATTCGCTCCAGCAGGTCGGTGACCGCGGCGTGGTGGGGCGCCGCGGAGGTCCGCATGAACTGGTCGTGCGAGATCCCGAGGGTGGTCCACATCGCTTGGAAGCGTTCCGCGACGCGGTCCACGAAGGCCTGCGGTGCCATCCCCGCCTGCTCGGCGGTCTGGGCGACCTTCTGTCCGTGTTCGTCCATCCCGATGAGGAACCAGACGTCGTCGCCGAGTTGGCGGTGGAAACGCGCGATGGCGTCGGCGCCGATCTTCTCGAGGGCGTGCCCGAGGTGCGGGTCGCCGTTCGCGTAGTCGATGGCGGTGGTGAGGTAGAAGCGGGACATCGTCGGGGTCAGTCGGTCTGGTCGGCGGCGCCGGCGGGCCCGGTGCCATCCCCGCGCCCGCGACGTCCGCCACGGCGGCCGCGACGCCGGCGCTTGCGGGTCGCGTCGTCGGTGGGGGCGGCAGTGTCGCCGGTCGAATCGGGGGTGGGCGCCGGTGCCGGGGCGACGGTGCCGCGCTCAAGGGGTCGGGCGGCTGCGCGCCTGTCGCGGCGCTCGTCGCGGCGCGGACCACGCTCCGCGCCCGAGCGGGAGGCCGCCCGCGGGTCCCGAGGTGGTTCGGCACGCGGCGTGCGCTCGGCCCGCGCGATCGGGACGAGGGGTTGCCGGTGCCCCTCCTCCGAGTCCTCCGTGTCGCTGTCCCCGTCGCCCGGCAGTTCCTCCTCCACCGGAATCGGCGCCTCGCCGAGCTCGTACCGGAGCTGCGCGAGCGGGATGATTCGCGACTCGCCCGAGGCGAGCCGCAGCGTCACGCGGTCCCGGAAGATGTCGTTCGCGATGACCTTCTCCTCGCCCGCCGCGGTCTGCAGGATCTTCCCTTCCTTGGGGAAGCGTTTCCGCGACTGCACGTAGAACTCGTGCTCGTAGCGGAGACAGCACATCAGCCGACCGCAGGTGCCGGAGATCTGGGCCGGGTTCAGTGTCGAGAGACGCTGGTCCTTCGCGCTGCTCGACTTCACGGGGAGGAGCTCGGGGAGCCAGCTCGCGGAGCAGAACTGGCGACCGCAGCGCCCGACGCCATCGAGGCGCTTGGCCTCGTCGCGGACGCCGATGTGCCACATATGCACGCGGGTCGAAAAGCGGCGCTCGAGTCGACGCACGAGCTCGCGGAAATCGACGCGCGCCTCAGCGGTGAAATAGCAGGTGAGTCGACGGCGGTCCAACTGCCATTCGGTATCCGACACCTTCATCTCGAGTTTCAGCTCGCGGACGAGCTCTACCGCGGCCTGGCGCACGGCGTGTTCGTCGGCCCGCAGGCGCACCGCCGTGTCGATCTCGCGCGGGGTGGCGAGCCGCACGAGGACCGGGAGCGTCTCCGGTGACGCTTTGCCGTGAGCGGTCCCTGCCTTCCGGCGCTCCGCGAGCTCCCCCGTGCTGTGCACGCGGCCGAGGTCTTCGCCGCGCTCGACCTTGACGATGACGGCGGCGCGCAGCGCGGGCGGGGCCTCGCCGGTCCAGGTGAAGAAGACGCGACGATTCCCCTTGAACTCCACCTCCACCAGATGCGTCCCGGTGGTGGGAGGGGCGACCGGTGCCTCGGGTGCCTCGGGCGCAGTCACGCGGGGCTCACTCGGTGAACGCCCCCATCTTGAGGAACTTCTCACGCCGCTTGCGGACGAGCTTGTCGGGCTTGAGTCGACGGAGCTCGTCGACGTGCGCGAGGATGGCATCGTGCAGCGCCGACGCCGTCGCGGCGTGATCGGCGTGCGCGCCGCCGGGCGGCTCGGGGATCACCTCGTCCACGATGCCGAGGCGGACGAGATCCTGCGACGTGATGCGGAGGGACGAGGCGGCCTTCTCCCGCATCTCGGGGCTCTTCCCGTCCTTCCAGAGGATCGCCGCGCACCCCTCGACGGTGATGACGGAGTACACCGAGTGCTCGAGCATCAGGATGCGGTCGGCGACCCCGAGGGCGAGGGCGCCCCCCGAGCCACCCTCACCGATGACCGTCGCGACGATCGGGACGGTGAGCTGCGCCATCTCGAGCAGGTTGCGCGCGATCGCCTCGGACTGGCCGCGCTCCTCCGCACCGATGCCGGCCCAGGCGCCGGGCGTGTCGATGAAGGTCAGCACCGGCACGTGGAACTTCTCGGCGAGCTTCATCAGCCGGAGCGCCTTGCGGTACCCCTCGGGATGCGGCATCCCGAAGTTCCGGTGGATGTTCTCCTTGGTGTCGCGACCGCGCTGGTGCCCGATGACCATCACCGTCTCGCCGTCGAGCCGGGCCCATCCACCGACGATCGACGGGTCGTCCCGGAAGGCGCGGTCGCCGTGCAGTTCGATGAAATCGCTGAAGGCGAGGCGCAGGTAGTCGAGCGTGAACGGCCGCCGGGCCGAGCGCGCGACCTGCACGCGCTGGAGCGGGGTGAGCGTCCGGTAGACCTCCTCCCGGAGGCTCCCAAGCCTCTGCTGCAGCGGCGCGATCTCCGCGGCGAGGTCGATCTTCTGCGCCTCGGCCTGCTGCCGGAGCTCCTCGATCTGACGCTCCAGCTCCGCGATTGGCTTGTCGAATTCGAGCACGGACGTTCCCATCGTCAACCTCCTCGCACGAGCTTCACCCGGTCATCGCCGAGGAGCGCGCGCAGTTCCTTGAGGGCGGGGCCGGCGGCCGAGAGCCGCAGCGAGGAGCGCATCCGCGCTGGGACCCCATCCCGACCCTTCCAACGTAGCTCCAGCGGGGCGGACCCGGGATGGGCTTCGGCGATCGCCCGGACGTCCTGCATCACCCCGGTGGGGACCCCGGTCTCCGCATCCAGCTCCAGCCGCACCGCGAACTGGCCGGTTGCCCGCAGCTCGGCGAGACGCGTGACCGACTCCACGATGAAGGTCGGGTTGTCGGCGTCCTGGTCGCGCCGGGAGTACCCGCCCTTGAGCAGGACGGGGATGTCGGCCTGAATGCGGTCTCCAATGGCGGCCCACGCTTCTGGGAAGACGAGGAGCTCCGCCGCACCGGAGAAGTCCTCGACGGTCAGCCGGGCGAACTCGTTCCCTGACTTCTTGCTCACCTGCCGCTTGATGGCGGTCACGACCCCGGCGAGCGCGATCGCGTCCGGCGTCCACGTGCCCAGCTGGGCGACGGTGTGCGTCGCGAGCAGCTCGCACTCGGCGCGAAAGGGCTCGAGGGGGTGCCCGGAGATGTAGAAGCCGAGGATCGCCTTTTCCTGCGTGAGCCGCTCGGACTCGGAGAAGGGGGCGACGTTTGGCAGGGTCGGCTGCAGCGGTGCGGCGGTGGTCTCGGCCTCGCCGCCGCCGAGGAGATCGCCGAAGAGGGAGCCTTGACCGGTGGCGATCTCCGCCTGGGCGAGGGAGGCGGCCTGGATGGCGCCGTCGAGCGCCGCGACAAACTGCGCGCGATGGCCGCCGAGGCCGTCGAGCGCGCCGGCGTGGATGAGCGCCTCGAGCACCCGCTTGTTGCAGGTGCGGAGGTCGATGCGCTCGCAGAGGTCGTAGAGCGAGGTGAAGGGGCGCTCCGCGCGCGCCGCGAGGATCGACTCGACGGCGGAGTGGCCGACATTGCGAATCGCCCCGAGGCCGAAGCGGATCCGCTGGTCCCCGATGACGGTGAACTTCCACCCGGACTCGTTGACGTCGGGGGGGAGGATCTCGAGGCCGAGGTCGCGCGCCTCGGCGATGTACTTCACGACCGCATCGGTGTCGCCGATGCAGGCCGAGAGGACGGCCGCCATGAACTCCGGCGCGTAATGCGCCTTGAGATACGCCGTGTGGTACGAGAGGATCGAGTACGCGACGGAGTGTGACTTGTTGAAGCCGTAGCGCCCGAAGGTCTCGATCTGGCCGGCGATGTCCTCGATGACCTTGGGCGGGAAGCCGTTGGCGACGGCCTTGGTCGAGAACTTCCCGAGCTCCTGACGGATCAGCTCGGCGTCCTTCTTGCCCACCGCCTTGCGCAGTACGTCGGCCTCGGCCAGCGAGATGCCGGCGAGGCGCTGCGCGATGCGCATCACCTGTTCCTGGTAGGTGATGACGCCGTAGGTCGGCGCGAGGATCTCCTCGAGCTCCGGGAGCTGGTACGCGACCGGCTCCTCCCCCTTCTTGCGGCGCTGGTAGACCTTGTGCATCCCGGCGTCGAGCGGCCCCGGGCGCATCAACGCGTTGGAGGCGACGAGGTCGTCGAAGCGGTCGGCGCGCATCGCGCGCACCATATCCGTCGCGAGCGGGGACTCGAACTGGAAGACGCCAGCGGTGCGGCCGGCGCGGAGCATCCGGTAGGTGGCCTCGTCGTCGAGCGGGAGGGCGTCGAGATCGATCGTCACGCCGCGCCGGTCGTGGATGGCGCGCAGCGCGTCGGTGAGGATCGTGAGCGTCGTGAGGCCGAGGAAGTCCATCTTGAGCATCCCGGCCTTCTCGAGCGCCACCATATCGTACTGCGTGACGACGACGCGCTCGTCGCCCCCGCCGCCGCTCCCCTTCGACTCTGCCGTGCAGACCGGGACGTAGTCGTCGAGCGGGCCCGGCGCGATCACGATCCCCGCGGCGTGCACGCCAGCGTGGCGCGAGAGCCCTTCGAGCGCGATGGCGAAATCGAAGAGCTGCGCGTGCCGCTCATCCTGCTCGTAGAGCTTCCGGACCTCGGGGACCTTCTCGATCGCCTCGGCGACGGTGAGGGAGAAGTTCGGCTGGTTCGGCACCAGCTTCGCGATCGCATCGGTCTCGGCGGGGGTGAAGCCGAGGACGCGCCCGACGTCCTTAATGCAGGCGCGCGACTTGAGGGTCCCGAAGGTGATGATCTGTCCGACCGACTCGCGGCCGTACTTCTCCCGGACGTACTCGATGACCTCGCCGCGCCGCTCCTCGCAGAAGTCGACGTCGATGTCGGGCATCGAGACGCGTTCCGGATTGAGGAAGCGCTCGAAGAGGAGGTCGAACTTGAGCGGGCAGACGTTCGTGATGCCGGTGGCGTAGGCGACGAGCGAGCCCGCGGCCGAGCCGCGGCCCGGACCCACGGGGATCCCGCGGTCGCGCGCCGCCTTGATGAAGTCGGCGGTGATGAGGAAGTAGCCCGCGTAGCCTGTCTTCGTGATGACGCCGAGTTCGTAGTCGAGGCGTTCCTTGGCCTCGGCGGGGAGCGGGGTCCCGTAGCGGCGCTTGGCTCCGTCGGTGGCCAGCGTCACGAGCAGGTCGTTCTCGCTCTTCACCCCCTTCGGGAGGGGGAAGGCCGGGACGTAGTACTTCTTCTCGAATGCCACGTCGACGGCGTCGGCGATCGCGCAGGTGTTCTCGAGGACGTCGGGGCGGTCGGGGAAGACCGTCGCCATCTCGGGGGCGCTCTTGAAGTAGAGGCCGCGGTCGTAGCGGAGACGGTCGGCATCGAGCCGGTCCTTCTTCAGGCCGATGCAGAGCAGGACGTCGTGCGCGTCGTGATCGTCGGCCTTGAGGAAGTGCGCGTCATTCGTGGCGACGACGGGGAGGCCGAGGTCCTTGCCGAGCCGGAAGACGAGCTCGTTGAGGCGGCGCTGCTCTCCCGCCTCGTGCGCCTGCACCTCGAGGTAGTACCGGCCCTTGAACAGCTCGGCGTACCAAGCGGCGGTCGCCCGCGCCTCGTCATACCGGTCGTCGAGGAGGTGCTGGGCGACCTCGCCCGCCATACAGGCGCTCGAGACGATGAGCCCCTCGTGGTGCGCGGCGAGGAGCTCGCGGTCCACCCGCGGCTTGCCGTAGAACCCTTCCGTGTAGGCCAGGGAGGAGAGTTTGACAAGGTTCCGGTAGCCCGCGAGGTCGCGCGCGAGGAGGACAAGGTGGAAGTAGTTCTTCTCGCCGGTCTGGGCGCGGGTCTTCACCCGGCGGTCGCCCGGGGCGACGTAGGCCTCCATCCCGATGATCGGCTTCACTCCCGCCTTCCGGGCCTTCTCCTGGAATTCCCACGCGGCGTGGAGGTTCCCGTGGTCCGTGATGGCCAGCGCGGGCTGCTCGAACTCCTTCGCCCGGGCGATCAGGTCGTCGATCCGGTTCGCCCCGTCGAGGAGGGAGTACTCGGAGTGACAGTGGAGATGGACGAAGGTCATGGGCCCAGAAGGATAGTGGAATCCGGGGGGGTGGGCGATGGGGGCGCTCTATGATATCAATCAGGTGCCAGGTGCCAGGGGTCAGGAGGCGAGATGCTGGAGGCGGGAGGCTGGAGGCGAAAAGCCGGGCAGGTGGCGGTGCGGGCTACCGCCGGGGTGCTCCTGCTCCTGGGGGCGTTCCTCGGGGGGACCCCCACCGGGCGCTATCTCGCCCGGGCGGGGTGGGAGGAGGGGCGGATTCTGCTCGCCCGCCGGCCGATCGAGGCACTGGTCGCGGATCTCGGGGTCGCCGCGCCGGTCCGGGCGAAACTCCAGCTCGTCCTGGCGGCTCGGGCGTTCGCCGAGGACTCACTGGGGCTCCCGGCCGGCGGGGCCTTCACGACGTACACCGACCTGGGCCGAGACACGCTGGTCCTCGTCCTCTCGGGCGCGGAGCCGGACACCCTGGCGCCGGTCACCTGGTGGTTCCCGATCGTCGGGCGGGTGCCGTACAAGGGGTTCTTCGACGCCGAGGACGCGCGGTCGGCATCGGCGGCGCTCGCCGCCTCTGGGCGCGATGTCTACCTCCGCCCCTCGCCGGCCTTCAGCACGCTCGGATGGTTCGACGACCCGCTGCTCTCGACGACGCTGGCCGCCGATTCGGTCGACCTCGTGAACACGGTGATCCACGAGCTCACGCACAATCGCTACTACGCACCGGGCGGGGCCGTCTTCAATGAATCGTTCGCGAACTTCGTTGGCGCGCGGGGCGCGGAGCGGTTCTTCCGGTCGCGCGGCGACACGGCCGGGGCGTCGCGTGCCGCGGCGCGGTGGGACGATGAACGCCGACTCGCCGTCTTCTGGCGCACCCTCACCGGCGCACTCGACTCCGCGTTCGCCGCGCACCCCGGTCCGCCGGCGCGTGCGGCGCGGTTGGTAGCACGCGAGCAGGTCTACGCCGCCGCGCGTCGTCGACTCGTCGACTCGCTCGCCCCGATGCTCGAGACGATCTCGCCTCGGTACGCCGCGCGAGTGGCCCTCGACAACGCGGCGTTGCTCGCCCGCCGGGTCTATCTCCACGACCTCGAGGGGTTCGAGGCCGCGTTCGAGGCGTCGGGTCGCGACCTCCGTGTCGCGATCACACGACTCATCGACGAGCATCGGCGGGCGGGTAAGTAGCGGAGTCGTCGC
>VHBO01000044.1 GCA_016871895.1 Gemmatimonadota bacterium
GCGGCGGCGTCGTCGACGGACGGTACGGGGACGAACCCGACCAGAGAAAAATATCCGAACGCCGTCCCGCACGGGTCGCTCGGTGGCACGGGATCCGTCCTGCGGTGTAGCGTACGAAGCCATCCCATCCAGAGAATTCCTGTGCGCATGTCGTCGACGGTCCGTCGTCATCTCCGGTCGTTGCTCGCTCTGCCTGCGCTGATCGCGTGCAGCCAGGATCCCGCCGGCCCGCCCGCACCGCTCACCGGCCTTCCCCGTGATCTGACATCCGCGGAGCTGCGCGTGGCCGGCGCGTCGAACGCCTTCGCGTTCGATCTCCTGCGGCGCACGGCGGCCGACCGCACACGGAACAGCGTCGTCTCGCCGATCAGCGTGTCGATGGCGCTGGGGATGCTGCTGAACGGCGCCGATGGCGCCACCTTCGATGCGATGCGCCTCGGGCTCCGGCACGCCACACCGAACGCGCCCGCCCCCTCGCTACCGGAGATGAATGCGGCGTATCGTGGCCTGATCGACCTCCTGCGCGGGCTCGACCCGACGTCGACGATGCGGGTGGCGAACGGGATCTGGTACCGCGAGGGGTTCGCCGTGGCCCCGACCTTCCTCGACGCCACCCGGGCCGCCTTCGACGCCGCCATCCGTGAGGTCGACTTCACCGACGGCCGGACGCTCGGCGAGATCAATGGATGGGTGAAGGAACAGACCGCGGGGAAGATCCCGACGATTCTTGAGGCGATCGACCCCGATGATGTGATGTATCTGATCAACGCGATCTACTTCAAGGGCGCCTGGAAGGATGCGTTCGACCCACGGAAGACGATGCTCGGCACATTCCGCGGGGCTACGGGAGCGCACCAGGTCCCGATGATGACCCGCGAGATTCGGCAGAAGGTGCTGTACGCCGATCGGTACGCGGTGACGGAGCTGCCCTACGGCAACGGCGCCTTCACGATGACCCTCGTCCTCCCGAATGAGGGACAGGACGTGCAGACGTTGATGAACGAGTTCACCACGACGGGCTGGGACGCGATGCTCGGCGACCTCGCCGCCACCGCCGCGACGGTGACCACCGACCTGACGCTCCCGAAGTTCAAGGTCGAGTTGACGCGGGAGCTCAATGATGACCTCACCGCGCTCGGGATGGGGGACCTCTTCGACCCAACGCGGGCGAACCTCACGAAGCTTGCCACCGGTCCCGAACAGCTCTACGTCGGTTTCGTCCGCCACAAGACCTTCGTGGACGTCAACGAGGTCGGCACCGAGGCGGCGGCGGTCACCGCGATCGGGATCCGGGTCACCAGCACCCCCGTGGGACCACCGCCCTTCCGTGTCGACCGGCCGTTCCTCTTCGCCATCCGCGAACGATTCAGCGGGACGATCCTCTTCCTCGGAAAGATCGTCTCGATCCCGGGCTAGACGGCGCCCGCGCCCCGCGCCTCCGCGAAGACGGGCGCCATCAGCCCCGCCCGCGACCGGCCGTGCGGATCCTGGTTCGCGCGGATGCGGTTGACCATCTCGAGCGCGGTCTCGGTGCAGGGCGGGAGGGCGGCGTCGCTGACGCCGAGCGGGGTGGTGCGTTCCCCCCACTTCACGAGCAGGGAGCAATAGGTCAGCCCGCCACCGAAGGCGGGCATCAGGAGCCAGCTCCCCGGCGCGACGCGGCCGGCTTCGAGCGCCTCCACGAGCGCCACCGGCACGGTCGCTGCACTCATATTGCCGTACTTCTGCACGGTGAGTATCACCTTCTCCATCGGGATGCCAGCGTGCTTCGCGACCCCCTCGATGATTCGCAGGTTCGCCTGGTGCGGCACCACGAGCCCGACCTCGTCCGCCGTGACGCCGGCATCGGCGAGGACCTTCGTCGAGGCCGCCGCCATCGCGCCGACGGCGCGCTTGAAGATCACCTGGCCGTCGAAATCCCAGAGGGTGTCACCGTAGGTGATGCCGTACCCCGAATACCCGCACCCGAAGCCGCGCACGCGGAGCGTCGCGCGCGCCTCGGCGTCACAGCCGAGCACCGCGCCGAGCATCCCCTCCTCGCGGTCGGTGGCCTGCAGGACGACCGCGGCGGCCCCGTCGCCGAAGAGCACCGCGACGTTGCGGTTGGACCAGTCCATATAGCGGCTGATGAGCTCGACGCCGATCACGACGGCGTTCCGCACCACGCCGGTGCGGATCATCGCGGTGGCGGTCGCGAGCCCGTAGCAGAAGCTCGTGCACGCCGTGTTGAGGTCGATCGACGCGGCGCGGCGCGCCCCGAGCGCGAGCTGGACGCCCGAGGCGCTGTTGGGGCAGAGCTCCTCGTTGCTCACGCCGCCATAGATGATGAGGTCCACATCCGCGGCCTCGAGGCCCGCGCAGGCGAGGGCGCGCTTGGCCGCGATGGTGGAGAGCTCGACCGCGGTCACGTGGGAGACGCGGCGCTCGTGCATCCCGGTGCGCGACGTGATCCACTCGTCGTTGGTGTCGAGGAAGGTCGAGAGGTCCGCGTTGGTGAGGACCGCCGGGGGCATGCAGGAGCCCCACCCGGTGATGGCAGCGAAGGTCATAACAAGGCGTTGAAGGCGAGAGGCGGGAGACTGGACGACAGACGACGCATCAGGGCAGGACGGCGGTGGCTTCGATCTCGACGAGCGCGTCAGCTTCCATCAGTGACGACACCTCGACAGCGGTCATCGCGGGGAAGTGGCGTCCGATCACGTCGCGGTACGCCGCACCGATCTCCTTCGAGGCAGCGAGATACGCGGCGCGGTCAGTGAGGTACCAGGTGAGTCGCACGAGATGCTCGGGACGCGCCCCGCCGCTCGCGAGGACGGCCACGATGTTCTCGAGCGCCTGCCGCGTCTGCGGCACGAGCCCGCCCGGGGCGATCCGCTGCTCGGCGTCCCAGCCGATCTGTCCGGCCACGTGGATCTGCCGGCCCGTGGCGAGGACGCCATTCGCGTACCCCTTCGGAGCGGCCCACCCTTCGGGGTGGAGGATGCGCAGGGTCATGCGGACTCCTTGAGTCGGAAGCGCTGCAGCTTCCCGGTGTCAGTCTTGGGGAGCGCGGCCGTGAAGGCCACGACCCGCGGATACTTGTACGGCGCGATCGTGCGCTTCACGAAGTCCTGGATCTCCGTCGCGAGCGCGTCGGAGGGCGCGTGCCCCGCCGCGAGGACGACCACCGCCTTCACCACCTGGCCACGCTCCTCATCCGGCACCCCGACGACCGCGCACTCCGCCACGGCGGGATGCTGCATCACCGCAGCCTCGACTTCGGGCGCGCCGATGTTGTACCCCGCCGAGATGATGAGATCGTCGGTGCGCGCCTTGAAGAAGACATAGCCGTCCGCGTCCATCGTCGCCGCGTCGCCGGTGAGGTTCCATCCGTCCTGCACGTAGCTCCGCTGCCGTGGGTCGGCGAGGTAGCGGCACCCGGTCGGGCCGCGCACGGCGAGCCGGCCGACGGTGCCGGCGGGAACAGGCTGGAGCGCCTCGTCGAGGACCGCCACCTCGTAGCCCGGCACCGCGCGTCCGATCGCGCCGGGGCGCACGTCGGCGCCCGCTGCGGCGATGAAGATGTGGATCAGCTCGGTCGCGCCGATGCCGTCGAGCATCTCGATCCCGGTCACCTCGCGCCAGAGCGTGCGTGTGGCATCGGGGAGGGCCTCACCGGCGGAGACAGTGGTGCGCAACGAGGCGGTTAAGAATTGCGGGGGCTCCTTCCGAATCGCGAGCCCCATCAGGCGGTAGAAGGTCGGTGCGGTGAAGCTGACCGTCGCGCGGGTCGCGGCGATGGCCTCGAGCAGGAGCTCCGGGGTCGCCTTCTCGAGCAATACGGTGCTCCCGCGCGCCGCGAGCGGGAAGCAGAGCAGTCCACCGAGGCCGAAGGTGAAGGCGAACGGGGGTGTACCGATGCAGCGGTCCGCGGCGGTCAGCCGCAGCACCTGCGCCGAGAAGCCATCGCACATCGCCATCACGTCGCGATGGAAGTGCATACACCCCTTCGGCACGCCGGTGGTCCCGGAGGTGAAGGCGATCAGGCAGATGTCGTCGCTCGCGGTGTCGCAGGCGCTGAAGGGACGGCGATGCCGCGCCATCCGCGCTTCGAGGCCCTCGGTGCCATCGGTCCCCCAGAGGTGCACGGGGATCTGGGCGGCGGCCGCCTCCTGCAGTTCCGCAGCGAGCCGGCTGTCGCAGAGCGCGGCGGCGCATTGCGCGCGCTCGAGCAGGACGCGCAGCTCCGTTGAGCGGAGGAGCGGCATCGTGGTCACCGCGACGAGGCCCGCCTTCATCACAGCGAGCCACGCTACCGACATCCACTGGCCGTTGAAGCCGCGCAGCAGGACCCGGTTCCCCGGGACGAGACCGAGCTCCGCCGTCAGCACGTGCGCGAGCGCATCGACCTCGGCGGCGAGCGCCGCGTACGTCAGCTCGCGCCACCCACCGGCGCCGTCAGGGACCACGAGCGCGACGCGGTCGCCGTGCCCCTCGTGGAGCGCGTCGTCGAGGAGCCGCGTCGCGCAGTTCAGGCGCTCCGGATATGCGTAGGGGCCGTCGAGGCGGAGGACCGGCCACTCCGCCACCGGCGGCAGCTGTGCCCGCGCCCACGGATCCCGATGGCCGCTCGGATGGAACGTCGGCATCACCCCTCCCGCCGTGCCTTCAGCGTCTCGCGTCCGACGAGGAGGCGCTGCACCTCGCTCGCCCCCTCATAGATGCGCAGCGCGCGCACATCGCGATAGAGCCGCTCGACCACCCTCCCCACCCGGACCCCGTCGCCCCCGTGCAGCTGCACGGCGCGGTCGATGACCTGCTGGGCGAGTTCGGTCGCGCCCAGCTTCGCCATCGCCGCGACGCCGGTGGTGCGTCCACCGCGCACATCGCGCTGCCAGGCGGCGCGGTAGGTGAGCAGGGCAGCCGCGTCGAGATCGGTCGCCATATCGCCGAGGATCGCTTGCGCGAGCGGCTGCGCGCCGAGCGTGGCGCCGAACATCGCCCGTCCCTCCGCGTGGGCCAGCGCCTCGTCGAGCGCGCGCCGCGCGAAGCCCACCGCGGCCGCGGCGACGGAGACGCGGAAGATGTCGAGTGTCCGCATCGCGAGCGCGAACCCCTCGCCGGGGGCGCCGAGGCGGTGCGAATCGGGGACGACACACCCGTCGAAGGCGAGCCGTGCCAGCGGATGCGGTGACATCACATCGATCCGCTCGGCCACCACGAGCCCCGGGGTGTCGGCAGGGACGAGGAAGCCGGTGATCCCCTTCGACGGCGCCACCGCGGCGTCGGTGCGCGCGAAGACGCAGTAGAAGTCGGCGATCCCGCCGTTCGAGATCCACATCTTCTCGCCGTCGAGGCGCCAGCCGTCGCCGGACCGTGTGGCGCGCGTGGTGAGGGCGGCGGCGTCCGAGCCCGCGCCGGGCTCCGAGAGCGCGAAGGCCGCGATCGCCTCGCCGCGCGCGACGCGCGGCAGCCAGACGGCGCGCAGCGCGTCATCGCCTGCGAGCGCGAGCGCCCCGGAGCCGAGTCCCTGCATCGCGAAGGCGAAGTCGGCGAGCGCGTGGTGCACCGCGAGCGCCTCGCGGAGCACGCAGAGGGCGCGCGACTCGATCGTCTCGCTCGCCCCGCCCCACGCGGCGGGGACCGCGTGCCGAAGGATGCCCGCTGCGCCGAGCGCTCGCACCCAGGCGCGGCAGGCGGTATCGGCGTCGGTCGGGTCGATGCTCTGCGTCGCCGCCCACGCCGCCGTCTCCGTGGCGAGGGTGCGGTGCCGCGCCTCGAAGAAGGGCCAGTGCAGATGGTCGGCCATCTCAGTCTCCCTCGAAGACGGGCCGCCGCTTGGCGGCGAAGGCCTCGTAGGCGCGGCGGAAATCATTCGTCTCCATCAGGCGGGCCTGCGCCTGCGCCTCGAGCTCGAGCGCTGCCTCGAGGCTCACGTTCCACTCCTGCTGCAACATCCGCTTCGTGACGGCGTGCGCGGCGACGGGACCATCGGCGAGCGCGCGGGCGCGCTGCATCGCCTCGTCCAGCAGCGTCGCCTCGGGGACGATGGCGTTGTAGAACCCCCAGCGCTCCCCCTCATCGGCATCCATCGATCGGCCCGTGAAGAGCAGCTCCGCCGCGCGCCCCTGCCCGATGATCCGAGGCAGGACCGCGCAGGCGCCCATATCGCACCCTGCGAGCCCTACGCGCGTGAAGAGGAAAGCGGTCGTCGTCCGCGGGGTCGCGATCCGCAGGTCGGCGGCCATCGCGAGGATCGCGCCCGCGCCGGCTGCGACGCCATCCACCGCGGCGATGATCGGCTGCGGGCAGGCGCGCATCGCGTGGACGAGCGCGCCGGTCATCCGCGTGAAGGCGAGGAGTTCGGGCGGCGTCATCCGCGTCAGCGGCCCGATGATCTCGTGCACATCGCCGCCGGAGCAGAAGTTGCCGCCGGCGCCGGTGAGGATCACGACCCGCACGTCGCTCGCCTGCGCGAGGGACTGGAAGGTGTCGCGCAGCTCCGCGTACGACTCGAAGGTCAGCGGGTTCTTCCGCTCTGGGCGTGAGAGCGTGACCGTCGCCACCCGCCCGTCCGCGGTCGTCTCCCAGCGGAAGTGCGTCGGCGCGAGCCCGGCCATCGGACGCCGTGCCGTCGATGTGCCCGCGGCGTCACCGCCGCCGTGCGCGGGCACGCTCACGCCTCGGTGCCCATCAGGGCGCGCGTCTCGCCCGTCGCGGTCGCGTCGGCACGGCAGAAGTCGAGCACCGCCGCTGCGACCTCGTCTGCCGTGATGAGTCGCGCCTGCCCGGCATCCCGCAGAATCATCGCGACGGCATCGTCGGCACTCACGCCGGTCTTCGCCGAGAGGCGGTCGACGGCGCCGTGCACCATATCGGTATCGACATAGCCGGGGCAGACGGCGTTGACGAGCACGCCCTTCGGGGCGCATTCCGCCGCGAGCGCGCGGGTGAACCCGACTTCGGCGTGCTTCGCGGCCGCGTAGGCCGTGATGTACGGCGCGCCCCCGAGCCCCGCGATGCTCGCGACGTTCACGATGCGCCCCCAGCCGCGGGTCAGCATCCTTGGCAGGAACGCGTGCGCGGCGCGCACCGGCGCGAGGAGATGCACGTCGAGCATCCGCTGGAAGAGCGCTGGGTCGGATCGCAGGAAGGGGGCTGTTTCCGCGGTCCCGGCGTTGTTCACGAGGATGTCGACCGGAGCGATCGCCTCGGCCTCGGTGCAGGCGCGGGTGAGGGCCGCAATGTCGGTGACGTCAGCCTGCACCACGCGGATCCGCCCGCCGTGGGCGGCGAGCTCGGTGACGAGTCCCTCCGCGCTCGATGGTGTCCGCACGCAGAGGGTGAGGTCCGCACCGGTCGCTGCGAGGTGGCGGCAGATGGCGGCGCCGATGCCGCGGTTGGCGCCGGTCACGAAGGCGTGCCGGCCGGTGAGCGAGGTCATATGAGTTCTCCGGTGCGAGGGGCGCCCTCGGCGGCCGCGCGGGCCGCGCGTTCGCGCGCGAGAAGCCGGTCGAGCTGTGCCTTGCCGGCGAGATACGGCTTCGGCCAGAGCGCGTCGGTCCCCGGGTAGTCGAGACGGGCGGCCTCGAGGAGGGTCCAGGCAGGGTTCGCGAGGTGCGGGCGTCCCACGGCCACGAGGTCGGCGCGTCCCGCGGCGATGATCCCGTTCGCCTGGTCGGCGTCGCTGATCGCACCCACGGCGATCGTCGCGATGCCCGCCTCCTGCCGGATGCGGTCGGCGAACGGCGTCTGCCACATCCGCCCGAAGACGGGGCGCTCCCCCTTCACGACCTGTCCTGCGGAGACGTCGATGACATCGGCGCCGGCCTCGCGGAAGGCGCGCGCCATCACGACGGCGTCGTCGGGGGTGGTTCCGCCTTCCATCCAGTCGCTCGCGGAGAGGCGCACCGACATCGGGCGCGCGGCGGGCCAGGCGGCGCGCATCGCGGTGAAGACCTCGAGCGGGAAGCGGAGCCGCTGCTCGAGGGTCCCGCCGTAGGCGTCGCTGCGATGGTTCGTGAGCGGGGAGAGGAAGGCGGACAGGAGATAGCCGTGCGCGGCGTGCAGCTCCAGCCAGTCGAAGCCGGCCTCGGCGCCGAGGCGCGTGGCGGCGACGAACTCATCGCGGACGCGGTCCATGTCGGCGCGCGTCATCGCCCGCGCCACCTGCGACACCCCCGCGAGGTACCGCGCCTCCGACGGCGCGATCAGCGGCCATCCTCCGTCCGTCAGGGGCTGATCGATCCCCTCCCACATCTTCTTCGTCGCGCCCTTGGCGCCGGCGTGACCGAGCTGGAGCCCGATCTTGGCCGCGCTGTGGGTGTGGACGAAGCGGACGACGCGCGCCCACGCCTCCTGGTGCGCCTCGGTCCAGAGCCCGGGGCACCACGGGGTGATGCGCGCATCCGCGGCGACGCAGGTCATCTCCGTCATCACGAGCCCCGCGCCCCCGGTCGCGCGCGCACCGAGGTGGACCAGATGCCAGTCGCTCGGCGTGCCGTCTTCGTGCGCCGAGTACTGGGCCATCGGCGAGACGACGACGCGGTTCGGCAGCGTCACGTCGCGGACCGTGAACGGCGTGAGCACCGGTGGCACCTGGCGCGCGGTGGGCGCCGTGGGGAGGCCGGTACGGTCGGCGAACCAGCGCTCGAAGTCTGCCACGTACGCCGCGTCGCGTTCGCGCAGATTCTCGTGCGAGATCCGCTGCGACCGCGTGAGGAGGGAGTAGGCGAACTGCTCGGGCGCGAGTGTCGCGTAGCGGTCCACGTGTTCGAACCACTCGGTCGAGTTCCGCGCCGCGTTCTGGAGTTTGAGCACCTCGACGGAGCGCTCGGCGTGGTAGCGTGCGAGGGCGCCGGCGAGGTCGTCGGGCGTGGCGGCGATCGCCGCGTCGAGGGCGATGGCATCCTCCATCGCGAGCTTCGTCCCCGAGCCGATCGAGAAGTGCGCGGTGTGCGCGACGTCACCGACGAGCACGAACGGGACGCGGCGGGCGCCGGCGTCGATCCAATGCACCCACGAGGCGCACGCGATGCGCGGGAAGCGGATCCATTGCGCCGAGCCGCGCAGGTGCGCCGCATTGGAGATGAGGGGCGCCCCGCCGAGTCGCTCGGCGAAGAGGCCCTCGCAGAAGGCGATGCTCTGGGGCTCCGTCATCTGCCAGAGGCCGGCGGCCTCCCAGGTGCGATCCTGCGTCTCGACGATGAAGGTGCTCATCGCGTCGTCGAATTGATACGCGTGCGCCTGGAACCACCCGTGTTCCGTCTCGACGAAGTCGAAGGTGAAGGCGTCGAAGGTGCGCGGGGTGCCCAGCCAGGTGTAGCGGCAGTGGCGCAGGTCGACGTCGGGTTGGAAGGTCTCGGCGAAGCGGTCCCGGTAGCGGGCGTTGACGCCGCCCGCGCCTAGCACGAGGTCGAAGCCCTCCGCGACGACGCGCGCCTCGATGTCGTCAGCGACCGGCGTCTCGAATCGGAGCGTGACCCCGACCTCGGCGCAGCGCGCGTGCAGGATCTCGAGGAGTCGGCGTCGACCGATCCCACTGAACCCGTGGCCGCCGGACCGGAGGGTACGGCCCTTGAAGTGGACGGCGATGTCGTCCCAGCGATGGAGTTCCGCCCCGATCGCCGTGCCGCTCACCGGGTCGGCGGCGCGCAGGTTCGCGACCGTCTGGTCGGAGAGGACCACGCCCCAGCCGAAGGTGTCGTCGGGGCGGTTTCGCTCCTCGACGATGACCTCGGCGTGCGGGTGCCGCCGCTTCCGCAGGA
>VHBO01000045.1 GCA_016871895.1 Gemmatimonadota bacterium
TTGGTCGTCGTCTTGCGCAGCATCATGGAGTCTCCGATTCAGCGGTCGCGCCGAGCTGGTCGGCGAGTGAGGGGAAGGGATCGAGCGCAAAGAGCATCTCGACGCGCGCGCCGAGCACCTGCGCGAGCCGCAGCGCGAGCTCGACGCTGGGGCTGTAGTCGCCGCGCTCGAGGAACCCGATGGTCTGCGGATTCACATCCACCGCCTCGGCGAGCGCCTTGCGTGTGAGTCCGCGCTCCGCGCGGAAGAGGGCGATGCGGTTATGAACCATCGGATCTCACCTCGGCGTGTTTTCGTTCGGTCATTTGCGATTGTCCAGAAATTGTCATTCGTTGCTTATTCACAATGCAAGCCAGGCTTTCTGTTGTCAATACGCAATACTTCATCGGCAGCGCAGAGGGAGCCGCTGCCCCGCCACGAACCATTGCGGACCCCCGCCGCGACGACCCAAGTTCGGGGCCCGATGCCCCGCCTCGACGCCACCCGCCGCGCCGCCGACCGCGCCGCCCTCGACCCGATCGAGATCGCGAGCCGCGATGAGCTCACCGCCCTCCAGCTCGAACGCCTCCGCTGGTCGGTGCGGCACGCCTACACGCACGTCGCGCCCTACCGCGCCCAATGCGAAGCCGTCGGCGCGCACCCCGACGACCTGCGCGACCTCGCCGACCTCGCCCGCTTCCCCTTCACGGTGAAGGACGACCTCCGGCAGGCGTATCCCTTCGGCCGCTTCGCGGTCCCGCGCGAACAATTGGCGCGGCTGCACGCCTCCTCCGGGACGACCGGAAAGCCGACCGTCGTCGGCTACACGGCGCGCGACATCGAGACCTGGGCGGCGCTCGTCGCGCGCTCCATCCGCGCCGCGGGCGGCCGGCCGGGCGACCTTGTTCACATCGCGTACGGCTACGGACTGTTCACCGGCGGACTCGGTGCGCACTACGGCGCCGAGCGGCTCGGCTGCACGGTGGTGCCGATGTCGGGGGGCAACACGGAGAAGCAGGTGCAGCTCCTCCGCGACTTCGCGCCGCAGGTCCTGATGTGCACGCCGTCATACGCCCTCGTCATCGCCGACGCCTGCGACCAGCTCGGCGTCGATCCGTCGTCCCTCGGCCTCGCGGTCGGCATCCACGGCGCCGAGCCGTGGTCGGAGGGGATGCGCGCGGAGATCGAGCGGCGTTTCGGCATCGACGCCACCGACATCTACGGCCTCTCGGAGGTGATGGGCCCGGGCGTCGCGCAGGAGTGCGTCGAGACGAAGGATGGCCCGGTACTCTGGGAGGATCACTTCTACCCGGAGATCATCGACCCGGAGACAGGGATCCCGCTCCCGGATGGCACGCCGGGCGAACTGGTGTTGACGTCGCTCACCAAGGAAGGGATGCCGGTGATCCGGTACCGCACCCGCGATCGCACCGCACTGCTCCCGGGGACGGCGCGTACGATGCGGCGGCTCGCACGGTTGTCCGGGCGCACTGACGACATGCTGATCATCCGTGGCGTGAACGTCTTTCCGTCGCAGCTCGAGGAGCACGTGGTGGCGCTCGCCGTCTTCGCGCCGCACTACCAACTCGAGGTGCGGCGCGCGGAGCGACTCGACACCCTCACCCTCCTCCTCGAACCGCGGGATGCGGCGACTGCCGAGGCCGCGAAGGCGGCGGTCGCCGACCTGCTGCACCGCGTGAAGGTGCACGTCGGGGTGACCTGCGACGCGCGCGTGGTCCTGCCGGGCGCGATCCCGCGCTCCCTCGGGAAGGCGCAGCGAGTGGTCGATCTGCGCTGATCTGCGACGGTCGGGCGCCCCGCGCCCGACGCGCTCCACGGGCACGCCCACGCCACCGGAGTCGTCCGGGAATCCGCGACACATCCTCAGGTGTATCATTCGGCCGTGACCCGCCTCCGCCTCGCCCCACCGGCCATCGGCCTCGCGCTCACCGCCCTGCTGAGTGCCGTTCCACCGCTGGCCGCACAGACGCCCGCCGGCGCAGCGGCCGCCGACTCCGCCACCGTCGCGACCACCACGACGACCGCCGATCCGCGCACCGTCGCCCAGCAGGCGCAGGCGGACTTCGAGCGCTTCCGTCGCCTGAATCTCCCGCGCTATCGCGGCAAGGTCCCCACCGGACGCGCCTGCCCGGAGCCGGTGGGCCTCAACTGGTGCTACTGGTACGACGAGACGAACAGCATGCCGCCGGAGCCGGACACCATCGCGCGGATGCGCGACCGACTCCTCCGGACCCTCGACTCGCTCGGGACGCTCGAGCCGGGCGACAACTGGATCAGCGGGCAGCGGGTCCGCTACGAAGTCGAGTCGAACCGCCCCACGAAGGCGCTCACAGTCGCACGCGCCTGTCGCACGGTGGGATGGTGGTGCGAGGCGCTCGCCGGGCTCTCGCTCCACGAGATGGGACGCTACGCCGACGCGGAGGCGACGTT
Organism: Gemmatimonadota bacterium; assembly: GCA_016871895.1. GTDB lineage: Bacteria > Gemmatimonadota > Gemmatimonadetes > Gemmatimonadales > Gemmatimonadaceae > Pseudogemmatithrix. The sequence continues at coordinate 2,431 of VHBO01000045.1, forward strand.
CGAGCGGGTGCTGGCGGCGATGCCGGAGCGCGAGCGCTGCGAGTGGCGCGACCTCACGCCCTATCTCGACGACGACACGCGCCGCGTCTATATCCGCACCCGGTGCGGGACGCCCGAGCGAGCCGCCTACGAGGCGCGGGTCTGGTGGTTCGCCCGGACGCGCTACGGGATGGCGGGGAACGATTCGCGCACGGAGCATTTCGCGCGCCTCACCTATGCGCTGATCATGCGCGAAGCGGCGGGCGCCTACGCGCGTGGCTTCGACGAGGCGGAGCGCGAGCTCTTGATCCGTTTCGGCTGGCCGCGGCAGTGGGCGACCGAGGGGATGGCCCCCGGAGGACGGCCGATGTTCACCGGCCCGGACGATCCCTCGCTCCGCGTGAGCGTGATCGGCGCCGAGCCGACCCCCGCGCACCGCTTCATCCCGCCGGCCAACGTGCTCACGAGCCCCGCCGCCTCCGATTCCACCGAGTGGGCAGTGCAGCTCCCCCCCGTGGTGGCACGCTACCATCCGAAGTACGCGTCGAAGTTGCTGATGCTCGAGCACCAGCAGGGACTCTTCCGTCGCGGGGACACCGCGCTCGTCGTCCTGGCATACGACGTCTCGAAGGTGCCGGGCCTCGCGGGCCAGCGCCTCGACGGGGCGCTCGTCCTCACTCCCGGCACCACGCCGGCGGGCCAGGCGACGGTCCGCCAGAACATCCCGTCGCGTGGGACGCTCACGGTGCGAGCCCCCTGGGGACCGCTCCTGATGAGCGCCGAGATCGCCGCGGACTCGGCCTCCACGCTGGTGCGGGCCCGCTACGGCATCCGCCCGCCCTTCGCCGTGGGCGCCCGCGTCTCCCTCTCCGACCTCGTCTTCTTCCGGCCCTACGGGGCCGACCCCACGACGGCGGAGGAGGTGCTGCCGCATCTCCTCGCCACCCAGAAGGTCCGCGCGAGCGAGAAGGTCGGGATCTACTGGGAGGCGTACAACACCAACCCCGCGGGCGAACCGATGACGATCTCGCTCGTCGTCGCACCCGATGACGCGGAGCCAGAGGGCCGCACCGCCCGCGCGGCGCGGGCGCTCCGGCTGGGGCGCGGCACTCAGCCGGTCAGTCTCTCGGTGCAGGATCGCTCGGCGCGCGGCGCGCGGGTCACGCCGCGATCGGTCGAGGTCGACCTCGCCTCGCTGCGCCCCGGCGACTATCTGGTGCAGCTGGAGATCGACGTCGCGGGCCAGTACACCGTGCGCGCCGACCGGCGCATCACGGTGATTCCCTGACCGCGGAGCTGATTGCTGGTTGAGGCGCGGCGGCTCGCGGGTACATTTCGTGCATGCGTATCCCCCTCCTCCTCTGTGGCGCGCTCATCGCGACGCGCCTGACCGCCCAGTCCCCTGACACGGCGTCGGCGCCGCGAGCCGATTCGGGGGCCCGGACCCCGCGCGCCTCGGTGAGTCGCCCATCGGGCACCGCGCCACGCCGGACGCGAACCCGCCGACCCAGCACCCCCGCGACCGCTGAGGTGCGCTCCGTCGCGCGACGCGACTCGATGCTCGACGCCCTCTGGCCAGTGAAGGGGCCGGAACCGCTCCCGGGCGCCATCCTCCCGAACCGACGCATTGTGGCGTACTACGGCAATCCGCTGTCCCGTCGGATGGGCGTGCTCGGAGAGTACGAGCCCGAGCAGATGCTGCGGATGCTCGACGCCGAGGTGAAGGCATGGCAGGCGGCCGACCCGGCGACCCCGGTGCAACCGGCGTTGCACCTGATCGCGGTGGTGGCGCAGGCGAGCCCGGGTCGGGACGGGATGTATCGGGCCCGGATGGGGGACTCGCTGATCGAGCGCGTGTCACGCTGGGCGGCTTCACGGAACGCGCTCGTCTTCCTCGACGTGCAGGTGGGGCGCTCGACGCTGCGCCAGGAGCTTCCCGCGCTGGCCCGCTTTCTCCAGCGCCCGAACTTCCATCTTGGCATCGACCCCGAGTTCTCGATGAAGAACGGTGGCCTCCCTGGCAAGCGCATCGGGACGTTTGATGCCGAGGACGTCAACTACGCGGCAGAGTTCCTGCAGGGGCTCGTGACGACGCATCGCCTGCCGCCGAAGGTACTCGTCGTGCATCGGTTCACGCGGAACGGCGTGACGAACTACCGAAACATCCGCCTTCGGCCCGAGGTGCAGGTCGTGATGCATATGGACGGCTTCGGCTCGCCCTGGCTCAAGCAGAACACCTTCCGCGAGTTCATCAAGGCGGAGCCGGTGCAGTTTGCGGGGTGGAAGCAGTTCTATAAGTCGCGGAACGACAACCCGCGCACCCCGATCGCGACGATCGCGCGACTCAACCCGAAGGTGCTCTACATCCAGTATCAGTGAGCGGTGGCGGGCCGGGCGTCGAACGCCGGGCCCGCGAACGCTCAGGGCTGTCGCATCGCGAGGCCGGCGACCCCGTCGGACTGCGCGAAGACGCGCCCCGCCGGATTGTAGAAGATGATGCGGCGCTTGCGCCCCTCGACCATCTCGTCGGCCTTCACGAACGCCTCCACGAGCTGCCGCTGCGCCGCCGGGTCGAGCGGGAAGGCCGCGGCGCTGTAGCTGACCATCATCTCGTCCGACTGCGATTCGACGAGAGCCTGCGTGCGGGTCGACTGGAGCAGCGCCACCGCCGCCTCGCGCTCGATCGGCGAGACCGTCAGCGTCGACGGCACGCTCACCGGCGGGGCACCGTCGGGCACCACGTCGAGGTCGGCCACCATCGCGGCGACGGCGATCCCCCCGAGCCCGGCGACCGCCCAGAACGGGAGGCGGCGGCGCGAAACGCCACCAATCACCGGGGCGCGTACGCCGCTCGAACCCTCGACGACATCGGCCGGCGAGCGCCGAATCGCACCGGGATAGGCTGTGAAGCAATGCGGACAGATACGGAGATTGGTGCTCTCCTTTCCGCATCGGCTACAGGACATCGTGGGCTTCTGAGGCGTCGGCATCCGGGGACGGACAGGTGAAGTCGGGCGCGCGCGGCGCGCCGAACGGCAATCGAAGAATGAAACTGGATGGCAGGATGCAGCGCGTCATCAAAACGCTACATTCTCATCTATGCACGCCGATCCGCAGGCCTCCCGGCACGATGCCATCAATCTTCACGGGCTCGCCGCGATGGCCGCGGAGCGGCTCCCGGCGATGGTCCACGATTACTTCGCCGGCGGGGCGAACGACGAGGTCACGCTGCGGGCCACCCGGGAGGCGTGGGACGCGATCCCCCTCCGGTATCGGGTCCTCCGTGACGTCGCTTCCCGTGACCTCGAGACCACCCTCCTCGGCCGTCGGCATGCGTGGCCGGTCCTTGTGGCGCCGATGGCCTTTCAGCGGCTTGCGCATCCGGATGGAGAGGTGGCGATGGCCCGCGCCTGTGCACGCGCTGAGACGGGGATGATCCTGTCCACCCTCGCGACGCAACCGCTCGAGGCGGTCCGTGCCGCGGGGGCCGGCGTGCGATGGTTCCAGCTGTACGTGTATCGCGACCGGCAGCGGACCGAACAGCTGGTCAGACGTGCCGAGCTGGCGGGCTACGAGGCGATCGTGGTGACGGTCGACGCGCCGATGCTCGGTCGCCGCGAACGCGATCTCCTGAACGGCTTCCACGTCCCATCGGATCTCCCGGTGCCGAACCTCGACGGCGCGCCGCGCGACCTCCTCGCGACCCAGGCCCCGACCGCCTCTGCCCTCGCGCGCTTCGTCGCGGAGCATTGGGATCCGAGCCTCTCGTGGGCTGATATCGCCTGGCTCACCTCGATCACCGCGTTGCCGATCCTCCTGAAGGGAATCGTGCGCGGCGACGACGCGGTGCTCGCGCTCGAGCAGGGGGTCGCAGGAGTCATCGTCTCGAATCACGGCGGGCGACAGCTCGACACGGCAGTGCTTACCGCCCGAGCACTGCCCGAGGTGGCGGCCGCGATGGCGGGGCGCGGCACGCTGCTCGTCGACGGCGGGATCCGCCGCGGCACCGATATCGTGAAGGCGCTCGCGATGGGCGCCGATGGTGTGCTCCTCGGCCGCCCAGCGCTCTGGGGGCTCGCCGTCGGCGGCGAGGATGGCGTCGTGCACGCGCTCGACCTGCTGCGCGAGGAGCTCAGCCTGGCGATGGCGCTCTGCGGCGCCGCGCGCCGCGCCGACCTCACCACCGATCTGATCGGCTGATGCCCTGGACCCAGCGGTACGACCCCCTCGGCTCCGTCCCGCTCTCAACCGCCCTCGCGCTCCTCCCCGTCCTCGTCCTCCTCGGACTGCTCGCCTCGCATCGCGTACGGGCCCATCAGGCGGCGCTCGCGAGCCTGCTCACGGCGCTCGTCGTCGCCGTGGTCGGCGTCGGGATGCCGGCAGGACTCGCCGGTCGTGCAGCGCTCTTCGGCGCGGCCTACGGCCTCTTCCCCATCGGCTGGATCCTCGTGAACGTCCTCGCGCTCTACCGACTCACGGTTGAGCGCGGCCACTTCGCCGTCGTGCAGGGGAGCATCGCCGGCGTGACGACGGACCGACGGCTCCAACTCGTCCTCGTCGCCTTCTGCTTCGGCGCCTTCTTCGAGGGCGCCGCGGGATTCGGCACCCCGGTCGCCGTGACCGTCGCGATCCTCATCGGCCTAGGCTTCCCGGCCCTCGACGCCAGCGTCTACTCCCTCATAGCGAACACCGCGCCCGTCGCCTTCGGCGCGCTCGGCACCCCGCTCATCGCGCTGCAGGGCGTGACCGGACTCGATCTCCGGGCGCTCTCGGCGATGGTCGGCCATCAGCTCCCGCTCTTCTCGGTGATCGTCCCCTTCTGGCTCATCGCGGCCTTCGATGGCTGGCGCGGCGTACGCGAGACCTGGCCGGCCCTCCTCGTCGCGGGGCTCGCGTTCGCCATCCCGCAGCATCTGGTCGCAGTGCATCACGGCCCGTGGCTCGTCGATGTGGTCGCCTCGGTCTGCTCGATGGCCACGCTGACATTGTTCCTGCGATGGTGGCGTCCCCCCGCACCTCGCGACGGGGACATCGCGCGCGGCACGACGGCCGCCCCGCCCGTCCCCCACGGAATACGCACCGACCGCACCCGCGTCGCCCGGGCCTGGGCGCCGTGGGCGATCCTCACCCTCGTCGTCTTCGCGTGGGGGACCCCTACGCTGAAGGCGCTCCTCAACGGCCTCTCCGCGCCGACCCTGCCGATCGACGGCCTGCATCAGACGGTGGTTCGAGTCGCCCCGGTGGTCCTGACGCCGACGCCCGAAAGCGCGGTCTATCTGTTCAACTGGCTGAGTGCCACCGGGAGCGGGATCCTCGTCGCCACCCTCCTCAGTGCCCTCGTGATGGGCTGCGGCCTCGGCGATGTCGCCCGCGCCTACGCCCGCACACTACGCGACCTCCGCCTCGCCCTCGTCACCATCGCGGCGATGATGGCACTCGGGTATGTCACCCGGTACAGCGGCACCGACACCATCCTCGGCCTCGCCTTCGCACGGACGGGGGTCTGGTATCCATTCTTCGGCACGCTCCTCGGCTGGCTCGGCGTGGCGCTCACGGGGAGCGATACCTCGTCGAACGTCCTCTTCGGGGGGCTGCAGGTGGTCACGGCGCAGCAGGTCGGCGTGGATCCGACCCTGATGGCCGCGGCGAACAGCTCGGGCGGGGTGATGGGGAAGATGATCGACGCCCAAAGCATCGTCGTCGCGGGTGCCGCGACGGGCCAGGCGGGACACGAAGGGACGATCCTCCGCCGGGTGCTCTGGCACTCGATCGCGCTCGCCTCCCTCGTCGGCGGCTGGGTCCTGCTGCAGGCGCGCCTCGGCCTCGCCCTGCCCTAGGCTCGCGCGTCAGGCGCGCGCCGCAAGCTCCCGCATCAGCGAGTCGCGACGATCGTCCCAGTCCGCGATCCACGAGATCAACTGCTCACCCGGCATCGGTTCCGCGATGAGGAACCCCTGACCCGCGGCACAACCGAGGCTGTGAAGGAGCGCCCAGTCATCGAGCCTCTCCACCCCCTCACCGACGGTCCGCATCCCGAGCTTGTGCGCCATCGTCAGGCTCGCTTCGAGGATCGCGCGTCGCGTGGGATCCGCTGCGGCGCCCTTCACGAAGCTCTGATCGACCTTCAGCTTATTGAACGGCACGTCGCGGAGCTGGGCAAGCGACGAGTGTCCCGTCCCGAAATAGTCGATCGAGAGGCTGATCCGATTCAGGCGGATGCGGGTGAAGATGTCGTACGCCGCCCGCGTCTCGTCGAGGGCTCGGCTCTCCGTGACCTCAAGGGTGAGGCTGGGGCGCTCGAGCCCGCTCCGCTTGATCGCCGCATTGAGCTGATCGGGGAAATCCGGGCGGAGGCAGCTCGCCATCGCCACGTTCACGGAGACCGTGATGTCGAGCCCCGCCTGCTCCCATTCGCGTGCGTGATTCAAGACGCGCGCGACAAGCGGAAAGGTGAGCTCGCAGATGAGCCCGCTCTCCTCCGCTGACGGAATGAAGCGGCCCGGCAGGATGATCCCGTGCCGAGGATGGATCCAACGCGCGAGCGCCTCGACCCCGAGGAGCCGTCCGTCGATCAGCGAGACCTGCGGCTGGTAGTGCGGGACGAACTCGCCGAGCTGCAACGCCCGGGCGATCAGCTCCGGCGCGAACTGCGGCTGCGGTTCGGTCGCGGGCGCCTCGGCCCGCCGCGCGGCCCCGAGGAGCTGTAGCAGCTTCTCGGGGGAGGCGGGCTTAGGCAGGACCCCCCGCAGGTCGAGGCCGAGCGACTTGCCGACGCGCTCTGCCGTCTCGAGCACACGACCATCGACGCTGCTGGTGATGATGACCGCCCCGCGGAACGGCACTTGGCTGAGGTGCCGGAGGAGCGAGACGCCGTCGAGCCCCGGCATCTGGAGGTCGATGACAAGGGTATCGAAGCGCGCCGGCGTCTCCTCGATCATCCGCAGCGCATCAGCCGGGGACACACAGGTGGTCACCTGATCGAATCCAAGCCGGTACAGATGCCGCTGGATCAGCTCCAAGAAGATCTGGTGGTCGTCCACCACGAGGATCTGCCGGGCGGTCGGGATCGCCTGCGGTTCGGGAACGATCGACAGAGTCACGATCGGAGGGTGCCCCGCGGCGAGCGGCGGCGCAAAGGGGCAGACCCCTACATTCCCTACATGATCGACCCGACCCCGCACCCGCTCGACGACCGCCTCGTGGCGATGCCGAAGGTGGAGCTGCACGTCCACCTGGAGGGCGCGCAGCTCCCCGAGACCATCTG
>VHBO01000046.1 GCA_016871895.1 Gemmatimonadota bacterium
CCCCAACCCGCCCCCGTTCCGGCGCAGGTCGTGGATCAGCTGCACGGTGAGCTTCGCCCCGCTGGCCCCGAGCGGATGCCCGAGCGCGATCGCCCCGCCGTTCACGTTGAGCTTCTGCTCGTCGAGCTCGAGGTCCCGGATCACCGCCAACGCCTGCGCGGCGAACGCCTCGTTGAGTTCGATCCGGTCCAGGTCGCGGAGCTGCATCCCGGCGCGCACGAGCGCCTTCGGCACCGCCGCCACCGGCCCGATCCCCATCACGTCGGGCGCGACCCCGGCGGTCGCGAACGAGACGAACCGTGCGAGCGGCGTGAGCCCCAGTTCCGTCGCCGTGGCCCGTGACATCAGTAGCACACCGGCCGCGCCATCCGAGAGCGGGGAGGCGTTCCCGGCGGTCACGGTGCCGCCGGGCTTGAATGCCGGCGGGAGCTTCGCGAGCCCCTCGAGCGTGGTACCGGCGCGGACCAACTCGTCCTGCGCGAAGGTCACGGTCTCCGCGATCCGCTCCGCCCCACGATAGCGCACGCGCTCGACCTCGATCGGGACGATCTCTGCCTTGAAGCGCCCCGCGGCCTGCGCCGCCGCCGCCCGCTGCTGTGAGCGCAGCGCGAACGCGTCCTGCGCCTCGCGCGTGATGCCCCACCGCTGAGCGACGCGCTCCGCCGTGAATCCCATCCCGATGTTCTCCTCGACGAGCTCGGGATGCAGCCGCGTGTGGTACCCGGACATCGGGACGGCGCTCATCATCTCGACGCCCCCCGCGAGCACCACATCGTTCATCCCGCTCTTGATGGCCTGCGCGCCGAGCGCGATGGTCTGCAGCCCGCTCGAACAGAAGCGGTTCACGGTCATCCCGCTCACCTCCACCGGGAGTCCTGCGCGCAGCAACGCGAGCCGCGCGTGGTTGAGCCCCTGGCCCGCCTCGGGCATCGCGCAGCCCCAGATCACGTCGTCGATCCGCTCGGCGGGGACGCGCGCGCGTCCGACCACCTCGCGGATCACCGCGGCGGAGAGATCCACCGGGTGGAGCGAGGCGAGCGCCCCGTCCGCCTTCCCGCGCGCGACAGCGCTCCGCGCCGCCGCCACGATCACCACATCGTCGTGCATCGTCGTCTGCTCCTGCCGCGCTCAGTTCCGCAGCGGCGTACCGGTGGTCAGCATGTGCGCGATGCGCGCCTGCGTCTCGGCGGTGCCGAGGAGCCGCAGGAAGGCGTCGCGTTCGAGGTCGAGAAGGTCCTGCTCGGTGACACGCCGCGCCGGCCCATCGCCGCCGCAGAGCACGACGGCGATCTCGTGCCCGATCCGGGCGTCGTGCGCGGAGGCGTGGCCCGCCTCGCGGAACGACCAGAGCGCGTAATCGAGGTTCGCGACGCCCGCGTTCCCCAGCGCCGTCATCGTGCGCGGGATCGGGGCTACGTAGTCCGGGGCGAGGTCGAGCACGCGAGCCTTGGCGTCGGCGATCAACGTGTCCCGGTTCATCGAGATCCGGTCAGCGTGCGGTCGGAGGAAGCCGAGTGCGCGCGCGTCGTGCGCGGAGGTGCTCGTCTTGCCGAGGACGATCAGCTGGAAGGCGCGCTTCACGGCCTCGAAGGGATCCGCCCCCTCGTACGCCTCGAGGGCCTTCGTGAAACGGAAGGCGAGCTCCTTGGTGCCGCAGCCGCCGGGGATCAGCCCGACGCCAATCTCCACGAGCCCCATATACAGCTCAGCGTGCGCCTGGATCCGGTCGCAGTGCAGCGAGAGCTCGCACCCCCCGCCGAAGGTGAGCCCGAACGGCGCGGCCACCACGGGGACGGGCGCGGTCCGGAACGACATCACCATCGCCTGGAAGCGCTGGCAGAGCGCCTCGACGGCGTGCCAGTCCCCGGCCTGCACGAGCCGGCTCACTCCCATCAGGTTCGCGCCGGCGGTGAAGGTGCGCGGGTCGTCGTTGCCCACGACGAGCCCGTGCCACGGGCCGCTCTCCGCCGTCTCGAGCGCGTGCGCGGCCATATCCATCACGCCGGGGCCGAGGGTGTTCATCTTGCCGCAGAACTCGAGCCCGAGCACGCCGTCACCGAGGTCGAGGAGCCGCGCCTCAGGGTTCTCGCGGAGCTCGCGCCCCTGTCGACGCAGTCGCGCGAGCGAGAGCTGGCCGGGGATCGCGGGCACGGGGATGCGCGCCGGCCCGTCGAGCGCGGGGATCGTATCGTGCGCGCCCGCGTCGGCATAGAACGACGCCCCGGCGCGCGCGAGCAGCGCGGGCACCGGCCGCCCCGCCGCCGTCATCGCCGCGCGCAACCGGTCGAGCCCGATCGCATCCATCGCGCGGAACGGACCGAGTTCCCACCCGTAGCCCCACTCCATCGCGCGGTCGATCGCCGCGAGGTCGTACGCGAGCGACTCCGCGAGCGTACAGGCGTAGCCGAACTGCTCGACGAGCAGGTCGCGGAGGAAGGCGCCCGGTGCGCCGGGGAGATCGAGTACCTGCGCGAGCCGCGCCGTCGTCGGCGTCGCGAGGAGCGCGTCGATCTCCGGCGTGGTGAAGCGTCCCTGATCGCGGTACTCGCCCGCGGTCCAGTCGAGCGCGAGGATCGATTTCCCGTCCTTCTTGTAGAAGCCGGCGCGCGTCTTGTCGCCGAGCCGGCCGGCGGCGACGAGCGCGTGCACGAAGGGCTGCAGCGTGAAGTCCTCGCCGGTGGTCGTCGCGAGTCCCGCGCTCACGTGCACGAGGACGTCGAGCCCGGAGAGGTCGCCGGTGCGGAAGGTCGCCGTCTTCGCGCGGCCGACGAGCGCACCGGTCAGCGTATCGACCGCCGGGATGGTGAGTCCGTGCTGCACCATCAGCCGCGCGGCGACGACCATCCCGTGCACGCCGAGTCGGTTGGCGACGAAACCCGGCACATCCTTCGCCGTCACGATCCCCTTGCCGAGGATGCGCTCCTGGAAGGTGCGCATCGTCTCAAACACCGCCGGCGACGTCTCCGCCGTGGGGATCAGCTCGAGCAGGTGCATATACCGCGGCGGATTGAAGTAGTGCGTGCCGAGGAAGCGCTCCCGGAACCGCGGTGAACGGCCCTCGAGGAGGATCGCCATCGGGATCCCCGAGGTGTTCGAGGTGACGATCGCATCGGGGGCGATCACCTCAAGCCGCGCGAAGAGGGCCTGCTTGGGCCCCGGCTGCTCGATGATCGCCTCGAGGATCCAGTCGCAGTCGGCGAGGCGCTCGAGGTCGTCGGCGGTGTTGCCGACGGTGATGCGCGCCGCGGCCTCGGGCTCGAGGAAGGCAGCGGGCTTCGCCTTCCGCTGCCGCTCGAGCCCATCGCGTGCGGGTTTGGAGCGGTCGGGGGAGGCCGGGTCGTCCGCGCCGGGGATGTCGAGCAGGACCACGGGGAGGCCGACCGAGGCGGCGAGCGCGGCGATGCCCGCCCCCATCGTCCCGGCGCCAATGATGCCGACTTTGGAGATTCGCATGCCGCGAAGGTAGCTTGGCCGGATGCCGCCCCGCCACGCGCGCGCCGTCGCCCACCTCCGCGCGGCCGACCCCGTCCTCCGCGACTGGATCGACCACGAGGGCCCCTGCCGCTTCCGCGTCCACGCCGAGGGGTCGCACTTCGATCACATCGCGCGGTCGATCGTCTTCCAGCAACTCTCGACCGCGGCCGCCACGACCATCTACAAGCGCTTCGTCGAGCGCTTCGGCGGCACCGCGCCGACGCCGCGCCAGCTCTTGCGGGCCCCGGAGCAGACCCTCCGCGAGGTCGGGCTCTCCGGCCGGAAGGTCGAGTATCTCCGCGATCTCGCGACGCAGGCGCTCTCGCCTCGCTCGCCGATTCATCGCATCCACGAGATGCCCGACGACGAGGTGCTGACCCATCTCACGGCGCTCCGCGGCATCGGCGTCTGGACCACGCAGATGGTCCTGATGTTCCGGCTCGGTCGGCTCGATATCCTGCCGACCGCGGACCTCGTCATCCAGAAGGGCGTGAAGATCCTCTACGGCCTCCGTAGCATGCCGACCCCCGAGCGACTCGAGCGCATCGGAAAGCCGTGGGCACCGTACCGCACCATCGCGTGTTGGTACATCTGGCGCGTGGTGGATCAGTCCGACGAATGGTGAGCCGATGACGACGGTGGTGCGGTTGGGTGGGGGCGAGACGGAAGTGGTGGCGCGGTCGGCGATGCCGGTGAGCGCCGAGGCGTTGTTCGACTGGCACGAGCGGCCGGGCGCGTTCGAGCGGCTCACGCCGAGCTGGATGCCGGCGCGCGTGCTCGCCCGTTCGGGTGGGATCCGCGACGGCGCGATGGTCTCGCTCGCAGTCCCGCTCGGTCCGCTCTCGCTCCGCTGGGACGTGCGGCACGAGGGGTACACGCCGGGGCGCGGCTTCCGCGACGTGCAGACGCGCGGGCCCTTCGCCGCCTGGACACATCACCACGGGACGGAGCCCGCCGCCGACGGCACGAGCGTGCTCGAGGACCGTATCCGGTATCGCCTCCCGATTGGGGCGCTCGCGGACCTCGTCGCCGGGCGATTCGCCGCTGGCGAGCTCGCGCGCCTGCTCCGGTGGCGCCACGCGCTGACCGCAGGCGATCTCGCGCGCCATCAGGCGTTCGCCGCGCGCGGCCCGCGCCGGATCGCCATCACCGGCGCGAGTGGCTTCGTCGGCGCGGCGCTCGTCCCCTTCCTCACCACCGGCGGGCACGAGGTGCGTTGCATTGGCCGCGGCCCCAGCGCCACGGTGCGTTGGGATCCCGCGCGCGGCACGATCGATGCCGCAGGGCTCGAGGGCGTCGATGCCGTGATCCATCTCGCCGGCGAGAACGTCGGGGCGCGGTGGACCGCGTCACGTCGACGGGAGATCGTCGAGAGTCGTGTGCGTGGGACGCGACTCATCGCGGAGGCGTGCGCGCGGCTGGCGACGAAGCCCGAGGTCCTCGTCTCGGCGTCCGCGATCGGTATCTACGGCGTGCGCGGCGATGAGTGGCTCGATGAGTCGAGCGCGCTCGGCGATGACTTCCTTGCCGAGGTGGGGCAGGCGTGGGAGGCGGCGACCGCGCCGGCGCGCGGCGCGGGGATCCGCGTGGTCCACCTGCGGATCGGCATCGTGCTCAACCCCGCCGGCGGAGCGCTCGGCAAGATGCTCCTCCCGTTCCACCTCGGGTTCGGTGGTCGGCTCGGGAGCGGGCGGCAGTGGATGAGCTGGATCTCGCGTGAGGATCTGGTGGGCGCGATCCATCACGCGCTGCAGACGCCGACCCTCGCGGGGCCGGTGAACGCCACCGCGCCCGCCCCCGTGACGAACGCGGAGTTCACGCGCACGCTTGCGCGGGTGCTGCGGCGCCCCGCCCTCGCGCCGGTGCCAGCCGTCGCGCTGCGCGCGCTCTTCGGCGAGATGGCGCAGGGGACGGTGCTGGCGAGCCAGCGCGTGCGGCCCGCGGCGCTCGAGGCGTCGGGCTTCCGCTTCCTGCATCCGACGCTCGCGCAGGCGCTGCGTTTCGAACTCGGGCGCGGCTGAGCGTCCCCCGCAGCGTCACCCCAGCGCGGGGTGCTTCGTATGGAAGTCGGTCGCGCGCTGATACGCGTGCGCCACGCGCAGCAGCGCCTCCTCCCCGAAGAGCCGGCCGAGGAAGGTGAGCGAGACCGGTGTGCCGTCCGCTCGGAACCCGTGCGGGAGGATCACGGCGGGGTGGCCCGTCAGGTTCGTCGCCGTGAGCTGTGCGCCGCCGTTGGTCGGCGTGACAATTACATCCACGGACTGCATCAGTGCATCCCACGCGTGGATCGCGAGGGTGCGGGCTCGATTCGCGTTGATGTAATCCACGGCGGGGATGAAACGGCTCGTGCGAAAGGTGTTCGGCCACGCGCCGGTGTTCTGCTGGGCCATCTCACGCACACGCCCGCTGCGCGTGAGCTCGTCGAATGCGGCGCCCGCCTCGGCCGTGAGGATGATCCGCATCGCGTCGTAGTCGAACGTCGGCAGCTCCACCGGGATCAACTCGAGCCCCAATCCGCGGAGCACCTGCAGCGCGGCATCGTCGAATGGCTTGGCGGGGTGCCGCTCGATGGGCGCGTCGAACGCCGACTGTACGACGCCGACGCGCAGGCCGCGGAGTGGCGCATTCCCATCCCAGTTAAATGGCGCGGCGTGCACCGTCTGGTCGGCGCCGTCGGGGCCGTGGAGCGCGCTGAAGACGAGCGCACAGTCCTCCACGGAGCGGCACATCGGCCCGAGCTTGTCCATCGACCAGCTGAGCGCCATCGCACCGGTGCGCGGCACACGGCCGAAAGTCGGTCGGAGCCCGGTCACGCCGTTGCGCGTGCTCGGCGAGGAGATGGAGCCGAGTGTCTCCGACCCAATCGCGAACCCGACGCATCCGGCGGCGGTCGCTGAGCCGGGGCCGGCAGAGGACCCCGACGCGCCCTGGTCGAGCTTCCAAGGATTACGTGTCATACCGCCGTACCAGCGATCCCCCTGCGCCAATTCGCCGAGGGTGAGCTTGGCGATGAGCACCGCCCCCGCGGCGTCGAGACGTTGCACGACCGTCGCATCGGTCTCGAACTGCTGCGTGCGATAGGGAGCCGTGCCCCAGGTCGTCGGATAGCCGCGGACCGCGAGGAGATCCTTCGCGCCCCACGGGATCCCGTGCAGCGGCCCGCGATATCGCCCCGCGCGGATCTCGCGGTCGGCCGCCGCCGCCTGCGTCATCGCGCGCTCGCGGGTGAGCGTCGTCACGCAGAGGAGCGTCGGGTCGAGTCGCTCGAGCCGGGCGAGGTACATCGTCGTCAGTTCGGTGCTGCTCACTTCGCGGCGCCGCACGAGGTCGGCGAGGGTGGTGAGCGGCGCGAAGGCGAGGTCCTCGAGGGTGGTGGGTCGTGGGCGGGCGGGGGGTCGGGACGCGACGATCGGATGCTGCGGTCCCGTCGGTACGGCGTCGGCGCGCGGGAGCGGCGAGAAGAGCAGCGCCGGCGCGACGGCATTCTCCAATGGGATGCGATGCAGCGCATCGAGTTGACGTGTCTGCCGTCCGAGCCCCTCGAGCATCTGCGCCCGTTCCTCGGCGGTGAAGCTCACGCCGGCGACTTCGGCGGCCGCGACGATCGTCGCGTCGGTGAGATCGGCGCCGGTCGCGAGCTTCGCCCACAAGACGCCCGGGAAGAGCGTCGCGGTGCCGCCGAGGGCGCCGAGCCGGGTGAGGAAGTCGCGGCGGTCGTCGAGTGTCGGGGTCGGTGCGGTCATCGTGAAACTCCGGGCGGAGTCGGTGCGCGGCCAACGGGCGAGCCGGTGCGGTACGGGAGTGGTCGGGATCGCGAATGTGTCGCCCCGGAGGTCGACATCGGAAGCCCTGACCGATGCGGCTAGATTCCCCGGGCGCGTTCCGAGCCGTTCCTCGTCACTCACCCGGTGCCCCGCGCCGTCGGAGTCCCCGTGCCCCTCGTGCCCTTCACCGACCTTCCTGATGACGCCCGCTGCTGGGTCTTCGCCGCCGCGGCACCACTGGATGAGGTCGACACCCCGCGGCTGCTCGGGGCAGTCGATGGGTTCCTGTTGACGTGGCAGGCGCACGGGACGCCGCTCACCTGCGGTCGCGAGTTCCGCGACGAGCACTTCCTTGCGATCGGTGTCGACGAGCGCGCAGCCGACGCCTCGGGGTGCTCGATTGACGGGCTCTTCCGGATCCTCCAGGGGATGGAGGACGGGATCGGCACCTCTATGGTTGTGGGAGGACGCGTCCACTTCCGCGGGGCGGCGGGGATGGTCTTCGGGTGCAGCCGCGCCGAGTTCGAGGCGCTGGCCGCGGAGGGGGAGGTGACGGGCGAGACGCCGGTGTTCGACACCACCGTCACGACCGTGGGGGCGTACCGCACCGGGTTCGAGCGTCGGGCGCGGCAGTCGTGGCAGGTGTCCCTGCTGCCGCGGCGGTGATCACCGGCCGAATCAGCGCGTGATTCACCGCTCGTGATGCCGTCGTGGGTCCCGCGATCAGCGCGCGGGACCCACGCCTGTCTTCAGGCCCGCATATGGTCGGGCTGCCAGTCCTTCACGGCGGCTTTGACATCCTTGGCGCGGACGAGCTCCCCGCCGAGGACGCGTTCCACCAGGCCCGGGAGCTCGGCGTCCGAGGCGAAGCGCAGGCCGACGAGTTGTCCCTTGGTGAGCTCCGGGATGCGGGCGGCAAGCGGGGCCGGGAGGACGTCCCGGAGCCGGAGGTGCATCTCGAGGCGGATGAGGCGGTCTTGGACCGTCAGGACCATGATGCGGGAGGCCCAGATCCCCGCCATCAGGGAGACGGCGGCGATGAGGTCGAAGACCTCGTGCGCGGCGATTCCGCCCCGGGCGAGGGTGACGAGGCAGTAGACGAGATAGATGAATGCGGTGGGGAGGGCCCAATAGTGCCAGCTGGGCTGGTACATCGCGTGGTGCTGGAAGCTCTGCGGGGTGGCGGGCATCGGCGGGTGGGGT
>VHBO01000047.1 GCA_016871895.1 Gemmatimonadota bacterium
CGAGCTCTGGTATTTCTGGTACTTCACCATCGGGTCGACGATCTTCTACGTCGGCTACACGATCTTCGCGACACCGTGGGTCGCCCTCGGCTACGAGCTCACGCCGGACTACCACGAGCGGACGCGGCTGATGGGCGTGCAGAACTTTATCGCCCAGCTCGCCTACATCGTGTCGCCTTGGTTCCTCTGGATCATGACCAACACGGCGTGGTTCCCGACGCCGGCCGAGGGGGCGCGCGGCCTCGCGATCGGCGTCGGCATCATCGCCTGCGTGGTGGGGATCATCCCCGCGATCGTCCTGCGGGAGCGTCGGGTCGTGACGGCCGCGACTGCCACGGCACACCCGGCCTCGGCCGCCGCGACGACCACTGAAGCGCCGGCCCCTGATGCACCGGGAGGGGCGTGGGCCGCCGTCCGGCGGAGCACCGGGGAGTTCTTCCGCGGCTTCGCCGCGACGTTGCGGACCGGTCCCTACCTGCGGCTCTGCCTCGCGACCTTCCTCGTCTTCAATGGCTTCATCATGATCTCGTCGTTCCAGTCGTACGTGGTGATCTACTACGTCTTCGGCGGGAATCAGGAGCTCGGGGCACGCTACACGGGATACGCCGGAACACTTGGCGCGATCTCGACGTTCGGCGTCATCGCGCTGATCACCTGGCTCGCGACGCGGATCGGCAAGCAGCGCGCCTTCTTCGTCTCCACCGGGCTCTCGATGATTGGATACGCGCTCAAGTGGGTCTGCTACGACCCTGCGCGCCCCTGGCTCCTCCTCGTCCCCGCCCCGTTCCTCGCCTTCGGGCTCGGCGGCCTCTTCACCCTGATGGGGGCGATGATGGCTGACGTGGTCGACACCGATGAACTCGCGACGCGCCAACGTCGCGAGGGGATGTTCGGGTCGATCTTCTGGTGGGTGGTGAAGGTCGGGATGGCTGTCGCGCTCTCCCTGGGCGGGATCGTCCTCAACGCGACAGGATTCGACGTGGCGCTCGGCGGCGCGCAATCCGCCCGGACGCTCTACCTCCTGCGAGTCGCCGACGTCTGGATCCCCTTCCTCGCCTCCGGCATCGCCGTCTGGGTGATGGCCGGCTACCCGCTCACCGAGGCCCGGGCGTACGAGGTCCGCGCCGAACTGGAGCGCCGGCGCGCCTCGGCCTAGGGACGGCGAATAGGCTCAGCCGCCCGTGCGCGCACGCGCGACGGGCCGGAAGAGTCGGGGGTCCTGCAGCGCCGCATCGAGCACGAGCGTCGCCGCGCCGAGCGCGATCCCTGGGGAGCCCAGTGTGCTCGCGCGAATCTCCGTGGCTGCGGCCGCGGGCACGAAGGTGCGTCGCAGGGCCGTGGCGCGGAGCGGCGCGATGAGCTTCTCCCCGAGCCCCGCGATCCGGCCGCCGAGGATGACCGCCGCCGGGTTCAGGAGATTGAGCATCCCCGCGATCGCGACGCCGAGGTGCTCCGCGACCTCGTGCACCACCTGCAGCGCGAGCGGGTCGTCGGCCCGGGCGGCCTCCTCGAGGCGCGCGACCGTCGGGGGACCCTCGGCCAGCAGGCTCTGCGGGTAGACTGGCCGGAGCGCGAGGATTCGCGCGGCGAGCGCGGGAGCGCCGACGAAGGTGGTGAGGCAGCCCCGGTTGCCACAGTTGCAGGTCTCGCCGCGCGGATCAATCGCGACGTGTCCGATCTCCCCACCCACGCCGCTCGCCCCGCGGTGGATCCGCCCGTCGATGACGTGCCCCGCCCCGATCCCGGTGGCGATCTTGATGAACGCGAAGTGATCGAGCCCCTGCGCGGCGCCCCACCACCGTTCGGCGAGGGCGCCGAGGTTCGCATCGTTGTCGATCAGGACGGGCACGCCGAGGTCGGCGAGGAGGGCGTCGAGACCGTGCCGCCCCTCCCAGGCCGGCATCGCGATCGGCGAGAGGCGATCCGGGTGCCGGATATCGACCGGGCTCGGGACGGCGACGCCGACCCCGACAAGCCGCGTACGGGCCGCTGTCCACGCTGCGGCGAGGCACTCGTCGACGAGCCGGCGAATCAGCGCACGCGCCCCCGTCGGATCGGTCTGCACCGCGTGCGCCGTCCGGGCTGACGCGAGGATCCGTCCCCGGAGGTCGGTGACGATCACCGCCACGTGCGACGCCCCCATATCGATGCCGATGATCGCCCCCGCGCCGTCCTGGAACTGGAGGACGATGGGGCGTCGCCCGCCGCGGGAGTCTCCGACCCCGGCCTCGACGACGAGTCCCGTGCCGAGGAGGATCTCCACGATCTCCGAGACGGTGGAGCGCGACAGCGAGGCGCGCCGGGCGATCTCGGCGCGCGAGATGCGTTCCTCGTCCCAGATCAGCCGCAGGACGGCATCTGCCAACGACGGTGGGCGCGCCGGACCGAAGTCCGACGCGCCCACCCGTGGACCCGGGATCCGGGTCATCCGCTCACCTGCTGCACGGCTGGTGCCATGCCCTGAAGGCTACCGATGGAACAGGACGTTGTCGATGAAGGCGGTCCGGGCGCTCGGGGCACTCACGAAGATCAGCTGCGCGAGGTTGCCGCGCGTCGTGAGCCCGGTGAACTGGGTGAGCGGGATGTTAAAGGTGATCCAGCTTCCTGCTGCAAGTGCCGGCGTCGTCGAGCTCGAAAAGACGAGCTCGTGCTCCTTGTCGTCCCCACCGCCGTAGGCGTTGTTCGCCCCGAAGTCGACGAGCTTCACCTTGAATTCCGACCCGACCGACACGGCGTCGGGAGTCCAGAGGTCAAACGAGAAGTGCGTCATCGCGGAGGCGTTGACCGTGGACGATGTGAACTCGATCCCTGAGAAGACCAGGTTTGAGTACTTCTTCACATCGTTCCCGGCCACCTGCACGTCGGCCAGGTCCGCCGAGTCCCAGTCCGCGGACCAGGTGTTCACCGTGCGATTGGTGTAGGCGTTGCTGAAGAGCGAGATTACGTCCGCCGCCGCGTAGGTCGGTGTCGGTGCAGCAATCGCCGGAGCGTCCGTCGAGAAGAAGATGTTGTCGAGGAAGACGGTCCCGAGTGAGCCGGAAATGATCAGCTGCGCGACACTGTTGCGACCGGTCATCCCCGTGAAGCTGGAGAGCGGGATCTTGAACCGGACCCAGGCGCCCGTCGCAAGCGCCGGCGTCGACGACGACGTGAACGTCAACTCGTGTTCGGTATCATCCCCGCCACCGAAGGTGCCGCCGCTCCCCCAATCGACGAGCTTGACCTTGAAGGTCGACGTTCCCGTCACGGCGGTCGGCGTCCAGAGGTCGAAGTTGAAGTGCGTCATCGCGGCGGCATTGACCGGCGCCGCCGGCTCGATTCCCGCGAAGACGAGGTTCGAGTACTTCTTGACATTGTCGCTCCCAATCGAGACATCGGTGACGTCCGCCTGGTCCCAATCCGTCGACCAATTGGTGTTGGGCCGATCGGTGAAGGCATTACTGAAGAGTGAGATCACCGAGCCAGCCGGGTTCGTCGGAGTCGCGGCGGAGACCGTCGGACCCGGCGGCGGCGGGATTTTGAAGAAGTAGACGTTGTCGAGGTACGCCGTCGGACTCCCGGAGATGATCATCTGCGCGAGCTTGCCCCGCGTCGTCAGTCCGGTGAAGGACGAGAAGGGGATGTCGATCGAGTTCCACCTCCCGGTGGCAATTGACGGCGACGAGGTGGTGTTCAGCGTCACCTCGTGCTCCTTATCATCGCCACCGCCGAACACACCATTGGCGCCGAAATCGACGAGCTTGACCTTGAACCCCGCCGCCTGTGTCACCCAGAGGTCGAGGTGGAGCCCCGTCATCTGGGAGGCGTCGATCGGCGCAGTCGTGAACTCGATCCCGGCATAGGAGAGATTGCTGTACTTCTTCGCCGCGTTGCCGGCGACGTTGACGTCCGTGACATCGGCCACATCCCAGACGGCGGACCAGGTGTCCACGGTCCGGTTGGTGTACGCGCCGCTGAAGAGCGAGATGACGTCGGCGGCGAGGCGCGTCGGGGTCGGCGCCGCGATCGTTGGCGGAGCCGCCGCGGTCAATGCGATGCTCCCCGCGGCGGCGACGGCGCCGAGGCTGCCGGTGATTGTCGCCGACCCGGGGGCCGCAACGCTGATGATGCCGTTCGTGACCGTCGCGACGGCGGTGTTCGACGACGCGAAGGTGAAGTAGCCGGAGGAGGCCGCCACCGTTTGGTCGGCCCCGCCGACCGCCACGGTGAAGGTGGTGCCGGAGATGGTGCGCGAGTCCCCGACCTCCTGCTCATACGTACCGCCGGTGATGGCCGGCCGCGGGTTCGTCAGCGTCCCGAGCGTCTCGAACTGGATGTCATCGAGCCAGACGGTGTATCCCTGCCCATTCTCCGGTCCCTCGGCGAAGAAGAAGAGCCCCTTCTCCTCAGTCAGCTTAGCCGGAAGAGGGATGGCGATGGTGTACTTCTGCCACGCTGTCGTGAGCGCGAGCGCCGTCCGCTCCGCGGTGTACTCGGACGTGCCGGTGTTGTCGTTCCCGAGCCCGGCGACGTCGAGCGTCGCGGCCACGCTTGCCTTGGCCCAGAACGAGACCACGTCGTAGGCGGAGAGATCACGGCCGACGTCGGCGACGAAGGCGCCACCCGAATATCCACCATTCGGGTCTCCCGCGTTCGGGATGACAATCTTCAAGGAGCTGGTGCCCCGGTTCTTGACCGCATTGTCGATGGACATCGCGGTCAGCAGGGAGCCTTCGAACGCCTGCCAGCTCACCCCCTCCGCGAATCCGTCGGTGAAGACCTTCGGGTCGTTCGGCAGCGGCGCAGGGCCGGTGCCACCGTCCCGGTCGCAGGCGGAGAGCGAGAGGACGGTCGCGAGAATGGCGGCGGAGAAGCGGGGGGCACGCATGAAGAACTCCAGGAGAGGGGATCTGGAAAGCACCCGAGAGCGAGGCGCTCGGCGCCCCGCTTTGTTCGACGGCCGAACAAACAATGCCGCCCCCAGCAATGGCTGTCAAGACAGCGGCCCCGCCCCGGATTCGGGACGGGGGCCGCGTCACCACACCGGCCAGCTCAGGGCACGATCGCCGGCGCACCGCCCACGTGTGAGATCCCCTTCTGCCGCAGTAGCGCATTGAGCGCACTCAGATCCGACCCGAGCACGGCATCGAGCGCGGTCAGCTGCTCCCGCAACTGCTGCCCGAGGATCCCCTGCACCTCTACCTGCTGGTCGGTCGGCCGGAAATCGGCATTCCCGAGCCCATTCGCCAGATACCCAAGCTTGCCGATGAGCTTGCTGCCGAAGCGAACCCCGTCCTGACCGTTACCGGTGAGCCGAAGGTCGACCAGCGCCATCTCGATCTCGACGAGCTTGCCGCCGAGCGCCTGCGCGGCCCGCCGGACCTCGGCGTCCGTCACCGCGCGGCCGAGGGCGTCGAGCTGCACCCGCACCGACTCGATGCGCGCCACCGCGTCGGCCGCACGATCCATCTCCGTGCGGATCGCCGCCGTCATCCGGAGCTGCTGCTCGATCTCGGCGACCGTCCCCGACGAATTCGGGTCCTTCCGGACCTCGAGGCTCCTGGTCTGCGTGGCACCGCCGACGGTGAGGCGGACGGTGTAGGTCCCAGGTGCCATCAGCAGGGAGACGCGCGCCGTCCCGGGGGCCTCGCGCCCAGCGGGCGGCACGACGACGTCGGGAACGTACATCGGCGGGGTGAGGAGCCGGACCGCCTTGCCGGGCTCGTCACGCAGATCCCAATGGAGTCGGTTGATCCCGGCCGTGTTCGGGCCACGCAGCGTCCGGACGACCCGGCCCGCCGCATCGACGATCTCGACCTTCGGCGCCTCCGCCGCCGGCGCCTTGAGCCAGTAGTTGATCGAGGCGCCGTACTGCGGGTCTTCCCCGGTCGTCGGGTCGTCGTACGTGCTCGACGGCGCGGTGATGTTCCGGAACCGGTAGGCCGCCCGCGGCTGGAAGAGATGGGCCGTGGCCGCCATCACCTCGGGGGTGAGCTGCTGCAGCGGCGTCACGTCATCGAGGATGTAGAACCCGCGCCCGTAGGTGGAGATCACCAGGTCGTTGAAGTGCGTCTGCACTTGGATCCCGGAGACCGGGGCCGCCGGGAGGTCGTTCTGCAGCGGGAGCCAGTTCTCCCCCGCGTCGAACGACACATAGATGCCGTTCTCGAGGCCGAGGTAGAGCAGGCCGCGACGGACCGGATCCTCGAGGATGACCTTCGCATAGCTCAGGTTGTTCCGCGGGAGCCCGTTGGTGATGCCCTTCCAAGTGCGCCCGTAGTCCGTGGTGCGATAGACGAAGGGGTCGCGGTTGTTCACTTGATGGAAGTCGACCGTCAGATACGCCGTCGCCGCGTCGTACTTGGAGGGATGAATGCTCCGCACCGACCCCCAGACCGGGAGGTTTGGCAGGTTCTTCGTCAGGTTGG
Organism: Gemmatimonadota bacterium; assembly: GCA_016871895.1. GTDB lineage: Bacteria > Gemmatimonadota > Gemmatimonadetes > Gemmatimonadales > Gemmatimonadaceae > Pseudogemmatithrix. The sequence continues at coordinate 6,408 of VHBO01000047.1, forward strand.
TCCACGTCTTCCCGTCATCGCGCGTGAGCTGCACGAGGCCGTCGTTGGTCCCGACCCAGATGGTCCCCTTGTCGATGGGGGACTCGGCGATCGCGTAGACGACGCCGGCGTATTCGACGCCGATGTTGTCCGGGGTGAGGCCACCGGAGCTCCCCATCCGCGAGCGGTCGTTGAGCGTCAGGTCCGGCGAGATGACCTCCCAGCTCTGCCCGCCGTTCCGCGTGCGGTGCACGTGCTGACTCCCCGTGTAGATCGTGTTGTGATCGTACGGGGAGATGGTGAGCGGGGCGTCCCAGACGAAGCGGTACTTCACGCCATCGGCGGGGCCGTTCGACTGCTGCGGCCACACCTCGACGGTTCGGAACTGCCGGCGATCCTCTTCGAAGCGGACGACGATACCGCCGACCATCCCCGAGCCTGAGGCGGTGGACCAGATGATGTTGGGATCGACGGGATCGGGGGTGGCCCACCCACTCTCGCCGCCGCCCACCGCGTGCCACATCCCACGCAGGATCCGCCCGCCGGCGAGCCGCGAGTTGCTCGGGCCGCGATAGGTGGGCTCGTCCTGTTTGTTCCCGAGGACGTTGTACGGGATGTTGTTGTCCAAGGTGACGTGGTAGATCTGCGCGTTGCTGAGGCGCTGCCGGTACCAACTGCGCCCGCGGTTCTGCGTGATCGAGAGCCCCTGGTCGTGCGCGACGATCTGTCGGTCGGCGTTCGTGGGATCGATCCAGATGTCGTGATGGTCACCGCCGGGGGCCTGGCCCCGACCGATGATCTCGACGGTGCGCCCACCATCGATCGTCTTCGCATACGACGCGGTCAGGAAGTACGCCTCGTCCGGATCATCGGGCGCGACGGCCATCCGCGAGTAGTAGTGCGCGCGGCCCATCACGTTGCGGTCGCGGCTCACGAGCGCCCAGCGGCGCCCGCCGTCCTCGGAGCGCCAGAGCTGCCCGCTCTCCGTCTCCTGCCCCTCCCACGGGATCCCATCGCCGGTCTCGATCATCACATAGACACGGTTCGCATCGGAGGGGGAGAGGCCGAGCGCCACTTTGCCGTGCGGCTTGATGGGGAGGCCATTGCCGCGGAGGCGTGTCCACGTCACGCCACCGTCGCGCGAGACGAAGAGGCCGCTCCCAGGGCCGCCGCTCGTGCGCCCCCAGGTGTGGATCTCGATCTGCCACATCCCGGCGAAGAGGACGCGCGGGTTCGTCGCGTCCATCGCGAGGTCGGAGCAGCCGGTGTTCTCGTCGACGAAGAGGACGCGGGTCCAGGTTACGCCGCCGTCGGTGGTGCGATAGACGCCGCGCTCCTGCTGCGGCCCGTACGCGTGGCCGAGGGCACAGGCGAGGACCACGTCGGGATTGGTGGGATGGATGACGATGCGCGCGATGCGCGCCGTCTTCTCGAGCCCCATCAGCTGCCAGCTCTCGCCGCCATCGGTCGACTTGTAAATGCCCTGCCCGACTGAGATGTGGCTGCGGATGTGCGCCTCCCCCGTCCCGGCCCAGACGACGTTGCGGTCCGAGCGCGCCACCGCGAGCGACCCGATTGACTGCACCGGATGCGCGTCGAAGGTCGGGCGCCAGTTCACGCCGCCGTCGGTGGTCTTCCAGACGCCGCCCGAGGCGGAGCCGACGAAGTACGTGAGCGGGTCGCCGACGACGCCCGCCGCGGCGGAGAAGCGGTTCCCCTCGGGGCCGATGTTGCGCCAGTGGAGGCCGCGCCATTGATCGGCGGCGGGGCGGACGGGGCCGGTGGGGGTCGGTTGCGCGGCCAGCCCTGAGGCAGTGGCGAGCAGGAGGAGGGCGAGCACGGGGGGACGCACGGATCGCATAGCAGGCCTCGTGGGCGGTGGAGTCGCCCAGAC
>VHBO01000048.1 GCA_016871895.1 Gemmatimonadota bacterium
CTCTAACCAACTGAGCTAACCGCCCGAGAGCGGGAAACGGGACTCGAACCCGCGACCCCAACCTTGGCAAGGTTGTGCTCTACCAACTGAGCTATTCCCGCAGGGACGAGCCGACCTGCCCCGTCGCGTCCAACCGACCTACGATCCACACCGCCCCGGGTTCCCGCTCCGGTCCGGCAGTGGAGGCGAGGGGAATCGAACCCCTGACCTCTTGAATGCCATTCAAGCGCTCTCCCAACTGAGCTACGCCCCCGCGCAGGACCTCGCCCTGCGTCCCGACAGGAACCAAAAAACCTATCCAGACGTATGCTAGGGGTCAAGGAGATATCTAGCGGTTTCTCCGCGGACCGGTATCTTTGGTCCGGAAGTCCAACCCCTGATTCCACCGGCGCCGGACCGGCCGCCGAGGACCTCATAGCCATGGCCACCGACACCAAGCGCCGCAAGCGGCGCACCGCGCCCGCCGGCATCGCCCCCGCCGAGCCCGAGCGCGACATCCTCGATCAATACCTCTATGAGGTCTCCACCTACCCGCTCCTCAAGGGGAACGAGGAGATCGAGGTCGCCCGGAAGATCCGCGCCGGCGACCAAGACGCCCTGCAGGAGCTCGTGAAGCGCAACCTGCGCTTCGTCATCTCCGTCGCCAAGAAGTATCAGAACCGCGGCCTCCCCCTCATCGACCTCATCGGCGAAGGGAACGTTGGCCTCCTCACCGCCGCGCGGAAGTTCGATCCCGACCAGGGCGTGAAGTTCATCTCGTACGCCGTCTGGTGGATCCGTCAGGCGATTCTCTCGTCGCTCGCGCGGCAGGGCCGCACCGTCCGCGTCCCGCTCAACCGCACCGCCGACCTCTCCCGCATCATCAAGGCCTCGGAGATCCTCCGGCAGAAGCTCCGCCGCGAGCCCACCCCCGAGGAGCTCTCGCAGCTCACCGGCCTCTCCGTCGACGTCGTGCAGTCCCTCGCCGCGCTCAATACGGGCGATGTCCGCCTCGACGCACCGATGGATCCGGACGGCGATCGCTCCCTCATCGAGCGCTTCGTCGCCGACGAGATGCCCGACACCGAGGAGGAGGCGATGAACCGCTTCCTCAACGACGAGATCGAGCACGCCCTCGGCACCCTGCCGCCCCGCGACGCGAAGGTCCTCCGCCTCTACTTCGGGCTCGAAGGCGGTCGGGAACACACGCTCGAGGAGATCGGGTCGATGCTCGGCGTCACCCGGGAACGCGTCCGTCAGCTCCGCGATCGCGCGCTCAAGCGCCTCCGCGAGGGCGATGTCGGCCGCGCGCTCGGCAGCTTCGCGGCGTAAGCCGCCGCGCCGCCGCCGTGATCCGCTTCGACAACGTCCATAAGGCGTTCGGCGAGAACGAGGTCCTGCGCGGGTTCTCCCTCGAGGTCCGAGAGGGAGAGACGATGGTCATCATCGGCTACTCGGGGACCGGCAAGTCGGTCGCCATCAAGCACATCGTCGGGCTCCTCGAGCCCGACGAGGGCCACGTCGAAGTCGACGGCGTCACCGTCGGGGCACTGACCCGCCGCGACCTGTATCGCCTCCGCTCGAAGATCGGTTACGTCTTTCAGTTCGCCGCCCTCTTCGATTCCCTCACCATCGCCGAGAACGTCGCGATGGGGCTCCGCAAGCAGGGGGAGCTCACCGAGACGCAGATCGCCGAGCGCGTACGCGAGTCACTCCGCCTCGTCGACCTCGATGACGCCGTCGGCGACAAGCTCCCGTCGGAGCTCTCCGGCGGGATGCGGAAGCGCGTCGGCATCGCGCGCGCGATCGCGATTCGGCCGAAGTACCTGCTCTACGATGAGCCGACCACCGGGCTCGACCCCGTGACCAGCGCGATCATCGACGACCTGATGGTCCGGATGCAGCGGCAACTCGGCGTCACCGGCATCGTGATCACACACGATATGCGGAGCGCCTACACCGTCGGGACCCGAATCGCGATGCTCTACGAAGGGCGCGTCCGTCAGGTCGGGACGGTGGAGGAGATCCAGCAGAGCACCGATCCCATCATCCGGCAGTTCATCGAAGGGCGCGCCGAACTCGAGTCCGGCGCCCACGTCGTCGGCGGCGTACCCCGATGAGCGAGGCGCCGCGCGTGCACGAGGAGGTCTCCGCCGGCGGCGTCGTCTTCCGGCGCGACGGGGAGCGCACGCTCGTCCTCCTGATCCGTGACGCGTATCGCCATTGGGGTTTCCCGAAGGGCCACGTCGAGGCGGGCGAGGCGCCGGCGCAGGCCGCGCTCCGGGAAGTCGGCGAGGAGACGGGGCTCGGGGCGCTCTCCGTCCACGCGCAGGTCGATACCATCGATTGGGAGTTCCGCTTCCGCGGACGGCGCGTCCATAAGACGTGTCACTTCTTCCTCATCGAGACGCGCCATCGCCGGACGGCCCCGCAACGCGCCGAGGGGATCACCGCCTGCCGCTGGGCGACCTTCGAACAGGCGGATCGGATGCTCGCCTACGACAACGCGCGCGGCGTGCTCCGGCAGGCCCGGGCCGTCCTCGAAGGGACCGCTGCCGAGGCGGACGCGTCGGCCCCGCCGGACGCCCTGGCCTCGTAAGGCGCGATGCCGCTCAGCGTCGTCGGGTGCAGCGCGCGGGAGCGTGGGCGAGCGACCCTCCGCCGGCTCGTCCCGCGCCGCGTCGGGAGCTGCCTCGTGGTGCGGAACGCCGAGGAGTTGCGGGCGACCTTCGCCGAGCGGTTCATCGATGCGGCGGTCGTCGATCTCGCCTCCGGGAATGATGGGGCCTGGGAGGCGGCGACCGTGGCGCGCGAGTTCCCCAGTGTGCCGTTCCTCGCCTTGTCGGCGGTGCGATCGACGGACGTCATCGGGGTCGCGAAGGCCTGTGGGCCGATGGAGTTCGCCGACGTCATCGTCGAGGGTGGGGAGGAGGGGGTCGCGGCGGAGCTGCTGACCGCGTTGGCCTTCACCACGCGGTTCGTCGCGGCGCTGACGCCGGCGGCGGAGCCGCTCGGGCTGCGGACCCCGCTGCAGCAGTCGGTCTGGGCGGCAATCCTCCGGCACGGGGGCCGCGGGGTCCAGACGAGCGCGCTGGCCGCGGAGGTGGGGCTTACCCGGGAGCATCTGAGCCGACAGTTCTCGGCCGGGGGCGCACCCAACCTGAAGCGGGTCGTCGATCTCGTGCGGATCCTCGGGGCCGCGGAGCTGGCCAAGGATATGGGGCACGACCTCCCCGACATCGCGCGGGTGCTCGGATTCGCCTCGCCGTCGCATCTCTCGGCGGCGTGCCAGCGGGTCGTGGGGATCCGATCGCTGTCGTTGGCGCGGCTCCGGTCGCAGGACCTGATCGAGCGGTTCCTGGCCTCGGGGGGATCCCGGTCCCGCGGGCGCGCCGGAGTTGCTCCGGCCGAGCTCTTGTGATTATTTTCACAAGCTGCGGCAAAACAGCTCCCCGATGATGTGACTCGGGGGCGGCCGCCGCCTCACGCTCCCTCTCGACCCTTCCCGAACTCTCTCATGGCTTCCCAGACCGCCCTGCGTCCCGGCGAGATCAAGGACATCCTCCTTCGCGAGATCGAGGCCGCCGACCTCAACGCCCTCGACGTCGAAGAGGTCGGTTCCGTCCTCGAGGTGAAGGACGGCATCGCCCGCATCTACGGCCTCCAGAAGGCGATGGCCGGCGAGATGCTCGAGATCCAGTCCTCCGAGACCGGTGAGACCATCACCGCGCTCGCCCTCAACCTCGAAGAGGACAACATCGGCGCCGTCGTGCTCGGCGACTACCTCAAGCTGAAGGAGGGCGACGAGGTCCGTCGCACCGCCCGCGTGCTCGAGGTCCCGGTGGGTCCGGCGATGATCGGTCGCGTCGTCGACGCGCTCGGTCGCCCGATCGACGGGCAGGGGCCGATCACCACGACGATGTCCCGCAAGGTCGAGTCCGAGGCGCCCGGCATCATCGTCCGTCAGCCCGTCGGCGAGCCGATGCAGACCGGCCTCAAGGCCGTCGACGCGATGATCCCGATCGGCCGCGGCCAGCGCGAGCTCATCATCGGCGACCGCGGCACCGGCAAGACCGCCATCGCGATCGACACGATCATCAACCAGAAGGGCCAGGGCGTCATCTGCGTCTACGTCGCGATCGGCCAGAAGGCCTCGACCGTGGCGAGTGTCGTGGAGCGGCTGAAGGAGGCCGGCGCGATGGAGTACTCCATCGTCGTCGTCGCCTCCGCATCCGACCCGGCCCCGATGCAGTACATCGCCCCCTACTCGGGCGTGGCGATGGCCGAGTACTTCATGTACCACGAGGGGAAGCCGACCCTCGCCGTCTACGATGACCTCACCAAGCAGGCCGCCGCGTACCGCCAGCTCTCGCTGGTGCTCCGCCGCCCGCCGGGCCGCGAGGCGTTCCCAGGCGACGTGTTCTACCTCCACAGCCGTCTCCTCGAGCGCGCCGCCAAGCTCTCCAACGACCCCTCGGTCGTGGATGGCAAGACGATCTTCGCGCCGGGCGGCTCGCTGACCGCGCTCCCGATCATCGAGACGCAGGCCGGCGACGTGTCGGCCTACATCCCGACGAACGTCATCTCGATCACTGACGGCCAGATCTTCCTCGAGGCTGACCTCTTCTTCGCGGGGGTCCGCCCCGCCATCAACGTCGGCATCTCGGTGTCGCGCGTGGGCGGCTCGGCGCAGATCAAGGCGATGAAGTCGGTCGCCGGCCGCCTCCGGCTCGACCTCGCGCAGTACCGGGAGCTCGAGGCCTTCTCGGCGTTCGCGTCGGACCTCGATGCCGCCACCAAGAAGCAACTCGAGCGAGGCGCCCGGACGGTGGAGATCCTCAAGCAGGGCCAGTACCAGCCGATGCCCGTCGAGCAGCAGGTGATGATCATCTTCGCCGTGACCAACGGCTTCATCGACGACGTCGAGGTGGCGAAGGTCCGCGAGTGGGAGGCGGGCTTCCACGCGTACATGAAGGCGCAGTTCCCGAACGTCGGTGAGGCCATCAAGAAGGACAAGGCGGTCTCGAAGGAGACCGAGGCCGAGCTGCGGCGGGCGATCGACCTGTACAAGGCGAGCAGGTAACAGGGCGCAGGTGACAGGTCTCAGGTGACAGGGCGTGTATCCCTGATCCCTGACCCCGCACCCCTGATCCCTGACCCCTGACCCCTGACCCCTGACGCATGGCTAAAGGCAGAGAACTCAAAGGCCGCATCAAGTCCGTCGAGAACACGCGCAAGATCACGCGCACGATGGAGATGGTCGCGACCTCGAAGATGAAGCGGGCGCAGGACCGCGTCGTCGCCGCAAGGCCGTACGCGCGCGCGCTCGCCGACGTGATCGCCAGCCTCTATGCCCCGGAGCTCGCGGAGCGCTTCCCGCTCCTGCGGCAGCCGGCGCAGGAGGCGCGCGCCGCGGTCGTGCTCCTCACCTCGAACCGCGGGCTCGCGGGCGCCTTCAACGCGAACCTCATCAAGGAGGCGCGCGCGTTGCTCGCCCGCCTCGAGGCCGCCGGGACGGCCGTCGAGCTGCACGTGGTCGGCAAGAAGGGCGCCGGCTACTTCCGCTACGTCGGCCGCGCGATGCAGACCGAGCGCGCGGACATCACCGATCGCCCCACCGCCGCCGACGCAGCCTCGCTCGTCGACGGCCTGATGACGCGCTTCGTCGACGGCGCCCTCGACGCCGTCTACGTCGTCGGCTCGCGCTTCAATTCCGTCCTCTCCACCCCGCCGACCGCGGAGCGCGTGCTCCCGGTGCAGCCCCCCGCCGGGGCCGCCGGCACCAAGGACTACCTCCTCTTCCCCTCGGCCGAGGCCATCCTCACCGAGCTCCTCCCCTCGTACGTGCGCAATGCGGTCTACCGCGCGCTCGTCGAGACCGCGGCCGCCGAGCAGGCCGCACGCCGGACGGCGATGAAGAGCGCCACCGACAACGCCGGCGAGATGCTCACCCTCCTCCGTCGCACCTACAACCGCGCCCGCCAGGCGCAGATCACGCAGGAGATCGCCGAGATTGTCGGCGGTGCCTCCGCGCTTCAGGGCTGATCCCAACTATGACGACCACCACCACGACCACCGGCAAGATCGTCCAGGTCATCGGACCCGTCCTCGACGTCGAGTTCGCCTCGGGCGAGCTCCCCGAGCTCTACAACGCGCTCGAGATCGCGGCCACCACCGACAGCGGCCAGACGGTCCGCGTCGCCGCCGAGGTGCAGCAGCACATCGGGCGCAATCAGGTCCGCGCCGTCGCGATGAGCACCACCGACGCCGTCGTGCGCGGGATGCCCGTGACGGACACCGGCGCGCCGATCAGCGTCCCGGTCGGCACCGCCGCCCTCGGCCGCATCCTGAACGTGCTCGGTGAGCCGGTCGACAACGGCGCCGACATCCCGGCGGCCACGCCGCGCTGGCCCATCCACCGCAAGCGCCCCGAGTTCGTCGCGCTCGAGCCGAAGACCGAGGTCTTCGAGACGGGCATCAAGGTCATCGACCTCTTCGCGCCCTTCGTGAAGGGTGGCAAGATCGGGCTCTTCGGCGGCGCCGGCGTCGGCAAGACCGTCGTCATCATGGAGCTCATCAACAACGTCGCCAAGGGCCACGGCGGCAAGTCGGTGTTCTGCGGCGTGGGTGAGCGCACCCGCGAGGGGAACGACCTCTTCCTCGAGATGAAGGAGTCGGGCGTCATCGATAAGGTCGCCCTGATCTACGGGCAGATGAACGAGCCGCCGGGTGCGCGCCTCCGCGTCGGTCTCTCCGGCCTCACGGTCGCCGAGTACTTCCGCGACCAGGAGAAGGCGGACGTGCTCGTCTTCATCGACAACATCTTCCGCTTCACGCAGGCGGGCTCGGAGGTCTCCGCGCTCCTCGGCCGGATGCCGAGCGCCGTGGGCTACCAGCCGACGCTGGCCACCGAGATGGGTGAGCTCCAGGAGCGCATCACCTCGACGCGCGACGGCTCGATCACCTCGGTGCAGGCCATCTACGTCCCCGCCGACGACATCACCGACCCGGCGCCGGCCACGGCTTTCGCCCACCTCGACGCGACGGTCGTGCTCTCGCGCGCCATCACCGAGCTCGGCATCTACCCCGCGGTGGATCCGCTCGCGTCCGGCTCGCGCATCCTCGACCCGCAGTTCGTCGGCGAGCGCCACTACAAGGCGGCGACGTCGGTGCAGCGCATCCTGCAGCGCTACAAGGAGCTCCAGGACATCATCGCGATCCTCGGGATGGACGAGCTCAGCGAGGACGACAAGAAGATCGTCGGGCGCGCCCGCCGCATCCAGCGCTTCATGTCGCAGCCCTTCCACGTCGCCGAGCAGTTCACCGGCCGCCCGGGCAAGTATGTGAAGCTCGAGGAGACGGTGAGCTCGATCGAGCGCCTCGTCGCCGGCGAGTTCGACCACCTGCCGGAGCAGGCCTTCTTCATGGCCGGCGGGATCGAGGACGTCGTCGAGAACGCGAAGGCGCTGCAGAAGTGAGCGGGATGCTCAAGGTCTCCGTCATCTCCCCCGAGGCCACCCTGTTCGAGGGCGAGGCGCCGTCCGTTACGGCGCCCGCCTTCGACGGCGAGGTCGGCATCCTTCCGCAGCACGCGCCGATGGTGACGGTGCTCGGGACGGGCGAGCTCCGCATCGGGGAGGGCACGGCGCGGTTCCAGGTCGAGGGTGGGTTTCTGCAGGTGGTCGACGACGTCGTCCGGGTCGTCACCGAGAAGGCGAGTCGCGCCTGATGCGCCGCTTCCTCCTCCTCGTGTGCGCGGCCGCCGCGCCCCTCGGGGCGCAGGCGGCTTTTTACCCCGCCCTCCAGCCCAGCCGGATCGCGGTGCGGGAGTACACCTTCGCCGTCGCCGACCTGAGCGGCGGCGGGACGGCGCTCGTCTTCCAATGGCGTGAGGGGCTCGGTCGCCCCGGGCTCCAGCTCACGATGGACGGCGGGATCGTCGACGCCGACATCCCGGGGAGCGCCACCCAGCTCGCCATCGGCGCGGGGCTCGCGTACCAGGCGATGACCGCCACCGCCGACCTCCCATTCGACGTCGTCATCGGCGGCGGGATCGGGATCGCGACGGGCGAGGCGACGACCACCCGCATCCCCTTCGGCGCGACCGTCGGGCACCGCTTCGCGCTCGATGAGCGGGTCGCCGTCTCCCCGTTCATCGCGCCCCGGATCAGCTGGAACCGGATCGGTGGGGGCGGCACGACGACCACCGACACCGATATCGAGGTGGACCTC
>VHBO01000049.1 GCA_016871895.1 Gemmatimonadota bacterium
CGCCATCGTAATCGCTGACGAGGTCGTACCCGGCCGCGAAGATATGCGCGGTGTCGAGGCAGACGCCCAGTCGTGGCTGCAGCGCCGCCGGGATGCGCGCGAGGAGGGCAGCCATCTCCTCGAAGGTGGAGCCGAGGACGGTGCCCTGGCCGGCGGTGAGCTCCATGCAGAGGCGCGTCGGGCCCGGCGCGGCCTCGAGGGCCTCGGTGATGCCATCGGCGTTGCGTGCGAGGCCGCTCGCGCGGTCGTCGATGAAGTTCCCTGGGTGTGAGACCACGGCGTCGAGGCCGAGCGCGTGGCAACGACGCAGCTCCCGCGTGAAGCTGTCGATCGAGCGGGCGCGCAGGGTGGCGTCGGGGGAGGCGAGGTTGATCAGGTAGGAGTCGTGCGAGGTCGCGAAGCGGACGCCGCTCGCCGCGAGGGCGGTGCGGAATGCCGCGGCCGTCGCCGCGTCGATCTCCGGCTCGCGCCACTGGTTCGGCGTCTTCGTGAAGAGCTGGATGGCGGTGGCGCCGATCTCGTCGCCGCGGCCGGGGGTGAACTGTGGCCCGCCTGCGCTCGAGACGTGTGCTCCGAGCAGTCCGCCGATTGAGGTCGCGGGTGCGGACTCGATTGAAGCGGACGCCGGTTGCTTCGCACGCGGCTTCGTAACCGGCTTCACGCTCGGCTTCACGCTCGGCTTCACGCTCGGCTTTACGCTCGGCTTTACGCTCGGCTTCACGCTCGGCTTCACGCTCGGCTTCACGCCCTTCTTCACGTTCTTCTTCGCGCTCATCGGCGTCCCCGCAGCCACTCCAGCGGGTCCACCGCGATGCCGTCCCGCGGGCGCATCTCGAAGTGGAGCCGCGGCGGGAGGTCGGGATCGGCCTGACCGACCGTGCCGATCACATCGCCCTTTCCGATCTTGGCGCCACGGCGCACGCGCGCGTTCTGTAGCGACGCATACAACGAATAGGCACCACCCCCGTGCTGGATCAGCACGGTCAGCCCGTATGTTCCCGAGGGTTCGGCGAAGACGACCTCGCCCGCCTCGACGGCTTTCACCGGCGTCCCCACGGCCGCGCCGATCCCGATACCGTTCCAGCGGATCGAGGTGTTATCCGGGTTCACCTGCCGCCCGAAGCGATAGACGATCGTCCCGTCCACCGGCCAGTCGAGCCGGCCGAGGTCCGCCGTGGTCAGGGTACTCGCCGTGGGGGCGGCATTCGGCCGCGCCTCGGCGCGGCGACGCGTGGCTTCGAGGGCCGCGATCACGCTGGCGAGCCGCTGTTCGTCACGCTGGATCTGGCGCACCCGCGCCTGCGCCCGTTCCGTCTCCACCTCGATCTGCGCGAGCGCTCGGGTCCGCTGGCCCTGCAGTCGTCGCAGACGCTGTTCCTCCTCCTCCTTGTCGCGTCGGTTCCCCTCGATCTGCGAGCGCAGGCGCTCGAGCACCGTGCGCTGGGAGGCGATCTGGTCGGAGAGGACGGTGACGCGTCCCACGAGTGCGCGGTCGCGACGCGCCGCGAGGTGCAGATACTTGTAGCGCGCGACGAGGGCGCCGAACGATTCGGCGGAGAGCAGCGCCTCGACCTCGTGCAGCGCCCCCCGCTTGTAGATCTCCTGCACGCGGTACCGGAGGGCGGATTGCTTGATCCGGAGTTCGTCCTGCGTGCGCGCGAGCGAGGAGTTCATGTTGAGCACCTCGTCCTGCAGCGTGCCAAGTTGCCGCTCGAGCGAGCGCACGAGGCGGGCGGTGGCCATCGCCTGGCGTTCCAGATTGAGCCGCTCGGCGGTGACGTCGCGCGCGCTGCTCCGCAGGCGCTGCATCCGCTCCTCGAGCTCGGCGCGCTCCTGCCGGAGGCGGTCGAGCTGCGCCTGCTCCTCGCGCAGCCGCTCCCCCCCCTGCTGCGCCGAGGGGGGGAGCGTCGACGGGCGCGCCTGCGCGGCGAGCCCGGTCGCCGCGCCGACCGCGAGGGACGCGGCCAGCACCGCCCGACGGATCATCGGACCTCGCGCAGGTGGCGGCCCACCGCGACGGCGCTCGCGAGGACGCCGAGCGCGCCGCCGGCCGCGAGACCTGTGAGCGCCAGGAGCGGACCGAAGAACGACGCCTGGATGACAAAGCGGCCGATGGCGAGGAAGGTCGCCCCGGTAAGGGCGAGCGCGACGAGTCCGCCCAATACACCCTTCACGAACCCTTCAATGAGGAACGGCGCGCGGATGAAGCCATCCGTCGCCCCGACGAGCCGCATGATTTGGATCTCCTTCGCCCGCGCGAGCACCGCCATCCGGATCGTCGAGCCGATGATGATCATCGAGACGAGCGCAAAGGTGAGGCCGAGCGCGAGCCCGACGGCGGTGGCGATGGTGCGGAGTCGGTAGAGCTTCGCGACCCACTCCTCGCCGTAGCGGATGTCATCGATGAAGTCATACGCCGCGAGGCGCGTGGCGACCGCCTTGACCGCCTCGGGGGACCGGGCTCCTTCGCGGAGCCGGACCTCGATCGAGGCGGGGAGGAGCCCCGGTTCAAAGACGTCCTCGAACTCCCCGAGTTCGCGACGCGCGCGCTCGAGCGCCTGCGCCTGCGTGACGAGGGTCACGCCCGCGACCTCCGGGAACTGCTGGATGTCCTCGAGAGCGACGCTCGTTGCCTCGGGGGCGGTGCCCTCGGCGATGAAGCCGCGGATCTCGACGCGGTCCCCGACCTGATCGAGCGCCTGCCGCAGATTGAGCGCGACGAGCCCGAAGAGTCCGAACGCGAAGAGGGAGAAGGCGATCGTGGTGACGCTGAGCGCGCTGAGGGTCGGGGCGCGACGGAACGAGAGGAGGCCCTCACGGACGGCGAGGTTCATCCGACATCCTCCGTCACGGCAGCCGGGGTGCCGGCACGTCCCGCGCCGGAATCGAAGACGAGTCGGCCGCGCTGCATCTCGAGAGTGCGGAGTCCGGACGACCGGACGAGCTGCATATCGTGCGTCGCCATCAGGACGGTCGTGCCGCCGGCGTTGATCTGTTGCAGTAGCTCGAAGACGCCGCGCGTCGAGCGCTCGTCGAGGTTGCCGGTGGGTTCGTCGGCGAGGATGAGGAGCGGGTCGTTGACGAGGGCGCGCGCGATCGCGACCCGCTGCTGCTCGCCGCCGGAGAGCTCGTGCGGCCGAGCGTCGGCCTTCGCCTGCAAGCCCACCTTATCCAACACGCGGAGGACCTTCGGGGCGATCGTCGCGGCCGACGCGCCGGTCACCTCGAGCGCGAAGGCGACGTTCTCCGCCGCGGTGCGGTCGGGGAGGAGGCGAAAGTCCTGGAAGACGATGCCGAGGCGGCGGCGGAGCGTGGGGACCTTGCGCGGCGTGAGCAGGACGCTGCTCTGGCCAAGCAGCCGGACCTCGCCGCTGCTCGGGCGCTCCTCGACGTAGGAGAGCTTGAGGACGGTGCTCTTGCCGGCGCCGGAGGGGCCGGTGAGGAAGGCGAACTCGCCGCGCGTGAGATGGAAGGTGACGTCCTCGATCGCGGGGACGCCGCTGGCATACGTCTTGGCGACGCGCGTGAAGCGGATCATGAGGGGCCGATGGCCTGAGCGAGGTCGGCGATGAGGTCGTCGACGGCTTCGACCCCGATGCTGAAGCGGAGGAAGCCGTCGGGGATGCCGATGCGGGCGCGCTCGCGCGACGTCATCTTAGCGTGCGACGTGAAGCGCGGCTCGCAGACGAGGGAGTCGACCCCGCCGAGACTCGTGGCGTGCGTGATCACCTTGAGGCGGCGCAACGCGCGCGTCGCCGCCCGGGCGCCACCGGCGAGTTCGAGGGCGAGCATCCCGCCGAAGCCGTCGAGCGTCCGGCGGGCGATCCGATGGTCGGGGTGGGACGTGAGCCCGGGGTAGTGCGCGCGGCGCACGGCGCGCTGACGTTCCGCCCACCGCGCGATGGCGAGGGCGCTCGCGTTCGCCCGCTCGACGCGGATGCCGAGCGTCTTGAGGCCGCGCTCGAGGAGCCAGACGGCGAAGGGATCGGGGGTCTGTCCCCAGAGCAGCTCCTTCTGCAACACACGGTCGATGTACGCCGACGTGCCCGCCACCATCCCCATCAGCACGTCGTGATGCCCGTTGAGGAACTTCGTCGCCGATTGGATGACGACGTCAGCGCCGTGCTCGAGCGGGCGGAAGTTGATTGGGCTCGCGAAGGTCGAGTCCACGACGAGGGCGATCCCGCGCCGGCGCGTGACCCGTGCGATCGGCGCGAGGTCAAGCACGCGCGTGGTCGGATTCACCGGCGATTCCACGAAGACGGCACGCGTCTCGGGACGCACTGCCGTCGCGAGCGCACCGGGGACGAAGGGGTCGAAGGTGGTGACCGTCACCCCCATCGCCGGCAGCTCCTCGAAGAAGAGCCGGTGCGTCCCGCCGTAGATGTAGCAGGAGGTCAGCAGGTGGTCGCCCGGGCCGACGAGGGCGGTGAGGGCGCACGCGGTCGCCCCCATCCCGCTTGACAGGAGCAGCGCGCGCTCGGCCCCCTCGAGCAGCGCGAGGCGCTGCTGCACCCGCTCCGCGGTCGGGGTGTTGCCGTAGCGCGTGTAGAGGAGCCCGTCGGCGGTGCCGAGGGGCTGGAGGTGGTTCACCGATTGGACGAGCGGCTCGACGACCGGATCGCCGGCGCGATGGGCGCTGCGCGCGCCGTGCAGGGCGAGGGTGGCGCGGGCGAGGGGCCGACGGGGGGAGCGACGGGCGGGCATCGGCGTCAGCTGAGGCGGGAGGTGAGGACCGGGCGCTGTGAGACGTCGCGCGTCACGAGCCGGACGATCTCCGAGATGGCGATCCCGGCGATGTCGCGCAGCACGACGCCACCCCGCGGGAGCGTGTCGTCGAACGCGACCGGGGCGAGCTCGTGGCGGCGCGGGCCGTACACCCAGACGAGGTCGCCGTCGGCGATGAGGCGCGCGGCGGCGTCGTCGGGGCGGAGCCGGATGAGCGGGCCGCGGTCGGCGTCCCCGCGGCGGGTGCCGACGAAGCCCACGACGAGCAGGGGGGCGAAGTCGCGCGTCATCAGGCCGCGTGCGCGCCGAGCGGCACGACCCCGCTCCCCGCGCGACGGAGCAGCCGACGGCGCACCAGCGCCTCGAGCTGCGTGTGGACCTCCTCGACCGCGAGGCCGACAGCGGCGGCGAGCTCCTCGATGGCGGCGGCGCCGACCATCACCTGCTCCCAGAGCCGCCGTTCCGTCACGGTGACGGCGCCGACGAGGCGCGTGGAGCCGTCGGGGAGCTGGACCACGAGCGCGAGGCCGTGCGTCTCGAGCACCGCCTCGATCGCATCGAGATGCCCGTCGTGGAGACCGCGCAGCACCACGTATCCGTCGCGCGTCGGCATCGGCCCTTCGCGGGGGAGCATCAGCTTCGCGACGAACTCATCGGCGCAGGACCGGTCGAGGACGCCGATCCCGGAGAAGTCGAGCACGGCGACGGTGCCTGCGGCGAGGGCATCGAGCTGCCGCTCGACGAGCAGCCGGATCGCGGCGCCCACCGGGCGCGTCACGAGGTGCGCCTGCGGGGCGCCCGCGGAGGCGGCGAGGGCGGAGGCGAGGTCGACGGTCGTCACGGCGTGGCGAGTCGACGCGGGATCACGAGGTTCATCTGCGCGCCCGGGAAGGGGGCGAGCCCCGAGCGGAGCGCGCGATCGTCGTCCCACGGCGGGATGATTGGGGCGATGCGCGCGGTACCGCTCCGCACCGTGAGCTTGCCATCGACCTTGCTCGCGTACCCGCGGATCCCCTTGAAGCCCTGGCCGCGGCCCGGGTCACCGAACCGGCTCACGCCCTGTACGACGCCGGTCTCGAGGGCCACCGCGTCGTCCCACCGGTCGGCGACGGCCCGCGCGCGGCTCCCCTCGAGCGAGCGACGGAACCCCATCCCCGCGTCGGCGACAGTGATCTGCACCACCTCGCGCCCGACGCGGCGCTTCGACCAGTCGTAGCGCTGCACCATCACCCACCCGCCGCCACCGGCGTGCTCGATCACGTTCGAAGCCGCCTCAGAGAGCGTCATCGAGAAGAGCATCGTCGCGCGCGGCTCGAGGTCGAGGGTGCGGGTGAGGATGTGCGCCGCCTGCTCCTGGATGCGCGCCACCACCGTCTGCACGTCCCCGGAGTCCCGGACCGGCGTCACCTCGAGGAGGACGTCGGAGTTCCCGCCCTGTCGACGAGGGACGCTGCCGCGGATCGTGTAGAGCCCCTCGGCGTGCGAGAAGAACTGCGAGCGCGCCCAGTAGCTCCGGACGTCGTCATCCTCGGGGGGGGCGAAGTCGGGACGCTCCAACCGCGACTGCGCCAGGCAGAGGAGACCGGTCAGTCCGTACGGGGTCGCGAACCGGCAGTGCCGGGCGTCGACGAGGAGCTTCGCATCGGCGGGTACCGCGGCGAGCTGGTCGATGACCTGCTCGAACTGCGGTTCGTCGAGGGACGCGGGGACGGTGATGACGGCGGTCACGGCGCGTGCAGTTCTCCCCGCAGGTGGTGGGCCAGTCCGGTGGCGCCTCGGTGTTCGACGTTCCGCGCGGCGGCGTCGCACGCCCGCCGCAGCGCCTCAGGGAAGATATCACCCGCGAGGAGGCGCGAGAAATAGGTCGCGCCCCAGACGTCCCCGCAGCCGGTCGGGTCGCCGGGACCCGGTCCGCGGAGCGGGCTCGCCGGCACGAGCGCGGTCCGCACCGGACCAGCGCCCGGCCGCGGCGGCGTGGCGAGGTCGGCGAGCTGCGAGAAGCCGGGGTCGGCGAAGTACACGACCCCGCGCTTTCCGAGCGTCACCACCAGGTTCCGCACGCCGGCCGCCATCGCGGTGGCGGCGAGCGCGAGCCCATCGGGCGCGAGCATCGCGAGCTCATCCTCGTTGACCTGCAGGATGTCCACGCAGGCGCACCAGGCCGCGACCTCCGGCAGTGGCCGGTAGGTCAGCCCGCCGTCCGCCGCCCGCGCGAGGACCAGCGAATGCAAGTCGCAGTAGATCGGCCCCTTGAAGTGCTGGCGGATGAGCTGCGCCGTCGCGAGGTCGAGCTCGGTGCCGCTGATCAGGTTGATGTGCAACGCGTCGAGGTCGCGCAGCAGCGGCTGCAACCCAGCCCAGGTCCACGCGGGGACGCCTCCCGTCACGCGCTCGGTGCGGCGCTCATCGGAGTAGTAGATGAGCTCGACCCGGTTATTCGGCACGTCGACCGCGATCGGCGCCGCGTCGGCAGCGATGTGCCGGAGCCCCCCGAGGAAGCGGCGCGCCTCGGCGATGAGATCCGCGCCCACCTTGGCGAGCGGGACGATCTCCCACTCGTCGGGGAGCGCCGCGTCGAGCGCGCTGAGCGCGTAGGTGATCCCGCCCCACTCCGAGACGGGGGCGCTCCGCACGTCCCGGCCTTGGATCACGTCCCAAACGAAGTTGCCGATGACGCCCAGCCGCTTCGGGCGTCGCGCCCCGGCCATCAGGCGAGCCCGTGCTGCTGGGCGAAGGTCGCGATCGCGCCGATCACGCCGGCGTTGCCGTCCAGGATCCCGGGGACGATGCGACACGCCTCGACCGCGGGGGCGAAGGCGCGCCGGCGCACCTCGGCGCGCAGCGGTTCGAAGAGCGCGTCCCCCGCCTGGGTCACCCCGCCTGCGAGCACCACGACCTCGGGGTTGAAGATGTTGAGGAAGTTCGCGACGCCGATCCCGAGGAATTTCGCCGTGTCGCGCACGACGTGTCCCGCGACGTCATCCCCGCGGTGCGCGGCGTCATAGACGGTGGCGGCGGTGATCCGCGACAGATCCCCCGCGACGAGCTCGGGGAGGATCGAGGGCTCCCCGCCCGCGAGCGCCTCACGGGCGCGCTCCGCGATGGCGGGGCCGGAGGCGTACGCCTCGAGGCAGCCGTAGTTGCCGCAGCCGCAGCGGCGCCCGGTGGAATCGATCGTGATGTGCCCGAGTTCGCCCGCGACGTCGCTCGCGCCGTGGAACAGCGTCCCGTCGAGGATGATCCCGCCGCCGATCCCCGTCCCGATGGTGAGCCCGATCACGTGGCGCGCCCCCTTCGCCGACCGATCCA
>VHBO01000050.1 GCA_016871895.1 Gemmatimonadota bacterium
ACAGATAGGAATAGTCCGCCGTGTCGAGCCCGGCGCCACCATCGAGCCGGTCGTTGCCAAGCCCGCCGGCCAGCGTGTCGGCGCCGCCATTCCCGGAGAGCGTGTTCGCCGCCGCGGCGCCGACCAGCCTGTCCGCGGCGGAACCGCCGAGGATGTTCTCGATCGCGACCAGCGCGTCCGTGTCGCCGTCGGTCGCCACCACCGCGACCGTGCCTGCCGAGTCCAGCGTCGCCGTGAAGCCGGTCGACCTGTAGCCGTAGTCGGCGGTGTCGATGCCGACGCCGCCGACCAGGACGTCGTTGCCCGCAAGGCCCGAGAGCGTGTCGTCGCCCGCGCCGCCATCGAGCATGTTTGCGCCCGCGGCGCCCACGAGCCGGTCGGCGCCGGCGCCGCCGATCGCGTTCTCGATGTCGAGAAGGATGTCGGTGTCGCCGGCGCCGACCGTCACCGTCACGGTCGCGCCGAGCGTCATCGTGAAGCCCTGAATGGCGTAGGCGAAGTCCGCGGTGTCGATGCCGCTGGCGCCCGAGAGCGTGTCGTCGCCGAGGCCGCCGGAGAGCGTGTCGTTCGCGGCGAGGCCCGCGAGCAGGTCCGCGCCCTTGGTGCCCTCCAGCACGTCGTCGCCCGACGTGCCGTTGAAGATGTCGAAGGCATCCGGAACTATCACGACGAGCGTCGCCGTGGTGGACGCGGATTGCGGCGTCGCCGGCCCGATCTCCGTCGCGGTCGCCACGACGGTCAGGCTGAACGTGCCGAAATCATGCAGCGCGAGCGTGAGCGACAACGCGGCGAGCTGGGCGGGCACCAGTTGCCACGCGCCGCCACCGAGATTCGTGCCGGCGGAGAGGGTTGCCCCGCTCGGCAACCCGGAGATCGTGACCGCGAGGGTCTCCGAGCCGTCGCGGTCCACGAGCGCCGCGTCGATCGCGAGCGGGATCGCGGCATCCTCGACGCCGGTCACGGGCTGCACGACGAGGGCGGGCGGCGTCGCGGAGGCCGCGACGGTGACCGTGTAGTCCTGCATCGAGCCGGTGTTCGTGCTCCCGTTCGACCTCTCCATCGAGGCAAAGGCGACGCGCTAAACGGCCTCGCCCGCGCTGTGCCCCGGCAGGGACATCGTGGCGAGGGCGAACTCGGCCTTCGTCATCGTCCACGTGCCGTCGCCATTGTTCACGCCGTGGCTGAATCGCACGTCGCGCACGTTGGAGCCGGCGGGAACGCTCAGCGCGCTGACGATGATCGAATGGGCTTCCGACCCGTCGTTGTCGATCGGGGAGACGGTGATCCCGTCCGTCCCGCCAATGCGGATCGACCCGCCCTCGACGCCGGAGAGCTGCGCCGCCGGCCCCGAGAAACTGGCGCCATCCGCGACGGCGATCACGGTCACCGAGCCGCCGAAGCTGGTGGTCTTGGTGCTGTTCGGGAAGCCGGTTGCCTGGTCGAGCGTGTCCACCTGGACCTGGAAGGTCCGGGTCCCGTGCAGGTTGGGCGGCGACTTCACGAAGACGCCGGCCAGCAGCGCCATGCTGGCGAAGCTGTAGACGCCGTCGACGGACAGCAGCGGATTTCCATCCGCATCCGTCAGGATCGCACCGTCGCTGAGGTTGGCGATGCGGATGCCGGTGATGGTCTCGCTGGGGTCGATGAGGTTCGCCGTGACGGACAGGGCGACGAGGCTGTCCTCGAGGCCGCTTCTCGAAGCCGAGCCATTGACCCCGTCCGACACGGGAGCGACGGCGATATGCGGCAGTTCGGTGTCGCTCGTCGTGCCATCGACGCCGAAGTCGGCGACCGCAGTGAGGGTCGGCGTCATGGTGCCGGAATAGTTCTGCGGCCGAGTGACCTCGATGCTGTTCCAGGCATCCGAGAGCACGATCCAGTTGCCGGTCACGGGATCGACGAAGACGGAATTCGGACTCGAGCTGCTGACGCGCGAGCCCGCCTCCAGTCCGGTGACATGGATCGCGACCCGCGACGCCGGCTCCTCTACCCCCGTCACGTCGAGCGAGAGGCTCGCCGTGCCGTCCTCGAGGATCGAGGGGGTGCTGTCGCGGAGGACAATCGTCGGGGACGAAGGCCCGCCGCCGCCGCCGCCACCACCACCTCCACCACCTCCACCACCTCCTCCGCCACCAGCCGCCACCGTGACCGTGAACAGCGCGGGATCCGACGCGGCACGGTCGCGAAGGCCGTCATTCTCCTCCGCGACGGTCGTCAGCGTCAGCGTGTGGGTTCCCGCGGCGAAGCCGCCGCTGGTCGCGACCTGCACCTTCGGCAACGCCCCATCACCGGAGACGAGCCAGCGCCCGCCTCCCAGGGCTCGCATGACATGCGACGCGCCGTGGGTGCCATCGAACTGCAGCGCCATTCCCGTCGGCACGCCGGAGATGATCGCGTAGAGGCGCTCCGACCCGTCCGTGTCGACGAGCGTGCCGGATAGGTCCGTGTCCATCGCGGTGCCGGCCGTGCCGGAGGCGTTCCCGGCCGTGGCGCCGGGCTTGTCGGCGACGCCCACGATGTCGACGCCGAAGGTGAAGGGCTTCGTACGCACCTCGCCGGCGACGACGGCATTAGACGAATCGAACTCGGCGATGGTCAGACTGCCGGTGCCGGTGAAGTCGACATTCGAGTGGAGGATGCCCTTCACCTCGATGGCGCCGATCTGGGCGGAGGCGACGATATAGGTGTCGAAGCCGCCGTCCGAGGCCGCGGGCACCTGCACGACGCCGGCGACGCGAAGTTGCGTGCCCGTCGGGATCGATCCCAGCGTCACGTTGCCGGTGACGCGCTCCGATCCGTCGGTGTCGACCAGGCCAGCGTTGATCGACAGCGCGAACCACTCGTCCTCGCGACCCAAGGCGGAGACCGAGGGGTTGAAGTCGTCGATCTGCGGCGAGACCACGATCGGGACGGCGCGGGTCGTCGTGCCCACCGCTCCGTCGTCCTCGGTCACCACCATGCTGGCGGTGAGCGTGCGCGTCCCGGCGTAGTGCGTCGGCCAGCCGACGAGCTTCGCGTCGCCCCACTCGGTCGTGCCGTCTCCGCGGCGGCGCAGCGACCAGGTGGACGTGCCGCCCGACATGCCTATGAACTGGCCCTCGCTCAGGCTGTAGCCGGCGGGCACGCCCGAGATCACGACCGCTGTCGGCGTCTCCGACTGCGGGCGTCCGAAGGACACGTCCTGGTCGCCGACGACGACGCCGAGCGACAGGCGATCGTGCCGCCCGCGGCGTCGAGCGTGTTCTCGGCGAGGGCATTGTTGCTCACGAGCGTCGCGTCGTCCGGCACGCCGGTGATCGCGACATGGATCGAGGACGCGGCGCTCGCAGCGTCGAGGTTCGAGGTCTCGGTGGCGATCGCGGTGACGCCGATCGTGAAGTCGACGTTCGAATCCGGCGGCGGCCTGATCTGGAGCCCCGCGATGTCGGTGGCTGACAGGGTGGCTTCGCCGCCCGCGCCGACGGCGATCGTGCCCGACGCATTGCGAAGCACGGCCCCGGACGGAATTCCCGACAGGCGGTAGCCGAGCGTCTCGGATCCGTCGGTGTCGACGAGGGCACCGGAGATCGTGAGGCCGATGAAATTGTCCTCGAGGCCGGCGGCGGTGCCCCGCACCACCAACGTCGGCGCGTCGGCCACGGCGGTCACGGTGACCACCTGGCTCACGGTCCGCGTCGCCTGGTTGTCGGAGAGATCGGTCTCCGGGCCGCCGAGCCCGACCTTCTCGCGCGAGACGGCGACGACCGTCAGGTCGAAATCGCCGGACCGATGCTGCGGCAGCACGAGGTGGGCCACCGCGGCCTCGGCGGTGGTGAGCGTCCACACGCCACCGCTCTCGGTACCGACATTGAGCCGTGCGCCGGCCGCGAGGCCCGACACCTGGACCGAGACGGTCTCCGAGCCGTCGATGTCGGTCGCCGTCGGGACGATCGACAGCGCTATGCGCTGCTCGCCCGCCGCGAGCGCGCTGTCCTCGGCGAGGGTCTTGCCGGGCGCCGAGAGGTCCGGGATGTCCCCGACCGCGTCGACCGCCACGGTGGTGCTCACCGTCCTCGTGGCCGCTGGCGCCGAGCCATCCTTCGAATAGCCGGTGACCGTCAGGACGATGTCGCCCGCGCGATCCTGCGGGAAGGAAGTGACCTGTAGACCGTAGGTCGTCTGCGAGGTGACGGAGGGCAGCGTGACCGCTCCGCCCGAGACCACCAGCGGCGTGCCACCGAGCGACAGCGCCATGCCGACCGGGATGCCGGACACGACGACCCATCCCGACTCGCCCGGCGCCCCCGGGGCGAAGGTCACGGGTATGTCGCGCGCGCCATGCGAGGACGAGGCGATCGGCCCGGCGCCGAAATCCTCCTTGCCGGCGACGTTGACCACCGAGAGGCTCGGCGTGTCAGAGACTGCCGCGATGCTGAGCACGAGGTTGCCGCTGGCGGAGAGCGTGTTGTCGCCCATGAAGGTCTCGGCGCCGACCTGCTCCGCGACGCTCAGCGTGACGCCCAGGGTCGAGGTGCCATTCGCGTTGTCGGCGGGTCGCACGAAGACGTTCGGCGCCTGTGCGGTCGAGACGGCGAAGCTGTCGCTGGGGCCGGTCGAGGTGGCGATCGTCGTCGTCACTCCGCCGGCGACGTGGAGCAGCGCGTAGCCCGCGGGCAGGCCGCTGATCGTCGCGCCCTCGATGCGCTCCGACCCGTCGAGGTCACCGAGCCTCGCGGCGAGGGACAACGCGACGAGGTTGTCCTCCGTTCCGCTCAGCGTCGCGCCAAGGACCGGATCGTCGACGACGGCATCCACCTTGACCGAGAGCGTCTGCGCCGCGCCGGACCCGGCAGGCGCCGATCCGTCGCGCGACCACGGGGTCACCGTGAGCGCGAAATCGACGTCGCTGTCGGTCGGCAGGCCCGAGAGGCTCAGGCTGCCGAGCAGCGCCTGGGAGACGGTGGCCGATCCGGCTGCCTGCGCCACGACGCCCGATGACGTCCGCAATTCGACGCCGGCGGGGATCCCCGAGATCACGGCCCAGGCGGCCTCGCCGGGCGAACCCGGCGTCACGGTCATCGCGATCGCGCGTCCGCCATTGGCGATGGTCGACACGCCTGGGCGATCGGTGCCGAGGTCCTCGCGCAGCTCGACGCCGGAAACGGAAAGCGTCAGCGAGGGCTGGTCGGAGACGGGCGCCACGTCGACCGTGATGTTGCGTACCCGCGTCTGGCTGTTGTCGGTGTAGTCGAATTCCTCGCCGGACAGGTTCGTCTCGGTGGTGACGATCCTCGCGCCGAGGACGATCTGGCCATTGAAGTCGCGCGGCGGCGTGATGGCGAGGCCGTTGAACTGCGCCGGCGTCAGCGCGTACTCGGAGCCGCCGGAGCTCGTGGGCGACAACGTGACGGTGGCACCACCCGCGGCGACATGAGTCAGAACCGATCCCGATGGCACGCCCGACAGCCGCAGCGCGGTGATCGTCTCCGAACCGTCCGTGTCCGTGGGCGCGGCCACGAAGTTCAGCGCGATCGCGGTGTCCTCGTCACCGCTCGCGGCCGAGACCGCGAAGCTCGGCACGTCCGCCACGGCGTCGACGACGACGCGGATCGGCGACGTACCGGCGATCGGCGCGCCAGCCAGCCCGGCGACGCCATAGGGCGTGGCGCTCAGCGTAAAGTCGACGTCGCTGTCGAGGGGCAGGCCGCTGATGCGAAGGCTCGCGAGGTCGGCGACGGGCACGAGGACGCTGCGGCCCGCGGGCACGAGCGCGCCGCCCGCCGTCGAGAGCACGACGCCCGCGGGAAGGTCGGAGACCTGGACGAAGAAGATCGTGCCAACGCCCGCGGCGTTCACCGCGATCGGGAGCGACACGGTGCCGGCGACGAGGTCCTCCTTCGCCAGCACGCGCGAGGACACGACGAGGCCAGGGACCTGCGGCGCGCCCGGATCGACGAGCCCGCCCGGCGTGAATGTCGGGTCGGGCACGATGCGCAGCGGCTGGGAGAAGCCCAGCGGCCCGGTGTCGGAAAGGCCTACAAGCGGATCGACCTTGAGTTCCCGGAACTGGCCATTGCCGCCCGCGAGCCCGATCGGGCCGGCGGCGGGGGCCACCGCCTGCAGGCCGGTGGCGATGATGTCGAGCAGCGGCAGCGTCAGGTCGCCGATCGTGACCAGCGCGGGCTCGCCATCAGGCGTCGCTCCGGTGAGCAGCATCTCCGCGCCGTTCGCGTGCGTGACGAGCACGGCGTTGCCGCTGCGGCGATAGGTGAGGTCGAAAGGCTGGGCGTCGAGCACGACCGCCTCGCCCGGAGCGACGTTGAAGATCCGCCGCGTGCCTGCCACGAAGGAGATGCGACGTGGCGCGCTCGCGGGTGCCTGCTGTGCCGCCTGTGCAAGGAACACAACGCCGTCACCGGACCCCATGCTCGTCTCCTCGGCCGTCATGCCGTCGCCCCGCCCCGCCCCGCGGCTAGCGTCCTGGCTCGCGCGGGTTGCGACTTTTCGAGGCGCCGCATCATTTACGAAAATTATTATCGGATCGGCCCGGATGCACAGCAAAATGGTAAAATTTATTGTGATTGGTTAATGCTGTAGCTGCCAAACCATTGGCGCGGGCCCTGGCTTCGTGGTCGAAATCGGGGACATCCTCCGTCCCAGCCGCTTCCCTCGCCCGCATGCCCCTGGAATTCCTCGCCCTGCCCGCACTCGCCTATGCGGCGATCGTCGGCTATCTCGCGGCGCGGCAGCGCAGCTTCATCTTCCATCCGCCGGCGGGGCGTCCCGACCCCATGGACATGGCTCGCGCGGGCTTCGCGCCCGCCGCTGGCGAAGGCGCTGCTGGCGCGACGCCGAGGTTCTGGATCTCGCCCGCGCAGGCGCCCGGGACGCCCATGGTCGTCTTCCTCCATGGCAACGCGAGCATGGTCGCGGACGGCGCCGCGAAACTCGCGCCGCTGCGCGAGGCCGGGCTCGGCGTGATGCTCGTCGAGTATCCCGGCTATGGCGGTGCAGCGGGCAGGCCGTCGGAGGCCTCGATCCTCCGACAGGCCGAGGAGGCGCTCGGCATCCTCGCGCGCGCCGGCATCGGCTCTGAGCGCATCGTGCTCTGGGGCGAGAGCCTCGGCACCGGCGTCGCCACGCGACTCGCCGTCGGACGCGGGGTCGCGGGCGTCATCCTCGAGGCACCCTTCACCTCGGTCGCCGACCGCGCCCAGGAGATCTACTGGTGGACGCCGGCGCGCTGGATCGTGCTCGACGCCTTCGACAACCTCTCGCGCATCGCCAGCATCGGCGCGCCGCTGCTCCTGCTTCACGGCGAGCGCGACGAGACGACGCCCGCGGCGCATGGACGACGCCTCCTCGCGGCGGCCGCGGAGCCCAAACGCGGCATCTTCTTCCGCGAGGGCGGCCATGTCGACCTCGCCGAGCACGGCATGATGCACGAGGTCCTGTCCTTCATCTCCTCTCTGCCACGGGATGGCAACGCATGATCGTCGACGCGCCCATGCTCGCCACGCTGCGCGCGGCGATGCTGCCCATGGATGGCACGATCGCCGACCATGCCGAGGAGATCCTCGCCGCCGCGGCCGACGCGATCCCCGCCGCGCGCAGGCGCGACCTCGCCTATGTCGACCTGACCGCCGGGTCCTGCCTCCTGCCGCTCGCCTTCGCGGCCGGCGGCGCGCGCTCGATCGTCGTCAACGAC
>VHBO01000051.1 GCA_016871895.1 Gemmatimonadota bacterium
CTCGGGTCTCTCCCTCCTGGTGCTCTGGCGGTACCGGGCGGCGCTGACCGAGGTCGAGCTCGCGCCGATCATGTGAGGGTGGGGACGGCGCCCCCGCCTCACTCCCACCGCCCGGGACCGCTCGGTAGCTTTCGCGGGTCGCTCACCTGGACCCCTTCGTGAAGATCGCCGTCTGCCTCAAGCGCGTCCCCGATATGGACGTCCGCTTCAAGATCGCCCCCTCCGGCACCGCCGTGGACGAGGCGGGCCTCAAGTTCGACATCTCCGACTTCGACGGGTATGCCGTCGAGGCCGCGCTCCAGATCAAGGAGAAGCTCAACGCCGGCGAGGTCGTCGTGATCTCGCTCGGCGGCGACGTCGTGCAGGAGACGCTGCGCAAGGCGATGTCGATGGGCGCCGACCGCGCGGTGCAGCTCAAGCACGACGCCGCGGTGGTCGACTCCTACGCCATCGCCTCCGCGCTCGCCGCCGAGCTCACGAACGGCGGCTATGACCTGATCATGTTCGGTCGGATGTCGATCGACACCGCGCACGGCGCCACCGGCGCGATCGTCGGCGAGCAGCTTGGCCTCCCCTGTGTGAACGCCATCTCCAAGCTCGAGTTCGATGGCCGCACCGCGAAGATGCGGCGCGAGCTCGAGGGGGCGTACGAGCTGGTGGAGTGCGCCCTCCCCGCGGTCGTCACGATCGACGAGGGGATCGCCCGGCCGCGCTACCCCTCGCTGAAGGGGATCATGGCCGCCAAGAAGAAGCCGCTCGAGACCAAGCCGGCGCAGCTCCCGGCCCCACGCCTCGCGCTCGATGCCCTCGCCCTCCCGCCGGAGCGTGCCGCCGGCCGTATCATCGGCGAGGGCGCCGCCGCCGTCCCCGAACTCGTCCGTCTCCTTAAGGAAGAGGCGAAGGTCCTCTGATGACCACCAACGTCCTCGCATTCGCCGAGACCCGCGGCGGCGACCTCCGCCGCGCCGCTCTCGAGGCCGTCACCGCCGCCCGCGCCATCGCGGACGCCCGCGGCGGTCAGGTCCACGCCGTGCTGTTCGGCGCACCGGGCATCGGCGCACACGCCGCCGCCCTCGGCGCACACGGCGCCGACGCGGTGCTCGTCGTGGAGCACGCTGCCTTCGCGCAGAACAACCCCGAGGCGGTGAGCGCGACGCTCGCCGCCCGGATGGGCGCCGGCTACGGCGCCTTCGTCTGCGCCGCCTCCGCCACCGGCAAGGACCTCGCGCCGCGCGTCGCGGCGAAGCTGCAGGTCCCGCTTGCCTCTGACGTCACCGCGTTGACCGTGAAGGGCGACGCCATCACCGTCACCCATCCTGGCTACACCGGGAAGATCCTGCAGACGATGACGCTCACCGCCTCACCGGCGGTGGTCAGCGTGCGCCCCGGCGCGTATCTCCCCGTCGCGAACGCCAAGGCGGGTGCCGTCGAGACGCTCGCCCCTGCGGGGGATCCGGCCGCGAGCCGCGTGAAGGTCACCGAGACTGCGGCTGGCAACGCCGCGAAGCTCGACCTCGGGGAGGCGCCGGTCATCATCTCCGGCGGCCGCGGACTCAAGGAGGCCGCCAACTTCTCGCTCGTCGAGGCGCTCGCGGCGGCCTTCGGCAACGCGGCCGTCGGCGCGACGCGCGCGGTCACCGACGACGGCTGGCGTCCGCACGCCGACCAGATCGGTCAGACAGGCCGCCTGGTGAGCCCGGACCTCTACGTGGCGTGCGGCATCTCCGGCGCCATCCAGCACCTCGCGGGGATGCGCACCTCCAAGTGCATCGTCGCGATCAACAAGGACAAGGACGCGCCGATCTTCAAGGCGGCGGACTACGGCATCGTCGGGGACGTCCTGGAGATCCTCCCGGTGCTGACCGACGCGGTGAAGCAGGCCAAGGCGGCGGGGTGACCGAGATGACGGCGGCGAACGGACTCTTCCTCTTCATCCTCGTCGCCGCGCTCGCGTTCTTCTCGGCGAACATCCAGCGTCTCGTCGGCGAGCTGCGGCTCGGCCGACTCGATGATTCCCGCTGGGGCGACCTCCCCCGGCGGCTCGGGAACCTCCTCACCGTCGGGATCTTCCAGTCGAAGATCTTCCGCGACTCGATCGCGGGGCCGATGCACGCCCTGATCTTCTGGGGCTTCCTGATCCTCGGCGCCGGCACGACGGAGATGCTGATCGAAGGCGTCGTCCCGGGCTTCGGCTACGAGCGATTCCTCCCCGCGGCGCTCTACCGCGGCTACGTGCTCAGCCAGGAGACCTTCGCGGCGATCGTCCTCGCGATGGTCGCGATGGCGCTCTGGCGCCGCCTCACCAAGCGCGTGAAGCGGCTCGAAGGGGCGGAGACGCACCCGAACGACCCGCTCCTGATCCTCTCGTGGATCGGTGCGCTGATGGTCACGATGTTCCTGACGGAGGCCTTCGCGATCGCCGCGGAGCCGCTCCACCTCGCCGGGATGCGGCCCGTGAGCTATCCGCTCGCGATCGTCCTCGTGAAGCTCGGGGCCGGGCCGGGGATGCCGGCGCCGATGGTGCTGCACGATCTCTCGTGGTGGGCGCACGCGCTCCTCGTGCTCGGCTTCCTGAACTACCTGCCGTATTCCAAGCACCTGCACGTCGTCGCGTCGCTCCCCAACACCTATCTGTCGAACACGAGTGGGCCCGGCGTGATCGGGGCGATGCGCCCGATGGACTTCGAGGGGGCGGACGCCGAGCAGTTCGGCGCCAAGGACGTGGAGCACCTGAGCTGGAAGTCGCTCCTCGACGGCTTCGCGTGCACCGAGTGCGGCCGCTGCACCGCCGTCTGTCCGGCGAACACGACGGGGAAGCTCCTCTCCCCGCGGAAGATCATGATCAACGTCCGCGAGCGGCTGGAGGAGAAGGCGCCGTGGATGGCGGCATCCGCCGGTGGCGTGGCGACGCTCGCGGCGGACGCCCCTGCGGCGATTGCCGAGCGGACCCTGCTCGACGGGTACATCACCGAGGAGGAGCTCTGGGCCTGCACGTCGTGCCGCGCCTGCGTGTACGAGTGCCCCGTCTCCATCGACCAGCTCTCGGTGATCAATGAGCTGCGTCGGAATCTCGTGCTCAGCGAGTCGCGGTTCCCCGAGGAGCTGATGCCCGCCTTCGAGGCGATGGAGACGAGCGGGTCACCCTGGGCCTTCGATCCCGGCGATCGCGCCAAGTGGGCCGAGGGGATGGAGATCCCGACGATGGCCGAGCTCGCCGCGCGTGGCGAGTCCCCCGAGGTGCTGTACTGGGTGGGGTGTATGGGGTCGTTCGACGACCGCGCCAAGAAGACCACCGTCGCGTTCGCGCGGATCCTCCAGGCCGCGGGGGTGCGCTTCGCGATCCTCGGGCAGGAGGAGAAGTGCAACGGCGACCCCGCGCGCCGGATGGGGAACGAGTATCTCTACCAGATGCTCGCGAAGGACAACGTCGAGACGCTCGCGAAGTACGGCGTGCGGACCGTCGTGACGGCCTGCCCGCACTGCTTCCATCAGCTCGGGAATGAGTACCCGCAGTTCGGCGGCGAGTACGACGTGATCCATCACTCGACCTATATCGAGCACCTGCTCGCCGAGGGGCGCGTGCCGATCCGCGAGGATCTCCACGCGCCGGTGCGGACCTTCACCTACCACGATTCCTGCTACCTCGGGCGCTACAACGACGTCTATGAGGCGCCGCGCGAGACGCTCAAGCGGGCGCTCCCGGTGGTGCTCGTCGAGATGCCGCGGAGCAAGGACAAGGGGCTCTGCTGCGGCGCGGGCGGCGGCCGGATGTGGATGGAGGAGACGGTCGGGAAGCGCATCAACATCGAACGGGCCGAGGAGGCGCTGGCGACGCAGGCGGACGAGATCGCGGTGGCGTGCCCGTTCTGTATGACGATGATGGCCGACGGCGTGAAGGCGCAGGGGGCGGAGGTCCCGGTGCGCGACATCGCCGAGGTGGTCGCGGACCGGCTGGCCTGAGGCCCGCGCCGGTCAGCGGCGGCGGAGCTCGAAGATGGTGATCACGTGGTGCGGCGTCGAGCCGTCGGGCGCGGCGGGGACCACCGCGCGCCGCTCGCGGTGCACCACCTGCGCGACGAGGTCGCGGGCTGCCGCCTCCGCGAGGAAATCCTCGAGCGCGACGCGCCCCTGATCGGACAGGAGGGCGCGCCCCGTCGGCGCGAGCGCCCGGGCGATCGCCTCGGCCACGAAGGCCGCATAGGGCCGCTCGTACAGGACGTCGGCGGCGAGCACGAGGTCGAAGGTCCCCAGGTCCTCGGGGAGCGCCCGCCAGTCCACCAGGCGCGACGCCGGCCGCTCCCCGATGTGCCGCAGCGTGTTGCGCGCGGCGAACCGCAGGGCGTCCTCGTAGTAGTCCGTCGCGGTGACGGCGTAGCCGGCCCGCTGCGCGGCGAGTGTCACCAGCCCGAGCCCGCACCCGAGTTCGAGGGCCGTCGGACGCGGCCCGTCCGGGACGGCGCCCAGCAGCGCACGCTCCCGCAGCACGTGGTCCGCGAGGACGACGGAGGCGGGCCAGAGATCGGCCCAGTAGGGGAGCCGCTCGTCGTGGGCGAAATCCGCTTCGCTGATCAGGTCGTCGGCGTTCCGTGGCTTCTCGAGCAGGACGGCCGTGCCGCCCACGGTCACCTCGACGGCCGTGAGGACGAAGCGGTCATCGAGTGCGGCGAGGTCCGCCGGGAGCGCGTTCACAGCGCGAACGCCTCTGCGGTGCCCGCATCCTCGGTGAGCAGCAGCGCGTGCAGCGTCTCCCCTGCCGGGACCTCGCCTCGGTCCTCCGGGACCACGAGGAGCGCGTTCGCGAGCGACATCGAGGTCAGGATCCCCGAGCCCTGCGGGCCGGTGAGCCGCGCCGACAGTGACCCGTCCGGAGCGGTGGAGACGATGGCGCGGAGGAAGTGCGTGAGCCGAGCCCCGATCCGCACCGGTTCCTCGAGCCGCACGCGCACCGGCCGTTGATGGAGTCGCGTGTGACCGAGCATCCGCCGCAGGGTGGGGCGGACGAAGAGCTCAAAGGTCACCATCATGCTCACCGGATTCCCGGGGAGGCCGATCCAGGGGATGCCGCGCACGTGACCGAACCCGATCGGGGCGCCGGGCCGCATGCGCACCCGGCTCACGAGCATCTCGGCGCCGAGCGCCTCGAGTGCGGTCCGCGTGTGGTCGAACTCGCCGACGGAGACGCCGGCAGAGGTGACGATCAGGTCGGGCGCCGCCTCGATGGCGCGCTCCAGGAGCGCGCGCATCGCGTCCTGCGTGTCCGCGGCGTGCCCGAGCCCGATCGGGATGCCACCGTTGAGGCGCACGAGCGCATCGAGGGTGTAAGCGTTGGAGCTGACGATCTTCCGGCCGGCGCGGACCTCATCGAATCGGTCAAGGTCGACGAGCTCGTCGCCCGAGCCGAGGATTGCGACGTGCGGGCGCCGATGCGTCGGAACAATCGCCTGGCCGATGGAGGCGAGGATTCCGAGCTGTGCGGCGCCGAGCGGGATCCCTGATGGGAGGGCGACGCTCCCTGCGACGAGATCCTCGCCGCGGAGGCGGAAGTTCTTGCCGACATCGCGGTCCTTCAGGATCGCGACCGCGGTGAGGCCGGCGTCGGTATCCTCCACCCGGATCACCGTGTCGGCCCCCTCGGGGAGCGGCGCGCCCGTCATGATCCGCGTCGCTTCGCCGGCCTCGACCGCCCGCGTGGGGAAGGCGCCCGCGGCGACGGTCTCGAGGACGCGCAACATCACGGGTGCGCGCTCGCTCGCCCCCGCGACATCCGCGCCCCGCACGGCGTAGCCATCCATCGCGGAGTTGGTCCAGTGCGGGAGCGTGATGGGGGAGTGGATCGATTCCGCGAGGACGCGCCCGAGGGCCTCGGCGAGCGGTGTCGGCTCGGCGGGGAGGGGCGTGGCCGCGCCGGTGATGAGCGCGACGGCCTCGGGGACGCTGTGCATCAGCGGGCCGGCGGCTCGACGACCGGACGCATCCGGCGGGGGCCGACGGGCGGGAGCGGTGTCCCCGCGAGCCAGGCGGCGAGTGCGTCGGTCACGCGGTCGGCCTCACGGTTCGACGCCACGTGATTGTTCGTCAGGAAGGAGAAGAGAAGGAGCCGGCCATCCGGCGTCGCCACGTAGCCGGAGAGCGACCGTGCCTTATCGAGCGTCCCCGTCTTCGCGAAGACGCGTCCCTCCGCGCTCGTACCGCGCATCCGGGTGCGGATCGTGCCGTCGACCCCCGCGACCGGGAGACTCGCGCGGAAGGTCTCGAACTCGGGATGCGCGCGCATCGCCTCGAGGACCCGCACGATCGTCTCGGGGGAGACGTAGTCGTGTCGCGAGAGGCCGCTCCCGTCCCGCACCGCGAAGCCGAGGGAGTCGGCGCCCCACGCGAGTAACTGGCGTTCGAGGACGGCGCGCCCGCTGTCGGCGGAGCCGACGCCGGTGCGCGCGCGGGCGGTGGCCTTGAAGAGCAGCTCGCCGATCTGGTTCTGCGACGGCTTCTCGAAGCGCGGGAGGATCTCGCGGAGCGGCGGTGACCGCCGCGTGGCGAGCGTGACCATCCCGGTCGTGTCCGCGATCGCATCGGGATCCACGCCGCCGCGGATGGTGATCCCGCGCGTGCGCAGCGCCTCGGCGAATGCGTCGAGGTAGGCCGCGGTCGGGTGGCGGAGCGCGACCTCCAGGCGCACGGTGTCGTTCGGCGCGATGGTGCCGGTGAGGTGCACGAGCGGGCGCCGCCCGCGGACGTCGCCGGCGAGGCGGACGTCGGAGCGGCCCGCGGCCGTCGTCACCTCGACCCGGCCGAGGCGCGGCACCGTCGTCGCGGGCGTGGTGCGCACCGTCACGCGCCCGCCGACGCGCCGCGCGCCGATCACGAGCACCTCGGCGTATCCCTCGTTGAACATCAGCGCGTCCACCGGGGCCGAGTACCCGAAGTCGAGATCGTCCCAGGCCCAGCCGAAGCCGAGGGTGGAGTCAGGGAAGACCTGAGCGGCGCGGAGGAGCCGGCCGCCGACGCGCCGGACGCCGCGCGCGCGGAGCGAGTCGGCGAAGGCGAGGAGGGGCGCCATCGCATCGCCGCCTGCGAGCGAATCGCTCACCGAGGGATCGCCGTCGCCAAGCACGGCGAGGTCACCCACCAGCGTGCCGTTCACCACACGCCCGGAGCCGAGGAGGCGCGTCTCGAAGCGGTGGTCGGCGCCGAGCTGCGTGAGCGCGAGCGCACCGGTGAGGAGTTTCTGGTTGGAGGCGGGCATGAAGAGCTTGCCCGCGTTGCGCGAGACGATCGTATCGCCGGAGAGCGGGTCGACGACGAGCACGCCCCAATGCGCGCTGCGGAAGCGCGGATCGCCGGTGAGTGAATCGACGAGCGTCGTGAAGGTGGTGCGGTAGCCCTCCCACGCGGCACGGTGCATCTCGTCGTCGGTCGGCGGGATGACGTCGGCCCGGTCGGA
>VHBO01000052.1 GCA_016871895.1 Gemmatimonadota bacterium
GCCCAGGACTCAGCGCCCCGGCCGAGCTCGATGCTGAGCGCTCGTGGCTGACGCCACGGCCGGCGCCCGCCGCTGATTCGGCCTGCCACCACGCCGCTCGGATCCGAAGCCTCCCCATCGAGGGTCGGCTCGTCTTTCGCACAGGGATTCCCGACCCTCGGGAGGCCGGCGTCGGTCTCCCGCTCGCAGGCAGCAGTGTGCACCTGCGCGCCGGTGTCGACGTCACGGTGGGCCGGCTGACGTTGCGCATCGCCCCTGAACTCGCGCTCGCGCAGAACACGGACTTCTTCACGTTCACGGCGGCGGATCCCTTCGTCGAAGGGTTCAACCCACCCTTTGATCGATCCCGGAGCGACTTCGCGTCACCCTGGTACTATGGCGACGTCTCCGCCGACCTGCCGAGCAGGCCGGGCAACCAACCGTTCGGCCGCTTCCACCTCGGCGAAAGCGCGGCGGCGCTCCGCGTGGGCCCGCTCACGCTGGCCGTCACGAGTGCGCTGCCGCAGTGGGGGCCAGATGTCGGCGAGGGACTCGTCCTCGGGAGGAGCGCGCCGGGGGTGCCGCGATGGGAGGCACGGCTCGATCACCCATCCACGGCGGGGCACTCCTCCGTGCGCTGGTTCAGCGGCGTCGTCCTCGAGAGCCGATTCTTCGATCAGGATGCCACCAACGATCAGCGCGGTCTCGCAGGCCTCCGCCTCGAGCATCGCGTCGCGGGCCTGACGGTGGGCGCCAGCCGCACCGTGATGGGCGCCGGTCGGCTCGGCCGGATGGAACGGGCCGCCGGCCTTCCCTTCACCCGCGCGCACGCGACCGACTCGGTGATCGATCTGCTCAGCCTCGATGCCCGTCTCGTCACCGCGGCGACTGGTGGGGTCGTGTGGACCGAAGTGACGCGACAGACACCGCTCCGGTCAGGCCAGGATCTCCTGCGACTCCCCACCGAAGGGATCGCGCTCCGGTTCGGGTTCGAGCAGCGGCTCACGGGCGACGAGCGCGCCGAGTGGCGGCTTGGGACGGAGTTCGTTCGGCTCGATCAACCGGCACAGCGCGTCGGGCGGCATCCCGCTGACTTTTACACCAGTGCGACGGTGATTCAGGGTTGGACGCACCTGGGGCACCCGCTCGGATCGGGCCTTGGCCCTGGGGGCCAGCGACAACTCGTGAGCGTCGAGCGCCGCTCCCACGCGCTTCGTCTTCGCATCTTCGGCGAGCGTGCCCGCTGGAACGATGACGCACTGTACCGCCAGTACTTGCCCAACTGGTACCGGCACGACGTCAGCTATCACATCGGGGTCCGCGCAGCCATCGGAGCCGGCGGTGCGGAGCAGGCGCTCTCTCTTCGCTGGGGCCGGCGCACGAACTATCTGTTTCAGAATGACTTCTACAATCCGGGCTACCGCCTCCACGACGTGACGGCGTGGCAGCTCGCGCTGACGCTGTCCCCTACTGCGCCGCGGCCGCGCTGATCGCCACCAGCCCACCGGCGGCCCACCACGCCGCCCGCGACGCCTCCGCGCGCAAGTCGGGTCGCTGACGGGCCACGACCGCCCAGACGAGCGCCGCATCGATGACCAGCCGCAGCATCCAAACGGCGGCGACGCCGCGAGCACCCCAGCAAGCGGCGCTCAGCGAGATACCGACCAGAACGATCGGCAGCTGACCGAGATGCAGCAGGCCGACCGGCCGAGCGCCGTCGCCCGCCTGTAAGACCGCATAGGCGACGTGCGCGAACCCTCCCGCGAGGACGCCGAGCAGGGCCCACTCGAAGACGACCACCGCGTCAGGGTGAAAGGCGGGGCCGAGCCACCACCGCAGGAGGGGGGCTCCGCCGAGCGCCAGCAGTACGGCCGGCGGGAGGAGGAGGGCCGCCGTCCCATCGATCGCGCGTCGCAGCGCCGGCACCGCTGTTCCCCCCGGCGCCGCGAGACCTCGGACGAGCGCCGGAAACACCACGGGTTGGAGCGCCGAGGTGAGCAACCAGAGCCGAGACGCCGCGTCGAGCACGGATGCGTACCAACCGAAGTCGGCGATCGGCACGACGCGCGGCAGCGCCATCCGATCGCCCTGGAGCAGCACGGGAGTGGCCACCGCCGAGACGGTGATCCAGGCTCCAGCCCGTGCCACGACCGCCATCGCGACCCGAGATGGGCCACGCAGCGGCATCCCGCCAGGCATCAATCGACGCAGCAGGAGCAGCTGCCCACACAGGTAGGCGACGCGGGCCGCGAGCACCGTCGCGGCCGAGGCCACCACACCGCCGCCGAAGAGCACGATGAGCATCGGCCCGAGATAGGTGAGACCCACCATCGGCGCGCGCGCCAGATTCGCCATCGCGAATCGCTCGAGGCCCTCGAGTGCCCCGCGCACGATGATGCCCTGCACCACGACCGGGAGCGCGACGGCCAGCACGCGCACCACGAGGGTGGCGTCGCGGGCCAGCGCCGTCGGTACCTCGAGCCAGTGAACGACGATCCACGGGGCCGCGATGAGCCCGAGCAGGCCGAGCGTCCCCGCACCAATCACGCCGAGCCAGACGGCTCCCCAGAGGTCGTCGACCATCGCGGCCTCGTTCGGATGTCCCCGTCGCTCCGCCACACGTCGGGTGACGGCGCGGGCCAGTCCCACATCGAGCATCGCGAACCACCCCATCGCGGACCAGATCAGGGTGACGAGGCCGAAGGCGGCGGGCTCGAGCCGACGGGCGACGACTGGGACCGAGATGAGGGCCAACAGGCCCGGCAGCGCGAGGGTGACGACCGTCCCGAGAACCCGCGTCCAGAAGCGCCGCGCCTCCGCCGCCGATTCGCCCGCAGCGGTCACGGCGCCGGGAGGCGGAGGGTGAGCCCCACGCGAGGTTCGGCGGACTCGTGGGTCTCGAGTCGGACACCATCGAACACCAGCACGGTCCCGATCGGCCAGGGGAGCGGGGGGCGCACCGTGACACGACCGATCACCTCCCCGAAGGCCGCCGGGGACTGCCGGAGGTCAAAACGCCCGTCATTCCCCGTGAGGCTCGTGAGCACGGCGGGGGAAGCCCCAATCCCGCCGGTGCGCTCCCACGTGACCGTCGCGCCGGCGATCGGGGCGCCGTCCGGTGCCACGAGCGCGCCATAGAGACGCAGCGCGGGTCCATACACGAAGGTCCCCGCGAAGGCGGGCTGGTCTCCCTGGAAGGTGTCGAAGACAAACTCGTGCGGGAGTTGCTGCGAGGGCTGGCCATCTGGGAAGACGGTGAGTCGACCACGGACCGTCCCTGAATCGGTGACGGGGGCCGAGAGCCAGATCCGGCCTCCTGCATCGGTGACCCCGTCGAAGGTGCTCGGGACGATGTTCAGCCCAGCGGTCCGCTCGAACCGATACCGGATGTTGGGCGCCGGCTGCAGTCGATCGTTGTTCCAGAG
The DNA here is from genome assembly GCA_016871895.1 of Gemmatimonadota bacterium. Taxonomy (GTDB): domain Bacteria; phylum Gemmatimonadota; class Gemmatimonadetes; order Gemmatimonadales; family Gemmatimonadaceae; genus Pseudogemmatithrix. The sequence goes on from VHBO01000052.1 coordinate 3,405, forward strand.
CTCGATCGCCCAGGCCCAGAATTGCCCGTACGGGAAGTACCCGAGGTACCGGGCCGTCACCGTGTCGCGAACGGTCAACGGCACATCACGGCGGATACTCTGGTGCCGGCCGTCCGGAGAGACGACGCGGATGTCGCCGCGCACGGTGCCTATGGACAGCGCTTCGACACGGAGCGTGAATCGGCCATCCGGGTCGCTCCGAACGGAGAGCGACTCGGGCATCACCCGGGCGCCGCTCCGGCGGACGAAGGTCACGAGGGCACCGCCGATCTTGCGGTACCCGGCACTCCGATCCACGACCTCGCCGACATACACCATCGGCCGGTCGACCTGCAGGACACCGACCACCGTCGGCATCCGGAGGCGATAATCCGAGGGGACGGGAATGTCCTCGAACGAGCGGTCGCCGATGAGCGGGTGCACGACGCGTAGCGTGCCGACCACCTCGCCGAGACGGTCCGCGGTCCCGAACAGGTCCACGTACCCCGCACTGCTCGTCGTCGTCGCCAGCACGGAGTCACGACTGCCAGCGGATGGCCGGAACTCGAGCCGCGCATTCTCGAGGGGCACGCCGCGGTAGAGGACGCGCGTGATGTACTGGAGGATCGGGCGATCGAACCAGGGGCCGAGGTCATCGACGTCCCCCACGCGTGTGCGCGGCCGAATGTACATCTGTGGGACGACGTAGGCGGTCGAGTCGTTCACGCGGACCTCGATGTCGAGGATCGAGTCCGGACCGAAGGCGAACGGGACGCTCCATCGGCCCTGCGCGTTCGTCACGGCCGTCAGCGCCCCGACCGTCACACGGACGCCGGCCCTCGGGCGCCGGGTCTCACGATTCAGAATCGTGCCGGCGGCGACGCGGGCTGGCGGCACCTCACACGTCAGGAGACCGGCACACGGATCGCACCCCGTCACCACGACGAGCGCCATCAGCGCAGCGGCCTTCGGGAGCGTGCGACGCAGGGCCACCACCCACCCCCACAGCATCCAGAGCGGCATCATAACGAATGGTAAGAGGATCGCGTTGACGAAAAAGGATTGCGCCAGAAGCCCCAGACTCACCGCCGCCGCGCCGACGGCCGTCGCCCGCTCGTCGATCGACCGACGATCATCACGCCAGACGTCTCGCGCGGCGCGCAGGAACTCGCGCCACATCCACGTGAAGGCGGCGAGCCCCAGCACCCCGGTCATCACGCCGATGAAGAGGAGGCCGCCGTCCATCGAGCTCGCCGACCCGACGATCGAGAACCCATAGGCCCGGCGCGCAGGACCGAGCGCGTTGAATCCGACTCCGAGCAGCGGCGCATCGGCAAAGAGCGCCCAGCCCTGCAGCCACGCGACGAGTCGCTGCATCCCGGAGACGTCGATCGAGAGCTTGTTGAAGCCTCGCGCGAAGCGGAGGAACGGGGGCACGAGGGGCACGAGCAGCACCGCGATCACGGCAGCCCGCACGAGTCCCTGCCTTGAGACCCCTGACACCAACAGACAGGTGCCGACCACGACCACCAGGCCGACGAGGCCGGAGCGCGAGAGGGTCAGCGCGAGGGCGACGCCGAGGAGCGGCAGCGCCCCCGACCACGTCCGCGCCCCCATCGCCCGGCGTGCGAACGCCATCCCAAAGGCGATCAGCAAGAGCGACGCTGCGTAGTTCGGATCGAGGATCGTCGAGACGAGGCGATGCCCCTGGCGATCCCACGTCATCACGTCGGCGGTGTGCACGCGTTGTGCGAAACCCGGCAACCAGATCGACTGCACAATCCCGAAGAGCGCAACGATCCCCACCGCGACGGCGAGGCCTCGCCAGCTCTGTGCCGCCGTCGCCGCGCCGTCGGGAAGGGCGACGACGAGCACAAACCACCCCGCGTAGGCCACCCATCGCACGAGGAACGCCAGCGCGGTGAGCGTGGCCGCGGCGTCGAGCTGCCATCGGACGATCGCCACCAGCAAGGAGGCGACCGCCACGCCGATGAAGAGGAGCAGCCCACGCGAGACCGCGTCGAGCACCCACCGCAACTCCCCGCGGCGCCACTGGACGAAGAGGTAGAGCCAGAGCGGCACCAGGGTGAGATCGAGCAGCGTCAGCGCGGTGCCCGCGGTCCCCACGGACAGCCCGGGAAGCCGACCCACGTTGCCCGCGAGAACCCCCAGTGCCGCCCAGTGCCCGAGCCGCACCGGTGTGATCCGCATGTCAGACCGGCGACGGTGGGCGCGGGAGCGACCACAGGGCACGCAAGAGGCCGAGACCGCATCCGAGTACGAGTCCGACGGCCAGCGTCATCGCCGGCCGCGGGAAGGCCGGACGCCGCGGCATCACTGCCGCATCGACGACGCGGACCACTCCCCCCTCGCCGATCACGGCGAGGCGTGCATCGAGGCGCTGCGAGGAAATCGCGAGGAGCAGGGCGCTCAAGGTCTTCACGTCGGCCTCGGCGCGGACCAGCGATTCCCCGGCCACGGCGAGCGCCGGGGCACTCCCGCGCAGCCCCTCCCGCCGCCGAAGGAGTTCGGCACGCTGGCTCGTCAGGGCTGCCGCATATGTGCGGGCGAGCGGAACCAGTTGCCGACGCAGACCATCGAGCGCCTCATCGAGCACACGGATGCGCGGGGCATTCGCCGTGAACTCCGCGCGCAGCGTGTCCCGTTGAATGCCGAGCAACGCCATCTGCGCCACGATCTCATTGACGGCAGGACTGCGCAGCAGCGCGGGGAACCCGGCGATCCGGCGTGGGTCGCCCTGCCCCACCTCCGCCAGGAGCGAATCCAGTCCCGCCGCCTCCGCCTCGACCGACGCCAGTTCTGCCTCGACACCGACCTCCTGCTCTCCGCGGACCTGACCGGACAACTCCAGCGCGAGCACGCCCGACTGCTGCTGGGCGCGGCGCACCGCATCGGTCGCCTCCGCCAAGGCCAGCCGAACGGAGTCGACCTGCCGATCAAGGAACTCCACCCGCCGGCGATTCACATCGCGGTCGAAGGTGCGTCGCTGCCCGATGTACCGATCGATGAGCAGGTTGGGCACCGCAGCCGCGGTGACGGAGTCACGGGCGGCGAAGCGCACCTCGATGAGATCGCCGCCGACCTCCTCGACCGCCACGCGACGCACCAGATCGTCGACGGCGTCCTCGCGGTCGACCAGTCGAATCCGTCGACCGTCGACGTGGATCGTGCGCGGGGCGAAGCGGCCCGGCGGGACCACCGCCGCGATGCCCATCGGGGGCGTGGACCGACCGGCCCGGAACTGCAGACGCAGGGAGTCGACTACGTCCCCGAGCAGCAGCCGGCTCTGGAGGAGCCCCACCTCCGTCGCAATCGCCCCACCTTCCTGTCCCACGCGGAGCGAGGAGCCTGCCAGGTCCGCGAGGCCGCCCAGCTGCGCCCGCAACATCGACGACGCATCGGGGGCCGTCCGAACCATGACGGTCGCGCGCCCTTCGAAGCGCGGTGGCCAGAGGATGAGCACGAGGAGCGCCACCGCGGCCACCCCCGCGACGGACCCGAGCACCGTCCGCCAGGATCGGAGGACGTGCCGCATCAGGTCCGAGAACTCCACCTCGGAGCGCGTCACGGCGCGTTCAACACGAGGTACGAGATG
>VHBO01000053.1 GCA_016871895.1 Gemmatimonadota bacterium
CACTCGACTGTCACTCGAGAGGTCGCGGGTTCGAGCCCCGTCGCTCCCGTTGTAGGGCAGGGATCAGATGTCAGGGACCAGGGCACAGGTTTCACCTGTCACCTGACACCTCCCACCTGGCCCCTGCAGTTTGCCCTGGTGGTGAAATTGGTAGACACGCCATCTTGAGGGGGTGGTGCCGTAAGGCGTCGCGGTTCGAGTCCGCGCCAGGGCATGTGCAGGTCGCAGGGTCACAACCGCCACAGTAGCTCAGGGGTAGAGCACTCGATTCGTAATCGAGCGGTCGTGGGTTCAATTCCCACCTGTGGCTCTGATCGAGTTTTCGAGGCGCCCGCCCGGCAACAGCCGGCGGGCGCCTCATCGTTTCCGGACGCGGCACGATCCGTGCAGGAGCGGCGCCGTGGTCCGCGGCGTACATTCGGTCGATGTCGCTCGATCCCCAACTCGTCCAGCTCCTCGTCATCTTCGGTCTCTTCGCGGGCTTCGGCCTCGCGGAGGTCGCCGCCGGGCGCTTCTTCCCGCCCGAGGCCGGCCACGAGGACGACCGCCTCGACGTCGCGGTCGGATTGATGTTCCCCGTCGTCGCCTCCGGCGTCTACGCCACCGCCCGCGCGCTCTGCGCCCTCGTCATCCCCGAGGCGCGCGACGCCTGGGCCGACTGGCCCTGGTGGGCGATGGTCGGCGTGCTCCTGATCGCCGACGACCTCACGCAGTACTGGTGGCACCGCCTCTCGCACACCTCGGTGATGTGGCCGCTGCACCGCGCGCACCACTCCGCGGCGTATATGAGCGTGCGCGTTGTCTATCGGAACAACGCCTTCTACTACCTGATGATGCCGGGCCTCTGGTTCGGCGGCGCGCTCCTCTACCTCGGCTTCGGCTGGGTCTTCGTCTGGTACAGCGCGGTGAAGCTCCTGGTGATCGTCGGCGCCCACTCCGCCGTACGGTGGGACACCTGGCTCTACAGGTACCGCGTGTTACACCCCGTCGCGTGGGTCCTCGAGCGCACGATCTCGACCCCCGCCACCCACCACGCGCACCACGCCCTCACGCAGGACGACGGCATCGGGCTCTACCAGGGGAACTACGGCAATCTGCTCTTCTTCTGGGACGTGCTCTTCGGTACGGCGCGCATCACGCGGCGCTTTCCGCCCGCCTACGGACTTAAGGACGACCGCCAGCACGGACAGGAGAGGTGGTACCACCAGATGCTCTTCCCGCTCGTGCGCTCGACGCGGGCAGAAACGGTGCTGGGGCGCGAGAAGCACCTGCCGGTCGATTGAACGACGAGGGCGTCACGCGCTGAGGTCCGGACGGTCTGCCGACGGACGGCGCGCACCGCACGATGCTCGCCGTCTGCGCGTCACCCCCCGATCCACTCCGGCTCGAGCATCCGCTCCATCGCCCGCCCACCCTCGGCCGTCACCTGGTACGCCTTCGCGCCACGGCGTGCCGTCACCACCCGCCGCAACGTCGTCCCCTCGAAGTACAGCCCGGCGTTGTCATCCACCGCGTAGCCGGGCTTCATCTCACCCGACGCGATGAGGCGCTGGTAGAGCGGCCGCCGACCGGGCTCGGAGTCGTAGTGCGGGGAGTGGCTCCCGGGGAGGAAGCCGAGGCATTTCACGATCGAGAGCGCCTTGGGGCGGGAATCGGTGGTGCCCTCCTCGAACCAGCAGAGCGACCCCGCGCTCGCTCCACCGAGAACGATCCCGCGCTCCCACGCCTGCCGCAGCACCACGTCGATCCCCTGCGCCTTCCAGATCGCCTGCTGGTTCAGCGTGTTGCCGCCGGAGACGACGATGCCGTCCATCGAGAGCAGGACCTCATCCCATCCCTGCGTCTGCGACAGGCTCTCGATGAAGGAGTGTTGGACGAAGGGCTCCACCGCGAGTGGCGCGCAGTGCTGGAAGAACCGGATGGTCCCGTCTTTGTCATCCGCCGAGGCGGTGGGGAGGTAGCAGAGGCGGGCGCGCGGCTTGCCGCTGAGCTGCGCCATCAGGCGGATGAAATCGGAATCGAACCCGCCGCCGGCGATCAGGATCTTCCGGGTGGGGGTCTGTGCATCAACAGGCATCGGCGTTGGGGCGGCGGCGTGAGCCGGGGTGGAGAAGGGGAGTCCGCTCGCGGAGGCGGCCCCGAGGGCGGAGGTGATGACGAAGTGGCGGCGGTCCATGACAGCGGGTATCAGGTCTCAGGTGTCAGATGTCAGGTTGCCAATGCGAAGTCAGTTGCGGTTGCCTGGGTCGCCGCGCGTCTGGAGCGTCGTTTGCCACGCGACCTCATCGTCCGCCGCCATCGCGATCGGATCGATCGACACCAGGGTCGGGTAGCCGAGCGTGGGGTGATACGTGACGTCGCGGAGCGTCCCGTACGTCCGCTGCGCCGTGCGCACCTCGGTGAATAGTTGATCCACGGTGCGATACCACGCGTGCGCCTCGGATGGCTCTGCCGCGCCCGTCTCAGCGTCGACCACGTCCGTGACCTTCCCGCGCGTCACCGTCACCCGCATCTGATCGGTACGAAGGCAGAAGCAGAGGCGGCGCTGCAGCAGGATGTAGGAATCGTTCGAGGGTCGCGCGGCGCGCCACTGCGCCGCCGCGGTCTCAAGGGCGACCTGCTCTGGGCTCATCGGGTCGGGGCACCCGCTCGCGACCAACAGGAGCATCAGGAGGGCGAGGCGTCGGAGGCGCACGATGGGAATCTCACGCGCTCGTCGAGAGGCCGCCATCCCTGACGCTCCGCGCGTGCGCGGGGCTCAGACGCCCTCGGGGTTGGGACCGTATCGAGCGGAGGCGGCTCCGCACGCGCGACGCTCAGGGCGGCGAGGGCGTGCCCCAGTCCGACCCGCGGATGAACCGATTGACCGCGCGCACGATCTCGCTGTCGCCGCGATACGGCCGCGCGAACGCTCCCACCGTCACGCCGTGGTCGCCGGGGATCCAGAGCTCCTCGATCGGCGCCCCCACCGCCCGCAGCCGCGCCGCGAGACGTTCCGTGTTCCGCGGCCGGACCGTGCGATCATCACGCCCCATCACCAGCAACGTGCGCGGGGCGTCGGCCGTGACGAACCGGACCGGCTGCGAGGCGGCCTCACGCTCGGGTGTGCCGCCGAAGGTGCGTTGCAGGAGCTTCGAGTCCAGGACGAAATCGTACGGGCCGGAGAGGCCGATGAACCCCGCAAGATCACGCGGAGATCGGCCTTCACGGGCGAGGTACGTCCCGTCGTACGCGAGGAGCGCGGCGATCTGCGCGCCGGCGCTGTGCCCCATCAGGAAGAACCGCGTCGTGTCACCGCCCCACTCGGTCGCGTGCGCGCGGGCGTACGCGACCGCCGACGCCGCATCGCGGACGAAGTCGGGGAAGCCGGTCGCCGGCATCAGGCCGTAGTTCGGCAGCACCGCCACGTAGCCCTGCGCGGCGAGCCCCTGACCCATCCAGCGATAGAGCCCCTTCGTCCCACTCTCCCAGCTTCCGCCGTGGATGAAGACGACGACCGGAGCAAGGGCGCCGGTGGCCGCCGCCGCCCGCGGTCGATACACGTCGGCGCGGTTGCGTGGCCCGGGGCCGTATGTGACCTCGACCCGCGGCGCATCACCGTTCTCGATGACGGTCGCGCCGGAGAGCATCACGTTTGTGCAGGCGGACAGCAGAAGAAGCGCTGAAAGCGGGAGGCTGAAGGCTGGACGCGAACAGCGCCCTGTGCGACGCGCCGAACCCGGACCGTCCAGCATCGTGTTGCCTCCCCTCGCCGCAGACCTGTCCGCCTTTGGCATCCAGCGTCCAGCCGCCAGCTGTGTGCCCTCAGTCGACAACGACGCACCTCCCACCTGACCCCTCATCCCTGACCCCCTCATCCGTGGACCGGCGTCACCGCCGCCCCATCCTCTTCCCCCGTCCGGATCCGCACCACCCGCTCCACCGGGAGCACGAAGATCTTCCCGTCGCCGACCTCCCCGGTGCGCGCGGCCGACGCGATCGCGTCGAGCGTCGGTTGCACGAACGACTCCGAGACGCCGATCTCGAGTCGCACCTTCGCCTGCAGGTCCATCTTCACCGTGGTGCCGCGGTAGGTCTCGACGTGTTCCGTCTCGCCGCCGTGCCCCTGCACCTTGCTGACCGTGAGGCCGCGCACGTCGGCACGGTAGAGCGACTCGAGCACCGCCGTGAGGCACTCGGGCCGGATGATCGCGACGACGAGCTTCATACTCGGCTCCCGCGGGTAATGGATGGATCGAGCACGAGGATGGCGCCCTCGCCGTCGGAGTAGCCCTCCTCACCATGTTGGCCCACATCGATCCCTGCCGCCTCGTCGCGCGCGGGGATGCGCAGCGGCGTGAACGCGCGGACGGTGGTGAGGATGAGCCAGGTCGCCGCCGCGGTCCATGCGATCGTCGCGGTCACGCCGAGGGCTTGTAGCAGGAGCGGGCGCGTGGCGCCCTCGAGCAGTCCCGCCGGCCCGCCCCACGCGGTCGAGGTGAAGACGCCGGTCAGCAGCGCCCCCACGATCCCGCCGGTGCCGTGCGCGCCGACCACGTCGAGCGAATCATCGAGCGCCGTCCGCACGCGCCAGTGGATGACGAGCTGACAGGGGATCGCGGTCAGCGCCCCGATCACGAGCGCGGCGAGCGGGCTCACGAAGCCGCACCCCGGCGTGATGGCGACGAGCCCCACGACGATCGCCGTGCCGGCGCCCACCGCCGTCGCGCGACCGAAGCGCCGGTACTCGAGCACCATCCAGGTCACCACCGCCGCGATCGGCGCGAGGATGGTGTTCACCGTCGCCTGCACCGCGGTCCCGTTCACCGACAGGGCGCTCCCGCCGTTGAATCCGACCCACCCGAACCAGAGCAACGCGGCGCCGGTGAGCATCATCGGCACGTTGTGCGGCAAGAAGGCCTGCCGCCCGTGGTCGTGGCGTGGGCCGACCATCGTCGCCGCGACCCAGGCGGCGGTGCCGGCGGTGATGTGCACCACCGTTCCGCCGGCGAAGTCGAGGATGCCGAGGCGTTCCATCCACCCGCCCCCCCACGCCCAGTGCGCCACCGGCGCGTACACGAGCAGGCTCCATCCGGCGAGGAAGAAGAGATACGCGGTGAAGCGCATCCGCTCGACGATCGCCCCGGAGATGAGCGCGGCGGTGATGATCGCGAAGGTCCCCTGATACGCGAAGTAGAGCAGGTGCGGGATCGTCTTTCCCTCGCGGAGCCCGAGGTCCACCCCCTGCAGCATCGTATGACCGAATCCCCCGATGAACTCACTCCCGGGCGCGAAGGCCAGGGAATACCCGACGGCGGCCCAGAGGAGCCCGATCAGTCCGAGCGCCACGAGCGACATCATCATCGTGTTGAGGATGCTCTTCGCCCGGACGAGACCGCCGTAGAAGAGGGCGAGCGCCGGCGTCATCAACAGCACGAGTGCCGTGGCCACGATGACAAAGAGGGTGTCGACCGGGTTCATCCAGCGTTAACTTCCGGCCGATGCGCCGCGTTCCCGTTCTCGCCCTCCTCTGCCTCCTCCTCGGCCTTCCGGCCGAGGCGCAGCAGCGCGCGCGGACCTCGCGGCCGACGGCGCGGCGACCGGTGGCGTCGGTGGCGTCGGTGGCGGCCCGCAAGCCGAACCCGCGCGGCCCCTTCGCGCGGCAAATCGACTCCGTCGAGGTGCACGCCGATTCCCTCGTCGCCCACTCGCGCTCCCTGCTGGGTATCCGCTACGTCTGGGCCGGGGCGACCCCGGAGCGCGGGCTAGACTGCAGCGGGCTCGTGCAGTACGTGTTCGGGCGTCTCGGGCTCACCCTGCCACACAGCGCGGCGCAACTCGCCAGGCTCGGCTCCTCGGTGCCGAACGACACCTCGGCGATGCGCCCCGGCGACCTGATGGTCTTCAGTCAGGGTCGGAGCCAGCGCATCTCGCACGTCGGCATCTACGTCGGCGAGGGGAAGATGATTCACGCCTCGTCTGCGCAGAAACGTGTGATCGAGGTCCCCGTGATCAACTATCGCGCGCTTCGCCTCCGTGATGTGCGCCGCGTCGTTACACTGGCACAGGTCGTCGCGCCCTAGTGCCCGAATTGGTGCGAACCGGTCCACCCGCCCGGGCGGGGAGGAATTGACACCGCCCGGACCGTCCGGGGGTTGCCCCCCTTCGGAGCCTTCACGTACCTTTTTCCAAGGTCTGCGGGCGTAATTCAGTTGGTAGAATGCCAGCTTCCCAAGCTGGACGTCGTGGGTTCGAGTCCCATCGCCCGCTCTGCACCCGAGGCCCCCGGCGCCGTCACGGCACCGGGGGCCTCGTTCGTCTCCCGCTATCGCCGCGACCGCGACTTCGCGAGCAGTCGGAGGATCTCCAAATAGAGCCAGATGAGCGTGACCATCAGGCCGAAGGCGGCGTACCACTCCATATACTTGGGTGCGCCTACCCGCTCCCCCTCCTCGATGAAGTCGAAGTCGAGGACGAGGTTGAACGCGGCGATCAGCACCACGACGACGCTGAAGACGATCCCCCACGTCCCGCTCGAGTGGATCACGGGGATGCTCTTGCCGAAGAATCCCATCACGAAGGAGATGAGATAGAGCAGGGCAATCCCGCCGGTCGCGGCGAAGAGCCCGAGGCGGAAGTTCTCGGTCGCCCGGATGAGGCCCGACTTGTACGCGAGCAGGAGCGCGAAGAGGGTGCCGAAGGTGAGCCCCACGGCCTGCAGGACGATGCCGGGATAGCGTCCCTCGAAGATCGCCGAGATCGCGCCGAGGGCGACGCCCTGCGCCAACGCGTAGAAGGGGGCGAGCGTCGGTGCGGCGGTCCGCCGGAAGGTGATGATCAGGCCAAGCACGAAGCCGGCGATGCCGCCCCACCACGCCCACGCCGGGGGGGCGCCGGTGGCGGCGAACTCGTTCCACGCGATCGTCGCGCCGAGCACGACGACGACGAGCATCAGGAAGGTCTTGTTGACCGCACCGCGGAGCGTCATCCGCTCCCCGATGTCGGTGAGGCCGGTGAA
>VHBO01000054.1 GCA_016871895.1 Gemmatimonadota bacterium
TGATCGAAGGCGGCATAACAATGCGCGCAGCCGAGCCGACCACTGGCACGGAACTCCTGCAACGAGGTCCCGCAGTACGCGCACCGCGGCAGGTCCCCCGGGAGCTGGCTTGCCTGCTGCTGCACCGCCTGGAGGAAGTCGCCGAGCGGGTGCTTCGGCTCCGACACCGTCGTCTCGATCCCACGCTCGGCGGCGCACCGCTCGCACAGATGCACCTGCGCGACCGATTGGCCGACGATCTGCGTCAGATGCACGACGGCATCACGCTCCCGACATTGGTCGCAGAGCATCAGCTCGCCTCCGCCGCGACGCGAGAGGGCCGCAGCACACCGTCCTCGAGCACCAGAATCCGATGCGCCCGCGACGCCAGCGAGGCGTTGTGCGTCACCACCACGAGCGCGAGCCCCGTCTCGGCGACGAGCGATGCGAGCATGTCGTGCAGCTGCTCCGCCGTCTGATGGTCGAGGTTGCCCGATGGCTCGTCTGCGAGGAGCACCGCCGGGCCGGCGGCGAGCGCCCGCGCCACCGCCACCCGCTGCTGTTCGCCGCCGGAGAGTTCCCCCGGCCGATGTGACGCGCGGGCGGCGAGACCGACCTGCGCGAGCAACTCCGTCGCCCGAGCCCGCGCCTCCGCTAGCGCACGACCGGCAATCAGGAGCGGCATCGCGACATTCTCCGCAGCGCTGAATTCTGCGAGCAGGTGATGGAACTGGAAGACGAACCCGACCGATCGGTTCCGGAGCGCCGCCATCGCGACGTCATCCGACGCAGGGACGTCGCGCCCGCCGATCCGCACGGTACCTGCCGTCGCCGCGTCGAGGGCGCCGAGCACCTGCAGCAGTGTGCTCTTCCCCGCGCCGCTCGCCCCGACAATCGCGACCATCTCGCCGGGCCGGACCGCGAGGTCGACTCCTGCGAGCACCCGCAACACGGCGCCGTCGCCACCGCGATACTCGCGGACGACGCCCACCGCCTCGAGGACGACGGCACCGTCGCGCGTGGACAGAGCGGCGGCGACGGATGTCATACGCCGCGGATCGCCTCGACCGGCATCAGCCGCGCCGCCGCCCGCGCGGGATGCAACGTCGCCAGCACCGAGACGAGCACGCTCACCGCCACCACGAGGAGCACGTCGCCGGCGGCGAGTCGGATCGGCAGATGATCGATGAAGTACACCTTCGCCTCGAGCGGGATCAGGCGGTACGTATCCACCATCCAGCCGAGACCGACGCCGAGTACGACACCGCCCGCCGTCCCGACGCCGCCAATGAAGAGGCCCTGCAGCAGGAAGATCAGCCGCACCGCGTCCGCGCGCAGTCCCATGGCCCGCAGGATGCCGATCTCGCGCGACTTGTCCCGCACGACCATCGTGAGCGTGCTCACGATGTTGAACGCCGCCACCATGATGATCAAGGTCAGGACGATCCCCATTCCGAGCTTCTCGAGACTGAGGGCCTTGAAGAGATCCTGATTCTGCTGCCGCCAGTCCACGGTCCGATACGGATACCCCAGCACGCTGTCGATCACCGATGCCACCGCCGGCGCGGCCCATCGCTCTGTCGTGCGTACCTCAAGCCCCGTCACCGCGGTGTCGAGCCCCGCGAAGGCCTGCGCCGCGGGCAGGTCGACGAAGACGTACCCGTTGTCGTAGACGTACATCCCCGTCTCGAAGACCCCGGTCACCTCGAAGGTCGCGAACGACGGAACCAAGCCGCCGAGGACAGGATTCACTGCGCCGCCCGATGCAGTGACGAGCGAGATCGTCGATCCCGGATACGCACCTAGGCGCTCGGCGAGCAAGGCCCCGACCACCGCGCCCCGCCCCGGCCCCTGCGCCCCGCGGAACGTGAAGTTCCCCGTCCGGGCGTGGTCCCGGATCGTCGTCACCTGCGATGACCCCGAATCCCCCGGCGTGATCCCGGCGACGGTCACCGCCTCGGTGTAGGTGCTCGTGGTCGTCGCGAGCCCCTGATGGATCACAAAGGGCGCGACCGCGACCACCCCGGGCAGCGAATCCACCCGCGCCTGCGTCGCGCGCCACGCGTCCATCCGGAGGCCGTCACCGTAGGTGAGCACCCGGACGTCCGGGCTCCCCGTCAGGATCTTCTCCCGAAGGTCCGTTTGGAGCCCGTTCATCACCCCCATGATGAGGATGAGGGCACTCACCCCGACGACCACCCCTGAGACCGCGATCGCGCTGAGGAACGACAGCAAGCGACTCCGCCGACGGCTCCGCAGATACCGCCAGGCGATCGCCAGCTCGAGCCGCCGCGTGCCGATCATTCCGGGCGCATCAACGGGAAGAGGATGACGTCGCGAATGTGCGGCGTGCCGGTGAGATACATGAACAGGCGGTCGAGCCCGATCCCGACGCCGCCCATCGGCGGCATCCCGTACTCCATCGCGCGCAGGTAGTCCTCGTCGACACCGGTCGCCTCGTCATCCCCCGCCGCCTTCAACCGCGCCTGCGCTTCGAAGCGGGCGCGTTGATCGATCGGGTCGTTGAGCTCGGAGAAGGCATTCGCGAGCTCCTTCCCCTTCGCGAACAGCTCGAACCGCTCCGTCAGGCCCGGCTTCGTCCGATGCGGCTTCGCGAGCGGCGAGAGCTCCACCGGATAATCGACGACGAACGTCGGCGCATCGATGCGCGATTCGACGTGATGCTGGAAGAGCTCGTCGATCAGCTTCGGCCGCGAGAGCCGCGCGAGGTCGTGCACCCCGGCCTGCTCCGCCGCCCGTCGCAACTCGACATCCGACATCGCCGTGACATCCGCCACGCCCAGCGCCGCGGAGAGCGACGGCACCCATTCGATCCGCGGGAAGGGCGTCGCGAAGGTCGGGATCGCCGCAGCCGCCTCACCATCCGGCCGCAGCCGCTCCCCCTCGCCGAGGACACCGCGTACCGCTTCGGCCGCCGTGAGGAGCAGCTGCTCGACGCGCCCCATCATCTGCGTGTAATCCGCGTACGCCTCGTAGAACTCGAGCATCGTGAATTCGGGATTGTGCGTCCGATCGATACCTTCGTTCCGGAAGTCGTGTCCGATCTCATAGACGCGATCGAAGCCCCCCACCACGAGCCGCTTGAGGTACAGCTCATCCGCGATGCGCAGGAACAGCGGCATATCGAGCGCGTTGTGGTGCGTCGTGAAGGGCCGCGCCGCGGCGCCGCCGTAGAGCGGCTGCAGGACCGGCGTCTCCACCTCGAGGTATCCGAGCGCATCGAGCGCACGACGGATCGCCGTCGTCATCCGCGAACGCGCGGCGAAGTGCCGCCGCACCTCCGGATGCACCGCGAGGTCGGCGTAGCGCTGACGAGAGCGCTGCTCCCCGTCGGCGAAACCCGAATGCCGGACGGTGCGCCCCTCGACGACCTCCTCCTTGCCGAACGGCAGCGGCCGCAGCGACTTCGCGAGCATCGTCACCGCTTCCACCTTGACCGTCACCTCCCCCGTCCGCGTCCGGAAGAGCGGTCCCGCCACACCGATGATGTCCCCGAGGTCGAAGGACGCCAGGATCGCGAAGCGGTCGCCGAGCTGATCCTGCCGGAAGTAGAGCTGGATCCGTCCCTCGTCGTCCGCGAGATGTGCGAAGACCGTCTTCCCGTGCCCACGCCACGCGACGACGCGCCCCGCAAGCCGCACGATCGGCCCCTCCTCCGCCTCCCCGAGGAGCCCGGCGGCCGTACCGCATCCGTGCGAACGATCGAAACCGTACGCGAAGGGCGTCTCGCCCGCGTCGACGAGCGCCGCGAGCTTATCGCGCCGCGCCCGCATCACGAAGTTCAGGTCATCCGTCATGCGGCCTTCCGGGCGGCAGGGTACAGGGTCAGGGCGAAGCTCACGCGCCCTCCGTCGGCGCGCCGGTCTGCTTGAGATACGCCTCGATGAACGGATCGATCGCGCCGTCCATCACCTTCTGGACATCGGTGATCTTGAGCTCGGTCCGATGGTCGTTGACCATCGTGTACGGCTGGAAGACGTAGCTGCGGATCTGGCTCCCGAACGACACATCCTGCTTCGTCGCATCGAGCGCCGCCTTGGCCGCGGCTTGCTTCTCCGCTTCGAGATTGTAGAGGCGGTTCTTGAGCATCTTCATCGCCGTCGCCTTGTTCTTGAACTGCGACCGCTCCTGCTGCGACGCCACGACCACCCCGCTCGGCAGGTGCGTGATGCGGACGGCGGAGCTCGTCTTGTTGACGTGCTGCCCACCGGCCCCGGACGCCCGATAGACGTCGATCCGAAGGTCCTCTTCCCGGATCTCGATGTTGATCTCCTCGTTCACCACCGGGTACACGAAGACCGAAGCGAAGCTCGTGTGCCGCCGCGCCTGCGAGTCGAATGGCGAGATACGGACGAGCCGGTGAACGCCGATTTCGGGGCGCAGGAAGCCGAAGGCGTATTCCCCCTTCACCTCGAGGACCGCCCCCTTGATCCCCGCCTCTTCCCCTTCGGAGAGATCGAGGATCTCCACGCCAAATCCCTTCCGCTCCGCCCAGCGCGTGTACATCCGCATCAGCATCTGCGCCCAGTCCTGCGCCTCGGTGCCACCCGCCCCGGCGCTGATCTCGACCTGCGCGTCCCGGAAGTCGTCCCGCCCTTGCAGGAGCGAGCGGAGCCGGTAGGCGTCGGTCTCTTCACGGATCGCGGAGGCCTCGCGAGTCAGCTCGGCTCCCATCTCGGCGTCCGGCTCGATGGTGAGGAGCTCCCCGAGCTCGAGCGCACCGGAGACTCGGCCATCCAGCCGGTCCCACGGTTCGATCCAGTTCTTCAGCACCTTCACCTCTTGGACCACTTCCCGCGCCCGCTCCTGCGCGTTCCAGAAGCCGGGGTCCGCCATATCCCCCTCGAGGGCGGTCAGGCGCTCGCGCTTGCGATCGAGGTCAAAGGAACCTCCGGAGCTCGTCCAGACGGGCTCGGTCGTGACGGAGGGAATGGAGCGATTCGTGGTCTGCCATCTTCTTAAGATACCGGGTCACAGACCCCGATGGCACCGACGGCAGGAGCGGGGACGATCAGGGACGCGGGCGTCTCGCGATCGCGGGCGGCAGGGGACGCGTGTCGGCGGGCGTACGCGTCGCATCGGCCGAGCCCGGGAGCGCCGCAGGTGACGGGCCGGTGGCACCCCCCTCTCCCCAGAGCCCCGCCCACGGATCATCCGAGGCCCCCGGTGGCACCGAGGGTGCGTCGGCAGACTTTTCCTTGGCGCCCCAGTCCCAGACGTCGGCCCCGATGGGCGCAGCGGCCGCATCAGAGGCGGCGAGCACGGCTGGGTCCACCGGCGCCGCCACCGAGACGACTGACGGCATCGCGAGCCCGATGGCGATGACGGCGCCGCACGCCGAGCAGCGGGCCCGGAGCCCGCCCGACGGCACGCGACTCGGATCGATGCGGTAGATCGTCTGGCACTCCGGACAGACCGCCGTCAACACCGTGGTCATCGGCGAATCACCGCGGACGCGCCTGATCCACGAGCAGCACGGGGATCCCGTCCCGCACGGGATACACGACCGCGCACGTCGCACAGGCCAAACCGACGTCTGCCGCATCGCCCTCGTCGACCAGGGCGCCGTGGCATCGCGGGCAGACGAGGATCCGTCTGATGGTCTCCGGGATCGTCATCGATCGAGGTCCTCAGGTAGCTGGTAACCGAGCCGACGAAGGGCGACCGGATTACGGCGCCAATTCGACAACACCTTCACCCAGAGATCAAGATAGACGGGCCGATCGATGAGTGCCTCGATTCGCGGGCGAGCGGCCTGCCCGATCGCCCGGATACGACTGCCGCCGCTCCCGATCAGGATCCGCTTCTGGCTGTCTCGCTCCACGTGCATCACGGCGCGGACATACACCGGCGTGCGCTCCTCACGAAACTCCTCGATCTCGACGGCGACCCCGTACGGCACCTCATCCTCGAGCTGTTCGAAGACCGCCTCGCGCACGAACTCCGACGCGAAGAACCGGGTCTGCTGCGTCGAAACGTCATCGACCGGGTAGAGAAACGGCGACTCCGGGAGCCGACCCGCGACAACGTCGAGCAGGCCGGCGATCCCCTCGCTCGTGGCCGCCGAGATGAGCAGCACGTCGGCCTCCTCGCCCAGCCAACGCGCCCGGTGGTCCGGGGAGAGCTGATCGGCCTTCGTGACAACGGTCAACACCGGTGCTCGTGGTGGCGAGGTGAGGCCCGCGACGCGGTCGAGGGGTTCTCGCTGCTGCGGGTCGGAGAGCCCGTCGACGAGGTACAGAATGAGATCAGCGTCGGCGATCGCCTCAAGGGCGGCCCGGCGCATCGACCGATGGAGGTCGTACCGCGGCTCGAGGAGGCCCGGGGTGTCGAACAGGACGATCTGCGCCTCGGCGTGGATGAGGATGCCCACGACGCGGTCGCGTGTTGACTGCGGCTTCGGGGAGACGATGGCGAGCTTCGTCCCGACGAGGTGGTTGAGGAGGGTGGACTTCCCCGCGTTGGGTCGGCCCACGAGCGTGACGAAGCCGGCCCGAGACATAGGAGGAAAGATAGCGGATAAACGAAAGCGCCCCAGCCGAGGTGGCTGGGGCGCTTTCAAGGGGGTGCCGGCGACGGCCTACTCTCCCGCGACCTCTCGGTCGGAGTACCATCGGCGCTGTAGGGCTTAACGATCGTGTTCGGGATGGGAACGAGTGTGGCCCCTACGCTCTAGTCGCCAGCGAAAAGACGACAACGGGGATGGTAGTGTTCGTGTGCAAACGATCGATTAGATCGTGCGAAGCTCTGCGGTTGGTGTTCCTGCCCCTTTCCCGAAGAAAGGGGGAGTAGTCAAGCCGCACGGGCGATTAGGATGGGTTAGCTCGGAGGTCATTACTGACTTTCCACTCCCCACCTATCGACGTGGTGGTCTCCCACGGCCCTTCAGGGGACTCAAGGTCCCAGGGAGAGTTCATCTTGGGGACAGCTTCCCACTTAGATGCATTCAGCGG
>VHBO01000055.1 GCA_016871895.1 Gemmatimonadota bacterium
TGTTGAACCGCGCGAGCCGCATCACCGCACACGCGGCGAAGAGGAAGACAAAGATCCAGTCCCACTTCGTCTTGTTGAGCTCGGCGAAGTAGATCATCAGGGCCGGTGCGAGCCCGAACGAGATCGCATCGACGAGGGAGTCGAGCTCCTCGCCGAAGGCGCTGCCCGAGTTGGTCGCCCGCGCGATGCGACCGTCGAGCGCGTCACAGAAGCCGCCGAGCACGATGCACCAGCCGGCCTGGTCGTGCTCGCCGCGCGAGGCGGAGACGATCGCGTAGATCCCGAAGAAGAGGTTCCCGAGGGTGAGCCCGTTGGGGAGCATCACCATCGACGGGCGGGGGAAGCGGCGGCGGGCCATCACCGGGGTCCGGAGGGGAGCTCGGCCAGCACGGAGACCCCCGCCTGCGGCTTCTGCCCCAGCTGTGCGCGGATGGTGCTGCCGACCGGGACGAAGACGTCGACCCGCGAGCCGAAGCGGATGAGCCCCATCCGCGCCCCTTGCTCCGCGGTATCCCCGACCTTGCTGTACGTCACGATGCGCCGAGCCACGAGCCCGGCGATCTGGCGGAAGAGGACCTTCTGCGTCCCGGTGTTGACGCCGACCGACATCTGCTCATTCTCGAGCGACGCCTTCTCGGCGGCGGCGTTGATAAACTTCCCCTCGTTGTAGTGCACGTGCTCCACGCGCCCGCTCACCGGGTAGCGGTTCACGTGGACGTTGAAGACGTTCATGAAGACCGAGATGCGGATGGCACGCCCACCAAGGTATGACGGTTCGTCGACCTCGCGGATGTCGATGACGCGTCCGTCGGCCGGCGAGATGACGAGGTTCGCACCACGCGGCCCCTCCCGCTCGGGATCGCGGAAGAAGTACACGACCCAGAGGCAGAGCAGGGTCAGGACGAACGCGAGGAGCCAGAGGGGCCAGGAGCGCTTCGCGAGCGCCGCGGTGTAGCCGGCGGCGGCGAGCGCGAGGGCGATGAGAATGAAGGGGATCCCTTCGCGGGCGACGGTCACGGGAGTCGGGTCAGGTCGAGGGGAGCGCCGGTGAGGCGCTCGAAGGCATCGAGGTAGCGGCGGCTCGTCGCCGTGACCACCTCGTCGGGGAGCGTCGGCGGGGGAGCGTTGCCGTCCCACCGCCCGGCGCGACGTTCGGCGTCCAGCCAGTCCCGGAGCGGCTGCTTGTCGAAACTCGGCTGGGCGCGGCCAGGCTGGTACGCGTCGGCGGGCCAGAACCGCGAGCTGTCGGGCGTCATCACCTCATCGATCAGCAGGATCGCCCCGTCCGGAGCACGGCCGAACTCGAACTTCGTGTCGGCAATCAGGATACCGCGTTCGGCGGCGCGCTCGCGGCCGCGACCGTACACCGTGCGGGCGAGCCGCTCCAACGTCGCGGCGGCCTCGGCGCCCACGATGCCCACCATCTGCGGGATCGTGATGTTCTCGTCGTGGCCACTCTCAGCCTTGGTCGCCGGACTGAAGACAGGCGGATCGAACCGGTCGCTCTCACGGAGTCCCGCTGGCAGCGCCTCGCCAGCGAGCGTGCCCGTCGCCTGGTACTCCTTCCACGCGGAGCCGGCGAGATACCCTCGCACGACGCATTCCACCGGGTACACCTCCGTCCGGCGGCAGAGCATCGTCCGCCCCGCGAGCACATCGCGGTGCGCGCCGAGGGTCGGGACCGCAGCGACGATCTCGTCGACGTCGCAGGACAGGAGGTGATGCGCGACCTCCCCCTCGAAGTGCCGGAGCCACCACGCGGTGATCTGCGTGAGGACGGCGCCCTTGTACGGGACGAGCTCGCGCATCACCACGTCGAAGGCGCTCACCCGATCGCTCGTCACGAGGAGCAGGCGGTCCGCATCGACGACATAGACGTCCCGCACCTTCCCGCGCCGCAGGAGGGGGAGGGGGAGGGCGGTCTGCCCGACGAGCACCGGGCTCATACGCGGACCTCGTCCGCGGCGGTCGTCGGCTCGGTGTGCTCGGCGAGGAGCGGCCGGACGACCTCCGCCAGGAAATCGTCGACCTGCGCCGCCGCCCGGCCGATGAAACGGCTCGGCTCGAGTGCCGCTCCCATCGCCGTGGCGTCCACGGGGAAATCGGGATCGCCAGCGAGGCGTTGCAGCAGGTCGTTCGGCCGCCCCTCGTCCTTCATCGCGCGGGCCGCGGCGATCGAGTGCCGCCGGATGACCTCGTGCGCTTCCTGTCGATCCCCACCAGCCTGCACCGCCTGCACGAGGAGCGACTCGGTCGCCATGAACGGGAGCTCTTCGGCGATCCGCGCGCGGATCCGCGCCGGATGCACTTCGAGGCCGCGCACCACCGCCGCCAGCAGGATGAGCGTCGCGTCGGTCGCGAGGAACGCCTCGGGGAGCACGAGACGGCGGATCGCGGAGTCGTCCAGCGTCCGCTCGAAGTACTGCACGCCGTGCGTCTCGTTCGCGGTTCCGGCCACCGAGCGGATGAAGCGGGCGAGCGAGTTGATGCGCTCGCACTTCATCGGGTTCCGCTTGTACGCCATCGCGCTCGAACCGATCTGGTCCTTCCCGAAGGGTTCCTCGATCTCCCCGAAGGCCTGCAGCATCCGGACGTCGCTCGCGAGTTTCGCGGCGCTGGCCGCGATCCCGTCGAGCACGTCGAGGATCTGCGCATCGAGCTTGCGCGTGTAGGTCTGTCCGCTCACCGGCATCGAGGCGGGGACGCCCATCCGCTCGCACACCAACGCGTCGAGCCGTCGCACCCGTGCGTGGTCGCCGCCGAAGAGCTCGAGGAAGCTGGCCTGCGTGCCGGTCGTACCCTTCACGCCGCGGAGGGGGAGCGTCGCGAGGCGATGCTCGAGGTCACGCAGGTCGAGGACGAGGTCCTGCATCCACAGGGTCGCGCGCTTGCCCACGGTCGTGAGCTGCGCGGCTTGCAGGTGCGTGTACCCGAGTGTGGGTTCGTCGCGCCACCGCTCGGCGAAGTCGGCGAGGGCGCGGAGCACGCTGACTAGGCGCGACTGGAGGAGGGTCAGCCCCTGCCGCATCTGCAGGAGATCGCCGTTGTCGGTGACGAAGCAACTCGTCGCACCGAGATGGATGACGCCGCGGGCCGCAGGGGCGCGGTCCCCGAAGGCGTGCACGTGCGCCATCACGTCGTGCTTGAAGCGCGCCTCGTAGGTGGCGACGGCGTCGAAGTCGATGTCATCGAGGTGGGCGCCCATCTGCGCGAGCGCCTCCTCCGGGATGGCCACACCGAGCGCCCGTTGCGACTCGGCGAGGGCGAGCCAGAGTCGGCGCCAGAGGCCGTGTCGCGTCTGCGGGCTCCAGAGTGTGAGCATCGCCGTGGAGGCGTAGCGTTCGGCGAGCGGCGAGCGGTACTGGGTGTGCGTCATGAGATGCGGAAATCGGTCGAGTAGACGGCGCCGCCGCGTTCGAGGAACATGCGGATCGGGCCGCGGCCCCCGGCGGCCTGCAGCAGGGCGGCGACCTGCTGCGCGTCGGTTACGGGCGTGTTGTTGATCTGCACGATCACGTCACCGGCGCGGATCCCGAGCGCCTGCGCGACCCGGTCACTCACGCCGACGACGACCGCGCCCTGCGGCGACTTGATCCCGCGCTCGGCGCGGATCGCCGCCGTCAACGTGATGAGTTCGAGTTCGCGGAGCACGGCCACGCGCTCGGCCCCGACCTCGGGGAGATCCTTCACCGGGACGGTGGAGCGTTCCTCGCGGGCGCCGCGCCGCACCTGCAGGGCGACGCGCTCGCCGACACGGAGGTCGAGGAGCTCCGCCTCCCAGTCGTAGGCGTTGCGGATGGACCGGTCCCGGCTGCGGACGATCACATCCCCCGCTCGCAGGCCGGCCTCGGCGGCGGGGCTCCCCGGGACGACGCGATCGATCGTCGCGCCGGTGGTGAGGCTGCCGCGGCTCGCACCGGGCGCTGCCGGGGCGACTTTCACGCCGATCCAGGGACGGCGGATCGCGCCGTGTGCAAGGAGGTCCTCGGTCACGCGCCGCGCCCGATCGATCGGGATCGCGAAGCCAAGGCCGACGCTGCCCCCGGTCGGACTGTAGATGGAGCTGTTGACGCCGACGACCTCGCCCGCCGCCGAGATCAGCGGGCCGCCGGAATTGCCTGGGTTGATCGAGGCATCGGTCTGGATCATATCGACGTAGAGGCTCGGCCCGTCGCCGCGCCCGGTGAGGTTCCGTCCTACGCCGCTGACGACGCCGACGGTGACGGACGGCTCGCTGTTCCCGAGGAGGAACCCGAACGGGTTGCCGATGGCGACGACCCACTCGCCGAGCAGGAGGTCGCGCGAACTGCCGAGCGGGACCGTCGGCAGGTCACGCGCCTCGATCCGCAGGACGGCGATGTCGTTGAGTTCGTCCGCGCCAACGAGCGTCGCGGGATAGGTGGTGCCGTCACGGAGCGCCACCTGGATCCGGCTCGCCCCCTGCACGACGTGCGCGTTGGTCACGATGACGCCGGCGGGGTCGATGATGAAACCCGAGCCGATCCCCGCCTGCACCTGGCTCCCGGGCCGGGCGCCGAAGAAGACATCGAACGGCGTCGCGGCCGTGCGTTCGACGCGCTCTGTCTGCACGGTGACCACGGCGGGGGCGACGCGTGTGACGGCCGTCGTGATCGCGGTGCGCCGGCTCGTATCGATCGCGCGGCGGAGGGTCTCGGTGGCGTGCGTCTCGCCGGTCCCCTGCGCCGCGGCGGGCACGGCCCCGCCGAGGAGGGCGATCAGCAGGAGGCGGCCGGGCAGGGCGAGGCTCATCGGGCCCGGCGGGGCTTGGCGCGGCGGCTGACGTCGACGAGGAACCGGTCGATCCCACGATCGGTCAGCGGGTGCTGCTGCAGCGCCCGCAGCCCATCCGGTGAGAGGACGGCCGCATCCGCGCCGGCCGCGGCGAGGTCGCCGAACCGGGTCGCGTTCGCCGGCGCCCCGGCCACGACATCGCACTCAAGGAGCGAGCGATCCAGGGCCTGTCGCAGATCGCGGATCACCGCCTCCCCCGACTGGCCGACCGCCTCGAGCGCATCGACCGAGACGACGACGTGCGCAGCGCCGGCCTTGGCGGCGAGGACTCCCTGCGCCACGGAGTGCACGAAGGTCGCCGCACACCGGATGCCATCGGCTCGGAGGCGGGGGAGGGCGGGGATCGCATCCTCGATGAACGGCACGGCCACGATGACCTGTTCCGCGAGTCGGGCGAGGGCCTTCCCCTCACGGACGATCTGGTCTGCCTGGAGGGACCCGACGCTCGTGAAGATTGGGAGCGACCAGACGGCCGCCACCTCGGTCAGGATCTCACGCGGGTCGGCGTGCGGCACGGTCGCCGCGAGGACACCGGGCGTCGCGACGATCCCGTCGCACCAGCCCATTGTGTGGGCCCACTCGATCTCATCGGGGAGGACGGAGGCGAGGTAGAGGCGCATCAGGTGGCGTAGAGCTCGGAAGGGTAGGTGACGGCCTCGAGGCAGAGCCCCATCGGGGGCGCCGGCGGCGAGACGTCGTCGTTGGTCGCGGCGGTGAGCAGCGTAGCGAACTCCTCGCGGGGGCGCCGGCCACGGCCGACGTCGAGCATCGTCCCCACCAAGAACCTTACCATATGATGCAGGAACCGGTTTGCGGCGATCTCGAAGACGAGGTCGCCCGTCTCGGGGACCGCGGCGGGGCGCCAGCGGGCGAGGTGCACCTCGCAGCGATGGTCGTCGGTGTCGGGGGCCGTTCCGCGGACGGCGAACGCCCGGAAGTCGTGCGTGCCGGCGAGCTGTTCGGCGCACCAGTCCAGGGCGGGACGGTCCATCGGCTCCGGCCACGGGGTCGCCCAGCGGCACCGGAATGGGGAGCCGGCGTCTGGGGTGGTCCCGATCGCGTACGTGTAGCGACGGGCGGTGGCGCTGTATCGGGCGTGGAAGGCCGGCTGCATCTCGTACACGGCGGCGACCCAGAGGTCGGCGGGAAGCTGACCATTCAGGGCGCGACGGAGCCGATCCGGTGACCAATGCGCCTGGAGCCGCACCCCAGCGACCTGTCCGCGGGCGTGCACGCCGGCATCGGTCCGGCCGGCACCCGTCATCCGGAGCGGCGCGCCCTCGAGGCGCTCCAACACCGTCTCCAACTCACCTTGCACGGTGCGGCGGTCGGGCTGGACCTGCCATCCGGCGAAGTCCGTTCCGTCGTACTGCAGGACCAGCTGGAAGGTCCGTTCTGCCATCCGGAGAAACCTAGCGGGACGCGTGGGTCGCCTTCAAGCGAAGACACGGCTCCGGCGAGGCAAGCCGCCGCCTCAGTAGCGGCGCATCACCCCGACGACGATGCCCTGGACGCGCACCTGGTCCTCACGCACGTAGATTGGCGCCATCATCGCGTTCGCCGGCTGGAGACGGATCCGACCGTCGCGCTCTCGGTAGTACCGCTTCACGGTCGCCCCAGCGTCATCGATCATCGCAATCACCATTTGGCCGTTGTCGGCCGCCGGTCGGTCCTGCACCACGACGAAATCACCGTCGGCGATCTGGTCCTCAATCATCGATTGACCGCGGACCTGGAGCACATAGTGCGAGCCGCCGCGGCGCAGAAAATCGTCCGGCACGGCGAGCGTGTCCGTGCCGTCGTACACCTCGATCGGCGCGCCGGCGGCAACCGCGCCCAGGATCGGGAGCTCGACGGACCGCGGCGTCGCATCACTCGGGAGAATCTCGATTGCTCGGCTTTCGTTATAACTGCGTCGGATGTATCCCTTGCGTTCGAGGTTGCTCAGATGTTCATGGAC
>VHBO01000056.1 GCA_016871895.1 Gemmatimonadota bacterium
GGGGTGGGGCGCCCGGGGGGGGGGGGGGGGGTGCGACGGTGGCGGCGACCCGTGGAGGTCGCGCCGCGCGCGGGGTCAGATCGCGATCTGGGTGACGCGACGCGGGGTCCGCGAGAAGAGTGTCCCGAAGGCGTCGATGACGGCGTTGCGCGTGGAGGCGGCGAGGGTCGCCGCCCACGCCGCGGTCGCCTGGTCGTCCGGTGCGGCATCGTTAGCCGCACCCGCGGCGGTGCGCTGACGTAGCGCCGCCGCCACCGACGTCATCTCCACATCGGCGATGCCGCAGGGGACCATCAGGTCGAAGTAGCGGAGGTCGGTCGTCACGTTGAGGGCGAAGCCGTGCCAGGTCACCCATTGGCGCGCGTGCACGCCGATGCTCGCGAGCTTCCGCCCCCCGGTCCAGACGCCGGTCTTCCCGGGGTTCCGTTCCGCCGGGACGCCGAGCGCGCCGACGGCTTTGATGAGCACTTCCTCCACCTGCCGCAGGTACCAATGGAGATCCTGCTGGTGCCCGGTGAGGTCGACGATCGGATACCCCACCAGTTGGCCCGGCCCGTGGAACGTCACATCGCCGCCACGCTCGACCTCGTGCAGCGCCACGCCCCGCGCGGCGAGCGCCTCCGGTGAGGCGAGCAGGTGCGCCGCCTTCGACGAGCGGCCCAATGTGATGACGGGCGGATGCTCGACGAGCACGAGCACATCGTGCGCGACCCGGCCGGCGAGGCGCGCGGCCGCGAGGTCGCGCTGGAACGACAAGGCCTCCGCATACTCGCGGAGGCCGAGGTCGAGGACGAGTAGCTCGCTCACGCGTGCGGTGTCCGCGGGATGGTCGTCAGTGGGTGCGGCATTGACGCGTCGGCACGCCTCACGCGTGCAGCATCTTCCCCATCGAGTCGAGCACCGCCTCGGCGATGGCCTCGCTGAGGGTCGGGTGCGCGTGGATCGCGAGATCGATCTCCTCCACGGTGTACTCGTTCTCGCGCGCCACGGCGAACTCGTGGATCATCTCGGTGGCGTGCGCGCCGATGATGTGCGCGCCGAGGATCTCGCCGTACGTCGCCTCGCGGATGACCTTCACGAAGCCCTCGGTCTCGCCGGAGGTGCGGGCGCGGCCGTTCGCGCTGAAGGGGAACTTGCCGACCTTGTATTGAAGCCCCTTCTCCTTGCACTGCGCTTCGGTGAGGCCGATGCTCGCGACTTCGGGGTGGCAGTACGTCGCATTCGGGATGTTCCCGTAGTTCACGGGGTGATGCGCGTGGCCGGCGAGGATATCGGCGACGACGTGGCCCTCGCGCGAGCCCTTGTGCGCGAGCATCGGCGGGCCGGCGACGTCCCCGATCGCGTAGACGCCCTTCGCGGTGGTCTCGAACGTGGCATTGATCTTGATGAAGCCGCGCTCGGTGAGCTGGACGCCGGCCTCCTTGGCGCCGATCGACTCGACGTTCGGCGCGCGCCCCGCGGCGACGAGCACGATGTCGAACGTCATCTCCTTCTTCTCGCCCCCCGCCTCGACGGGGATGGTGACGCCGCCCTTGGCCTTCTTCGCCGTCCCGAGCTTGGCCCCGGTGACGATCTCGATCCCGCGCTTCTTGAACGCCTTCGCGAGCTCCACCGAGCACTCCTCGTCCTCGACGGGGAGGATGCGCGGCATCACCTCGAGGATCGTGACCTTCGACCCGAAGGCGTTGAAGACGTCGGCGAACTCGCACCCCACGGCGCCTGCGCCGATCACGGCGACGGTCTTCGGCGCGTGGTCGAGGGTGAGCGCCTCGTCGGAGGAGAGCACCTGCGTCTTGTCGAGGTCGAGCCCGATCTGCGGGAGCCCCTTCACGCGGGAGCCGGTCGCGATGACGACGCCCTTGGTGGCGGTGTGGATCT
This sequence comes from Gemmatimonadota bacterium, assembly GCA_016871895.1. Classification (GTDB taxonomy): domain Bacteria; phylum Gemmatimonadota; class Gemmatimonadetes; order Gemmatimonadales; family Gemmatimonadaceae; genus Pseudogemmatithrix. The sequence goes on from VHBO01000056.1 coordinate 1,879, forward strand.
CGGTCTTCCCGTCGGCCCCGGTCACTTTCACGCTCTTGCCGGCGCCAAGGACGCCCGTGCCCTTGAGCCAGGTGATCTTGTTCTTCTTGAACAGGAACTCGACGCCCTTGGAGTTCTGCGCCGAGACTTGCCGCGAGCGCTTCATCGCGACTCCGTAGTCGAGCGTGACTTTCTCGGCCTTCACGCCGAACTCGGCGCCCTTGGCGACCTTCTCCGCGATGGACGCGGCCTCGAGAAGCGCCTTGGCCGGGATGCAGCCCCAGAGGACGCAGGTGCCGCCGAGCCCCTCGCGTTCGACGACCGCGACGGTCTGCCCGAGCTGAGCGGAGCGGAGGGCGCCGACGTAGCCGGCGGGGCCGCCGCCGAGGTAGATGACATCGAACTGAGACATAGGGGCAGGGGTGAGGGGTGAGGGCTCAGGTCGCAGGGATCAGGTCTCAGGGGTCAGGGACCAGGTCTCAGGTCACAGGGGTCAGAGCGAGAGGAGCAGCGGATTCTCGACCAGCCGCCGCAGCGTCTGCAGGAACGCCGCGCCGACGGCGCCGTCGATCACGCGATGGTCGCAGCTCATCGTCACGCGGAGCTTTTTCCGGACGATGAACCCACCGTCCGGCGCGACCTCGACCTTATCCTCGATCGCGCCCACGGCGAGGATGCCGACCTCGGGCGGGTTGATGATCGCGGTGAACTGGTCGATCTGCATCATCCCGAGGTTCGAGACGGAGAAGGTCGACCCCGTGAACTCCTCGGGCTTGAGCTTCCGCTCGCGGGCCTTCTTCGCGAGGGTCTTCGCTTCGGCGGAGATGGCGCCCATCCCCTTGGCGTTGGCGTCGAAGATCACCGGGACGATGAGCCCGTCGTCAGTGGCCACGGCCATCCCGAGGTGCACGGCGTCGAAGTAGCGAATCTTGTCGCCGAGCCAGTGCGCATTGACCTCGGGGTGCTTGGTGAGCGCCGTCGCGGTCGCCTTCAGGATGAGGTCGTTGAACGAGAACTTGTACGCGTCGCCGAGCTCGGCGGCCGCCGCGCGCATCTCGGCGGCGCGGCTGAGGTCGAACTCCGCGGTGAGGTAGAAGGTCGGGATCGGCCCGATCGACTCACTGAGGCGGCGGGCGATGGTCTTGCGGATCTGCGTGAGCGGCTCGTCGCGGAACCCGGCACCGGTGCGGGCGGGCACGGCGGCGCGCGGTGCGGCCGTGGCGCCGCCGGCGGACGTCGGGGCGGAGGCGACCCCTGCGGCGATTGCGGCCTCGATGTCGCGCTTGACGATGCGGCCACCGGGGCCGGAGCCGTGCAGGGCGCCGAGGTCGACCCCGACGTCACCGGCGAGTCGCCGGGCGAGCGGGGAGGCGACGACTCGGCCGGCGGGGGCGCTCGGGGCGGCGGGCGTGACCGGCACGCTGGGGGCCGCGGGCGGGGTAGCTGGCGAGGTCGCGGCCGGTGCCGGGGCGGCTGCGGCCGGTGAGGGGGCCGGCGCGGCGGCCGCACCACCACCGAGCAACGCGGCGATGTCCTCGCTCGCGCCCGCGATGATGCCGACCAGCGTGCCGACGGCGGCCGTCGTGCCCGCCGCGACGAGCTGCTTCCGCAGCACGCCCTCACCGCGCGCCGCGAGCTCCATCACGGCCTTGTCCGTCTCCACCTCGGCGAGGACATCGCCCGGCTTCACGGCGTCCCCCTCCTGCTTGAGCCAGCTGACGAGGCGGCCCTCTTCCATCGTCGGGCTCAGCGCCTCCATGAACACCTTGGTTGCCATGGTCGTGGGACTCAGTCGAGGTACATGACTTTCCGGACCGCCGCGATCGTCTTCGCGACGTCGGGCTTCGCCGACTTCTCGAGCTGCTTCGCGTACGGCATCGGCACGTCGGCCTGATGCACGCGGAGCACCGGGGCGTCGAGGTCGTCGAAGCAGTGCCGCTGGACGTAGTCCACGACCTGCGCGCCGATCCCGGCGATCTCCCATCCCTCCTCGAGCACGACGGCGCGGTTCGTCTTCCGGACCGAGGTCGTGATCGCGTCGACATCCATCGGGCGGACGGTCCGGAGGTCGACCACGTCGACCCGGATCCCGTCCTTCGCCAGCTGGTCGGCCGCCTGCATCGCCACGAGCGCCATCTTGCCGTTCGTGATGATCGAGCAGTGGTCGCCTTCGCGCTTGAGGTCGGCGACCCCGATCGGGACGATGTAGTCCTCGTCGGGCACCTCGCCCTTCGTGTTGTAGAGCATCTCGCCCTCGAGGACGATCACCGGGTTGTCGTCCCGGATCGCGGCCTTGAGAAGCCCCTTCGCGTCGTACGGCGTGCCGGGCGTGACGACCTTCAGGCCCGGGATGTGCGCCAGCCACGACTCGAACGCCTGCGAGTGCTGCGCCGAGAGCTGCAACGCGGCGCCGTTCGGTCCACGGAAGACCATCGGCATCGGGTACTGGCCGCCGGACATATAGAGCATCTTCGCCGCAGCGTTGACGACCTGGTCGATCGCGAGGAGTGCGAAGTTCCAAGTCATGAACTCGACGACCGGGCGGAGCCCCACCATCGCGGCGCCGACGCCGACGCCGGCGAAGCCGAGCTCGGTGATCGGCGTGTCGACAACGCGCATCTCGCCAAACTCCTCGAGCAGACCCTTGGACACCTTGTAGGCGCCGTTGTAGACAGCGACCTCTTCGCCCATCAGGAAGACGCGGTCATCGCGCGCCATCTCCTCGCGGAGGGCCTGATTGAGCGCTTCGCGGTACGTGATGATCGGCATCGTCAGGTCCCCGTCTCGGCGAGGACGTCCTCGTACAGCGAATCGAGCGGCGGCTCGGGCGAGGCGTCGGCGAAGTCCCAGGCATCCTGACAGACGACCTTGATCTCCTGCTCCATCGCGTCGAGATCGGCGTCGGCGAGGTCGCCCGCCTCCTTCATCCGCGCGGCGAGGAGCGCGATGGGGTCGCGCTTGAGGTATTCGTCGAGCTCGGCCTTGGAGCGGTAGGTGCCGCTGACGGCATCGGACATCGAATGGCCCATATAGCGGTAGGTGCGGACCTCGAGGAGGACGGGGCGTGACTCGCCGCGGGCGTGCGCGAGCGCGCGGCCCACCGCCTCGCGCACGGCGAAGACGTCCTGGCCGTCGACGTGCTCGCCCATCATCCCGTCGTAGGCGTCGGCGCGTCGGTCGAGTTCCTTGATCGCCGCGGCGCGCTCGACGGCGGTGCCCATCCCGTACTTGTTGTTCTCGATGATGAAGACGCAGGGGAGCTTCCAGAGCGCCGCCATATTCAGGGCCTCGTGGAAGGCGCCGGTGTTCACCACCGACTCGCCCATGAAGCAGGCGATGACCTGATCGCCGCCGCGGTACTTGATCGCGAAGCCGACGCCCGCGGCGACGGGGACGTGCCCGCCGACGATGCCGTGGCCGCCGAGGAAGTTCAGGTTGCGGTCGAAGAGGTGCATCGAGCCGCCCTTGCCGCGCGAGCACCCGTCGATGCGCCCGAAGAGCTCGGCCATGATCGCGCGCGGCGACATCCCGCGCGCGAGGGCCTGCCCGTGGTCGCGGTACGTCGTGATGACGTAGTCGTCGGGGCGGAGCATCGACAGGACGCCGGTCGAGACGGCCTCCTGCCCGATGTAGAGGTGGCAGAAGCCACCGATCTTCCCGAGCGCGTACGCCTCGCCGACCTTCTCCTCGAAGCGGCGCTGGAGGATCATCGAGTGGAGGAGTTCGCGTCGGAGCGCGGGATCCCCGGGGAGGGGGCGAGCGTCAGGGCGTTTCTTGGAGGCCATTGGGGGGGGCAGGGATCAGGGGTCAGGCGTCAGGGGGCAGGGGGCAGGTGGGCAGGACTCGTGTGGGAGGGGAGTGCTGGGAGCGAGGTCGATTCCTGGCCCCTCACCCCTGACCCCCTCATCCCTGACCTACTGCCCCACCCCCGCCGCCTGGACCTGCTCCCACGCGTGGTAGGAGGAGCGGACCAGCGGTGCGGACTCGACGTGGCGGAAGCCCATCGCGAGCCCTTCGCGGCGGAACATCGCGAACTCGTCCGGCGTCACGTATCGGTCGAGCCGGATGTGGTCATCCGACGGGCGGAGATACTGGCCGAGGGTCAGGATGTCGACATCGACCTCGCGGAGCTCCCGCATCGTCTGCAGGACCTCCTCGTTCGTCTCGCCCATCCCGAGGATGATCCCGGTCTTCGTCGGGATGTCGGGGGCGAGGCGCTTGCTCGTGCGGAAGATCTCCCGCACGCGCTCGTACCGGCCGCCGGGGCGCGCCTTCTTGTAGAGGCGCGGGACGGTCTCGGTATTGTGATTGTAGATCTCCGGCCGCGCCTCGAGGACGGTGCGGATGGCGTCGACATCTCCCTGGAAGTCGGGGACCAGCACCTCGACGGAGCACCCTGGCACGGCCTCGTGGACCTGTCGGATGGTCTCGGCGAAGGCCCAGGCACCGAAATCGGGGAGGTCGTCGCGATCGACGCTGGTGATGACCAGATGCCTGAGGTTCATCGCGCGCGCGGCCTCGGCCACACGGCTCGGCTCGGCGGGGTCGAACTTCGGCGGGCGGCCGTGGGCGACGGCGCAGTAGGCGCAGTTCCGGGTGCAGACATCGCCGAGGATCATGAAGGTCGCGGTGCCGTGCTCCCAGCACTCGCCGACATTCGGGCAGTGTGCCTCTTCGCAGACCGTGTGCAGGTCGAGCTCCCGCATTAGGTGCTTCAGGCGCAGGTAGTTCGGCCCGCCCGGCGCCTTCACCTTGAGCCACGAGGGCTTCCGCTCCGGCAGCGGCTCGGCGCGGTGTCGCCCCATGATCTGGTAGAGGACCTCGGCCATCACGTCACCTGTTGCTGAGGGGGGAGAACGGGTCGCACCGGTAACGGGGGGAGGATACGCAGGGGGCTGGTGAAA
>VHBO01000057.1 GCA_016871895.1 Gemmatimonadota bacterium
ATCATCGAGACAAGGCGCGCTTCGCCACATGGACGCGCCGAGAGCCACCCGACTGGTGGCGAGGAGATACGCCATGATGAACGCGGACTGCATCTTCAGCTCGCTCAAGCTCCGTCCCCTCCCCGAGCTGCGTGACGTGTGGGACGACGTCGCGAAGCAGTGGGAGGCGACGCCCTCTAGTGACCTCGACGACATCGAGCTCGTGGAGCTCATCGGCCGCGTCCTGTCCATCCAGTACGACATGGACGACGGCTGCTGGGTGCCCGACGGCGACGAGGTCGACGCGCAGCACATCTCCTTCCGGCTCTACACGGCGTGGCGCCTGTTCCAGACGGGCGGCGAGATCCGCTTCTGCGGCGACCGCGCCGTGTTCTTCGGTGTGCGCGTCGGCGCCGACCGCGCGATCCCGCTGGACGGGCTGGTCAGCGTCGAGTGGCGTGAGTTCCACCCCGAGGCGGACGACGCCGAGCAGGAGACCGACGACAGCTGCGACGGCGATGACAGCGATGAGCGCACGGAGACCTGCGCGCGCTGCGCCGAGCAGGTGCCGGCGGACGACATCGGCGCGGGGCAGCTGTGCAGCTGGTGCACGCAGCTCTGCCGCTGAACGACAACTGACGGCGCGTTGCCGCACACAAGGAGACACCATGGACATCAACACCGTCTTCGTCCTCGCGTACGCGATCGCGTCCGCCGCCTCGGCGCTGTTCCACTACGCGCAGATCTGGACCGACCCGCGCTGTCGCGCGTCCTTCTATTGGGCCATCACGGCGGCGCACACGGGCGGGAGCAGCGCCCTTCTGCTTTGGGCCAACATGTTCCCGTTGAGCGCGCTCATGGCGCTCGGGCAGATCGTCGTGGCGATCTTCACCTACTACCGGGTCGTGCGCGGCTGATACAGGTCTCACGGCGCGTTGCCCTCCCACGGCGAGAGAGAACATTATGAAGAAGTTTAACGTCTCATACGTGTACGGTATCACGGTCACGGTCGAGGAGATCGAGAACTCGCTCTCCATCAAGTGGGAGGACGTCAAGGAGTACTACATCAAGTGGCACGCTATGTTCATCACGATGAACAGCGGCGAGGTCCACGAGTATTGCCTCCCAGAGATCGAACTCCCAGAGATCGCGCGCAAGTACCCGGACGAGGTCGAGGAGTACGAGGAGGAGGAGTAGCCACGCGAACAAGCTCACGGCGAGTTGCCGCGCACAAGGAGAACGCTATGCTGCTGAGCCATTTCAACAAGGACGAGTTCGACACCGTCGCCGCGCTGCTCGCATGGACGGGCGTCGTCGGATCCATGCTCCCGCCAGAGTCGCAGCGTCATCTGCGCGTCGCCACCACGGGCGTCGTGATTGACGCCGACGCGAACGAGGTGCCGCTGCGCGGGCTGCTCTCGGTGCTGATCATGATCGTCGCGGTCGTCCTGCGGGACGAGTGGTACGACCCGAACAAGGACTTCGGGGCGAACAACGAGCACCTCCGCAAGCTCGTCACCACGTCTGTAGCTGAGTACGGCGAGGACGTCCTCGCGGCCACGCGAGAGTTCGCAGACTTCTTCGAGCACCTCAGCGAGCAGAGCCGCGACGCTGTCACGGCGCAATTCCGCGATGACATCTTCCCGAAGATGGCGCTCATGGCGGATCACGTGTTTGACGACGACGTCGGGCATTGAAAACTCAGACGTCGCGGAGTGATAACCAACCGTCAGCGCGTTGCTCACACCTAGGAGAGACTATGGACGTCACCGTTCATCTTGAGAACCTGCCCGACCCGAAAGAGCCCATCGACCGCGACGCGCTGCGCGAGCTGCGCGCGCAGGTCATGAAGGTGGTGAGCGGGCACATCAAGGTCCGCAGCGAGCTCGCCGACAAGCTCTCGCCGCTGTGCAAGATCATCGACATGAGCGAGCATGCCGAGGAGCTGGACGCGCTCTTCGCGGACGAGAGCAACTCCCGCCTCACCCGCGAGCGCGCGCTCGCGGCGGTGTTCCACACCGACGTCGGGCTGTCCCGCTTTCAGTCGCTCAACCCGCTGCAGCGCGTCGAGTTCTGCGCGCCGTGGGTTCGTCCCATACTGCGCCTCGGCGCGACGGAAGAGTTTCCGCGGGTCGCGCTGATGGCGCTGTACCGCGCGACGCCCGACGAGGCCCGCGACGCGCTGATCGCCATGATCGGGTTGCTGGTCGCGCAGGTAGGGGCGACGCACCACGCGCTGTCTACGCTGCTGCGTGCGCCGCTGAGCGACGCGCAGCGCGTGGTGCTCGACCAGGCGCTGGAGGCGGCGTCATGCTAGCGCGTGTCCTCGCGTCGCTGTTCCTCGGAGCGCTCGCCTGCACCGCCGCGGCAGACGGCAACGGGTTCATGGCTGCCGTCTTGGGCATGATCGCCGTGGCGGGGCTGCTCGGGCTGGACGAGGGGATGTGAGCTAGCCTTGCGCGAGTTGCGCGAGCTCGTCTGCGAACGCGGCCCACACCGCGCGATGATAGTTCGCGGACTTGGTGTGCCCGTTGTCCGCGCGGTTGGCGCTCACGGAGCGGAAGCGCAGGTTCGACCTGTCGTTGCTCCCGCCATCACGGAGCGCGCGCCGGTGGTCAATCTCTTTACCAGCCGGCGGAGACAGCCTGCGGTTCCACTTGTTCCGCATCGCGCGCTCCTTCATCTGCTGAGGCTGGCTGTGGTATTGCTCATACTCCCGCTTGTAGTCTCGCTCGCTCATCTTTAGCTGTCTCCTCTCAAACTAGGTGTCAGCTCTGTGATAACAGAACACCCCGCGCGAGTTGCGCCACAATCGTAAAGGAGTGCCTATGATCAAGGTACGCGCCGACCTCTTTGAATATGTCGCTTCGCTCAAGCAGCGGTCCGCCCGCGTGACCGTGCTGCTCCCCATGTCGCCCTACCTGAAGAAGGACGGGAGCGCGGTCATGGGCGCGGGCACACTGCGTATCTTCGCCGAGCGCTTTCCCTACGCCCCGCGCCTCATCGGCGCGCAGATCCCCGCCTGCTCCCCCGTGGGCGACACGGCGCGAGAGCTCGCTTACGCGAGCGGCGAGATCACGCTGCCCGCCGACATCGACGGCGTGCCGGTGTGCGCGTGGCTCATTCAGCCGCGTATGGGCTACCGCGACTACGTGTACCCTCACCAGGCGCAGGTGTTCGAGATGTCGCCCACGTCAGACGAGCTCGATGACCCCGACGTGCCTGGGTGGGCCTGCATGCCCTGGGAGAGCGCCATCCGAGCGTCTGTGCCGCGAATCCGCGAGCTGTGCGAGAGCACGCAGTCCCAGGTCGTGATTCCCTACCCCAACCTCGGGGACGGCATGACCAACGACACGTTCAACACCATCATGGGCGCGCTGCCCGACAACGTGACGCTGCTCACTCGCGGCGCGGAGAGACGCGATGGAGCTCGTTAATCTCACCGATCACCCCATCGTCATCCTCCCGTCGGACGGCGGCGCGATGCTCTCGCTGCCCCCGTCCGGGACGACCATGCGCGTGGACTTCGCGCCCGTCGAACGCCGGTTCGTCGAGTTCCACGGCCGCGTGATCGAGATCGTCACCGACGGCGTGGTGCAAGGAATCCGCAACCTGCCGCCGCCCAAGGAGGGCGTGGTGTACGTCGCCTCCTACTCCGCGACGCACTACTGCAACACCGTCCTCGGGCGGCACGACGTCGTGTGCCCCGCCACAGCGAAGAAGGACTCCCCGCTCAAGATCGCAGACGACGTCGTCGCGGTACGCCGACTGCGCGGCAGCTGAGTGAAAAACTGACCCGCGCGCTGTGATAACAAGACACTCCGCGACGCGTTGTCGCTAGACCGATCGGAGCCGCTATGTTCGACGTCACGACCATCCACCTCAGCTCCACCGCCATCACCGCCACCGTCAGCGCCTACGACACCACCGGCGCCGCCCCGGCCGAGATCGCCGCGTCCTACGCCCGCGCCCACGCCCTCGCGTCCGCCGCCACCGCGCGTCTCGGCGGGGACCGCGCCGCGTTCGCGCGCGTGGCGGACCACCTCCTCAGCCCCCGCAACCCCCGCGACCTGATCGGGGAGGTCGCGTGCCTGATCGAGACGACCCGGGGCGGCTGGCACCGCGACCGCCCGGTGGGCGAGGTCAGCGGCTGGGCGCTCAGCGCCGCGCGGCGCTGCGTGGCGACGTACAGCGTCGCCTCCGCCGCCCGCGCCGCCGCCGCCTTCACCCCCCCGCTCTCGTGGGCGGTGGTGATCATGTCCGAGCTGGGTCTGGGCGCCCCCCTCGTGCGTGTGCACCGCGCCGCCTGCCGCGCCCACGGGCTCTCCCGCGCCGACGCCCGCAAGGTGCAGGCGGCGGGGCTGCCCAACTGGGCGGAGCTGCGCCTCGAGATCGGACGCGCCACCGCCGGGATCCGCGTGGCGGGTGCCCAGCCCGAGCAGCTCGGGGTGGCGCACCTCGGCGTGGACGGGCAGTGGGCGATCCGCCCCACCGGCCCTGCGGCGGGCTACCTCTCGCCGCAGGACGGCGCCGACCTCCTTCGGGCGGTCAACGAGATCCTGCGCTGACCACCCTCCCACCCACGCGGCGCGTTGCCGTACACAAGGAGCCAGCATGACCGACATCACCGAGACGGTCCTCGTCCCCGGCACTGAGGAGCACCTGCGCGCCTGCGCGGAGCTGCTCAGCGCCGACGCCATCACCCCCACCGCCGTCACCGCCGCCGCCGTCGCGCTCATCACGCGCGACCTCCGCGACACCCCGCTGCGCGAGCTCGCCTACGACGCCGTCTGCGCCTACGCCGACGGCGACGGCGACGCGTACGTCTCGCGCCGCTAAACCCCCCACCGACACACCCCCCTCGCGGCGCGTTGCCGCACACAAGGAGCCAGTATGAACCTCAACGAGTACCTCGTCGCGCTCAGCGCCTCCACCACCACCGTGGAGGCCCTCAGCGCCGACCCCGCGGCCCTCATCGCCGTGCCCGCCGTGGACCCCGCCACCGCCTACGCGGCGCTCCTCGCCGCCGGCGCCCTCTTCCTCCGCTCTCTCGGCGCCACGGAGGAGGGCGGCGCCGACGAGCAGCGCCAGATCGGGACCATGCTCGTCAACGGCGGCTTCACGCCGCCCGCGAACATGAGCGACGGACCTGCTCGCGCCCTCGGCCAGCTCCTCCTCAACGACCTCGTCGAGCGCGAGCAGGGCCTCACCGAGGTCGCCAACGCCTACGCCGAGGCCGCCGCCAACGCCGAGGCGCGCGGCGACACTTCCGACGCGGCGTACTGCCGCGAGCGTGAGGCCCACTTCCGCGCGCTGATCTGACCGACCCTCTCACCCCTCTCACCCCCTCGCGGCGCGTTGCCGCACACAAGGAGAGACCATGAGCAACAACAAGAACAGCACTATCATCGCCGCGCTCGATGCGCTCGACGTCAAGAGCCTGAGCGCCCCCGCGGCCGCCTTCCGCCTCGGCTTGGTTGCCACCAACGGCGACGCCGAGCAGCGCCGCACCGCCATCTCCATCCTCGCCGCCGCCGCCGGCGCCGCCGCCGCCGCGCTCGACGATGTCGACGTGGACGACGACGAGGCGGTGGCCGAGCACAGCGGCGTCCTCAGCGACGCCGCCGACGCGCTGGTCATCGCCTCCGGCTTCGACCCCGGCCCCGCGTGGAACTTGTTGCTCCACGAGGTGGCCGACGACAGCGCCTTGTGGGGCGCGGCGGTCTTGGACCTCGGGTGGGCGGACTCCGACGGTGACCCCGCCGCCATCTCCGCCCGCTACGGGCGCGAGGCCATGGTCGCGGCGTTCGCGCTGCGCGTCATCGACGTGTTCTGCGACGACGCCCCCGTGGTGGGGACCGACAGCGTGATCGCCACCATCGCCGCCCGCCGCGCCGACGGCGAGACCGCCTCCTACGAGGAGGCGCTGCGCGACGAGGCGTATGTGAACTACGGCGCGCTCCGGTTCGCGAACCACACCATCGAGGTGGACCTGGACGCGCCCGCGGTCCGCATCCGCAACAACAAGGACGAGGTCCTGTGGTCGGTGAGCGTCACCGACGAGCTGGGGCGTTGGTGCATCTGCACCAGCGTCGCCAACCTCGACGGTGCGCTCACCGCCCGCGACGCCCTGCTCGCCCGCCTCCCCGTTGCCTACCGCACGCGCCTCGGCTGAGCGTCA
>VHBO01000058.1 GCA_016871895.1 Gemmatimonadota bacterium
CGCGTGAGGCGCTCGCCGCCGGGTGCGCGACCGGCGGGGCGCAGCGGAACGAGGCGTGGGTCGCCGATGACGTCGACTGGGCCGACATCGGTCCAGAGGCCCGCGCCCTCCTCACCGACCCGCAGACCTCGGGAGGGTTGCTCGTCGCCCTTCCGCCGGCGCAGGTGCCCGCCTTCCTCGATCAGGTGCCGGATGCCGTCGTGATCGGGGCGGTCGAAGCGGCGGGTGATGGCCCGCGACTCCGACTCCGCTGACCGACCCCGCGAAGCCGGTCGCGCTATCTTCCGAGGCGCGCGTTGGGGGGCGGATGGGGTCTGGTGGTCCTCACGGTCTTCAAAACCGTAGCGGCCTGACTGCGTCGGGCTGGGTGGGTTCGATTCCCACACGCTCCCGCCACGCGCACACGGAACCCGGCGTCGGTCGCCGGGTCGAACCCCTTCGTATGCGCCGTTTCGCCCTTCTCATCAACCGATCGCATCGCTTGCTGCTCGTCCTCGTGGCCGTCGCGGGCCTCGTCGCGCCCCTCGGGCCCGTCGAGGCGCAGCAGGCGGAACCGACGCGGGCCGGCGTGCGTCGCGAGCCGAAGCCGGTCGAAGCCTTCGCGGCGCCCACCGTCGTGGGCGCGCCGATCTCGCCCCGGCGGGCGTTCCTCTATTCGATCCTCCTCCCCGGAGCGGGGCAGGCGCGACTCGACCGCGGGCGCGCGGGGTCGATGTTCTTCCTGATCGAGATCGCCGCGCTCACACTCGTGCATCGCTCGGCGGAGGACTTCCGGATCGCCCGTGCGGCCGCCGGGGACTCGATGCCGCTCCGCTATAGCGTCGATGCGGTCACGGGGCGGGTCAATCGGGATCCGAAGGGCGCGCCGGTCGTGGCCGCGTGGAGCGTCCCGCGGTACAACGACGCCTACGTGCGGACGCGACGGCTGCACTACGAGGACTGGCTGGCGGTGATCGCCTTCAACCACCTCTTCGCTGGCGCCGACGCCTTCGTCGCGGCGCAGCTGTGGGACCTCCCGGCGCGGATCGGCGTCGGGGTCTCGCCGGACGGGGTCAGGCTCGAGGCCAGCCTGCGCCGCTGACTCGGCGGGTCACCCTGTGCGCGCGATCGACGCCACGGTGGTCACGCCATCCGGGCCCCAGGTGCAGCGGGCGACGCTCGCGTCATCGATGCGCAGCAATTGGGGCGTATCCAGCCACGCCCCAGGATTCGCGAAGATCCCGTCGCCGTGACGCTCGAGGGCGGGGACGTGCGAGTGCGCGAGCACCATCAGCGCCGGCGCGTCAGGGCTGCGCAGTCGGGATTCGGCGACGCGGCGGAGACCCTCGCCCCCGTCACGGGGTCGCATCTGGCGACTCGTGTGTGAACTCCGGAGGGCGATCGCCGTCCCGAGGTCGGGGTGGAGCCAGCGGAACGCCGCCACGCTCCACGGGTGCCGTAGCACCGTGCGCAGCCGTCGATACGGCGCGTCCTCGCGCTCGCGGAGCCCGTCACCGTGCTCGATGCAGGTGGGCCACGCGCCGATCGCCCCGCGCCACGGCCCGACGTGATATGTGAGCCCGAGGTCGCGCGTGAGGGCGTCGCCTCCCCAGCAATCGTGATTGCCGGCGATCCAGACGATCGGGAGCCCCGTGTCGCGGAGTCGCGCGAGCTCGCCCAGCACCCGGACCCCGGCCCGCGGGACCGCGTGGCGCCACTCGAACCAGAAGTCGAAGAGGTCGCCGTTGATCACGAGCGACCGCCCGTCCGCCGGAAAGCGGCGCAGGAAGTCGAGCAGCGAGGTCTCCACGTCCGGCGGGGCCGCCCCGAGATGGGCGTCCGCGAGCACATAGCACGGCGTCGGGAGCATGGAGGAATCCTACCGCGTCGCCGCGCCCTTTACAAAGGCGTCCGCGCGCCGGTAGACTCGCCCGATGCGACACGTGACGGAGCTACAGGTCCGCTATGCGGAGACGGACCAGATGGGGGTGGTCTATCACGCCCACTATCTCGTCTGGTGCGAGGTCGGGCGCACCGACTTCATCCGGGCGCTCGGGATGCCCTACGCCGAGATGGAGCGGCAGGGGATCCGACTCGCGGTCGCCGACGCCACGGTGCGCTACCACGCCGGCGCGCGGTATGACGACCGGATCGCGGTGGAGACCCGCCTCGTCGACGTGCGCTCGCGGATGGTCACGTTCGCCTATCGCATCCTCCGCCGATTCGACGAGGACGCGACCGAGCTGCTGGTGAGCGCCCGCATCGCGCTGGTCTGCACGGGGCGCGAGGGGCGGCCCGCCTCCCTCCCGCCGTCGTGGCGCGCGCTGCTCGACCGCGGCGTCTCCGCCGATTGACCCACCGACGCGGCGCGTCGACCTTTCCAGACGTGAATCGACGTCTCGTCCTCCTCGGGCTCGCGACCCTGCTCGCGAGCGGCTGCTACGGCTTCGCCGGCGGCGGCCTCCCCCAGCACGTCCGCACCGTCGCGGTGCTCCCCTTCGACAACGAGACGGCGACGCCCGAGTTGCCGCGCGAGTTGCAGGAGGCGTTGCGCCTCGGGCTGCAGAATCGCCTTGGGCTTCGTGATGCCCCGGAGGAGCGGGCGAACGCCGTCGTGCGCGGCAAGGTCGCGCGCTACGAGATCGACATCCCGGTCGGCTTTAGCGCCAACTCCGGGCAGGCGACATCGGCGCGCCGTCGCCTCCGGGTGATCATCGACGTCGAGATCTTCGATCAGGTGACCGGTAAGGTGCTGTGGACCCGGACCGGGATGCAGGCGGAGGGCGAGTACGCGGACCGCGGGGAGGCGAACGGACGGAAGCAGGCGATCGAGCGCATCGTCACCGATGTCATCGAGGGGGCGCAGTCGCAATGGTGACGCGCGTATCTCGCCGCTCCGCACGGCGATGAGCCCGGAGACCTCGTCCGCCGGGAAGGTGCTCGATCGTGCCGACGCGGCCGCCTGGCGACGGCGACAGACCGGCGTCGTCGTCTTCACCAACGGCGTCTTTGACCTGTTGCACCCTGGGCACATCGATGTCCTCGAGGGGGCGCGGGCGGAAGGGGCGCATCTCGTCGTCGGAATCAACAGTGACGCCTCCGTTCGTCGCCTGGGGAAGGGTCCGGAGCGTCCGATCCGCACCGAACGCGAACGAGCGCGCGTCATCGCCGCGCTCGCCGCCGTCGATGCCGTCGTGATCTTCGATGAGGACACGCCCGCGGCGCTCGTCGAGGCGCTGCAACCCGATGTCATCGTCAAGGGCGGCGATTACGCGCCCGACAGCGTGGTCGGCGCGGATGTCGTCCGGGCCCGCGGCGGTCGTGTCGTCATCATCCCGCTCACCGCAGGGCAGTCCACCACCTCCATCGTCGAGCGTCTCCGTGCCGTCCAGTCCTGAAGTCACCGCAGGTCGTCCCGGCGGTCGTGCCGTCGATGCGTTGCGGGAGATCCGTCTCGAGCGTGGTGCCGCGGCGAACGCGGAGGGGTCGTGTCTCATCGCCTTCGGTGCCACCAAGGTCCTCTGCGCGGTGAGCGTCGAGGACGGCGTGCCGGGCTGGAAGAAGGGGCGCGGCGAAGGATGGCTCACCGCCGAGTATGCGATGTTGCCGCGCGCCACGCATACGCGCACCTCGCGTGAGCGTGGACAGGTTGGAGGGCGCACCCAGGAGATTCAGCGGCTGATCGGTCGGAGCGTCCGGGCGATGCTCGATGATTTCCGGTGGGGGGAGTTCACGCTCAAGGTGGACTGCGATGTGTTGCAGGCGGATGGGGGCACGCGGACCGCCGCGATCACCGGCGCCGCCGTCGCGGTGTGCGATGCGTTCGACTGGATGGTGCGCTCCGGTCGGATCGCGGCATCCCCCGTGAAGCGTCGGGTCGCGGCCGTGAGCGTCGGCGTGGTCGGCGGGACGCCGGTGCTCGACCTCGAATACGCCGAGGATGTGCGCGCGGACGTCGACGCGAACGTCGTGATGAGCAGCGAGGGCCGATTCGTCGAAGTGCAGGGGACAGGGGAGCAGGGGACCTTCGCGCGGGCCGAGCTCGACCGGCTCCTCGACCTCGCGGCATCGGGAATTGCTCGGCTCGAGCGCGCGCAGCGCGACGCCCTTGGCCTCGCGTGACCTGACCTCGCCCGTCGTCCGGGGGCGCCCCCTCGTCCTCGCCACACGGAGCGCCGGCAAACTCGCCGAGCTGCGGTCGATGGCGCAGGCATCGGGGCTCGATGTCGTCGACCTGACGGCGGTCGGGCTCGGGACGGAGGATCCCGCGGAGGATCGACTGGAGGTCCACGAGACCTTTGAGGCGAATGCGCGCGCGAAGGCGCGGTGGTTCGCTGCGCGCGTACCGGGTTGTATCGTCATCGCCGACGACTCCGGCCTGGAGGTCGCGGCGCTCGGTGGCGCGCCCGGCGTCCGGAGCAAGCGCTGGACGGGAAGCGTCACCACGGGCGAGGCGTTGCACGCGGAGAACAATGCCGCGCTCCTGCGCGCGCTGGCGGATGTCGTCGACCGCGCCGCGCGCTTTGTGACGGTGATGGTCGCGTGCGATGGGGTGCACGAGTGGGTCGCGCGCGGGGAGTGTGCGGGGCGGATCCTCGGCGCGTCGGATGGGACGGGCGGGTTCGGCTACGACCCGGTGTTCTGGAGTGAGGAGCTTGGGATGTCGTTCGGCCGAGCGGATCGGGCGGAGAAGTCGCGGGTCAGTCATCGTGGTCGCGCCTTTCGGTCACTGCTCCAGCGCCTCTCGTCACCGGACGCGTTCCGGTTGGTTGACCTGAATGGGGGTCTCCACTAGCTTTCAGGGCTCACGGGGCGTAGCGTAGCCCGGTATCGCGCCTGCTTTGGGAGCAGGAGGTCGCCGGTTCGAATCCGGCCGCCCCGATTGGTCGCGCCGGAGCGCAGCAGCGGTGGGTGAAGCGCCAGTAGCTCAGTTGGATAGAGCAACAGCCTTCTAAGCTGTGGGTCGGGGGTTCGATTCCCTCCTGGCGCGCCTGTGTGATGTGATGGGCAGGGAGCAGTGTCAGGGTAGGCGCCGTTAGCTCAATTGGCAGAGCAAGTGACTCTTAATCACTAGGTTGTAGGTTCGATTCCTACACGGCGCATGCGCGGTCTTCGGTGGTTGGTTTTTGAGGGGTTGTGGACGGCGCGTGTGTCCGCTATGATTGCAGGTCTGGCTCGGTTTTGCACCGAGTTGGCGAGCTCGGCGGAACATTCGAAAGTTTTTTCGATTCGACCCCTTGACCGTGTTGATGTGTTTGGTTATTCTTATGGGCTAGCGCGGAAACGCTGCCGAGCACTGAGTTGATTGACAATCGAATCGAGAGAGATCGCAAAGTGTGCGAGGCGAACTTATTGATCCTGCGTCCCGTTCGGGGGCCAGGGGAGAGTTCAGACCTGAACAATTTTGTGATTCCGAATAACGCTGTCATGCGATGACAGCGTGACAGCGATTCGGAAGAGCCTGTTGAATTCTCATTGGAGAGTTTGATCCTGGCTCAGGACGAACGCTGGCGGCGTGCTTAACACATGCAAGTCACGGGGGCCCGCAAGGGTAACCGGCGAACGGGTGCGTAACACGTGAGCAAGCTTCCGATCTGTGGGGGATAGCCGGCCCAACGGCCGGGTAATACCGCATACGTTCACTGGACGGCATCGTCTGGTGAGGAAACCTCCGGGGCAGATCGAGGTGCTCGCGGCCTATCAGCTAGTTGGCGGGGTAACGGCCCACCAAGGCGACGACGGGTAGCTGGTCTGAGAGGATGGCCAGCCACATTGGGACTGCGACACGGCCCAG
>VHBO01000059.1 GCA_016871895.1 Gemmatimonadota bacterium
GGGGGGCACCGCGCGGACATCGGGGCGGCGAGGAGGGCGAGGAAGAGGACCGAACGCATCGCAATGGGCTCCGCGAGGGGGATGGGGAAAGGTATCCCCGGGATGCACTCGTGCGACGACGGAGGTGCGCGGGCCGAACTAAGGCCACATCTTGCGGGGTCGGTCCAAGCGTCTTCCATCAGCATTCAGCATTCAGCCTTCAGCCTTCAGCGTTCATTGAGCTCTTCCGCCGCCCGCCTCGTCACCCTCTGGCGCACCCTGCACCCCCTGCCCGGCGGACGCTGGCTGTTCGCGCGCCTCTTCGCGCGCGCGGTCCCCTACTCCGCGTCGACGCGCCCGACGGTCCTCCGTCTCGAGGCCGGCCACGCCGAAGTGAGCATCCCTGACCGCCACGCCAACCGGCAGCATCTCGGCTCGGTGCACGCGATCGCCCTGATGAACGTGGCCGAGATGGCGAGCGGTCTCGCGATGACCGCGGGCCTCCCCGCCGGGGTGCGTGGCATCGTCCGTGAGATCCGGATGGAGTATCTCAAGAAGGCGCGCGGAACCATCACCGCGGTCAGCCGCGTCGAGATCCCCAGCATCACCGGCGACACGGACGTCGACGTCACCGCCGACTGCCTCGACCCTTCGGGCACGGTCGTGGCGCGGGCGACGGTGCGCTGGCGACTCGGCCTCACCCCCACGAAGACGACCTGATGCACACACCGTTCACGCGGCACGCCGGCGTCGACATCCCGGTCATCTGTGGGCCGATGTATCCCTGTTCCAACCCGGAGCTGGTCGCCGCCGTCAGTGAGGCGGGGGGACTCGGCATCGTCCAGCCGATCGCCCTCACCTACGTGCACGGCTACGAGTACCGGGCCGGCCTCCGGCGCATCCGCGAGCTGACGTCGAAGCCCATCGGCTTCAACGCATTGATTGAAGGAAACAACAAGCTCTATCGCCGGCGGATGGAGGAGTGGATCGACGTGGCGCTCGAGGAAGGGGTGCGATTCTTCCTCACCTCGCTCGGCAATCCGCGCTGGGTGGTGGACAAGGTCCACGCGGTCGGCGGCGTGGTCTATCACGACGTTACCGAGCGGAAGTGGGCGCAGAAGGGCATCGACGGCGGCGTCGACGGCCTCGTCGCGGTGAACCGCCGCGCCGGCGGGCACACCGGGTCGCGAACCGCCGAGGCGCTGTTCGAGGAGCTCGCCCCGCTCGGCCTTCCCATCGTCTCCGCCGGCGGCGTGGGCACCGCGGCGGAGTTCGCCGCGCACCTCCGGCTCGGCTACGCGGGGGTGCAGCTCGGGACGCGCTTCATCGCCACCACCGAGTGCATCACGAGCGCGGCGTACAAGCAGGCGATCCTCGAGGCGGACGAGCAGGACATCGTCCTCACGATGAGGCTGACCGGCGTCCCCGTCTCGGTGATCCGGAACGACTACATCCAACGGCTCGGCACCGACGCCGGCTGGTTCGCGCGCTGGATGCTGCGCGGACGGCGGACCAAGCACTGGATGCGCACCTGGTACGCGCTCAACTCGGTGCGGCGACTCAAGCGGTCGCTCACGAGCGAGACGGCCACCTCCGAGTACTGGCAGGCCGGGAAGTCGGTCGCTGGGATCCACGACGTCAGGCCCGCCGGGGACATCGTCCGCGAGTTCGCGGCGGTGCTGGACTGAGTCCGGCGCGGCACCGGTGACACCGGCCCCGATGCATATCCGTGATGCGACGGCCGCGGACGCCGCGGCCATCGCGGCGCTCTACGCCCCGTTCGTCACGGACACGAGCGTGACGTTCGAGGAAACCCCGCCGGACGCGACCGAGATTGCGCGGCGGATCGCCGACGTGCAGGCGCAGCGGTTGCCCTGGCTCGTGGCGGAGGCGGACGGTGACCTCGCGGGGTACGCCTACGCCACCCCGTGGCGCGCCAGGCGCGGGTACCGGTTCTCGGTGGAGGTCACCGTCTACGTGGCCCCCACTGCGCACCGCCGTGGCGTGGGGCGCGCGCTCTACGAGGCGCTCTTCGCCCGACTCACGGAGTCCGGCTACCACGCGGCGATGGCGGGGATCGCGCTCCCGAACCCCGCGAGTGTGGCCCTGCACGAGGCGATGGGGATGCGGCAGGTGGCGCACTTCCGGGAGACGGGGCGCAAGTTTGAGCGATGGGTGGACGTGGGCTACTGGGAGCGGGTCCTCGGCCCCTAGCCGCGCGACCCGTCACCCGACCGTTCGCGGCGACGCTCCCCCGGCGACGCCCCCCCCGGCACGCCGCACGACGGACTTTGACGGCGCGCCCTGACGACTCGCGATACATTCGACGTAAGGCCCCGGCGGGCGCCGGCGGCCATCCACACCGCACCCCGAGAGCGCACTATGCCCGCTGACGTGATCGACTACCGCATCATCGGTGATGACATGCAGGGTGTCATCATCACCCTCGACCCGAACGAGGCCGTCTTCGCCGAAGCCGGCGCGATGATGTATATGGAGGACGGGATCCAGATGGCGACGACCCTCGACCCGAGTGGTGCGGGGGGCGGGCTCTTCGGCAAGCTGGTCGGCGCGGGGAAGCGGATGCTCACCGGCGAGTCGTTCTTCATCACGCTCTTCGGCAACGCGGCCGCCCAGCGGCGCGACGTCGCCTTCGCGGCACCGACCCCAGGCAAGATCTACGTCGCCGACCTCACGCAGTGGGGGCGCGAGCTCATCGCGCAGAAGGATGCCTTCCTCTGCGCAGCCCGCGGCATCGACATGGACATCGCGTTCACGCGGCGGATCGGCGCGGGCTTCTTCGGTGGCGAAGGGTTCATCCTGCAGCGCCTGCGCGGGGATGGCCTCGCCTTCCTCGCCGCCTCGGGGACGCTCGTGGAGCGCGAGCTGAAGCCGGGTGAGGTGCTGCGCGTCGATACCGGCTGCCTCGTCGCGATGCAGCCATCGGTGGATTACGACATCGAGATGGTGCGTGGCGTGAAGACGATGCTCTTCGGTGGCGAGGGCCTGTTCTATCTCAAGCTGACCGGACCCGGCAAGGTCATCCTGCAGACGATGCCGTTCTCGCGACTCGCCGAGCAGGTGATCGCGCACGCGCCGGCGATGCAGCGGCAGGGGACCGCCGGCGGGCTCCTTGGTGGGATCTTCGGGGAGCGGGGCTGATGACCGAGCGCCTCGGACGTCGCGGCCAACTGCCGTGGGGCCTGCGGCTCGCCGTCGCGGCGACGGGGCTCGTCGGCGGGCTCGTCGTCGGCGGCCGATCCATCGGCGGGGTGCCTGCCCTCGGGCCGCTCCTCGATCCAGTGCACGGGATCCTCGCCTCCGCCGCGACCGCCGAGCTGGCGCCGACCGAGTCCCTCGCGCTCGGCGGCCTCACCGATTCGGTCGTGGTGCGGTACGACGACCGGGGGGTGCCGCACATCTTCGCGCGCCGCACCCTCGACGCCGTCCGCGCGGTCGGATTCGTGCAAGCGCGGGACCGCCTCTTTCAGATGGAGATGACGGCGCGGGCCGCGGCGGGGACACTCACCGAGCTCGTCGGGGCGCGCGCCCTCCCCGCGGACCGGAGCGCGCGGCGACGCGGGATGGCGGCGGCCGCGGAGGCACGGTGGGCGGCGCTTTCGGACACGAGCGAGCTCCGGCGCCTCCTCGAGGCGTACAGTGACGGCGTCAACGCCTGGATCGCGCAGATGCCGGCGACGGCGCTCCCGATCGAGTACCGACTGCTTGGCGCCCGCCCCCGGACGTTCCGGCCACAGGACACGTTCTATATGCTCTCGGTGATGGCGCAGACGCTCTCGTATCGCGACGACGAGCTGCGCCGCGAAGCGGTGGAAGCGCTCGTCGGCGCGGCAGCGACCGCAGCGCTCTTCCCGGTCGATGCGCCGATCCAAGAGCCGATCATCCCGGTGCCCGGGCGGCTCACCCCCCGGTTCCTCGAGGTCGGCTTCCCCGCCCCGGTGGTGCCGACGGCGGCGCGGGTCGCCGCGGCCCGACGCATCGGCGCCACCCGCGACTGGCTTGGCGCACCGTCGCTCCTGAGTGACGAGGCCGTGGTGGGGAGCAACAACTGGGCGGTGGGTCCGACGCGCACGGAGGCGGGGCACGCCCTGCTCGCCGGCGACCCCCATCTCCAGCTCACCCTGCCAAGCATCTGGTACGAGCTCCATCTCGTCACCGACTCACTCGACGTGTACGGCGTGACGCTCCCGCTCTCCCCCTTCCCGTCGATCGGATTCAACCGCGATGTCGCGTGGACCGCGACCAACACCGGCGCCGATGTCGTGGATTTCTATCGCGAGACGGTCGATGACTCCGTCGCGCCGACGCGCTATCGCGTGGATGGCGTCGACCGGGCGATCTCGTCGGAGGTCGTCGCGTTCCTCGACCGCGGCGGCGACACCCTCGCCATCGACACGCTCTATCGCACGCACCGGGGCCCGCTCCTGCGGAGCCCGATGGGGTGGGTCTCGATGCGCTGGACGGCGCTCGAGCCGTCGAACGAGTTCGCCGGCGTCTGGGGCGCGCTCCGCGCCACCTCGACCGACGGCTGGTACGAGGCGATGCGTCCCTTCCGGGTGCCGGCGCAGAACTTCCTCGTCGCCGACCGCGCGGGACACATCGCCATCCGCAGCGTCGGGCGCTTCCCAATCCGGCCGGGTGACGGGCGAGGGGACCGCGTCTTCGACGGCTCCCGGAGCGCCAGCGACTGGCTCGGCGACGTCCCCTTCGATCGGATCCCGCAGGTCCTCGATCCCGCGCAGGGATATCTCGCGAGCGCCAACCAGCAACCGATCGATCCGGCGACGGACCCGACGTATCTCGGCTGGGACTGGCCGACGCCGTGGCGTGCGATGCGGATCAACGAGGTCCTTCGGGCCGACGCCGCGATGACGCCGGAGAAGATGAGCGCGACGCATACCGATCCCCGCAGCCCGCTGACGGCGGCGATCCTCAACCAGGCGCGCGCCTCGCTCGGCGCCCGGCCCGGCGCGCCGGCGGCCGCGCAGGACGCGATGCGCGTCCTGCAGGAGGGATGGGATGGTCGCTTCACCGTCGAGAGCAGCGGCGCGGTCCTGTACGACGCCCTCGTTACCGCGCTCACCGACCTCACCTGGGATGAGTTCCTCGCCCCCGACGACACGACGAGCCGTCGCATGGCGACACCGAACTCGATGATGCTCGTGCGGCTCTTCGGCGATCCGACCGCGGCCTGGTGGGACGACCGCCGCACCGCCGATCGCGTGGAGACGCGGGACGACATCCTCGTCGCCGCGCTCGAGCGGGCCTGGTTGCGCACGGGATCCGCGTACGGCGACTCGCCGGCGAACTGGCGATGGGGCACGGTGCGCCAGGCGAACATCCGCCATCTGCTCGAGCTCCCAGGCTTCGGCCGCGAGTCGATCCCGATGCAGTCGGGCCCTGGCACGCTGAGCCCGAACGATGGGCGTGGCGTGCACGGCGCCTCGTGGCGGTTCGTCGTCGAGCTCGGCGACTCGCTCCGCGCCTGGGGCACCTACCCCGGGGGGCAGTCCGGGAATCCGTTCTCCTCGCGCTACGACGATCGGCTCGCCGACTGGCGTCGCGGCGCGTTGGCGCCGTTGCAGACCCCGCGCACGCCGGATGCGCTCGGTGCGGCGCGCAGCACCCTGACCCTGCGACCGGAGGCGGCCCGATGAAACGCTTCGCCTGGACCCTGCTCGTGGCCGCGCTGACGGCGGTCGGCGCCTGGGCGCTCGACTGGTGGAT
>VHBO01000060.1 GCA_016871895.1 Gemmatimonadota bacterium
GCACCCCGCGCCAGCGGCGCGCTGGCTCCCGCGCATGTCCCGGCCCCTTCGGTCGAGGCGTCTCCCGCCCTGCAGCAGGCGGCCGGCATGCCGTCCGCCGGCGATCCTTCCCCCGCCATCGCAGGCAAGCGGCACGAGGCGCGCATGACTGGCGCCGAGCCCGGCCACGCGCCGCGGCCGGGCGCGCGTACCGACGGCGTCGAGCTTCTCCTGCTACAGGGCCTTCCCGAGGCGCGCGCCTCCCTCGCCGCGCTGGCGGCCTCCGAGGAAGCGCCGCGCGAGATCCCGCCCGCCATGGTCGGGGCGCATGCGCCGCGCGCCGACGCGCGCCAGCAGCAGGCACTGCGCGCGGTCGCAGACGCGGCGGAGGGCGAGGCGGAAGCTGGCGCCCCGGCGGACGCTCCCGATGCCGAGCTCGGCGCCCTGCTGCGCCACATGTCCGGTTCCGGCGCGCCGCTGCGCGCCCAGCGCATGGCCGACGGTTCCTGGGTCGCGCGCCTCGTCTTCCCCGGCGAGGGCGCCGTGTCCATCCGCATCTCCCAGTCCCCGGACCTCGTGAGCGTCAGGCTCGGCGGCGACGGAGAGCTGGCGAAGCGCGTGCGCGAGGCCATCGAGGGCGGGCTTGCGCGCCAGGGCCGTCGCGTGGCCGTCGACACGACCGATGCAGGCTGACGGAGGCGCACATGGCTGATCTCTCCATCCTCGGCGGCGCGAAGGCCGCCACCCCGGCGAGCGCGATGGCCAGCTCGGGGCAGAAGCTGGTCGGCAGCAACTTCGACTCGTTCCTGAAGATGCTGACGACGCAGATGACCAACCAGAACCCGATGTCTCCGATGAGCACGCATGAATTCACGGCGCAGCTCGTCCAGTTCTCGCAGGTGGAGCAGCTGATGAACATGTCGCGCTCGGTGGAGCGCGGCGTCAGCGTCCAGGAATCCACGAACCTGCTGCAGGCGGCGTCGCTGGCCGGGCAGACCGTGTCGGTCAGGTCGGAGATGGTCGAGGTGGTGGGCGGAGGCTCGTCCTTCGACATCGACGTACCCGCGGGCATGAGCGGCCTGCGCGCCTCGCTGCTCGACGCGTCGGGCGCGGTGCTGGCGCGCAGCGACCTGCCGGCCGGGACGGGGCATCGCGCGGTGTCGCTGTCGCCGAGGTTCCCGTCGGGAGCCCCGCTGCCGGACGGCAGCTACAGGATCCAGGTCGTCGGGCGCGGCGCGAACGGCATCGACGTGCCGGTGCCGACGACGGCGAATGTCCGCGTGTCGAGCGTCGAGCGCGCGACGGACGGGGTGAAGCTCAGGACCACGACCGGCAGCGTCGCGCTGCAGGACGTGGTCGCGATCAGGTAACGGGACGGAAGGAAGCGCACGATGTCGATCTTCAGCGCGATGAGCACGGGCGTCTCCGGTCTCGCGGGGCAGTCCAAGAAGTTCCAGACCATCTCGGACAACGTCTCGAACATCGGGACGACGGGCTACAAGGCCACCAAGATGGATTTCTCGTCCCTCGTGGTCGAGAGCGCCATGGCCACGGCCTACGCGCCGGGCTCGCTGCTTGCGCGACCGCGGCGCGAGATCGACGCGCAGGGGACGATCCAGGTCACCAACAGGGCGACGGATGCCGCGATCACCGGCAACGGGTTCTTCGCGGTGCGGTCCGATCCAGCGTCGCCTAGCATCGAGTTCACGCGCGCCGGCAGCTTCGACGTCGACCCCATGGGCTTCCTGCGCAACGGCGCCGGCAAGTACCTCATGGGCTTTCCCGTCGGCGCCGACGGCGTGATCTCCGGCGCGACCGAGGGCGACCTACGGCCCGTGTCGATCTCCGGCGTCACGGCGGCGGCGAGCGCGACCAGCGACATCGGCGTGACGGCCAACCTTCCGGCGGATCCCACCGCCGCGCGCGAGGCCGCCGTCTTCAACGGCATGACCGGGCCGATGGTCGCCGACCCGGCGGACCCGACGCACACGCTGCTGCGCATCGCAGACCGCCAACCCAGGATCGGCGAACGCTGGGCATTCGCCGTGACGACCCCCGGGGTCGGCGGGGCGGCCGACGCCACCGCGACCTTCGAGGTCGTCGCCCGCGCGGGCGAGACGATCGACGACGTCATGGAGCGGCTGGAGACCGCCTCGGGCGGCGCGCTCGACTGGACGCCGAACGACGATCCGTCCCGCGCCGGCACGCTCGAGGTGTCCGCGTCGCTGGACGACATCGCGCTGTTCACGCATGGCGGCTTCCGTACCCCCGCGACCGTCTACGACTCCCTCGGCAACGCGCATCGCCTCGACGTCGTCTGGACAAAGACGGGCGAGGCGAGCGGCTGGAGCGTCGACGTTGACGGCCCGACGCTGTCGGGCGCGCCCAGCGGCACGCTCGGCGCCGGCTTCCCGCTCGACATCGGCTTCGACGGCACGGGCCAGCCCTCGTCCGGAAGCGGGGAACTGACCCTGGACATCACCTGGGACGCCTCGGTCACGACGGCCGTTCCCTCGCAGGTCACGCTCGACCTCGCCGGGATGACGCAGCTAGGCGAGACGTTCGAGATCGCGCAGGTCCGCGGCAATGGCGCTGGCCTTGGCCGCCTGGCGAGCGTGGCCCTCGACAATACGGGCTTCCTGAACATGACCTTCACGAACGGCGTCCA
Organism: Gemmatimonadota bacterium; assembly: GCA_016871895.1. Lineage (GTDB taxonomy): Bacteria > Gemmatimonadota > Gemmatimonadetes > Gemmatimonadales > Gemmatimonadaceae > Pseudogemmatithrix. The sequence continues at coordinate 2,648 of VHBO01000060.1, forward strand.
GCGGCCCGCTTTCATGGTGCCGCTCGCGACCTTCGCCGCGCCGAACCAGCTTTCCCCGATCTCCGGGAACAGCTATCGCGCGACGGTCTCGTCCGGCGCGTTCACCCTCTCCCGCGCGAACACCGGCTCCGCCGGGGGCATCGTCGCGGGCGCAACCGAGGCGTCGACGGTCGATATCGCCGCCGAGATGACGGACATGATCGTCACGCAGAACGCCTACGCGGCGAACGTCAAGACGATCACGACCGCGGACGAGATGCTCCGCGAGCTCAGCCGCCTGAAGTCCTGACCGCGCGACGTTGGCTGAAACCGCGCACGCACAGACGAGGATCCTGACATGGCATTGAACGTCATCTCCAACTTCGCGGCGAACATCGCCCACCGCAACCTGAAGAACTCCGACGCCGCGGCCACGAGTTCGCTCAACAAGCTGTCCTCGGGTTCGCGCGTGGTGTCCGCCAAGGATGACGCGGCCTCCCAGGCCATCGGCTCCGCCCTGAAGGCGGAGGTGATGGCGATGGAGCAGGCCACGGTGAACGCGCGGCAGGCCGGGAGCCTGCTGCAGATCGCCGACGGCGCCATGGCCAACGTCACCGAGATCCTGGTGCGCGCGAAGATGCTCGCGGTGCAGGCCTCGTCTGGCCAGTTCTCGCGCAACGAGCGCACGATGTTCGACAACGAGTACCAGTCGCTGCTTTCCGAGCTGGACCGAATCGCCATCACGACGAAGTTCGCGGGCAACCTGCTCGTCAACGGCACGGTCGAGGTGACGAAGCGGGTCAATGGCGTCTCGCACCAGGCCGACACGGACTACCTCAACTTCGTCGACGAGACGCGCGGCTTCGCCGACTTCACCTTCGAGGAGGACGTCGCCAGCTCCGTCTTCCGCATCTCCTACAACCAGGTGACGCGCGGCCTTACCGTGATGAACCAGGACTCGGGCGTCAGCCAGACCGTGGTGCTCGCCAACCGCTCGATTGTCCCCGGCAAGCCCGAGGTGGTGAAGTTCTCCCAGCTTGGTGCGACGGTCACGCTGAACGAGCTCTTCAACAAGAACACCGCGGGCTTCCCGAACGCCATCGGGTCGGTCGTCCTGAACATCTACGACAAGACCGCGGCCGCCGTCAACACGACCCAGGCGATCGCCCGGGCCACCGCCACGGAGAGTGCCCCGGAGGTCAAGCAGGTCGACAACGTCACCGTGTCGGGCACCATCCAGGCCGGCGACAGCTTCTCGCTGACGGTCGGTACCAAGACATACACCCATGTCGCCAGCAGCGACGACACCGCCGACAAGATCCGCAACGCGCTGGTCGGCCTCGTCAATGCCGACGCGGGAGCGGTGGTCACGGCGGCCGCCACGTCCACGGCCGGCCGCCTGACCTTGACCGCGGACGCCGCGAACGTGCCGTTTACCGCGAGCGCGTCGGCCACCAACCGCTCGACGGAGACGGTCGATGACCTCGAGGTGACGGGTGGCGGAAGCTCCGTCAACCTGATCAAGGCGGGCCCCGCCTTCGCGCGCCTGCCGCAGAAGCTCGCGATGCGCACCGATGGCGACCTCAAGGCCTTCTACATCTTCGCGGACACGGCGACGACGGACGTGTTGAAGGCGCGCCTGATGAACGACGCAGGCGTCCTCGACAAGGTGATCAGCCACGACACGAGCACGGTCTACGACTCGATCGAGGCCGTGCGCGCCATCGAGCCGGAACTGCGCGACCCGCCGGTCATCCTCGGCACGCTGCAGAGGGACGGCCAGGTCTACACGGCGGAATTGCGGGATCTCAGCATCTCGAGCGAGGCGGACAAGAACCTGGTCTGCACGATCCGGTTCGAGTCCCTCGAGGCCGCGGACACGAGCCAGAGCCTCAACTACGGGGTCATCGACCTCGCCACGCTGCCCCAGCTCGTCGGCGCGAACTCCGTCACCACGAAGGACACGAAGACCTTCAACTTCAAGCTCGGCACGGCGGCGCGCGACACGGACGTCCTCAGCTTCGAGGTCGACGCGATCACGACCAAGGCGCTGCTGCTCAACGGGACGAGCATCTCCGCGGAGGCGCAGGCGAAGGCGGCGTCGGCCGCCATCTCCGACGCCATCGTGAAGCTCAGCCAGACCCGCGCGGCGGTCGGCGCCTCGCAGAACCGGCTCGAATTCGCCTCCACCAACCTCGCCACCTCGATCGAGAACACCGAGGCTGCGCGATCCGACCTGCTCGACCTCGACGTGGCGCGCGAGATGACGAACTTCACCTCGAAGCAGATCCTGCTGCAGGCCGGCATCGCGATGCTCGCCCAGGCGAACGAGATGCCTAACAACCTGCTGCGCCTGTTCCAGCGCTGACGCGAGGGCGCGGGGCCAACTGACGGAGTGCGGACGTGGCCCTGACCACGAACACGAGCAAAGTCAGCACGGACGCGAACGGCCGCACGATCTTCTCGGGCGTGACTTCGGGGATCGACGCGAAGTCGATCGTCGACAACATCGTGAAGGCGCGCCAGTTCCAGATCGACAAGATCACGGCGACGATGGACGCCGGGAAGGTGCGTATCGCGGCCCTCGACAAGCTGCGGGGCAAGTCGATCGCGCTCGGCTCCGCCGTCTCCGAGCTCTACGGCAAGGTGTCCTTCGACAAGTCGGGCAGCGTCTTCGATCGCAAGACGCTGTCCGCGACCACCTCGCGCCGGGTGGCCGGCATTCTCGAGGCGGCGTCGAGCGCGCAGAGCCCGGCGGCCGACATCGTGAACGTGACCTCGTCGAATATCGCGGCGAAGGCGTCCCACGACATCGAGGTACTGGAGGCCGCGCGCGCCCATGTCCGCAAGGCG
>VHBO01000061.1 GCA_016871895.1 Gemmatimonadota bacterium
TTGATCCCGACCCCGATCGCGACCCAATCAGGATGCATCCCGCGCCACCGCGTCTCGACGAGCACGCCGGCGAGCTTCCGTTCGCCGACCCAGAGATCATTGGGCCACTTGAGTCGCACCGGTGCACTGGTCCAACGATCGAGCACCGGGGCGAGCCGGAGCCCGACGCGCAGCGAGAGCACATCGAGCGCGGTGGCATCGCCGCGCGGCCGCTCGAGGAGCGTCATCCAGATCCCGGCGCGCGGCGCCGAGGTCCAGACCTTCCCGTTTCGCCCACGCCCGCCCGCCTGCGCCTCGGCGATCACCAATGTGCCTCCTGAGGCGCCGACCGCGGCCAGCTCGTAGGCGCGGTCCATCGTACTCCGGCAGACGGCATGCGCCTCGACCTGAGGGAGGCCCAGCGATGCGGCGAGCGCCTCCCCCGTCCACCCGAACCAGGTCACCAGGCCCCTCGGGTCCCGTGGAGCACGAGGATCAGCGCGCCGAGTGCGAAGCGATAGATGGCGAAGACGCCGTACCCGCGGTGTGAGACGAACTTGAGGAGCACCGCGATCGCGATCCAGCTCGAGATGGCCGCCGACGCGATGCCGACGACGATCGGGAGCGAGAGCCCCGTCTCGCGCAGTGCCGCGGGGACCTTGAGGGTCGCCGCCGCCAGGATGATCGGCATCGACATCACGAAGGATAAGACGGCAGCGGCACTGCGATCGAATCCGAGGGCACGCCCCGCGGTGATGGTCGACCCGGAGCGCGAGACCCCAGGCACCAACGCGAGCACCTGCGCGCACCCGATGAGTAGGGCGTCGCGCCACGTCATGGTGTCGCGGGCCCGGCGCGTCGGCACCTTGGCATCGACGAGCCAGAGGAGTGCCCCCATCGCGATGAGCGCGATGGCAATGATGAACGGAGCCCGGAAGACGGTCTCCGCGAGATCCTCGAGCAGGAGCCCACCGAGGCCGGCGGGGATGGTCGCGACGATGATGAACCAAGCTCGACGGGAGGCATCATCGATCGGACCCCGGTGCCGGAGGAGGGTGACCCCACCGATCGCGACGGCGCGCCACTCCGCTCGGAAGTACCACGCGAGGGTGATCAACGTGCCGATGTGCAGCGCGAGGTCGAACCCCAGCCCCGCTGGCGCCCACCCGAAGACCCAAGGGGTCAATGAGAGATGCGCCGAGCTCGAGACCGGAAGGAACTCCGTGAGCCCCTGGAGGCAGCCGAGGACAAAGGCCTGGAAGACGGTGGGCTCGTGCATCGCGCGAAAGCTACCGTCCGCCCATCGCGTCGGCGTAGAGCCGCTCGTAGCGCGCGACCACATCGCTGGTCGCGAATCGGGCGCGGGCGTCGGCGGCCGCGGCGGCACTCGCCGCCGGCCAGCGACCCGGATCGAGGAAGCGGTGCACCGCCTGCGCCATCCCCTCGACGTCACCGAGCGGGAGGAGCGCCCCGGTGACCCCATCGCGGACGACCTCCGGCACACCTCCCACGCGGGCGGCGACCACCGGGACCCCGCTCGCGAGCGCCTCGAGCGCGCTCAGCCCGAAGCTCTCGCTCTCCGATGGGAAGACGTAGACATCGGCGGCGGCGAAGAGGGGGGCGACGGTGTCGATCTTCCCGAGGAATCGGACGTCCGCTGCGACGCCGAGCCGCCGCGCCTCCTCCTCGGCGGCATGCCGATCGGGGCCGTCACCGACCATGACGAGGACGCAGGGCTGCTGCGCACGCACGCGGGCGAAGACGCGGATCACGTCGACCACGCGCTTGACCGGTCGGAAGTTGGAGATGTGCATCAGGATGGGCCGCCCGCCGCCGAGCTCGTGACGGAGGTCGTCGCCGTAGCGCGCCCGGTCGAAGACGGAGGGATCGACGAAGTTCGGGATGACCTCGATCGGACAGTCGGAGCACCCGAAGGCGCGGGTGGTCTCGTCCTTGAGCCACTGCGAGACCGCGGTGATGCGATCGGAACGCTCGATCGAGAACTTGGTGATCACCTGATACGAGTGATCCTGGCCGACGATCGTGATGTCGGTGCCGTGGAGCGTGGTGACCACCGGGAGCGCTCGCCCCTGTTCGCGGAGCATCTCCTTGGCGATCCAGGCGCTCGTGGCGTGCGGGATGGCGTAGTGCACATGCAGGAGATCGAGCTCGTGGGCCAACACCACGTCATGCATACGCACCGCGAGGGCCAGGTCGTACGGCGGGTACTCGAAGAGCGGGTAGTTCCCGATGCTGACTTCGTGGAAGTAGACGCGGGGGAGGAAGTGCGGGAGCCGGAAGGGATGTTCATACGAGATGAAGTGCACCTCGTGGCCGCGACCGGCCAAAGCGATGCCGAGCTCCGTGGCGACGGCGCCCGAGCCTCCATAGGTCGGATAACAGGTGATCCCGATCTTCATGCTGCTGCTCCTTGCCTGAACCAACGTTCCGCCTGCACGCCTGCATCTGGCGCCGCAGGGTCGAGCCGAGTGACCTCGTCAGTGGCGGTGAGCTGATGCCGGAACCAGGTGCGCTGCCGCTTGGCGTACTGCCGCGTGGCGATGAGGACCACCTCGCGAGCCGAGGCGTGCGAGCGCTCCCCCTGCACCAGTTCCCGTACCTCACGATAACCACAGGCGTTCCACGCCGGAGCATCGGCGGGCACTGTGGCGACCAAGGCACGGACCTCCGCCTCCCAGCCGGCGGCGAACATGGCGTCAATGCGCGTGGCGAGCCGTTCGTGTAGCTCATCGCCCGGATCGACGATCAGCCAGCGCCCGTGATGGGCGGGCGCCGCCGACTGCTCAGCGAAGGCGTCGCTGAGACGAGCGCCGGTGAGGAGGGCGACTTCGGCGGCGCGCACCAGTTGCGTGCGACCTAGGGGCGCCCGCGCGGGATCGAGGACCGCGACCCAGCGACGCAGCGTCTCCGTGTCGATTGTGGCGAGCGCGGCATCGAGCGCGGCGCGACGTGCAGGATCGAGCGGGGCCTGTGGGGCGAGCGGATGGAGGAGCGCCCTGAGCCAGAGCCCCGTCCCACCGCACAAGATGATCGGCTGACCACGCGACGCGGCCGATGCGATCCACCCGTGTGCGGCCACCGCCCAGCGCGCCGCGGACCAGCGCTCGGTCGGCTCGGCGATATCGATCCCCTCATGCGGGACGCGATGCCGTTCCTCTGCCGTCGGTTTCGCCGTCCCGATGTCGAACCCGCGATAGATCTGGCGCGAGTCAGCCGAGATGATCACCGCCCCGTGCCGCTCAGCGAGGGCCAGCGCAATCGCCGACTTCCCCGCCCCGGTCGGTCCCGCGATGATGTGCAGCATCGAGCCAGGCATCGCGCGCGGAATCAGGTGCGCCCGAAGCGCCGATCGAGCTCGTCCCAGGTGAGCTGCAGGATCGTCGCGCGGCCATGCACATCGTGCGCGGGGAGCGTGGTGCGCGCCAGGGCGAGGAAGAGGGCCCGCATCTCCTCCGGCGCGAGGAGATCCCCCGCCTTCACCGCCGCCTTACACGCCACCGTGGCCGCGAGGCGCTCATGCCGCGCGATGGTCGACGGAAGCCGATCCCCCGTGAGCGCCGCCAACGTCTCACGCAGACAATGCTCGGCGTCGAATCGCGGATGGGGATTGGGCACGGCGTGCACCACCACGCTGTTCCCGCCGAAGGATTCGGCCTCGAAGCCGAGCCCCGCGAAGAGGGCGCGGTGCGCCTCGAAGACCTCCGCCTCCGCAGGCGAGAGGTGCAGCGTCAGCGGAAAGAGGAGGCGCTGTGACGGCGCATCGCCTCGCTCGAGCGCCCCCATGAAGCGCTCGTAGAGCACCCGTTCGTGCGCCGAGTGTTGATCGATGAGCACCAGCGCATCGCCCCGCTCGAAGGCGATGTAGGTGCGATGGAACTGGATCAGCGGCGGGACGATCAGCTCGGGATCGGCGGCGGGTGCGGTAGCCTCGGCGGGGCGCGCCTCCACTGAGCCAGCGGCCTCAGGCTGATTCGTCGCGCTTGCGTCCGGATCGAAGAGCGGGGCCGGCGCGCTCGGCGCCGCCCGCCGCAGCACCTCGATCGGCAGCAGGGTGCCGAGGAGTGCCTGCGGCATCTCCGCACGCGGCATCGCGCCGACCGAGGCGATGGCCTCTTCCGTGCCGAGGGCGCGTCGAACGGCACGCTCGACCGCGCGCTCGACGGTCCACCGATCGACGAAGCGTACCTCGGCCTTGGCCGGATGCACGTTCACGTCGACCTCACGACCTGGCAGAGTCACCTCAAGGACGAGACTCGGGCGTGTCCCTGCGGGAATCGTCGACTTATACGCGGCCTCTGCCGCGCGGATGATGCCGACATCACGCACCGCACGGCCGTTGACGAGGACGAGCACCTGGCGGCTCGTCGTCCCGACATCGGTGGGGCGCTCGACGAGCCCCGCCACATGGATCGCCCCCTGCACGTCATCCACCGCGACGAGGCGCTCCGCCACCTCCCCACCCCAGAGCGGGCCAAGTCGCGCGCGCAGCGAGGCCGCCGCCGGGAGCTGCCACAGTTCCTTCCCATCATGCACGAGACGGAAACGGACGTCGAGTCGCACGAGGGCCAACGTCCCCATCAGCTCGACGATCGCGCGCCACTCACTCCGTGCGCCGCGCAAGAACTTCTGCCGCGCGGGGGTATTGTAGAAGAGCGCCTCGACCGAGACGGTGGTGCCGCGTCGCCGTGCGATCGGCATGATCCCGACGAGCGTGCCGCCGGAGACCGCCACCGCGACCCCGGCGCCATCCTCGGTCGCGGTCTCGATCCGCAGCTGCGACACCGATCCGATCGCAGGCAATGCTTCGCCGCGAAACCCGAAACTGCCTACACCGACGAGATCCTCCGCGTCGCGGATCTTGCTCGTGGCATGTCGCGCGATCGCGAGCCGTGCGTCCTCCTCCGGCATCCCCAGCCCATCATCACTCACGCGGATCAGGGCGCGTCCGCCATCACGGATCTCCACGTCGATCGCCATCGCCCCGGCGTCGAGGGCGTTCTCGACGAGTTCCTTCACCACGGACGCCGGACGCTCCACCACCTCACCGGCCGCGATGCGGTCGGCGACATCGGCGGGGAGGATCGCGACGCGTGCCCGCTCGGGACTCACCGCCGCGCTCCGCTGGCCCTCGTCGG
>VHBO01000062.1 GCA_016871895.1 Gemmatimonadota bacterium
CAGCCGGTGTACTTCTCGCTGTCGAGGCCGGCGTGCTCGAGCACCGCGGGATGCACCATCCCCGACCCGAGGATCTCCACCCACCCGGACTGCTTGCAGACGCCGCAGCCCGCGCCCCCGCACACCCCGCACTGCACGTCCATCTCGGCGCTCGGCTCGGTGAACGGGAAGAAGCTCGGCCGGAAGCGCGTCTTCGTCGTCGGGCCGAAGAAGCGTCGCGCAAAGTGCGAGAGCGTCGCCTTGAGGTCGGCGAAGGTGACGCCCTCGTCGACCACGAGCCCTTCGATCTGCGCGAACATCGGCGCGTGCGACGGGTCGAAGAAATCGCGGCGATAGACGTTGCCCGGCGCGAGCACACGGACCGGCGGCGCATACCGCTGCAGCGTCCGCACCTGCACGGGCGAGGTGTGCGTGCGCAGCACCTGGTCCGGGCCGAGGTAGAGCGTGTCGTGCATATCCATCGCCGGATGGTCGGCCGGGAAGTTCAGCGCGCCGAAGTTGTACCAGGCGTGCTCTGCCTCGGGGCCGAGGGCGATGGTGAAGCCGAGCTCACGGAAGATCTCGACCACCTCGTCGATGACGAGGGAGACCGGATGCACCGCGCCGCGCCACCGCGGGCGCGCCGGCATCGTGCGGTCGAGGGTGGGCCCTGCGGCCGACGCGGCGGCGGCGAGCTCGGCGTGCCGCGCCTCGAGCGCCGTCTCGATGGCGGCCTTCACCGCATTCGCGCGCTGCCCCGCCTCGCGCTTGTCCTCCTTCGGGAGGGCGCCGAGGCCGGCGAGGATGTCGGTGAGGCGCCCCGCCTGTCGACCGACGAGGGCGTTGCGCGCGGCCGTCCACTCGTCGAGTGTGGCTGCGGCGGCGATGCGCCCCGGGGCCTCGGCGGCGAGCTGATCGAGGGCGGCGAGGAAGTCAGCGAGGGACACGGAGCCGGATGGGATCGGGACGTGGGGAGCAGCGAGGGAAAGATACGCGACGAGGGCGGGGAGCGGACATCGCCACCCCCCGCCCTCGCGTCACCGGCGGACCGGCGTCAGGCCGCCGACTTGAGCGCGGCCTGCGCCTTCTCCGCGATGAGCGCGAACGCGGCCGGATCGGCCACCGCGAGTTCCGCGAGGATCTTGCGGTCGACGACGATCCCGGCGGCCTGCACGCCGTTGATGAACGTGCTGTAGCTCATCCCGTTGAGGCGAGCGGCGGCGTTGATGCGGACGATCCAGAGCTTCCGGAAGTCGCGCTTCTTGGCCTTGCGATCCCGGTAGGCGTAGACCCACCCGCGCTCCACGGTCTCCTTCGCGGCCTTCCAGAGCTTGCTCCGGCCGCCGAAGGCGCCCTTGGCGGCCTTCATGATCTGCTTCTTGCGCTTGAGGCGCACGACGTTCGACTTGACGCGAGGCATCGGTCGGTCTCCTTAGGCCTGGAGGAGGCGCTTGAGGTTCTTCGCCTCACCGTTCGTCGCGACCGTAGTGGGACGACGGAGATTGCGCTTCCGCTTGGCGGTCTTCTTGGTGAGGATGTGGCTCTTGTAAGCCTTGAGGCGCCGCACCTTGCCCTTCCCCGTCACGGAGAAGCGCTTCTTGGCGCCCTTGTGGGACTTCATCTTCGGCATCGGTCGGTCCGTCCTTAGCGTGGCGTGAGGATCATCGTGAGGGCCTTCCCCTCGAGCTTCGCCGCGGTCTCGATCTTCGCGACATCCGCGAGGGTCTGGGCGACGCGCTCGACGACCGCCATACCCAACTCCGGATGCGCGATCTGCCGACCGCGGAACATCAACGTCACCTTCACCTTGTTGCCGTCCGCGATGAACGCACGCGCGTGGTTCACCTTGGTGTCGAAGTCGTGCTTCTCGATCCCGGGACGGAACTTCACTTCCTTGAGCTGGATCACGTGCTGCTTCTTCTTCGCCAGCCGCGCCTGCTTGGCCATCTCGAACTTGTACTTGCCGTAGTCCATGATCCGGACCACCGGCGGGCGAGCCATCGGCGCGACCTCCACCAGGTCGAGCCCCGCCTCCACCGCCATGCTGAGTGCCACATCGACCTCGAGCACGCCGAGCTGCGCGCCGTCGGACCCGATCACACGGACCGGGCTGATGCGGATCTGCCGATTGATGCGAGGGCCACGCGGCGCCTGCTTGGTCTCCTGGATACGACGGCTCCTGCGAGAGGGAAAACAGAAACGCGGACCCCGCTCACGGAGCCCGCGCACGCACGATGCCGACCCGGCGTGACGACGCCGACGGCTCGAGCCTTCGAGGACTCCTGCAGCACGACGCCCGAGGGCGAAGGCCAGAGGGTGGGGTGCACACCAGCGCACCCGCTTGACTGGATTGTCCGCTAAACCTAGGCCGGCTCGATGGTTAGGTCAAGCCGCCCCTTGGCGTCGGGACGACGGGCCAGCCGGCCCCACGCCGTCGCCGCGTCGTGCTCGAAGATGAGCAGCCACCCCGCCGCCTCGGCCTCGGCCCAGAGGGCCCGCTTCGACTCGAGTGTCCGAAGCGGCTCCACGTCATAGCCCATGATCCACGGGAGCGGGACGTGCGCCGTCGTCGGACAGAGATCCCCGAGAAAGACCGCCGTCTCCCCGCCCCCGTCGATCACGATCGACTGGTGGTGCGGGGTGTGCCCTGGGGTCGCCCGCATCCGGATGCCGGGGAGCAACAACTCCCCGCTCTCCACCAACGCGAGCTGCCCGGTGGCCCGCAACGGTTCCCAGTTCCTGGGGAAGTAGCTCGCGGCCGTCCGCTCGTTGGGATGCATCGCGTAGTGGTGCTCGCCGGCGTGCACGAGATACCGCGCGTTCGGGAAGGCGGCTTCCACATCCCCATCCGCCGCGAGGCGCGTGTTCCCGCCAGCGTGGTCGAAGTGGAGATGCGTGTTGATGACGACGCGTACATCGGCCGCCGTGAACCCCGCCGCCGCCAGCGCGGCATCGAGCATCGACCGATGCCCCGGGACGGTGGCTTCGATGCCGTAGATGTCGAGGAACTTCGCATCCTCCTTCTCCCCCACCCCGGTGTCGATCAGCACCAGCCCATCGGGATGCTCGACCAACAGGCACCGCATCCCCAGCGCGATGCGGTTCCGCTCGTCGGCGGGGATCCGGCGCTCCCAGAGCGGCTTGGGCACGACGCCGAACATCGCGCCGCCGTCGAGCCGCTGCCCACCGGCCTGCAACGCGTGGATGGTGAGCGCGCCGAGCCGGCGCGATTGATGCAACGGAGTCGGAGCGGTCATTCGGACACGATACATCGACGCGACACCCGCGCCGAGGGGGGTGCATCACATCGCTCAACCATCGTGCGCGCCGGCGACCGCGCCGACGACGTGACGCCGCTCAGGCCCCGTCGGCGCCGTCGCTCGACGCGGGGAGCGCCCGCCGCCGCTTCGCCCGTGACGTCCCCGCCGCCAGCCACGCGTCGAGCTCCTCCCAGGTGTCGACACCCTGCCGGGCGAGGTCGACCAGCATCCGCTGCAGCACCGCCGCGGTCGCGAGCGCGTCGCCGCTGGCGCGGTGCCGATCGTCGATCGTCACGCCGTAGTGATGGGCGACGCTGTCGAGGTTGCGGCGCGGCAGATGCCGGAGCAGGCGACGCGCGAGCCGGACCGTACAGAGCTGTCCCGCCACGATTCCATCGAGGGGATGGGGCGCGACGCGCCCGAACTCCGCCGAGAGGAAACCGAAGTCGAAGCGGGCGTTGTGCGCGACGAACACCCGATCCGCGAGCACCGCAGCCACTTCCCCCGCCACATCGGCGAAGGTGGGCTGGCCCCGCACCATCGCATCATCGATTCCCGTTAGGCGCGTGATATGCCAAGGGATCGGCCGGCCGGGGTCGAGGAGCGAGTGGAACGCCAGGGTCGAGACCCCCTCCTGCACCGTCACCACGGCGAGTTCGGTGACGCGGTCGAGCCCGCCGGGCTGCCCGCCGGTGGTCTCGACGTCGACGACGGCGAACGGGAGGGTGTGGAGTCGCACCCGGTGAAGCTAATGGTCGGCTCCGATCGACTATTGACCCCGGGGCCCGACGGCATACCTTGTGAATGATTTCACAAGCCTC
>VHBO01000063.1 GCA_016871895.1 Gemmatimonadota bacterium
CTTCGTCGTGGCGCGCGGGAACGAGACCTTTTTGACCCGCGCCGGCACTTTTCAACTCAGCGACAGCGGCCAGCTTGTGACGGCCTTTGGGGACGCGGTCCTAGGCGCTACGGGCCAGCCGATCACCTTGCCCGGTAGGGCGGCGACGGTCACCGTGACGTCGGGGGGCGCGATCTACGAGGGCGAGGAACTCGTTGGCGAATTCCAGCTTTTGGAAGTCGTCCCTGGCGCGACGCTCGACACGCGCGGCGATAGCCGGCTGTCCGCCTCCGCGACGCGGCCTGCCGAGAGCTACATGATCAAGCAGGGCGTCGTCGAGCAATCGAACGTGCAGTCGGTCATCGAACTTACGAAGCTGATCCAGCTCGCCCGCGACTTCGAGGCGCTGCAGCAGATCCAGGCGAGCGAACATTCGCGCTTGACCGACGTGATCGAGCGACTTCCAACGGTCTGAGGCCAAGCCAATGTCGCGTTCCCTGTCCATAGCCGCCACCGGCATGACCGCCCAGCAGGTCAATGTCGAGGTGATCGCCAACAACATCGCGAACCTCAACACCTCCGGCTTCAAGCGCCAGCGCGCCGAGTTCCAGGACCTGCTCTACCAGGTCCGCGGCATGGCGGTCGGCAGCCAGAGCTCGCAGGAGGGCACGATCGTGCCGACGGGCATCCTGCTCGGCTCGGGCGTGCGACCCGCGGGCATCTACCGCATCCACGCGCAGGGATCGCTGATCGGCACCGAGAATTCCCTCGACCTCGCGATCCAGGGCAAGGGCTACTTCGTGCTCGCCCTGCCGAACGGGGAGACGGGGTACACGCGGTCCGGTTCGCTGCAGCTGAGCCCGGCCGGCGAGATCGTCACCGCCGCCGGCTATCGCGTCCTGCCCGGGTTCAACGTCCCCGGCAACGCCCGCCAGATCAACGTGAACGCGCAGGGCCTCGTGCAGGTCACCGTCGACGGCCAGGTCGCGCCCGTCGACCTCGGCCGCCTCCAGCTCGCGACATTCCCGAACGACGCCGGCCTGCAGGCCACGGGCGGGAACATCTACCGCGAGACCGCCGCCTCCGGCGCCGCCGTCGCGGGCCTCGCGGGCGAGCCCGGCTTCGGGACGATCCAGCAGGGCTTCATCGAGGCCTCCAACGTCGACATCGTGAGCGAGCTGACGACGCTGATCACGGCGCAGCGCGCCTACGAGATGAACTCCAAGGTCATCCAGGCCTCGGACGAGATGCTCAAGGTCATGAACCAGATCCGATGAAGACGCGAAAGATCCTGACGGCGATGGTCGCCGCGTTCCTCTGGAGCGCCACGGCGGATGCCTCTGGCACGCCGGCGCGGCGCTGCGAGGCCGGGCCCGGGCTCGAGGAGGAACTGGTTCGCCAGCTCTTCGAGAAGATCGGCTCCTGCCCAATGCTATCCCTCGGCATCGCGGACGCCCGTGCCCTCGCCGAGGCGAAGCCGGGCCTCTCCATCGTCAACCTGCGTATCGACATGCGCGTCGGCACGTTTTCGGCCGTTCTCGCCCAGACGCTCGAGGCCGGGGGAAGCAAGGTGGTCCGCCAGCTTCGCGGTGGCCTCGCGCTGCCGCGCGAGGTGCCGGTGGTGACGCGGCGCATCGTGCCCGGGGAGGTGATCGACGCATCGGACATCCGGATGGTCTCCGTCGACTCCCGGCACGTGCCGCCCAATGCGGTGCTCGACGCCGACCAGCTCGTCGGGCTCGAGCCTCGCTGGCCGATCGCGCCGCTCGTGCCGGTTTCGCGGGCCCAGGTGAAGAACGTCCTGGCGGTCGAGCGGGGCGCGGGCGTGCGCGCCACGTTCCGCAGCGCCGGGATCGAGCTCACGACGCAGCTCGTCGCGGTCGACGCCGGGGCCATCGGCCAGACCATCACGCTGCGCAATCCCTCCTCGAACAAGCTGGTGCGCGGCCGCGTCGTCGACTCCGGCGCCGTGGTGCTCGAATGACCATGCAGAGGACGACCCCGCTCCTGGCAATGCTCGCCGCGCTTGCGGCGCTGCCTGGCTGCGCGAGCCTCGACAGGCTCGCCGAGATCGGCAGCCCGCCGCGGATGACGCCGATCGCAGACGTGCGACGCCCCTCGGAGATCGCGGCCATCCGCTACCCCGTCCCCGAGGCGCCGGAGCATGCGGCGACCGCGAACTCCATCTGGCGGCAGGGCTCCAAGAGCTTCTTCAAGGACCAGCGTGCCTCCCGGATCGGCGACATCGTCACCGTCGCCATCAACCTCGCGGACAGCGCGGATTTCACGGCGGAAAGCTCTCGCACGCGCACGGACGCGAGCAGCCTCAACGTCGGGTCCCTCTTCGGCTTCCGCAACCAGCTCTTCAAGCGCCTGCCCTCCGACGGGCCCTCGGGTCTCCTCAACTCCAACGAGGTCTTCGGTCTCTCCGGCAGCGGGAACTTCGCCGGCACGGGCGGCGCCAAGCGCAGCGAAAGCGTGAAGATCAACCTCGCCGCGGTCATCGTGGAGGTCCTGCCGAACGGCAACCTCGTGATCGCGGGCAAGCAGGAGCTCCGGGTCAACCAGGAAATGCGGGACATCCAGCTGACCGGGATCATCCGCTCCCAGGACATCGAGCCGAACAATACCGTGAGCTCGGACAAGATCGCCGAGGGGCGGATCTCCTACGGCGGCCGCGGCCTGATCACCGACTACCAGGCGCCGAGCTATGGCCAGCAGATGATCGAGATCCTGAGGCCGTTCTGACCGCTCGCCTAGCCTACGCGGTCAGCGAAATCCCGCGGCCGCGCGCGCGTTCCCTGCGCCCGTCGGCGCGATAGCCGGCGGGTACGCCGTCCCCTTGCGTCGCGTGCCCGGCGATCGCGGCTTCCTCGGCGCGCCGTCGCTCCTTCGTGTTCGCGATGTTCTGCTCCTCCGCGGCGCGGCGCGCCTGCGCCTCTTCCGGGCCAGGTCGCGTGGCGCCCAGCATGCGGTCGCGAAGAGGATGCGAGGCGACTGTCTGGCTCATGGGCGGGAGCGCTTCCTGCGTTCCTGAAGAACATCAAATACTCGCATAAAATAGCGGAATTCCGCGCTCGACGCCTCCGGATCGTCACGAGAAGCCGCCGAATCGGGGTGGAACCGGCGCGCGAAGGCGCGGCGCGCGCCCTCGATTACGAAGTCCGGAGCGTCCGGCGAGAGACCCACGCGCGCGTAGAGGGCGGCTGTGGAATCGCGGTTCGCGTCGTCGCTCGCGGGCCTGGGCGGGGCCGCGGCCTGTCCCGCCGCCACTTGCGCCTTGAGTTTCATGTAGGAGCGCTCGAAGTGCCGCGACCGCTGCCCGACCAAGTGCAGCGTCTCCTCCAGGCGCGCCATCTGGCCACGAAGCGCCTCGACCGTCTCCTCGAGGCCACGCGCGCGCTGCTCGCTCGCCGCGCGGCGGGGGTCGACGGCTTCCTGCGCCGGACGGGCCTCGCCGGCCCGCTCGCGCAATGCGTCTTCGATGGTGACGACGCGATCGCCATCACGCCTCCGCCAGCGATAGGGCGCGCGCTGGGCTGCCGTCGGCGGCGCATCAGGCACTGCGTCTCGCCGGGGGCCAACGAGGTGCCCGCGCAATCGCTCAAGCCATTCAATTCGTATCAATGTTCCCAAGATACTGACC
>VHBO01000064.1 GCA_016871895.1 Gemmatimonadota bacterium
GCGCACCTGGAAGTTCCCCTGCGCGTCGAGGCCGGCGAACTCGCGGTAGGTGCGGTCGAGGAAGCAGATGTCGTTGCCGGCGCGGAAGTTCCACCCCGCCGCCGCCACGCCCGCCGCGCACGAGAGGCTCAGCGCGGAGTCGTCGTCGAGCTGGTTGTCGAGGCAGTCCACGCCGTCGCGGTTCCACACCGTGGCCACCACCGCGCCGTCCCACAGCAGCTCCACCTTGAGGTCGCTGAGGCAGCCGTGGTTGATGTCGAGCTGCTTGACCTTGAGGCTGCGCACGATGGAGCCCGCGGGCACGCCCGTGAAGGCGAGCGCCGGCGTGGTGAGCACGCCGGAGGCCGTGGCGCTCGTGGCGTCGGGGATCGCGCGGTCGTCGTTCTGCGAGGCGGTCTTGGTCACCTGCGTGCCGCTCGACTTAAACACCCGGTACGAGTTCTTGGCGGCGCCCACCCCGTAGACGCGCACCGCGTAGGTGCCCGTGACGGAGGCGGTGAAGGTGACCTTCTCGTCGTCCGAGAAGCTCACCCCGGAGCCCACCCTGCTGCCCGTGGGCCCCTCCACCACCACGTCCACGTCGCCGTTGGCGTGGGTGAAGATGGCGTCCACCTGGTGCTGGCCGGTGCGAGTCACCTCAAAGGTGTACCAGTCGTCATCATAGTCGCAGAGCTGGCGGGTGGCGGAGGGGGCGGGGAGCGCCTTGGCCTCCGCGCGGGCGTCGTTGTGCTCGCCGGAGGCGCTCACGGGGTCGTCGGTGCAGCGCTGGAAGACGTTGATGGTCACGCTGTAGGGCTGGCGGACGTTGCGGTCCTCGCCGTAGTGGAAGATCTTGATGAAGTAGGTGTCGGCGGCGGAGGCGCGGGGCTGATAGAGGGTCTCGAGGTCGCCGGTGCCCGCCGAGGAGTCCACCTGCGTCAGCCCCTCCTCGGTGAGCCTGCCGCCGTTGCGGCGCATCAGCGCCACGTCGATGTCGCCGTCCGCGTGCGTGAACGCCACGTCCACCTCCACGCCGTCGCCGGCGGGGACGGTGATCTGGAACCAGTCGTCGTCGCCGGGGCAGAGGACGAGGCCGTTGTACTGCACGCCGCGCGTGTTGCCGTCGGTCACCACGCTGGCGGTGCCGGGGGCGTTGTTGGGCACGTCGTCGTAGGCGTCGTCGTCGCAGGCGTCGGGGGTGTTGGGGTCGCAGTCGTCATCGACGCCGTTGTTGGAGATCTCGAACGGGCCGGGAATCGCCGGGTTGGTGGGCGCGCAGTCGGCGGCGTCGGGCACGCCGTCGCCGTCGCGGTCGTTGACGCCCGCCTGGCACGCCACGTCGCCGCCCACGCAGTTGTGGTCGATGCCGTCGCCGCAGTTGGTGGAGGCGTTCTCCACCACGCCCGGATTCACCGCGGCGTTCATGTCGTCGCAGTCCTCGTTGCGCCCAAATCCGTCGGCGTCCAGGTCATCGTCGCGCGTGGCGGGGTTGCAGTCGTCATCCACGCCGTTGTAGGTGACCTCCATGGCGTTGGGATTCACCGTCGCCAGGTCGTCATTGCAGTCGCGCCCGCCCACCCTCGTGGCGTTCACCCCGTCGCCGTCGGCGTCGCCGTCGGCGGTGGAGGGGTCGCAGTCCTCGTCCACGCCGTTGTAGTACACCTCCTCGGCGTTGGGGTTGATGTTGGGGTTGGCGTCGTCGCAGTCGCGCGGCATGGCGAAGCCGTCCCTGTCGAGGTCGTTGTCGGGGGTGTTGGCGCTGCAGTCGTCGTCCACGCCGTTGTAGGGGACCTCCGTGGCGCGGGGGGAGACGTTGGGGTTGTTGTCGTTGCAGTCGCCCGCCGCCTCCGTCACCCCGTCGCCGTCGGCGTCGCCGCCCGAGAGCACGCGGTCGGCGCCGTCGCAGTCCTCGTCCACGCCGTTGCCCGGCGTGTCCATCGCCACGGGATTCACCCTGGGGTTCTGGTCATCGCAGTCGGGCCCCATCGACCGCTCCGCGGCGAAGCCGTCGCCGTCCTGGTCGTCGTCGTTGGTGCGGGGGTTACAGTCGTCGTCGAGGTCGTTGTAGTAGACCTCCATGCGCCCGGGATTCACGTTGGGGTTGGCGTCATCGCAGTCGCCGTCCTTCTCCTCAAACCCGTCGCCGTCCACGTCCTCAGCGCCGCACACGGCGTCGGCGCCGGAGCAGTCGTTGTCGACGCCGTCATCGCACAGCGCGGCGCCGTCCTCGCGGACGCTGGGGTTGACCATGGCGTTGCTGTCGTCGCAGTCGGGCCCCTCGGCGCAGCCCGGGCCGTAGCCGTCGCGGTCCACGTCCTGGCAGCCGGCGGCGGTCACGCAGCGGTTCGCCTCGCAGCGGGTGCCGTCGGCGCAGTGCTCGTCCACCACGCACTCCACGTCCTGGCAGAGGTTGTTGAGGCAGCGGCCCGTGAGGCAGTTGTCGTCGTTGTTGCAGGGCGCCGCCGTGGAGCCCGAGCAGGTGTAGCTGGCGGGGTCGCAGGTCTGCCCGGGGGGGCAGGCGCGGTCGATGTTGCACTGCCCGGGGACGCACTCGCCGCCCACGCAGACCTGGTTGGCGGGGCAGCTGAGGTCGGTGGAGCACCCGGCGGGCGACGTGGCGCCGCCCATGGGGAGGGGGGGGAGGGGGTCCGCGGTGGTGCAGGCGCCCAGGAGGCCGCCGGCGCCGAGCAGGGCGGCGCGCAGGCGTGAGGATGCTAGACGGGGGGGCATGGAGTGGTCTCCCTGAGTGGTCTCTCTGAGTGAGGGCTTGAGGGCTTGAGGGGGTTGAGGTGAGGGCTTGAGTTCAGGGCGCGCTCAGCGCCCCTGCCAGCGGAGGCAGGCGGGGCGCTTGTCGCCGTAGCGGCGCTCAAAGGGCACGTAGAGCATGCACGAGCCCTGCGCGCACACCCAGCGGCACTCCTCATAGGTGTCCTGGTGAAAGAGCTTGTTGGCGCGCCCGGTCTTGAGCGTCGCCACGCGGTTGTAGGCGGGCTCGCCGTCCTTCATCTCGGCGGCGCTGTGCACGCTGGTGACGAGCCCCTCGGGGGCGCCCTTGCGCCACATGCCGCGCATCTCCTTCATGGCGTCGAGCTGGAGCTGCAGCAGGGCGGGGGTGGGGTCGCCGCTCACCTCAAAGAGGTGACCGACGCCCTCGCGGAGCATGGTCTCGGTGAGCTCAGGGCAGCGCATGAGGTAGCGCCCGTAGTGGTCGCGCTCCTCTCCCACGTCGCACACCCACGCCTTGCGCTCCGCCACCTCGCGCGCCCCCTTGGAGATCTTGTAGAGCTCCCACTCGCTCCACTCGCCCCACTTGTGGACGGGGCCGTAGGACTCGAGGGTGTTGTAGCCCATCAGGCGCGCCTTCTCGCCGCGGAGGCGCCCCGACAAGAAGCGCAGGCTGTCGCCGTCGCTCCAGCGCACCTCCACGAGGCTGCCGTCGATGGTCACGTGCTGCCGCGGCGCCGCGTGCGCGAGGGGGGCGCGCGCGGCGAGGGGCAGGGCGGCGAGGGCGGCGAGGGCGGCGAGGGCGGCGCGGGCGGCGCGGGCGGCGCGGGCGGCGCGGGGGAGGAGTTGCATGTGGAGGCTCCTTGCGGTAGTGAACGCCTGCACTTTGCACAAAACAAGGCGCGCGCGCTAGCC
>VHBO01000065.1 GCA_016871895.1 Gemmatimonadota bacterium
AGAAAACGGTCATCCCGCCGTTGACGTGGATCGACTGTCCGGTGATGAAGCGGGCCGCGTCGCTCGCAAGGAACGTGACCGCACCGCCCACATCCTCGGGGACGCCGAACGCGCCCATCGGGATGAGCGCCTCGTACGCGTCCTTGGCGTGCTGGGGGTCGTCCGCATGCCGCTCCACGGGGATCCACCCCGGCGCGACGGCGTTCACGGTGACGTGCCATGGCGCGAGCTCGGTGGCCATGCTGCGGGTCCACCCGACCTGCGCGCCCTTCGCCGCGACGTAGGCGCTGAAGTTCCCGACGCCGCGCTCGAAGACCTCGCTCGTGATGTTGATGATCCGCCCGCGGCGCACCGACTTCATGTGCGGCAGCACCTCGCGCGCGAGCAGGTACGGGCTCTTCACGAAGAAGTCGAGCATCTGACGGTAGAAGTCCCAGCCGTACTCCTCGATGGGCCGGTGCGGCTGCGCCGGCGTCGCGTTCACCACGACGACGTCGATGGGCCCGAGCTCGGCGCGGATCGCGTCGCACATGCGCCGCACGTCGGCCTCGTCGACGACGTCGCCCCGGAACAGCCCGCCCCGGAACCCCTTCGCGCCGAAGTCCGCGAGCGTGCGCGCCGCGGTCGCCTCGTCGTTCAGGTAGTTGATCGCCACGCTCGCGCCCGCGCGCCCCAGTGCCATCGCGATGCTGCGGCCGAGCCCGCGGGTGCTCCCGGTCACCAGCGCCACACGTCCCGTCAGGTCGAAGTCATGCGACATGGCCCGGAGCGTAACGCTCCGGGCCATGGGATTTGTGTGATCACGGCCGCGTGTGCAGCGCGTCAGGTGCAGCCGAGGCCCCAGCGCGAGAGCAGCGAGCCGAGGTCGATGCCGTCGACCGAGCCGTCGCCGTTCAGGTCGGCCGAACCGGCCGCGCCCCACTGGCTCAGCAGCACGCCCAGGTCGATGCCGTCGACGTTCCGGTCGCCGTTGAAGTCAGCGAAGCAGTCCTGCTGGCAGGAGATGTCGAAGGAACCCGCGCCGCCGCCGGCCGCGCCCCCGATGCGGATGTAGTGGAACGCGCCGGCCACGGTCCGGAACCGGACCGAGGATGCGCCGTCGGCGCACCCGGCCGTGTCGTCGTTGCACGCGATCACCTGCGCGCCGGCCCCCGGGCATGTCGCGCCCGCCGCGTAGACCACGAGCCGTGTGTCGAATGCCGTTCCGCCGCAGAGCGTGACCGCGAGCTCGCCGTCGCACTCGGCCTGGTGCAGGAACCAGACGTCCTTCGCCATGGTCGTCGCGGCGTTCGTCGAGCAGCTCGACGGGATGGCGAGCGCGCCGTTGGTGGCGTTCGTCGAGTCGAACGGGTTGGCCCCGGCCACCGCGGTCACCGCACCGGAGCATTCGTCGTTGGCCGGCGGCGGAACGGCGCCGGTGGCGACGGACACGTCGTCGACGTACCACGTGTCGCCCGTGTCGTTGCCGTCCACGCGGAAGCGCAGGCGGAAGCGGTCGTGCTTGGCGTTCGCCGGAAGCACGTGCTCGTAGCGGGTGAACGCCGCGGGGTTGGTGCCGTCGGAGGTGAGCGTGTTGAGCACCACCCAGTCGAGCGCGTTGTTCAGGTACTCGACGACGAACGTCTCGCCCGACTCCACGCCCGAGCGGTTCACCCAGTAGGAGGCGAGCACGTTGCCCGCGACGCCCGCGAGCTTGATGAAGTTCGTGCGGGCCTCGTCGTCGTCGTAGGCGGCGGCGCCGGTCGAGTTGAGCGCCATCGAGTTGGGCGCGCTCGGCTCGCCGACCGCCGCGTTGTTGATCACCGCGCCGTCGCGGTACGTCCAGCGCTCGTTCGCGAAGGTGGTCGACACGAAGTTCTCGATGAACGGCAGCGTCACCGCCTCGGGGCGGACGAAGTCGCAGTTCACCGAGTTCAGGTGGGCGCTCACCTCGTTCTGCGTGCGCGTGTTGAACCGCAGGTTGCTGCCCGAGATCCCGCCGCAGGCCCCGTTCGCCGAGCACATGATGTTGCAGTTGGCCGAGCCGTCTGCGTCGCAGTGCGTGGCGTCCCAGTTGTGGCCCAGCTCGTGCGCCGACAGCGACGTGCGGAAGTTCGCCTGCGTCGTGTAGCGGCTCTCGACGATGCCGTACTGGATGCTGTTCGTCCCGGCGCACACGCCCCCGAGGTACGCGAGGCCGATGGCGCCGCCGGAGAACGAGTATCCGGAGAACATGTGCGAGATGTCGCGGAAGATGCCGGACTCGGGGGCGGTGGCCCACTTCGCGCTGAACTCGTTGAGCCGACCGTCGATCGAGGTCGTGGTGTACGGGTCGTTCACCGTGGACCGCACGACGATCGTCCCGATCTCGTGGAAGATGTTCAGGTCACGGTCGTAGACGGCGTTCACGTTGTTGAGCACCAGCTCGATGTCGTTCACCGTGGTGTTGACGTTCGAGCCGTTCTTCTGGAAGAACTCGTGGTCGGTATCGCAGCTGATCTCGGCCTGGGACGGGGTCAGCCCCGCCGCGCCGCCCTCGCCGAGCTGGCGCTCGCCCTGGCGGCCGAACTTCTCGAAGCCGGGCCGGCCGACCGCGCAGCCACGTCCGTCGCTGATCGCGTCGTTGGCGTTGAAGACCACGTGCGCCCCGGGTGCCGCCAGCGCAGAAATCGGACATCGGCTGCACCACCCAGGTCTCGCCGTCCTCGAGCCGGATGATGCCGGTGAAGCCCGTCGGCAGGATCGAACCGCTCACCAACGTGCCGGGGCGGGCCGCGAGGGTGCCGCGGTAGGTGCGGATCGCCGGCGGCGCGGACGGCTCGAGTTTGCCGCCGCCCACGTCGACCAGCACCTGGTACCGGTCGCTGCGGTTCGAGAACCGCTGGAGTTCGATCACCTCGAGCCCATCTCCGACCGGGAGCGTCAACGAGAAGGACGCCGGGAGGTTCCCCGGGAGTTCGATCATCCACGGCGTGTGCGCGAGCAGGCTCTGCTCGAGTTCGCACGAGCCCTCCCGCCCCGCCGGGGCGCCGAATTCTCCGCGCGGTGCCTGAAGGGCCAGCGCGGTCGAGGAGGCGAGGAGGGCGGCAAGTCCTGCAATGGCAGCCTTCATCCCAGTGGATACGGTTCCGGGCGGGGTCCGGTTCATGGCCGAAAAGTAGGCCCGGATCAGACGCAAGCGAGCGTGAATGCTCCAGTTCGGGTTCCTTTTCAGAATCCCCGTCCTGGCGCAAGCAATCGGGTCCTGTAACCCAATTCCACAAAGAATTCGGGAGGGCGTGATGGGTCAGACCTGCCGTTCGCGTGTGGAGGGGTGCGTGCGCCCTTCCCGGGGCTCGCGCGTGTCGTTCCCGCCTGTTCCCTCCTTCCCATTCCGGAGTTTCCCCATGAGCCGTTCCCTCACCACCGCCATTTCGTTCGTCGCCGTCGCCGCCGCGACCTCGTTCGCCTC
Source organism: Gemmatimonadota bacterium (assembly GCA_016871895.1). GTDB lineage: Bacteria > Gemmatimonadota > Gemmatimonadetes > Gemmatimonadales > Gemmatimonadaceae > Pseudogemmatithrix. Next base: position 3,431 of record VHBO01000065.1, read on the forward strand.
GGCCACCGTCACCAACTCCGCCGCGATCTACGAGATCTTCGGAAGCGTGACCGTCGCGCCGGGCTCGACCGCGACGTTCAACATCGGC
>VHBO01000066.1 GCA_016871895.1 Gemmatimonadota bacterium
TGCCCCCCCCCTCCTCCCTCGCGCGCCCTCCTTCCCCGACACACGCAGGCGATGCCCGTTCCCTTCACAGATGGATCCGCTGCCCCGCGAAAACCGGGCGAGGAGGCGTCGCCGATCATCGGCTTCGGCCTCGCCCTGCTGCTCGGCTTCGCGGGCCTCGGCATCAATGTCTTCCTGCCGTTCAACATCTCCTGGGGCGTGCACCTGCTCTTCGGAGGCTGCATCGCCCTGGTCGGGGTGCGTCTCCTGCCGCCGGCCTTGGCGCTCGGTGCCGTCCTGCTCGCGACCTTGCCCAGCTTCCTGCTCTGGGTGCACTGGTTCGCGGTCGCGATCATGTGCTGCGAGGCTGCATGGCTCTGCATGGCGGGGCGTCGCGGATGGCCGCTGGCCGGGGCTGATCTCGCCTACTGGCTGGCCGTCGGCTGTCCCGCCTCGATTGTCGTGTCGCTCGCCTGGGGAGGGGCTACGCCGGAAGTGGCGCTTCTGGTGGCAGCGAAACTCGGCCTGAATGGCGTGGCGAACGCATCGGTCGCGGACATCCTGCACCTGGCATCGCTGCGATGGCCACTGCTTCGTCGGATACCCGCGATGCGCGGCGCCTCCGCAAGGTCCGCGCTGGTCTCGATCCTCGCCTTCTTCGTGGCGGTGCCGGGCCTCGCGGCGAGCTCGGCCTTCTCGCTCCTCTCGGTACGCGGCATCGAGCGGGAGATGACGCGGGAACTCGGCGACTACGCGTTCGACATCGCCGCGGCGCATGCACAGGTCGTCGCTCTGGCGGCCGGGTCGCTTGGCAACTTCGCGCCGCGGATCGCCAGGCAACTCGAGGCAAACCCGGGCGGCGCGCGCGCGGTCGCGCTCGCGGGCCCCGTGCCATGGGAAACCATCGTCCTGCTCGACGCGTCCGGGCCTGCCACCGACCCGCCGGAGGCGCGGTGCTGGGCGGCGACCCTGCGATCGAGGCTCGCCGGGGCCGGCATGGCCGAGGACATGGTGGTCTCCGTCCCCGCGAAGGGGCCTTGCGAGGCGTCGCTGCTCGTCGTCCGCCAGCTCGCGGCTGGGCGCCTGGCGGTGCTTCGCGCCTCGTCCGCGACGATGGCGCGGCAGACCATCGAGGCGGCCTCCCGGCGCCTCGTTCGAGACGGCCGGGGCTGGCTGGCCGGTGCATTCGACGAACAGGACCAGCTCGTGGCGATGGCGGGGAACATCGACGCGACCCTCGACCGATCCCCGCCATCGCGCGGCCCTGCCGACACGGTCATCCTGCCTACCCGCGACCTTGGCTACTTCAAGCGCGACCTGCAGGACTGGGGCGCGCGGACGACGTTGGAATTACCCGCGATCCCGGGCTGGCGGATCGGCGTGGCCATTTCCTCGTCGCCGCTTCGCGCCGAAGCGCAATGGGCGCAAGCCGCGATCCTTGCAGTAGCGCTCATGCTGGTGGCTGGCGTCGTGGTGGCCGGTTCGGCGATCGCGAGCGCGGTCGGGCGGCGCCTTCGCTTCAGCGCGGCCAGGTCCGGGCGGCCGGTCGACGACGCGCCGCGGCTACCGCTGCAGGAGATGGATCTCCTCGACGACTGGATCCGCGGGATGGTCGAGCAACTGCGCACGGAGCGCTGGACCTCGGATGCCTTTCGAGCCCGGCTCGAGGCCTTCGAGGCGATGGCGCCGATCATCACCTACGTGGCGGAGGACGCGCCCGGCGAGGGCTCCCCCGTGATCACCTACAGTTCCTCGATCAGGCGGGTACTCGACGTCGATCCCGCGGCGGCGGTGGCGAGCGGATGGGCAAGGGCCAGCATCCATCCCGACGACTGGGCGCGCGTGCAGGCGACGTTCTCATCCGGGATCGATTCGTCCGGCATGGCGCGGGAAACCTACAGGCTGCGCGGTTCGGATGGGCGCTATCGCTGGTTCATGGATACGCGCGTCCGGCTTCCCGGGGGCGGTGGATCACGCGTGCTCCACGGCCTCATGCTGGAGGTGACGGACCAGAAGGAGGCGGAGCACCAGCTCGTCCAGGCGGCGAAGCTCGCGCAGATCGGCGAACTCGCCGTCAGCATGGGCCACGAGCTCAGCCAGCCGCTCAACGTCATCAAGCTGTCGGCATCGAACCTGCAGGCGGCAAACGAGGCCGGGCCGATCCCGCGCGAGCAGCTGGCGGTCCGCCTGGATCGCATCTCGCGGCAGGTCGAGAAGGCCTCGAGCCTGCTGTCGCACCTCAAGGTGTTCGGTCGCCAGGCTTCGGAGCAGCCCTTCGCGCCCTTCCATCTCGCGCGCCTGGTCGACGATGCGCTGCTCGTGCTGCGCGGCACGCTCTCGCATGCCGGCATCGAGGTCGCGCTGGACATCCGCGAGCCGGACCCCGTGGCGCACGGGCAGGGGATCCTCGTGGAGCAGGCGCTGGTCAACCTGGTCGCCAATGCCGCCAGCGCGATCGAGGAGCGGAGGGAGCGCGAGCCCCATCTCGCCGGGCGGATCGTGATCTCGGTCCGCGCGGACGGGCCTATGCTCCGCATCAGCGTCGCCGACAACGGGGGCGGCGTTCCCGACGATGCGCGGGATCGGATCTTCGAGCCCTTCTTCACCACCAAGCCCCCCGGGAAGGGGACCGGCCTCGGCCTGTCGATCAGCCGGCGCGCGCTCCAGGAAATGGGCGGCGGGCTCTGCTTCGCGAACGAGGGCGAGGGCGCCGTCTTCACGATGAGCGTACCTCGCGCTTGAGTTGTAGACTATGGTCGCTCGAAGTATACTTGGTCGGGACATGATCGCGACTCGAACACGCAGGCTTCCTTGCGCGCGCGACCGGAGCCCGGGACAGGGTGATCGATGAGCACGGGCGACCAAGGTCTGGCGGGCGACGAACGCGCCTTCGAGGTCCCGGGGATCGAGGCCGATCGGCATGCAAGCCTCGGCCTCGCCGCGGGGTTGCTTGCGCACGAGTTCAACATCCTGCTTTCGGGCATCCTCCTCAATGCGGGCGTCCTGCTCGACGGCGAACGCGGCGATTCGCAGCGAGCGCGCATCGAGATGATCGCCGCGAAGGCACGGCGCGGCGCCGATCTGACCGCCTCGCTCCTCGCGGCGAGCCGCACGCTGCGCGTGGATCCCGACGATCGGGACCTGCTCGCGATCGCGAAGGTCGCCGTGCGGCGCATCGCCGAGGAGACTGGCCTCGACCTTTCCTGCCC
>VHBO01000067.1 GCA_016871895.1 Gemmatimonadota bacterium
CGAGGCGTGGCGCATGCGGGTGCGACGCACGCGCCATGGCCGACGACGTCGCTTCGGTCCTCGAAGTCGGCAACGCCACGCCCCGGCCTCCATCCTGCAGGAATCTCCCGCGCCGATGCGGGTCGGGCGTCGCAATGCAATCGACGTGCCGACGCCCATGCCAACAAATTGCAGGTCAGCGGGGCGGGGGAGCCTTGCGCAACTCGATCTCCCGGACCGCGCCGGCCGGATCCAGGACGAGGAATTCGGCGTCCTTGGCCTGCTCCGGCTCGAGCTTGTCGACATCCGGCGGGAAGCACCGGCGAAAGGCCGTCACGCCCTCCTCGGCGCGGCCCTCGACGCAGATCTCGGGCATGGGGAGGGACAATGCCGTCGGATTGGCTACGCGGTAGCCGACATGAACGGCCCCGCCCTCGGCGACCCTCCATCCCGTTATCGCCGCGGATATCTCCGAGGGCTTCACGCCAGCCCCGAGCGCCACGAAGACGCCGCGGGTGGACGGCATCCAGACGGCCAGGTGGTGTCGCGCGGCGAATGCGCCGCTGCCGATCCCTCCCAGCACTGCAGCCACCAGCGAAAGCGCGATCGCGAGGCGGGCGAGCCGGCGCAGGTCGATGCCGCGGCGTCGACGAGACGGCCCGACCTCCTCGGCTGGAGCGATCACAGGCTCGGGCTGCGCTTCCGTCGCCTCCTTCGGGACGGCGTCCGGCATCACGCGCCAGATCGCGGCACAGCGGCCACATGACAGCAGCCGCCCTCCTGGGGGAAACGGAATTCCCGCTGGCAGCGCGATCGCGGCGGCGCATTCCGGGCAGGCGAAGGAGGGCACGTGCGGCTCCCCCCGGTCAGCGCAGCGAGCGCAGGCCGTCGACGAACGCGTCGGCCTGCTCGCGCGCGGCGCGCGAGTCTCTCCGGTAGCTCGTCACGGCACCGAGCGTGCGGTCGCGCAGCATGTGGAACTCGAAGCGTATGTCGTAGACCACGCCGTTGGTCGTGCGCTCTCCCGAGACCCGCACGAAGAGCCTGTCCTGCGCGGGAAGGTACACGTAGGTCTGGTTGAAGATGCCGAGCGCACGCGTGTAGCGGAACAGGCGCTCGAGGGTCGGTCGTTCCTCCGGGAAGCCGTCGCGCGGCGTGGCGAGGCGCCAGCAGTTGAACCTCAGCAGGAAGCGCTCGCCCTCCTGCTGGAGGGCCCCCGTGAGGACGGCCGACGCTCCGAAGGGATCCGGCTCGTCCAGCTTGAAATGCCTGACGGCGCCCGGGAACTCGACGCGCCGGTCGCAGATCCGGACCTGTTCGGCGCGCACTGGCGCCGCACCCGCGACGGCCATGGCGATCGCCGAGGCGATCGCCAGGCACTGCAGGCGCGTCGCCTTCATTTCGGGGCGTTCGAGCGCCGCAGGGCCTCGATCTCCGCGGCCGTCAGGTCCCTTCTCTCGCCCTGGTATTCCCATGCGTCGGCCGTGGGGAAGCGCCGCCGCGCTGCCGCCACCGCCTCGTCGGGATGCGCGGCCGGGAACCAGTTGTCGATGTGGGTGGACGTTCGCCGTCGGAAGATGGAGCGGACTCGGTACTCGCTGAACTGGACCGAGGACGCCGCGTCCTGTCGTTTTCCGGGGCGCGCGGCCTCGCCGCCGCCGAGGGTGGACCGCAACCAGCCAAGCACCGTTCAGCCCTCCAGCAGGATCGCGAGCATGTCGCGTATCGAGACGATGCCGATCGGCACGCGGCCTTCCCCGAAGACGACCGCGTGGCGGAACCCGCGCGCGAGCATCTCCCGGGCGACATGGCGCGCGCCATCGTCCAGCGACACGCCCCAGGGATCACGGGTCATCGCCTTGGCGACCGCCTGGTCCCTGTCGATCCGTTCGCCTGTCCCGGCCATGCGGAGGAGGTCGCGCTCCGTGAAGATGCCCGACAGCATTCCATCGTTGCGAAGCACGAGCACCGCGCCGATATTCGAGCGCGCCATGATCTCAGCGACATCCCCGACGCTGTCTTCCTCGAGGACGCAGACAAGCCCGTCCCGTCGCACCAGCCCCGGCCAGGAGCCGATGCGCATGCCGTCCTCCGTCCTTGCGTCACGCGTCGCCGTCATGTTCATCGCATCCTCCCTGGCCTCGGGCGGCGCCATGGCCGCCGATCCCGTCGCCGCGCCCGCCCCGCCGGCGGGCACGCTTGCCGCGATCGACCTCGGTCGCTTCGCCGTGACGTGCCCGGGGGTCGTGCCGGCCGCCGGGGCGCCTCCGCTTGCCTACAGCTTCCGCGCGACGCTCCTCTCGGACTCGGCGGAAGCCGACATGGTGCGCTCCGGCCTTCCCGGTTTCCGCGATGCCGTGATCGTGGTGTCGCATGGCTATTGTGGATTCCTCGCGCGGCACGGACGTCGCGCCAGCCCGGAGGAACTCGCACGCCTGATCGAGGCGAGGGCATCCGCGACGGAGGGTTCCCCGCGCGTCACGGTGACCCTGCCGGATTTCGTCGAGAAGCATCTCGAATCTCGCTGAGTTCCTCGCGCGCGTCCTCGACGGCCTGCGCGATGGCGGCAATCATGCCGTCGTGGGACGTCCGTGCAGACGCCGCGCGGCTGACCTCGGAAACGAGGCGCCAGAACGCGTTCCGGATCGCGACCGCGTCCCTGTCGCCCGCGGGTCCCGGCACCAGCGCATGGCCGGCGGCGCGTTCCGCGGCTTCGGCCGCCGCCGCCGCCCGTGCCGCGCGCACGGCCGCGGGCCGGTCGAGGCGCAGCGCCTCCCCGATCTCCTCCACTAGCCGCAGGACGCCTTCTCTGGTGGTCATGCGCGTTGGGTAAGCCAGCCGCGTATGACGGAGGCGGCTTCCTCGGGATGCTTGTCCACGATCTCGGTGATGCGCTTGAGGGCCGAGGACTGCACCTGGCCCTCAATCTTGTCGATGTCGATCATCTCGGCCATAGCCTGCGCGCGCTGCGCCTGCAGCGCCTGCATCTCGGACTCCATTTCAGCCTTCATCCGGGCGACCTCATCCACCTCCTCGGTCGGGACGAGAGCGCCGCCGGGTTCTTCGGTGGCAAGTGTCGCGGTCTCCGGTGCCGGTTCCTCCAACATCTTGGCGACGATCGGCCGGACCACGAAGAGCACGACGAGGGTGACGACGGCACCGAGGATCGCGACCTGCGAGACGAACTTGATG
>VHBO01000068.1 GCA_016871895.1 Gemmatimonadota bacterium
TCGAGCCCGGCGAGTGGATAGGCGAGGCGCCGGCATGGTCGAGTCCGTCCATCGGGGTCCCCTCGACGTCGCTCGAGGTGGCGCTCGCCCGACCGCATCGACGCGCGTACCGGCAGGTCGACGCCGGCGAATCGAGCGGCTTCCTCGCGCTCCACTGCGCGGATTTCATCGAGCGGGATGCGCTCGGCGGCGAGCTTCATCGGCGTTCGCTCGAGATGGTGCTGCCCGCGCGGCACAGCTTCAACACCCTCGCGGTCGCGCTGCTCGCCCGCACGGACGACGGGCGCGTGCTCCTCGGCATCGACGACGACGACCTCCCGGCGGCGCAGGGCTTCGTCGGCAACAGCGAGCTGCTCGTCGCGCCGGCGTGGCGCTTGCCGCGCGAGGTGGTCGGCGTCGCGGCGTCGCGCACCTTCGTCGCGGCGCAGTTGCTCCGTGAATATGGCGTGGTCGCGGGCGCCGTCTGGGAGCTTGGCGGGCGCTACCACCCTTCGCCCGGACTCACCCCCGAGGTCGTGCACCCGCTCGCGGTCGAGGTCACGGCCCACCACGCCGACGCCCCCTCGAGGCTGCGCTTCGTGCCGCTCGATGCGCTCATCCAGGGCCGTCATGCCCTGCGCGATGGTCACCTTCGGATCGTCGCGCTCCGGGCCGCGCACGCGCTCGGCCTGCTCGCGCAGGTCGCGGGGCAGTGAACTCCCCGTCGGACCCTCGCTTGACCGAGCGGGGCTGCTCTCCTACGGTGACGGAGGTTCCCTTGACGCGCCTCCTTGCAGTTGACCTCACGATGTCGAATCCGAAGGCCCCCGTCGCCCGCCCTTTCGAAGCGCGCATGGCCCGTGTGCCGGACGCTTCCGTGGCGGCGCGGTGCGTCCGCAAGCCACCCGTCAGGCGCACCACGGTCGCGCAGCGTTGGGGTTCGGGGCACGGATTCGCCCGGCACGTCGCGGGCGCGGTCCTGGCCTCCTGCGCGCTTGCCGGGTGCGTTCCTTCGGAGCTCGAGCTGAAGCCCGAGGCCACGACCAGCGTCACGTCCTCGAGCGCGGCAGGCGGCGGCGGCTCGATGGGTGCCGGGGGGAGCGGGCCCCTCGTCGTCCCTCCCGAGGTCGCGGCGTGGCTCGACGGGCAGAAGGGCGGCTTTTGCAACACCACGCCCAACGCTCATGTGAACCTCTGCGGGGACGTCGTCTACTGCAAGGACACGACATTTCTCAAGGCGTACCCGGACGGTCTCTCAATCGACATCGGCTTTTACTGGGGCGGACAGAACGGCGGGGATCTGCTGTCGCTCGGGGCCCAGGTGCCCGACGACCAGCGGATCATGATTGGTCTCGCCATTGACGGGACCGTGACGGCGCAGGGGCCGAACCAGGGCGAGGCGCTCTCCTACCGGATCGACTTCGGTCCTCACCTCCTCTCGTACCGGGTGTCGGTCGGTCGTCGTGCGCTGTTCATCGACGGTGCGCTCGTGGGCTATTCGACGAAGGGCACGGGCGCCATCGCCCTCTCGCCAGGCCCTGCGGGAGATCCGGGTGCGGTTCTCGGCCACGCTGCCACGAACCAAATGCAGGGAGGATCGGCCGCTGCGTGGCTTCGCTTCGCGCCGTTTTTCTTTCACCTCCGCGCCGGGGTTGAGTCGTTCGAGGCGTTTTCGCTGCCGGAGGCCACCGAGTTGGATGCCGCGCGCTCGGTGCGGCTCTTCGGTCAGGAGTCGAAGGGCGCGACGACCTGGACGGCCCAGGTCAGCGGCACCCCAGCGGCCGTGGTGAAGCTGGCCGCCTGGGTGGAGGACGTCGATGCGAGCTGCTTGTGAATTGAGAAAGTCGCTGGGGCTGCTCCTCATCGGGGCGGCTGCGTGCGTCCCCGACATTGAACTCAAGGCCGAGGCGACCGCCGCCGGGAGTGGCTCGGGCGGCTCGGCTGGCGGCCCGATCGTCTGCGTCGACGCAGGCTTTGAAGAGTGGTCTTTCGACACCGGCCTGAGCGAGGAGCTCGGCACCACGATCGTCGACTTGGATTCCGATGGGCTCGGTGACGTCGCGTCGTCCTTTCAGCTCAGCGCGGCGGCGATGGTGCAGTGGGGCAAGCCCGGACCGGGGGCCGGCGAGACCACGAAGAAAAACGTGCAGAGGCCCAGCGGTTGGATCCGGCATGGAGACTTCGACGGCGATGGCCGGGGTGACCTCGTCCTCACCTCCACGTTTTATTCGACCCAGTCCGTGTTGTTGCAGAAGCAGTCGCGAACCTTCACGCTGGTAGCGATCGAGCAATTGACGGACGGCAAGGTGCTCGTCGTGGACGTCGAGGGCGACGGCGCGCAGGACCTGCTCTTCCGGACCGCGGACGAGTACGTCGTGCGCCCCGGGGACGGCAAGGGGAACTTCGGGCCCGCGAAGACGTACGTCGGGATCCCGCGCAGCGACGAGCTCGATTCCGGCGACTTCGACGGCGACGGGAAATTCGAGCTGCTCCGGATGCGAAAGGATGCGCCGCTCGTCATCCTGTCGGTCGGCCCGGGTGGCGCGTTGGCCGAGATGCCGATCGACGGCTCGGCCCTCGAGACGCTCGAAGGGCCCACGTTCGTGGCGGACGTCGATGGCGACGGCAAGAGCGAAGCCGTGATCGCCACCGGTAGCCGAGAGCTCGGCTTCATCGAGCTGCGCACCCACAACCACGACGCGACGCCGCGCTTCGATCGCTGCGTGCGGGTGCCGTTCCCTCCGTCGCTCGTCAACGACCCGCAGATCGCGAATCACCCCAAGGGGTCGGTGAATTTCTCGGCCGTCGGGGACGTCAACGGAGATGGCAAGGCAGATTTCTTCTTCAACAACGCTTGTCCCGCCTGCCCGTACCGCCACTCGTTGATGGTCCAGGTCCCCTGAGCGCGAGCTCGATGTCGAACCGCCACGACGAGCCCGAGGTGCCGATTCCCGTGGGGCTGGTCGCCGCGCTCGAGGCGCACCTCGCTCAGCTGGCGGCGCGTCGCGAGACGACGCACTACCTCGCGGTGGCCCGGGCGCTCGCCGTGCGACCGCCACACCACTTGAGAAAAGTCATGCGCTCGCTGGAGGAGCTCGCGAGCCGGCACCACGCCGCCGGCCAGCCGCTCCTCTCCGCGCTCGTCGTCAGCCGCGTGCGCGCTCCGATCCCGGCGCCCGGGTTC
>VHBO01000069.1 GCA_016871895.1 Gemmatimonadota bacterium
CTGCGCCGCGCGCGTCGTGCCCGCGGATTGACAGCGCGCGCGCTGCACGCGGAGACTGCGCGCCGGCGCCGCTGACGAGGACGCACACGGCATGACGCACCACACGCGCGCGGACCTCCTGCGCAGGCTCGACGAGCTCGGCGTCGAGCACCGGACGACGGACCACGAGGCGGTCTTCACGGTCGAGCAGAGCCGCGCGCTGCATGCCGCAATGCCGGGAATGCATTCCAAGAACCTCTTCTTCAAGGACGCGGGCGACAGGCTCTGGCTGGTGACCGCGGAGGCAGATCGCCGCATCGACCTCAAGACGCTGCACGCGCGCATCGGCTCCAAGCGCCTGTCCTTTGGCAAGCCCGAGCTGCTGATGGAGGTCCTCGGCGTGGTGGCCGGCTCGGTGACGCCGTTCGCGCTCGTCAACGACGCGGCCCGTCGCGTGACCTTCTTCCTCGACGCGGCGATGGCGCATGCGCCGCAGCTCAACTTCCATCCGCTCGAGAACACGGCGACCACCTGCGTCTCGGCGGACGGGCTGCGGGCCTTCCTGCGCTCGACCGGCCACGCGCTCAACATCGTCGACCTCGGCGCGGGCTGAGGCAGGAGGAGAGGCGCCATGCGCAGGATCCCGGAAGCCGAGCTGCTCGACATCGCGCTGCGCATCCTCGCCGCCGAGGGCGCTCCGCCCGCGGAGGCGTCGCGCGTCGCGCGCCATCTCGTCGACGCGAACCTCAAGGGACACGACAGCCACGGCGTCGGCATGCTGGAGACCTATGCCAGCCACGCGCGGGCCGGCACGCTGAAGCCGGCAGCGCATGGGCGCACCAGCTCGGACGCGCCGCCCTTCCTCCAGGTCGATGGCCAGCGCGGCCATGGCCAGGTCGTCGCCCACGAGGCGACCGAGACCGCCATCGCGCGGGCACGCGCGTCCGGTGCGTGCATCCTCGCCGTGCGCGACGCGCACCACATGGGCCGCATCGGCACCTATGGGGAAATGGCCGCCGCCGCGGGCCTCGTCGCGATCCTCGTCGTGAACGTCGTCGGGCACAGGGGACTCGTCGCCCCGCATGGCGGCGCCTTCGGGCGCCTCGGCACCAACCCGATCTGCATCGCCGTTCCCGGCGTCGATCCCGCGACGCCCTTCGTGCTCGACATGGCGACGAGCAAGGTCGCCGTCGGCAAGCTGCGCGTTGCCGCCGCCAGGGGCGAGGAACTGCCGGATGGCTATGCGCTCGACGGGCATGGCAACCCGACCCGCGATCCCGGCGTCATCTGGGCCGATCCCGGCGGCTGCGTGCTTCCCTTCGGCGGGCACAAGGGCTTCGGGCTCGGCCTCGCGGTCGACATCCTCGCCGGCGCGCTGACCGGCGGCGACACGCTGCAGCCGGGCCATCCGCGTGGCCCGACCATCGTCAACAACCTCTTCGGGATCCTCGTGGATCCGGGCCGGCTCGGCAGCCTGGACCGGTTCGGCGAAGAGGTGGGAGCCATCCTCGACTACATGCGCGACTGCAGGCCGGTCGATCCCGGCCACCCGGTCCTCGTGGCGGGCGAACCGGAGCGCGCCGCGATGGCGGAGCGCAGGGCATCCGGCATTCCGATCGACGACGGGACCTGGGCCAGCCTCGAGAATGCGGCCCGGATACTCGGCCTTGTTACAGGGTTGCGGACGCTTTAACCCTATCTTCGCATTTCGGCGCGAGCATGCATACAGGGAGGACCAGTCCATGCGCTTCGCCGGCTACACGAAGGGTGGCAACGTCGACAACCTGATGACGAGCGAGCAGCTCGACCAGAAGCGACGCCACGCCTGGCTGGACTTCAAGGGCGCGATGGACAAGGCCATCGTCGCCGCCAACAAGGAAGTGCTCGGGAAGGTCGCGCTGTCCCGCGAATCCTTCCTGCGCCTTGCCCTCGCCACCGCGCAGCTGCGCGCCGACTACCTCCAGAAGGGCATCGAGATCGGCGCGGCCCGCACACCGACGCGCGAGCAGGTCCATGCGCTTGGCGAGGCCCGCAAGGCCTTCGAGGAGACGAGCGCGGTCTTCGAGGCGCTCGAGCGCATCATCGAGCGCGGCTACGTCGACATCCCCAGGGAGTGAGGGCGGCCGTGGCCAGGACGGTGAATCCCGCCGGCCCAGCCTCGTTTTTGCTTCGCCAGGGGCGTCGTGCGGCCCGTCGCGGCCCGAACTCCACCATGTCGATCCGGGCTGCGGTATTTACGCTGGCTGGAGGGTGTAATCGACGGTTTTTTCTGGAAAATCCTGCTCGATTGTCGTAGGTTTAAAGCCTAGCTAACCATTCTCGAAGAGGCTCGCCTGAATCCGGCGAGTTGGCGCGGGAAAAGAGCGATGGCCGGAACCCCAGGCGACAGCGCGAGGCAGATCACCCTTCGTGCAGGCGAGGTCCAGCGGATCCTGCTGTCCGCTGGCGAGACGATCGTCATCGACGCGGATCCGTCCTCGCTCCAGACAACGGTCGAGGACGGCAACTTCGTCATCATCGGCCCCGAGGGAGGGCGGATCGTCCTCGTCGCCGCCGCCAGCGACGCCGAGACCATCAACGTCTCGATCGGCGGGAACATCGCCTCCCTCCTCGATACCATCGCGATCGCCATGGCGAACATCCAGTCGGCGGCGGGCGGCCCGACCCCGGCGGCTGGGCCGGCAGGCGGCAACAACCAGAACCAGAACACCTCGGACGGAAACAACTCCACGCTGTTCGAGAACCCGGATCTCCGGGGCAGCGATGGCGACGAGGGCCTCGGCGGCGGGAATGGCGGCGGCGGCGCGAGTGGCGGCGACGGAGGCTCGACCGGCGGCGCGACGCAGGCGTTCCGTTCCTCCGGCGCGACGGGCACGTCTTCCCTCGGCACCAATTCCGCCCCTACGGCGATGGCGCTGTCGTCGACCAGCATCTCCGAGAACGCCGCAGGTAGCGTCGTGGGCACGCTGTCGGTCGTCGATCCCGACGCTGGCGACACGCACACCTGGTCGGTGGACGACAGCCGCTTCGAGGTGGTCGCTGGCGCGCTGAAGCTGAAGCCCGGCGAGAGCCTCGACCGCGAGAGCGCGTCGTCGGTGGTGCTGAACGTGACTGCG
>VHBO01000070.1 GCA_016871895.1 Gemmatimonadota bacterium
CGTCGAGCATCACGACGACGTAGGTCCCCTTGCGCCGCAGCCAGGCCTCCATCTCGCCCATCTTCGCGTTGCCGGAGGGCGAGGCGATGAAGAGGCACTTCCAGCGGGCGTCCTTGGCGGCCAGGAAACCCTTGGGCAGCCAGAGGCGGTAGTGGTAGAGGTCGGAGTAGCGGGAGAAGCCTGACATGTGCTGGCAGGCGATGCGGATCTCGGTCTGCTCCTTGAGCGGCAGTTCCGCCGGCGTCACGGCCGCGGGCGGACCCTGCGCCTCGAGCGCGGCCGCGAGCAGGCAGAGCAGGGCGGCGAACCTCATCGGCGCCGGCCCTTGGCCTTGCGGACGTCGATGCGCGACTTGATGCGGAGCAGCACGACGGCCAGGGCGACCACCGCGAAGAACGTGAAGAGCACGTTGCTGACCTGCACCCCGCCGGAGGAGTCGGGCCCGGAGGAGGTCAGCGCGTCGGTCACGCTCGCGGGCGGCGACGCGCCGTCTCTGTCACGGCGCGCGACGGGCGTGCCGAGGGGCGTCAGGACCGGACGATGCACGCCTTGGAACTTGGCGACTGATTCGATCCGCCCCGCGGCGTCGATGACGTCGCCCGCCTTGCGGCCGGCCGCGGGCACGAGCAGCAGCTGCGGCGGACTGAGTTCGAGGGTCAGCGCGAGCTCGTAGCCGTCGGCCTCCTCGTCGGCGACGACGATGCGGAGCTTCCAGGGCTTGGGCTCGGCGGCGGCCTCGGCCGCCGCGATGCGGTCGCGATGGGCCGCGAGCTCGGCGAGCTCGTCGGCCTTGAGGGCCGGCTGCGCCGCGCCCGTCTTCACCTTGAGCGCCTCCAGCGCGGCGAGGTCTTCCGGGCTCACCGCCGTCTGCGCCCATGCCGCCCCGGCGAGGGCGAGGGCCGCGGCGATCGACGTGGGGCGCATGGGGGCACGATGCGGGCGGGAGGCCGCAGGGCAAGCGTACGGCTTTGCGGCTTGGAAGAAGGAGGCCGCTCCGACATAGCCGAGGCGTGCCCAAGCCGACCCGTCCAGTCCTGCAGGTGCGCCGCCTCCGCATCGCCCGCGAGGGCAAGGTCATCCTCCGCGGGCTCGACTGGACCGTCCGCCCCGGCGAGCACTGGGCGCTGCTCGGGCCGAACGGCGCGGGCAAGTCGTCGCTCCTCGCCGCGCTCACCGGCTACTTCGCTCCCACCGCCGGTGAGATGACCGTCCTCGGCGAGACCTTCGGGCGGAGCGACTGGCGCGAGCTCCGCCGTCGCGTCGGCCTGGCGGGTCCGTCCGTCGCCTCGATGGTGCGTCCCGATGAGCCCGCCCTGCACGTCGTGGCCGGCGGCGCCGACGGCACGGTCAACCTCTGGCGCCGTCCGCCCGCGTCCGTGCTGCGTCGCGCGAGGGCCGTGCTGCGTCGCATGGGCGCCGACGCCCTTGCGTCCCGTCCCTGGGGTCACCTCTCGCAGGGCGAGCGTCAGCGCACCCTGATCGCGCGCGCCCTCATGCCCCGGCCCGCGCTGCTCATCCTCGACGAGCCCTGCGCCGGACTCGATCCCGCGGCGAGGGCCGACTTCCTCCGCCTCGTCTCCCGACTGCCGCGTCTTTGGCCGCGCACCGCGCTCGTGCTCGTCACGCATCACGTCGAGGAGGTCGTGCCCGCTTTCACCCACGCGCTCCTGCTGAAGTCGGGCGCCGCCCTCGCGTCAGGCCCCGTGCGCCGCACCTTGGGCTCCGCCACGCTTTCCCGTCTCTTCGGCCGCCGCGTGCGGCTCTCGCGACGCAAGGGCGCCTTCTCGCTGTCCCTGCCTTGACCCGGCGGCGGATTTCCCCACCCCTGCCTCTCCCGCGCCCTCCATGCCGTCGCCGTTCGAAGGACTCCTCCCCCGTTACGACGCCGTCGTCATCGGGGCCGGCCTCGGGGGCATGACCGCCGCGAACAACCTGGCGAAGTTCGGCCGCAAGGTCCTCCTCCTCGAGCACCATTACCAGCTCGGCGGCCTCGCCACCTTCTTCAAGCGGGCCGGCGGCCACGTCTTCGACATCTCCCTGCACGGCTTCCCGCACGGCATGATCAAGTCCACCCGGCGCTACTGGACCAAGGAGATCTCGGACCGCATCCACCAGCTCAAGGACGTCCGGTTCATCAACCCCGACTTCGACGTCCGCACCACCTTCGACCGCGCCGACTTCACCCGCATCCTCATCGAGCAGTTCCGGCTGCCGGCGGAGACCGTCGAGGCCTTCTTCGCGCACCTGCGCGGGATGAACTACTACGACAACGACCCGCGCACCACCCGGCAACTCTTCGAGCAGTTCTTCCCCGGCCGTCCCGACGTCCAGCGCCTCCTGCTGGAGCCCATCGCCTACGCCAACGGCTCCACCCTCGACGACCCGGCCATCACCTTCGGCATCGTCTTCTCGAACTTCATGTCGAAGGGCGTGTTCATCTTCCAGGGCGGCACCGACGTGATGATCGGCCTGATGACCGCCGAGATGAAGGCCAACGGCGTCGACATCCGCCGCAACGTGCTCGTCGAGAAGGTCCACGTCGAGAAGGACCCGTCGGGACGTCGCCGTGTCGTGGGCGTGAAGCTGCGAGGCACCCGCCTTGGCGAGGAGGCCGAGGTGGCCTGCGCGACCGTCGTCTCCAACGCCAACATCAAGGACACCGTCCTGCGGATCGGCGGCGAGGAGGCCTTCGAGCCCGCCTTCGTGGAGGAGGCCCGCAAGGTGCGCGTGAACACCTCCTCCTGCCAGGTCTACATGGGCGTGCGCGAGGGCGAGACCATCCCGCACATCGGCGACCTCGTCTTCACCTCCGAGGCCAGGCCCTTCTCCAGCCAGGAGCTCGTCGACTTCCACACCACCTCCCGGACCTACTCGGTCTACTACCCGGACACCCGTCCCCACACCAAGACCCCGCGTTACGCCGTCGTCACCTCCGTCAACCAGAAGTGGGACGACTGGGCCGGCCTTTCCGAGGCCGACTACGCCCGGCACAAGGCGCGCGTCATCGAGGAGTCCTTCCGGGGGCTCGAGAAGTTCATCCCCG
>VHBO01000071.1 GCA_016871895.1 Gemmatimonadota bacterium
GTTCGCTTGGCACATGGCGCAGGGAGCTCATCTCGGTGACTCCTCGAATCAGGAAGGCGTGGAACGGAAGCGCATGGAAGCGCGTCGGAGCCCCGCGGCGCTCGCGCGCGCGGGGCTCCGACCATCGTCTCGCGGATCAGCTCGTAGTCGACTCCGCGGCGCTCGCGCGCGCGGGGCTCCGTCTTGATCTCAGCGACGGCTGAGCGGCAGCCCGGGCGCCGTGGGGCGCTTGTCCGGCGTGCACATGTTGTTGTCCTGCGGCCGGGCGCCGAAGTGCAACTTGCCCTCGTCGTCGAGCAGCACCACATCGTAGTCCGAGGGGCACTCGCTCACGGGGTACCCGCCCAGGCCCGGGCATCCGGCGCTGATGTCCGAGGCCGTGCCGGCGGCAAAGCCCTCACGTCCGCAGGCCTGCGCGAGGAAGCCCGCGACGCCGTCGTTGTGGGGCGTGATGGTCTTCGTGCCGAAGTCAAAGCGCCCCTCGCGCGCCCCCGGCACGGCCGCGGACGCTCCGCCGAGCTCGTAGCCGCCCTCGATGTGGACCGTGAGGCTGGGCGTGGCGCAGGCCGCGTCCGCGAAAGCCTCGTAGTCGAGCGCCCACGTGGTCTGGGTGAGATCGAATACGAGGCGGAAGGCCTGGCCGTTGCCCGGGTCGGTGCAGGCGCTGGCCCAGCCGCCAGCGAGATCGGCTGGCGTGGGCTTCAGGCTCTCCCCTGGTCCCTCCTGGGTGGAGGCGCAGCCGGCGGCAAGGGTCAGAGCGCTGGTGAACAACAGGACTGGCTTCATGGAATGATGCATTTCTGGCGGTCTCCTGGGTGATTTGATGCGGAAACGCTACGCCGACCGCTCGCCGCGCGGAGCGTGCGAATGAGCAAGCTGACGCTGCGTTCACGCAGCATCCGCGGCTTGTTGTGCACTGTTCCCCTCCGGTCAAGAGACTCTGGCGCTGGGAAATCCCCGGTGAGCTCACGATGACTGGCGAGCCGCGAGCTGACGCGCTGGGTGTGCTGGTGCCAACGACGCCCAGGCGCCCCAGGCCAACAGCGCGGCGCCGTCGTCGACGCCAGCCAGCGTGGCGACGTGCTCGTCGTCGTCAACGGTCCGCGGCTACGCCGCCGCTGGCGCGCCATTGACGACGCCTGCGCGCGCCGCCGTGCTGGTGTCGTCGACGGGCGGCGGGCGCTCCGCGGGGTCTCGGGGCGGCGTCGCCGGCAGTGGCCGCGCTCCGGTCCGCGGCGGTCGTTGCGAAGATGCGGACGCGGGCTGCCGGCCTGCTCGTCCTTCAGCGTTGTCGTCGACGAACGCCGCCGCTAGCTGTCGCGCGCACCCGTGTTTCACCAGCGTCGCTACGCCGCTCGCTTCAACTCCAGTGGTGGCCCGCGACGCACCTCCGACGGCGTGCGCCACGACAACGATTGGTGGGGTCGGTGATCGTTGTAGCTCCGCTGCCACTCGACGAGCCCAGCGTACAGTTCGGTCGCTGAGCGCCAGTCGCGCAGCCAGATGCACTCTTCCTTCATCGTCCGGATGACACGCTCCGCGACAGCATTCCCCGTCGGTCGGCCAATCGGCGCCAGCGTGTGGTCGAGCGCCCACTCGGTGCAGAACGCCTCGCAGTCTGCGCCGGTGTACTGCGGGCCGTGGTCGGTGCGCACCTCGAGCCCGTCGGGGACGCCGTCGACGTCACCGAACTCGCTTGCCAGCGCCTCACGCAACGGCGCGAGCACCGCCGACGTGTCCTGCGACTTCGTCACCGCGACAGCGAGCACCGACCGACAGCCGCAATCCACGACCGGTACGACCGCGATCAGCCCGTCTTCCTTCGTCCACACCGTCGTCAGGTCCGTCGCCCAGCGACGGTTCGGCGACGTCGTCGCCACCGTCCCCAGACGCGGCAGCTCTTCGCGCTCGCCCGTGCTCGCAAGGCAGAGTCCCGCCGCGCGCATCACCGCGTACACACGTCGGTGGCTCACCCGCATGTTGTGGGGCGCCCGACGCAGCACCGCCCAGACCTTCCGCACACCCCACGCCGGGTTCGCAGCGACGATGACCGTGATGGCCGGCAGCAGCGCCTCGGCCGAGACCGTCGGACGCTTCGACGACGCGCTCGCCGTCATCGACGGCGACACGGTCGGTGCCATCAAGCACGCCGATAGCGGCGCTGACGACGGCGACGCTGACGTCGACGGTGACGCTGACGTGCGCTCGCGCCGGTTGTGGCTTGCGTACCAGGCAGAGTCCGAGATGCCGAAGATGCGGCACATCGTCTTCACCGTGGCTGTCCCCGCGTCGGTCTCGCGCCTCAGCGCCGCGACCGCGCGGGCCGAGAAGGGCGGCTCGCACGCTTCCATTCCTCGACGCCCTGCAGCGCGATGGCTCGCTCCAACGTCGCCTGCGCCAGCGCCGACCGAAGCTGCGCCACCTCGCGCTCGAGCGCTCGTTCACGCGACGACTCGCCGCCGCCGGTCACCATCGCCTCTTCGATCGCCGACACCGCCGCGTCACGCCAGCCGAGCACCGTGTCGGCATGGACGCCGTACTGGCGGGCAAGCTGGTCCGCGCTCGCCTTCCCCGACAACAGCGCCATCACAGCCTCGCGGCGCTCTGAGGCCGAGCGGCGACCCGGTCGACCGCGGGTCACATCACCGGCGCTCTCGGCCGCCTTGCCGACGTCAGCGACTACCTTGTCGTCGACGGACTTCACCGTCGTGCTCGGCTGCTTGGTCATCGTTCGTCCTCCAGCATCGACCCTCGATCGGCGCCACGGAGCGACGAGATTATCGCCGCGGTGCGTCTCCACGTCGTTGCGGGGAACGCACTATCGCCGTCGT
>VHBO01000072.1 GCA_016871895.1 Gemmatimonadota bacterium
CGTCACCCTGGCCGAGCAGCACGTACTCGGGCGCCGTCACGTTCACCGTGCAGCGGTCCAGCAGCTGACCCTCGGGCGCGTTGCACGGCACCTCCGCGGTGATCGGCTGATCCGGCGGGATGGTGCCGTCCGACGACGTCGACGACCCGAGATCCAGCGTGATCTCCGCCGGGATGCTCTTCACCGACAGGGCAGGCCCCGGAGCGGGCTTGCCGCCCGCCGTGCTATCCGAACCCGTTGAGGCCGGTGCCGCCGGCGACGAGCCGTCGCACGCGGTTACCGGGCCGTAGAGCAGCGACGCCGAAGACCCCGCGCCGCCTGATCCGACTACCTGCACCTGTCCGGCGAAGTACTTGCCGATGTCGCTCGCCGCCAGCGTGTACGTCTGCGTCGTCGCGATCGGCGGGCCGTCAGGCGTGCGCGTGCTCGCGGCGAAGCGAGTCCAGGTATAGGAGTAGCCCGAGACGCCACCCGTCCACGTGCCGTTGGACACGGAGAGCGTGCACCCGCTCTGCGTGACGACCGGACGCGTGATCGCCGAGTTCGCGGGACCGCCGCCACCGCCACCGTTCGCGGGACCGCCGCCACCGCCACCGCCTGTGCAGCCCGAGATCGGTCCGACCACGTTCGATCCGACCGTCGTGGCGCCCGCCGTGTTCTCCGCCCGCACGAAGCCGCGGATGTACTTGGTGTTCTGCGTGGACGAGAGGGTCCACGTCGTGCTGCTGCTGGAGCCGGGCGTTCCGGACGTATCCGCGTTGGCATCGGAGGCCGTCGAGTAGTACATCCAGAAGTACATGTAGGACGGTGACCCGGTCCACGTGCCGGCGCTTGTGATCGTGGCTGTGCAGCTGCTCTCCGAGATGACCGGAGCGACGGTGTTCGACGGCGGACCTGCCGCGACCCTCACGCCCCCGGCGTAGACGGGCACGCCCGCGATGCCGTTTGCGCTCGTCGGCGTGACCTTCACCCGAAGGCATTTTCCCGCGTCGCCGGAGGCAGGGGTGTACGAGGCGGTGATGGCCCCCGAGATCGCGGTGTACGTCGACAGGCACGACGAGGTGGCGGATTGCTGCCACTCGTAGGCGTACGTGTTCACACCGGTCGACTCCGTCCACGCTCCCGGATTGAGCGTGTAGGCCGTGCCCTCGCGGAACGAGAACGTCGCCGACGGCGAGAACGTCGGCTTGTCGCCGGTCTCCCACGACTTCAGCGTGGGGATGACCTTCGTCGCGTCGAACGAGCAGCTGGGGTCGATGGCGGCCCCGCGCCGGATCGCGTTGGTGGTGCCGAGATCCTTGAGCAGCGCGAACGCCTGGGAACGCGCCGAGTATCCGTACAGCAGCCCGTTGTTCGCGCCGTCGAGGGTGTTCGTCGTGAGGTAGAAGATCGAGCCGTCCGACGTGGAGAGCAGGTTGGACGGGCCGAACCCGTGGGTCGACGGGGAGCTGGTATTCGCACCGTCGTTGGCTGGGGTGTTCGGGTAACGCAGCGCCGTCTGGTTCCACGTGTTCGAGGAGAACGTGTACGTGGCCACGTAGTCGCCGAGCGAGCCGAAGACCGCCTCGTAGAGCGTCGTCGAGTTGCCCGCGAACGAACCTGCGTAAAAGGGCTTCGGGGCGGTGCCGTCGCCGGTGGGCGTGAACGTCGGCCGCGACGAGTCGAACAAGGGGGGAATGCCCGAGATCAGCCACGGAGACGATCCATTCGAGGAGCTCTTCAACCAGTAGAAGCCGCCGGTGGACAAGTAGATGACGGCCGGCGTGGCACCGCCCGGCCCCGACCCCGAGATGTCGGCGCTGACCGGGAGGGGGTCGGTGTTCACCTTCGCCGTCTCCGTCGCCGCCGAGGGGATCTTGTACATCCAGTCCATGTGCTGGGCGTAGAGGTCAGATCCGACCATCGTGAGGATGAAGTCGTTCACGCCGAGCGTCCCCGACTCGCCGCCGCCACCGGTGATGCGCACCGCCGACCCGCCGGCGATCGGCTTGCGGCTGATATACGGTTTGCTGGAGGCGCCGGCCGTGAAGTTGTAGTAGTAGAGGTTGGTGCCATCCGAGGCCAGGCCGGCGCTGCGCGAGCTCCCGGGATCGCCGTCGAGCGTTGTGAAAACCGACGGGGACCCGGCCAGAGAGCAGTCAAGCGCGTAGATCTTGTCCGTGTTGCCCGACTGCGCGGTCTCGTAGTAGACGTTGCCAGCGGATGCGACCCCGGCGTACAGGGCGAGAATGAAGGTCGCGAGCATGGCGGAAACGCCGAAAAGTCGTCGATTCGAACTCACAATTGGCCTCCGGCCGATGGATCAGAAAGGGGCTGTCTCGGCGGTATCAACGAGGCCCTAATGGGTAACGTATCCAATTCCAAACGTCATAAAGCGGTCGCCACTGCACACGTGTGCGGTAGCCGTCACTTCACGTGAGGGAAAACCGGCAGTCACACCCGTGCGGCGTGGCGTGCTCGACGAGGATCTCATCGCGCGCGGGCCGCTTCGGCCGGAATCGCCACGGGCGCCAATGCGATCGGCGCCGTTGGTTGGGCGGGCGAACACCGAACCGGAACTTTCGACAGCTTTAGCGACCGGCGCAGTATCGTCGGCCTGTGGTAACGACGCTCCGTCCACCAATCAGATGCGACCAGGCGCGGTCACACGGTGCGGTTCGGCGCCCCGTGGCGCCGAACCGCACCGCCACGCCCTAGTACGTGATCCGGATCGAGACGCGGCGGTTGCGCTCGCGTCCCTGCTCGGTCGCATTGTCATCGCGCGGCGACGTCGCGGCCTTGACCTCGATCGACGACGTGGCCGG
>VHBO01000073.1 GCA_016871895.1 Gemmatimonadota bacterium
CTCGTGTGGGATCCTCTTCAACCATGAGTCGCCGCGACGGCCCGTGGATTTCGTGACGCGCAAGATCACGCGAGCCGCCGCTGCCATCAGCGTCGGGCAGGAGCGCGAGCTCCGCCTCGGCAGCCTCGATGCGGAGCGCGACTGGTCCTACGCCGGAGATGTGGTGCGGGGCATCGCGTTGATGGCGGCGAACGATGCGCCGGGCGAATACGTACTCGCGAGCGGCGTGACCCACTCGGTGCGCGACGTCGTGCAGATCGCCTTCGGGCGCGTCGGCCTCGACTGGCAGGACCACGTCGCGCTCGACGGCGATCTCGCCCGGCCGCACGAGGCGGCGACGATCTGTGGCGATCCCCGCAAGGCCGAGCAGGTGCTGGGGTGGCACCGGGAGGTCGCGTTCGAGCAGTTGATCCAGCTGATGGTGGACGCCGATGTCGCCGCGCTCAGCGGGCCCTGAGGCCGGGGCGGTGGTCGGGCCGCCGATCCGCAATCGGTGCCGCCGATCCGCAATCGGTGCCGTTGGCGCGCTTGGTGCCGAGCGGTCGCGGCGGCCGGGCTCGCGCTGCTGGTGACGGCAGCGGTCGCGCCGGGCGTCGGGCGGGCGTCGGATCCCGAGCTCCCGTATCGCGAGCGCCCGAGTACCGCTGCGTGGTGGGCCAGCCCGCTCGCCGACGGTGCCGTGGAGCTCTACGGTGATCGGATCAGCCTCCTGCCGGGTGAGCGCATCCGATTCCACGTGCACTCGCGGGACGGCTTGCCGTACGAGTTGCGGCTGTGGCGGCTGGACGGGACGCGTGATGGCGCCACCCGCATCGCCTGCGGTGCGGCGTGCGAACGGCGGCGCGGTGTCGTGCAGCCCCCCGCCGAGATCGATCCCGAGACGAATGAGATCCGGGCGCCTTGGTCGGCGACCGATGCGCTGCGGGTCGGTCGCGATTGGCCGTCGGGGTACTACATCGCGCAGGCGGTGCTGCTGGGTGGTCCCCGACAGGGTACGAGCGCGTACGCGCCGTTCATCGTACGGCGCGCCGCCTCGTCGGCGCCCGCACCGATTCTGCTCGAGATCCCGATGTCGACGGCGGCCGCCTACAACGAGTGGGGCGGGATGAGCGCCTACACGAACCACGCATGGAGCGACGTGGTCTCGCTCGACCGTCCGTTCCGGAACGGGCTGCTCGGAGGGGAGTACGGCCTCCTGCGCTTCCTGATGCGCCACGGGTTCGCCTTTGACGTGCAGACGGACCTCGACACGGCCCGCGATCCCGGATCGCTCCTGCGGCACCGGCTCGTCCTCGTCGGCGGACACGACGAGTACTGGACGCAGTCGACCTCCGACGCCTTCTACGTGGCGAATAAGGCCGGGGTGAACCTCGGCTTCTTCGGGGCCAACATCGGCTACTGGCGGACTCGGCTCGAGCGAGACGGCCGGTCGATCGCGATCTACAAGCGCGATCGCCGGGACCCGCTCGGCGTGACGGGGTACTTCCGTGACACCCACCCCGAGTGCCAGCTGCTCGGCGTGCAGCACCAGGGTGGCGACCTCAGCTGGTCCGGCGGGGCCTACACGGTCACCGCCGAAGGCGCGACCCATCGGTGGATGCGCGGCTCCGGGCTTCGGCCCGGCGATCAGCTGCCGGGCCTGGTCAGCGTTGAGGTCGACACGCAGCCGCTCTGGCAGGAGCTGATCGGGCAGACCTGCCCCTCACGTCCCGTCACGGTCCTCTTCCGCCGCGACATGGGGGGCGAGACCCGCGGGGACGCCCGAGCCGTGACCTACGTCGCCCGCAGCGGGGCGAGGATCTTCAGCGCCGGATCGCTCAACTTCGTGGCCGGGATCGACGGCCTCGGCGTCCGTATGTCCGGTGCACCCAACTACGTCGACCGGCGACTCGTCCGCTTCGTGCTGACGATGCTCCGCGGGATGAGCGGTCAGGCCGAGAGCTCGCGGTAGAGCGCGACGTGCCGGGCCGCGGTCTCGGCCCACGAGAAGGAGCGAGCGCGGGCGTACCCGCGCTCCACGAACGGCTCCGGGTTCGCGAGGAGAGTCTCGACGCCGTCCGCGATCGCCTCGGGGTCCATCGGATCGAAGAGCACCGCCGCGTCGCCGACGATCTCGGGAATCGCGCTGGTCCCCGAGGCTGCCACGGGGCATCCCGTCGCCATCGCCTCGAGTGGTGGGATGCCGAACCCCTCGTAGAGGCTCGGGAACACGAGAGCCGCAGCCCGCTGGTAGAGCGCGACAAGCTCCGCCGTCGAGACCCGCCCGCGCGTCTCCACGCCGCTCGGCAGGAGCGCCGGGTCGTGACCCGTGCCCGTCAGCACGAGCCGCAGGTCCGGAGTGCGCGAGCGCAGAATTGCGAACGCCTCGAAGAGGCGGTGGTGGTTCTTGTGGGGCCAGGGGTTCGCGGGGTACAGCAGGTACGGCTCGCGCGATTCCGAGCCGGGCGTGAACGCATCGAGATCGACCCCCTGGTGGATGACGCGGATGCGGTCCAGCGGAACGTCCAGATGGGTGCTGATCGAGCGTGCGGCGTGCTCGGAGACGGCGATGATGGCCGTGGAGCGCTGCGCGGTACGGCGGTACACGAGACGCCGGTAGGCGAGCTCGGGTCGGCTGAACAGCTCTGGGAACGCCTCGTGCTGCATGTCGTGGATGGTGGTGGCCGTCGGCACTGACCTCACCTCCGGGATCATCGTCCCGAACGGGAAGTGCACGACGCCCACGTGGTCGAGGCGCATCTCGCGTCTGATG
>VHBO01000074.1 GCA_016871895.1 Gemmatimonadota bacterium
GATGCGCTTCGACGCCGGCAGCGTCGCCGTCGGCTACCTCGTCTTCTCCTCCGACAACCCCAACCGGACGCTCGGGGAGATGCAGGACCAGGCGCTCAACCGCGTCCGCCCCTCCTTCGCCACCCTGCCCGGCGTCTCCGCGCCTCCCCCGTTCGGCGGCAGCTCCCGCGGCGTCATCGTCAACGTGAACCCCGACCGGATGCGCGCCTACGGGCTCTCGCCCGACGACATCGTCAAGGCCCTCGCCGAATCCAACCCGATCAGCCCCTCCGGCAACCTCAACCTCGGGGACAAGTACCCGATCGTCGAGCTGAACGCCATCGTCCGTAACCCGAAGGACCTCGAGGCGACGCTGCTCCGCCGCACCGACCAGGGCACGGTCTACCTGCGCGACCTCGCCACGGTCGAGGACGGCGCGGACGTCACGACCTCCTACGCCCTCGCGAACGGCCGCCGCACGGTCTACCTGCCGGTGACGAAGCGCGCCGACGCCTCGACGCTCGAGGTCGTCCGGCTGGTGAAGGAGAACCTGCCCGAGTTCCAGAAGATCCTGCCGGAGGACATCAAGGTCAGCTACGTCTTCGACCAGTCCCCCGTCGTCGAGCGCTCCATCCGCGACCTGCTCAAGGAGGGCGGCCTCGGGGCCCTGCTCACCGGCCTGATGGTGCTGCTCTTCCTGCGCGACTGGCGCACCGCCTTCATCGTGGTGGTGAACATCCCCCTCGCCCTCCTTGCGGCCGCCTTCGCGCTCTGGGTCAGCGGGCAGTCGATCCACCTGATGACCCTCGGCGGCCTCGCCCTCGCGGTCGGCATCCTCGTGGACGAGGCGACCGTGGCGGTGGAGAACATCCACACGCACCTCGGCCGCGGCGCCTCCCCGGCCCGCGCCGCCCTCGACGGCACCGCCGAGACCGGCTGGCCCCGGCTGCTGGCGATGCTCTGCATCCTGAGCGTGTTCATCCCGGCGTTCTTTATGGAGGGCGCGGCCAAGGCGCTCTTCGTTCCGCTGGCCCTCGCGGTCGGCTTCGCGATGATCGCCTCCTACCTGCTGTCGAGCACGCTCGTGCCGGTGCTTTCGGTCTGGCTGCTCCGCGGCCGCGCCGCCCACGCCGCGGCGGCACCCGGCGGGCTCGCCCGCGCCTATGGCTCCCTCCTCGGCGGGCTCGTCGCCGGGCGCTGGCCTCTCACGCTCGCCTACCTCGCCGCCTGCGCCGCCGCGATCTGGCTGGTCGGCGGCCGCCTCGGCACCGAGATCTTCCCCACCTCCGACAGCGGCCAGTTCGCGCTCCGCTTCCGCCTCCCCAGCGGCACGCAGGTCGCCGCCACCGAGGTCGCGGCCGGCCGCATCCTCCGGGCCATCGAACGCGAGGCCGGGGGCGCGGACCGCGTCGACATCTCCATCGGGATGGTCGGCGTCCACAACTCCAGCTTCCCCGTCAATCTGGTCCACCTCTGGAACGGCGGCCCCGAGGAGGGCTGGCTCGCGGTGCAGCTCAAGCCCGGCGCCACCGCGCGGCTCGAGGACCTGAAGGAGCGCCTCCGCGCGACCCTCGCCCGCGAGTTGCCCGACGTCCGCCTCTCCTTCGAGCCGCAGGACATCGTCTCGCGCGTGATGAGCTTCGGTTCCCCCACCCCGGTCGAGATCGCGATCAGCGGCTCCGCGCTCCCGGTCAGCAAGGCCTATGCCGACCGCATCATCGAGCAACTGCGCAAGCTGCCGGGCTTCCGCGATGTCCAGGTGGCGCAGACGCTCGACTACCCCAGCCTCGCGGTGAACGTCGACCGCGAGCGGGCCGGGCAACTCGGGGTGCAGATGAGCGACGTCACCCGCTCGGTCGTCGCCGCCACCACCTCCAGCCGCTTCACCGTCCCGGTCTACTGGGCGGACCCGAACTCCGGCATCAGCTTCAACGTGCAGGTCCAGATCCCGGAGTCCCGCACGACCTCGGTCGAGGACCTGCAGAACGTGCCGATCACCTCCAACCTCGGCGCCCCCGTACTGCTGCGTAACCTCGCCACCTTCACGCCCGGCACCAGCGTCGGCACCTACGAGCGCTACAACCTCGCCCGGCTGGTCACGGTCACCGCGAACCTGCACGGGATCGACCTCGGCACGGCGGTACGCCAGATCCGCGCCGCCATCGCCGCAGCTGGGCCCGCCCCGGAGGCCCGCACCAAGGTCGACCTCCGCGGCCAGATCGTCCCCCTCGAGCAGCTGCTCGGCGGCTTCCGCACGGGCCTCGCGATCGCCGTGGTCGTGATCCTGCTGCTGCTGGTGGCCCACTTCCAGTCGGTCCGCCTCGCGCTCGCCGTCCTCTCCACCGTCCCCGCCGTGCTCGCCGGGGTCGCGGCGATGCTCCACCTCACCGGGACGACGCTCAACATCCAGTCGGCGATGGGCGCGATTATGGCCATCGGCGTGGCGGTGGCCAACGCGATCCTCCTCGTGACGTTCGCCGAGCGCGCCCGCGCCGCCGGCGGTGACCCGGTGGCCGGGGCGCTGGAAGGCGGCCGCAGCCGGCTCCGGCCGATTTTGATGACCAGCTGCGCGATGATCGCCGGGATGCTCCCGCTCGCCTTCGGCGGCGGCGAGGGCGGCGGCCAGACCGCCCCGCTCGGCCGCGCCGTGGTCGGAGGACTCTTCCTCGCTACGCTCGCCACGCTGTTCGTGCTCCCCGGGGTCTTCGCCCTGCTCACCGGCCGGCGGGTGAAATCCGCCTCCCTCGATCCCGACGATCCCCCCAGC
>VHBO01000075.1 GCA_016871895.1 Gemmatimonadota bacterium
GTCGTTGTCGTTATCGGTGTCGGGAACACCGCAGCCACAGACTCCGGGCGCGACCTTATTCGCATCGTTCAAGCACACGTCGTTGCAGTTGGGCGTGCCGTCATTGTCGCTGTCGGTGTCGGCCACGCCGCACCCACACACGCCGGGCGCGAGCTTGGGCGCGTCGTTCGGGCAGCCGTCGTTGCAGTTGGGCGTGCCGTCGTTGTCGGAGTCCGCGTCGCTCACGCCGCAGCCGCACACCCCCGGCGCCGTCTTGTTCGCGTCGTCCGGGCACGCCTCCAAGCAGTCCTCGGCGCCGTCCATGTCGGTGTCAACCACGCCGGGGCCACAGCCGCACGTCCGCGTCTCGACCTCGCACACGGCGCCCAGGGGGCAGCCGCCCTCGCGGCAGCCCATCGCGCACACGCCGCCCGCCGTGCAGTAGGCGTCCGCGTCGCAGTCGGTGTCCCGACGGCACCGCACGCCGTCCACGCAGGTCCGCGTTGCCAGGTCGCAGACCTGCAACCCCGGGCACGCGTCGTCTCGGCAGCCGGCGCGGCAGGTCGCGTCGTCCGCGCAGTAGAAGTCCGCCGGGCAGCCGTCGTCTCCGGCGCAGGCGAGCGGCGCGCAGGCGCGCGTGAGCGGGTCACAGGCCTCGCCCGCGTCGCAGTTGTCCGGCTCGACGCGGCAGCCGTCTGTGCACAGCGCAGCGTCCGCGTCGCAGAACTGGTCCTCCGCGCACTCGGCGTCGCCGGCGCAGCCCACAGTCGAAACGCACCGCCGCGTCTCCGCGTCGCAGACCTCGCCCGCGTCGCAGCTCGGCGCCCCCAGTCGACAGCCCGCAACGCACGTCGCGTCCGCAGCGCAGTACGCCTCGGCCGCGCAGTCCTCGTCGCGCGCGCACTCAGGCGATGGCGCCGGCTCGACGCACCGACCCGCCGCGCACACGCGCAGCGGGCCGCACTCCGCGTCGGCCGCGCAGAGCTGCTCGCGACACCCGCCATTGCTGCAAATCAACTGCGCTGCGCACCCGGCGCTGTCTTCGCAGAACGTCACCGCAGCGCGGCACTCGCCCTGAACACAGTGCCGCCCACGCGCGCAGTCCGGGTCAATCTCGCACTCCGGCTCCGGCGTCGCGTCCAGGTCCATGTCGAGCTCGCCGCACGCACCCGGCGTCGAGCACACGTCGGCGTCCAAGTCGAGGCCTTGGCCGCCCTCGGTCGGGGAGCCACAAGCCACGAGCCACGCCGCCAAGAGCAACAGGCTGAACCGCCAAGTCGGGAACGAATCGGTCGCGCGCATTTTCCCTCCAGAGGGGGAGAGTATACGCGACCTCTACCGGCGGGGCGACTCCCCGCTCAACCTCACCCGCCGAGCGCGCGGAGCGCGTCGCGCAGGCGCGGCAGGCAGGCGCGGTTCTTGGAGTCGCCAAACGCGCTGAAGGGCACGATGGCGCAGCCCGCGCGCGACCACCACGCCCTCACCCAACACGAGCGTGACCGGCCCGAGGTCGCTGCTCGGCGGCCGAGCGTCCTGACCGTCGTCGTCGTAGGCGTGCGCGTCGAGCCGCGCGTCTCGCAAGCGCCGCCGCCCTCATTCACCATCGTCGTCACCTGTCTGAGACAAGGGGTTGAGCATGCATCCCTTTACGGCTGCGCTCCTTGGAGGCGCGCTCGTGGGCCTCAGCGCATCCCTCCTGCTCCTGCTGCAAGGCCGCATCGCGGGCATCAGCGGCATCCTCGGTGGGTTGGTCCCGCCGACCGCCGGTGACGCCGACTGGCGCGTGGCGTTTGTGGCGGGACTGGTCGCAGCGGGCGCGATGGCGACGGTCGCTGCGCCCGAGGCGTTCGATGCCGCGCCCCTGCGAACAGTCGGCGTGACCGTCTTCGTCGTGGAGCACCTGCTGGGAGGCCTGCGATGAAGCGGGTCACCGCCTTCTTCGCGGGGCTCCTCTTTGGCGCGGGCCTGCTCCTCGGGGGCATGACGCAGCCGAGCAAGGTCAACGGATTCCTCGACGTGATGGGCACGTGGAACCCGAGCCTGATGTTTGTCATGGTCGGCGGGATTGCGACGCACGGGGCGCTCTTTCGCTGGGTCACCCGGCGTCCGTCACCGCTGCTTGAGCCGCGGTTCATGATCCCGACGCGCAAGGACATCGACGCGCCCCTCATCGTGGGCGCCGCGCTCTTTGGCGTAGGCTGGGGGCTCGGTGGGTTCTGCCCGGGACCCGGGTTGGTCTCCGTGACGCAAGGCGGAAACGCGCTCACCTTCGTGGGCGCGATGATGCTCGGTATGCGCCTGCACAGCTTGCGGGCGCGCTGAAGAGCGCGCTCAGACGAAGAGGTCGTCGAGCGTTTCGGCGGTCAGAATGCGCTCTAGCCATTGCTCAAGGTCAGCCTTGGACGCGCCTTCGATGCGAGTGGCGATGACGGGCGGGACGTCGCGAAAGCGCAGGCGAGCCTGCTTCGCCAGCATCGAGGCGAGCGCTGCGCATTCGCCTTCTTCGCGGCCTTCAAGGCGGCCTTCTTCGCGACCCTTGATGAGGCCCTTCTCCATGCCCTCGAGAAACCACTCTTGCGCGGCGGTCATGAACGTCTCCTTGGTCGGCTCGGGCAGCACTTCGGCTGCGGTCGCGAGGCGGGGCTTGGGGATCGCGCTCACCTGCGCAAGGTAGCACAGCGCGGCGACGAGGGTCGACCAGCCGGCGGGCTCGTCGTGGAGCGGGCGCAGGCGAGACGCCCAGTCGTCGAGCAGGGCGTCGGCGTC
>VHBO01000076.1 GCA_016871895.1 Gemmatimonadota bacterium
GCACGAAGCTCGAGGTCCTGCTGCATAACCGCCGGGTCGCCTTCGAGGTGGATGAGGTCGATACCCTCTTCGACTGGCGCTCGGTCGTGGTGCGCGGGGGGCTCTACCTCCTCCGCGCCGTGGGGAGCGAGGTCGAGCGGGAGCGGTATGCGCAGGGGGTCGCGGCGGTGCGCCGTCTGATCCCGGAGGCGTTCACGCCGGACGACCCGACGCCCGAGCGCGCGATCCTCTTCCGCATCCACGTCGACGAGCTGAGCGGGCGCGCCGCGACGACGCGATGAGCCGCCCGGAGGCGCCCGACGCCCCCGGGAGGCAGTAGCTTCCGACGATGCCGATCCTCCCGCTCCACGGGCACGAGATGCTCCGCGCGCGGCTGGCCGACCTCGCCGCGGCGGGGACCCTGCCGGCGACGATCCTCCTGCACGGCCCCGCGGGGATCGGCAAACAGCGGCTCGCGCTCTGGCTGGGCCAACGCCTCCTCTGCGACGGGGCCTCGCGTCCGTGCGGCACGTGCCAACACTGCCGCCTCGCCCTCGATCTCCAGCACCCTGACCTGCGGTGGTTTTTTCCGCACGAGAAGATCAAAGGCGACGACCCCTCGACCGAGGAGGTCGACGAGCGATTCCTGGCCGACGTCGCCGAACGTCGTGAGGCAGCAGGGCTCTACGCGCGTCCGGATGGATCCTCGGCCATCTACAAGTACACCGCACCGCTGCTCACCGCGCTCGCCGCGAAATCCCCCGCGCTCTCGAAACGGAAGGTCTTCGTCATCGGCGATGCGGAACGGATGGTACCGCAGGCATCGAGCCCGGAAACGGCCAATGCGGTCCTGAAGCTTCTCGAGGAGCCTGCGGCGAACACGACCTTCATCCTGACCTCGAGCGAGCCGGGCGCCCTCCTCCCCACGATCCGGTCCCGCACCATCGCCTTCCGCCTCTCGCCCCTACCCGACGCGGCGATGCGCGCGCTGCTCGCCGAGCCGGCGGTCGCCTCCGCGGTGCCGAACGAATCGCCCGAGACGCTCCTTGCGATGGCGAGCGGGGCGCTCGGGGCGCTCATCGGCGGCGAGGGGCGCCGTGAGGCGGTCGGCCGGGCGCGCCAACTCCTCGCCGCCGCCGACGGGGGAAGGGAAACGATGCTGAAGGCCGCCTTCGGCGCTGGGTCGGCGAAGGCGCGCGGGGCGTTCCGCGAGACGCTCGAAGCGCTCCTGGGGCTCCTCCGCGAACGCGCACGGGCCGCGACGACGAGCGGTGACGTCGCCACAGCGATGCGGGCGCTCCGCGCGATCCCGGTGGTCGAAGAGGCGAAGACCGCGACCGAAGTAAATGCCATCCCCCAACTCCTCGCGCTCGACGTGATGCGGGCGGTCGCGGGGGAGAGATGAGGCAGGTATCAGGTATCAGGTGCCAGGTGCCCGCATCGTGGTCTGCAACCTGACCCCTGACCCCTGACCCCTGACACCTGACACCTGACCCCTGACCCTTCCCCATGTCCCTCTCCCACCTCTCCCCTGACGGCTCCGCTGCGATGGTCGACGTCTCCGCCAAGCCGGCCACCGTCCGCCGCGCCATCGCCGAGGGACGAATCCGGATGCGGCCCGAGGCCTTCGTCGCCGTGCGGGACGCGCAGATCGCCAAGGGCGACGTGCTCGGCGTCGCTCGCGTGGCAGGGGTGATGGGCGCGAAGCGCACCGCCGACCTCATCCCGCTCTGTCACCCGATCGCGCTGCACGACGTGCAGGTGCGCTTCACCCTCGACGACGCGTCGCACACCATCCACTGCGAAGCGGAGGCGGCGACCGCCGGGCCGACGGGCGTCGAGATGGAAGCGCTGACCGCGGTCAGCATCGCACTGCTCACCGTGTACGATATGGCGAAGAGTGCGGATAAGGGGATGCGGATCGAAGGGATCCGCCTACTCGAAAAGTCGGGAGGGAAATCCGGCACGTGGCGCGCGGAGGGGATGTGAAAACCCGGCACGCGCCATCGCGTACAGCCGTCGCGCGCGCCGCGCGCCTCACGCAGCTCGCGACGCGCTCAATGCTCTCGATGCTCGTGATCCTGTCCGTGGTCGGCTGTGCCCCCGCTCCCGTCGCGCCCTCACCGGAGCCCACGCCCACGCTCGAGATCCGCTTCGCCCAGCGCATCGCGCAGGTGCCGGGTGCCGAGGCCGCCGTCTGGGTCGAAGACTTGGAGACGGGGGCGACTTACGCGGTGGCAGACACGGTCCCGTACCATCCAGCGAGCACAATGAAGCTCCCGGTGATGGTGTCCCTGGTCCGGGCGGCCGAGGCCGGAGCATTCGACCTCGACGACCGAGTCGTTCTGCAGAACACGTTCCGCTCGATCGTCGACGGGTCCCCCTACTCGCTCATCCGCGCGGAGGACTCGGACCCCGCGCTCTATGACCGCGTCGGTGTGCCCATCAGCCTCCGCGAGCTGAACCACCGGATGATCGTGCGGTCGAGCAACCTTGCCACCAACGCCCTGATCGAGCATCTCGGTGCCGACGCTATCACACGCGACGCCACCGCGCTCGGCGCGGAGGGCGTGATCGTCCGTCGGGGTGTGGAGGACGCGAAAGCCTTCGCGGCGGGCCGGAACAACGTCGCGACGGCGCGCGGCCTCGGCCGACTCCTCGCTGCCATCGAGCGCGGCAACGCCGCCTCGGCCGCCGGCACCGCGCTGATGCGC
>VHBO01000077.1 GCA_016871895.1 Gemmatimonadota bacterium
CGCCTGATGCTCCCCCACCTCCTCATCCGACTCCCATCCGACTGGCGCCCGCCCGCCCTCCTGCTCGCCAGCTGGCGGCGCTGGGGTACGATGCTCGCGGCCTGTCTCGCGAGCGTCGTGCTCCTCGCGAGCATCGATGGCACGCGCGCCGAGCTCGTGATGGCGATCCTCCTCTATGCACCCCCCATCCTCGCCCTGATGGTGATGGGTGGGGTCTTTGCCCATTGGCGTCGCGCCTCCGTCTGGACGACGATCGCCCAGCGTGCGGGCGCGGGGCTCGCCGACGGATGGCGACTCATCGCGCTCGCGGCGGCGCTCTATCTCGTACTCCTCCTCCCTGTCGCGGGGCTCGCGCTCCGCGCCATGCCACTCCCGTCGCCGGCAGCGGACGTCCCGCACGCCGTCGAGCGAGCCGCCGTCTTCGTCTCGGCCTGGGGGATCATCTCCTTCCTCACCGTCGCGACGGTCGCCGTCCTCGCGCGACGCGGGGTCGCGGGACTCATGATCGGCTGGATGGCGGTCCCGGCGGTGCTCGCCTTCGCCGGTCCGGCGATGGGTCTGGAGAAGGAGGTCACTGAATCCCTCGCCTACCTGGCGCCCCCCTTCCATGCGGCGGCCCGTCTGCACGATGTGCTGATGGGAGAGAGCGCCGAACTCACGCGGCGCGTGGTCACGCATCTCCTCACCTTCCCGATCCTGTGTGCGGGGCTCATCACCCTCGGGCTGCAGCGATTGGTGGACGCCCCGACCGAGGTCGACCCCTAACCACTCCGGAAGCAGCCGCTGCCGTGTCGCGCGCTCAGGTCACCGCGCGGCTGAGGACGGTCAGGAGCGGGGCGGGGGAAGCCAAGGGGAATTGTGACGGGAGAGGGAGCCGCAGAGGTAGGGTGGGGTGTGACGGCTGGCACGTCGACGGTCGGAGCGGTGGCGGTCCCATGGCGCGGGATGCGGAGGGCTGGTCATACTCCCGAGACCGCGCCGATGTCGTCCTCGTCCCCCTCCTCCCCGATCGACCCCTCGCTGCCGTTGCGGGCGAAGGCGGGCGACCGCCAGGCCTTCGCGCAGTTGGTCGAGCTCTGCTATCCGCGGTCACTCCGGTTCGCCCTCCACATGATGGGGAACCGGGAGGATGCGGAGGAGGCGGTGCAGGACACCTTCGTCCGGGTGTATCACCACCTGGGCCAGTTCCGGGACGATGGGCGGTTCGAGCCCTGGCTCTTCCGGATCCTGGCGAATCGGTGTCGGACGGTGTTGGCGAAGCGGCGGCGGCATGCGGAGGTGATCCAGTACGGCGACGTACCGGATCATGATGCGCCGACGCCGGTGGATGGACCGGATTGGATGGAGGAGATCCACAAGGTGTTGGCGACGCTCCCGGTGGAGCAGCGCGAGGCCTTCCTCCTCCACCACGTGGAAGAGTTGGCGTACGAGGAGATCGCCGCGGTGACGGGCGTGAAACTCAGTGCGCTGCGAATGCGAGTCAAACGGGCATGCGATGTGTTGCGCGTGCGCCTTGCCGAGGTGAGACGGGATGATCGATGAACGTGATGAACTGATCGAGACGGTGCGGGGGCGGTTGCGCGCCTCGGTCGAAGACGAGGCAGAGCCGCGTGCGGTGACGCGGATCCTCTCGGCGGCCTTCGCCGCGCCGGCGCCATCGCGCTGGCGGCGGTGGCTCGACGCGTGGCACCTCCCCGTGATGTCGCGCGTGGGAGCGGCCGTGGTCGCGGTGATCGCGCTCGCCGCGGGATTCGTCGCGCGCGGGGTGCTCCCGAACCGTGCCCCCGCCGACCCGATGGCGGTGACGGGGGAGTTCCCGGTCCCGGTGGCGCCGGCGTCGGATCCACGTGCGGGTGCGGTCGCGACGCAGTTCGTCTTTGAGGCGCCTGCCGCGCAGTCGGTCGCCCTCGTCGGTGACTTCAACGGGTGGGTGCCGACTGCGGCCCCCCTCGTGTGGCTCCCGCCCGGGGTCTGGACGGTCACGGTGCCGCTGATGCCGGGGCGCCACGTCTATGCCTTCCTCGTCGATGGCGCGCGCCTCGAGGCCGATCCGCGGGCCGCTACGGTCGTCGATGCCGACTACGGCCGCCCGAGCTCCGTGGTGATGGTGCCGGGCCGATGATGTCGACCATCTCATCTCGCATCCACGCGGCGGGTGTCGCACTCGTCGGACTGATGTGCGGTGCGCCGCTCGTCGTCACCGCGCTCCACGCGCAGGCGCCGTCACAGGCGATCGCCCTCGCGATCCCCGATGCCAAGACCCGACAAGCGGTCGAGCGTGAGATCGCGCGCGCCGTGAGCCGCGGACTTCCTTTGGCGCCTCTCGTCGCGAAGGTCATGGAAGGGATCACCAAGCAGGCGGCCCCCGATCGCATCCGCTCCGCCGTCGCCGCGCAGGCGCAGCGACTGGAGCAGGCGCGTGAGCTCCTCGGTCCGACCCCCTCCGAGGCGGAGCTCGTCTCCGGCGCCGAGGCGCTCGCGGCCGGGATCCCGACGGCGATGCTCAAGCAGGTGCGCGCGGCGTGGCCCGCGCAGTCGGTGGTGATGCCGCTCGATGTGCTCACCGAGCTCGTGGCGCGCGGCGTGCCGCCCAAGCAGGCGCTCGAGCGCGTCGTCACGCTCATGCGTCGTGGCGCGACCCCGGTGCAGATCGCGGGGCTCGGCGCGGCGGTGCAGGCCGATGTCGCGGCGG
>VHBO01000078.1 GCA_016871895.1 Gemmatimonadota bacterium
CCACACGGCCCATTGGAGATCGGCGCGGTTGAAGAATCCCGTCTCCCACCATGAGATCTGCTCGCCCTGGGTGCCCAGGTTCGATCCGCTCACAAAGGCCACGGTTGCGTCCGGGCCGACGAGGCGGTCGATCCAGCTCGCGTCGGCACCGAGCCCGGGCACGTTGCGGTACGCGGCGGCGGTCTTGCCGACGGTGTGGACCGCGGCGGCCTGGCTGGCGACGAAGTAGCCCGCGAGGAGCAGCGGCAGGGCGACGACGGCGATCCTCGGACGCAGGAAGCCGAAGAGGAGGAGCGCGACCGCGACCCCGGCCACGATCGCGATCTGGACGGTGTCGATGCTGCCGGGCAGCCGCCGCGTGAGCAGGTCGGGGAGAACGACGGCCCAGGTCTCCGTGCTCGGCGAGCGCTGGTACAGGAACGCGAACGGGACGCTGACCACCACGACCGCGGTGATCGCCGCGGCGATGCCGGTCGTGCGCGCCGGGCGCGGCAGTGACCGGTCCAGCCACAACGCGAACCCGATCATCACGAGCGGGAACAGGCACATCATGTTGCGCTCGATGACGCGCTCCGACCAGTACGAGGCGAAGGTGGCGACGAGCAGGGCGACCGTGGCGATCACGGCCACGGCGGTGGCGAGGTACGCGCGCTCGGCGCTCGACCGCGAGCGGTTGAGGATGGCCATCCCGACGAGGACGAGGAGCGCGGCCACGGGGATGACGCCGACCGCGAAGGCGGCCTCCCCGAGGTGCCAGACGTAGTAGCGGGCGACGGTCTCCGCCTTGTACTGCCCCGTCGTCGCGATCGCGTACGCCTGGAACAGATCGCGCCACTGGCCCCCGTTCGCGACGGAGCGTGCTGCGAGCGCGGCGACGCCGGCGACGCCCACGACGGCCAGCGGCCAGAAGCGCGCAAGTCGCGCACCCCATCCGCGCAGCGAGAAGCCGTCGGACCGTGCGTCGGCGGCCGTCAGCAGCAGGATCGCCAGCGGGATCGCGGGCAGGAGCGCGATCGCCTGGGAACGGGTGCCGAGGGCCACGGCGATCGCGATGAGCGCCAGCGCCTGGCGGGCGATGGTCGGCCGCTCGAGCGCGGAGGCGACTGCCCATGCCGCGACCGTGACGGCGAGGATGAAGGGCGTGTCCGTCATCACATGACCGCTGAACGCCATCGCCGGGAGCAGGAGGGTCAACGCGACGGCGGTCAGCGCGTAGGCGGGTCGCATCAGGCGCCGCGCCCACAGGAACACCGGGATGGCGGTCAGGCTCACCAGCAGCGCGTTGATCGCCTTCATCCACGTGTAGGCCTCGACGCCGGAGTCGGCGAGGGCCCACGCGGGGGCGAGCAGGAGCGGGTACACGAGGCCGTAGCCGCCCTGCCAGAGGTCGCCGTTGGCGACGTTCTCCGCCATCTGCGCGTACGTCAGCTCGTCCGTCAGGATCGTCGGCGCCTGGAAGCGCGTATTGACGGCGAGCCGCACGACGAGGGAGATCGCGATCAGGATCGCGACGGCCACCGCCTGTGCGAGGGGGCTGTCGAGTCGACGGAGGCGGGCGGTCGGGGTGGTGACAGCGGCCATCGAAGAGGACGAGCCCTCGGGGCCCGTGGTGCATCCTGCGGGGAGGACACCGCCGACAATACCGGAACAGGACCGCGATGCCGGTGCGCGGTGGTGCGTCCGTGCCCCGATCGCCCCGAACCGCCATGAGCCAGCGCAACCCCAAGATCCTCGCCGTCACCTCGGCCGTCAGCCTCGACTTCCAGTACGGCTGCACGCCCGCCTGGTGGCAGCTCTGGAAGGGCATGTACGAGGCCGGCGTGGACCTGATCGTCACGCCGTACCGCGGACCCGCGGTGCAGGCGCCGTGGTGGCGGAGCGAGCACAACCCCTGCTACCGCGAGGGCGAGGCCTTCGCGACCGCGCGCGGGCTCGTCGCCCGCGCCAAGGGCGACGCGCACGTGCGCAGGCCCGAGGACCATCCGGATGACACCACGGTCGACAAGGTCACCCGCGAAGTCGTCTGGAAGTGGGTCACGCCGCGCTGGCGCCGCCATATCGAGCGGATCCTCGAGCGCGAGCGCGACGTCGACGCGGTGATCTTCTTCGGGGTGCCGATGAACCACTTCCGGGGCATCCCGGACGACATCCGCCGGCGCTTCGGCGCCGCGATGGTCTACTACGACGGCGACGTCCCGATGAGCCTGCCGCGCTTCGGCGGGATGGACAGCGGGTTCAACATCTACCACGGCGCCGACCCGAGCGAGTACGACCTGGTCGTCTCGAACTCGCAGGGCGGCATTCCCGGCCTCGTCGAGATGGGCGCCCGGCGCGTCGAGACCCTCTACTGGGGCGCCGATCCGGAGTTCTTCCGGCCGATGAACGTCGAGAAGCGCTGCGACGTCTTCTTCTACGGGCACGGCGACAAGTTCCGGCGCGACTGGGTCGGCACGATGATCGGCGAGCCGAGCCGCGCCCTGCCGGACGTCGACTTCGTGATGGGAGGCGGCGACTACAAGGGCGACATCGGACGCGCGCGCGAGGTCCCCGGCATCCCGTTCAACGCGTTCTCCGA
>VHBO01000079.1 GCA_016871895.1 Gemmatimonadota bacterium
TACGGCGACGACGTCAAGACGGGGCAGTTCCCGTTCGCGGCGATCGCCCGGGCGGCGATGTACAACGACAAGACCGGGTTCGTGAAGACGATCCACGCCGGACCCTACGACGAGCTCGTCGGCGTCGTGGTCGTGGGCATCAACGCGACCGAGCTGATCAACGCCGGGGTGATCGCCCTCGACGCCGAGGCCACGATCGAGACGGTCGCCGACTCGATCGCCGCGCACCCGACGCTCGCCGAGGGGCTCAAGGAGGCGGGGCTGGTCGCGCTGGGGCGGCCGATCCACCTGCCGCCGATGAAGCGCCGCGCCGCCTCCGCGTAGACTGACGCGATGCGCGCGTCCCGCCTGCTCCTGCCCACCCTCCGCGACGACCCGGCCGATGCCGTCGCCGCCTCCCATCGGCTGCTCGTGCGGGCCGGCTACGTGCGCCAGGTCGGCTCGGGGCTGTGGTCGTTCATGCCGCTCGGCTACCGCACGCTGACGCGCACCATGCAGGTGATCCGCGAGGAGATGGACGCGATCGGCTGTCAGGAGCTCCTGATGCCGGTCATGCACCCCGAGGACCTCTGGCGCCAGACGGGCCGCAACGCGATCCCGGAGCTCTTCAAGCTGCAGGACCGCAAGGGCTCGGAGCTGGTGCTGGCGATGACGCACGAGGAGACGATCGCCCTGCACGCCGCGGCGGAGATCCGCTCCTATCGCGACCTCCCGCAGTGCTGGTACCAGTTGCAGACGAAGGAGCGCGACGAGCCGCGCCCCCAGGGCGGGCTCCTACGCACGCGCGAGTTCATCATGAAGGACGCCTACTCCCTCGATCGGGACCCCGAGGGGCTGCAGGCCTCCTACGACGCGCAGGCCGGTGCCTACCGGCGCATCTTCGACCGGCTCGGCCTGCGCTTCTACGAGGTCGAGTCGGACGTCGGCATGATGGGCGGCTCGGCCGCCATGGAGTACATGGCGCCGTCGCCGGCCGGCGAAGACCGCATCGCCCTGTCCGAGGACGGCTCCTACGCCGCCAACGTCGAGCTCGCCGTCTCCCGGGCGTCCGTGCCCGACTTCGGCCCGTCGGAGCCGATCCGCGAGATCGAGACGCCCGGCATCACCACGATCGAGCAGCTCGCCGAGTTCGTCGGCCGCGACCCGCGGCTGACCGCGAAGTCCGTGATCGTCGTCCCCGAGGACGACCGGGGCGGGGTCGTGCTCGCGCTTGTGCGCGGCGACCACCGCGCTCACGACCTCAAGCTGACCCGTGCCATCAGTGCGCCCTTCCGGCCGGCCACGCCCGAGGAGATCCGCGCCACCTTCGGGGCCGAGCCCGGCTCGATCGGCGCCGTCGGCCTCCAGGAGGGCCAGGTGCGCGAGGTGATCGTCGACCCCGTCCTCACCGAGGGCGCCTACCTGACCGGCGCGAACCGCACCGACTGGCACCTGCACGGTGCGGAGTTCGGACGCGACTTCACCGGCCGCGTGGTCGACATCCGCCACGTCGAGGAGGGCGAGCTCTCCGTGGAGACGGGCAGCCCGCTGCGGATCGAACCGGCGATCGAGGTCGGCAACATCTTCCAGCTGGGCACCCGCTACGCGGAGGCCCTGGGGGCCACCTACCTCGACGAGAACGGCACCGAGCAGCTGATCTGGATGGGCTCGTACGGCATCGGCCCGGCTAGGACCGTGGCCGCCATCGCCGAGCAGTGCCATGACGACGACGGCCTCGTCTGGCCGCCCGCCGTCTCGCCCTACGACGTCTGGATCACGCCGATCGGGGAGGCCGCGCTCGCCTTCGCCGACGAGCTCGACCGCGAGCTCACGGCCGAGGGTGCTGCGGTCGTCGTGGACGATCGCGACCTCTCTCCGGGGGTGCGCTTCGCCGATGCCGACCTGATCGGGGTGCCCGTGCGGGTGACGGTGGGCAAGAAGCTCGAGAAGGACGGCATCGTCTCGGTCAAGCGCCGCGGCGCGGGTGACGAGGCGAACGTGCCCGCGGCGGACGCCGTCGCGGAGATCCGCGCGCGCCTCAGCTGACGCGCCAGGTGCCGCCGAGCTGGACCGGGCCGCCGCTGTCGGCGGCCTGCCCGTAGACGGAGAGGGTCTCCGCGGCCTCGAGTGACAGCAGCGTCTCACCCGACTCGGTGTCCGAGACCGCGACGTCGATCTGGAAGAGGCCGTTGCGCAGCCGGTGGTCGTCGAGGGCCAGCTCCAGCGTACGCTCCTGCCCGGCCGCGAAGGCCATCTTGCGCAGGGCGCGACCGCCGATGTCGCGGCCGAGCTCGTCTCGGAAGCCGATCGAGACGGTGGTGTCGGGCGCGTCGACCTTCGCCACCAGCCGCAGGCGGACGCCGAAGGGCTCGCCCTCGACGAATTGGTGGTGCTGGGCGCCTGCGCCGTTGACCACCGTGACCTCGGCGTCGAAGTGGCGCGCGCGGCGCACCTCGGGCTCTGCGTGGTCGGCGGGGTTGTCCTGGGCGGCGAGGCGGTCGTGGTACTCGCTCATCACCTCGTCGGCCGTGTCGATCATGATCGGCGCGCCGCGCTCGAGGAGCATCGCCCGATCGCAGATCCGCTTG
>VHBO01000080.1 GCA_016871895.1 Gemmatimonadota bacterium
CCAAGTTGAGCGAGCTCCAAGTGGGCATCGGCCCCTTCGTCGTCGGCGTGGTGATCGAGCGGAAGCTCGGACTCGCCCGCTTCATGAACCTGGGCGTGCACGCCGATTGGCACGACGCCGAGTGGTGTGAGCGGCACGGGCTCTACTCGATGCTCGTGGACGATGAGGCCGCGCTCGACGCGGCGGTCGCGGCCCATGCGACGCGCCTCGCGGCAGCGAACCCGGAGGCGATGCGCGAGATGAAGCGGATCTTCTGGCGCGGGACCGAGGGATGGGAGGCCGAGATGAGCCAGCGCGCCGCGATGAGCGGGCGGATGGTGCTCTCGGAGTTCACGAAGGAGGCGCTCGCGAAGTTCCGCTCGCTCATCGCCCTGGCGTTGGTCGCGCTCTCCGCGGTGGCGTGCGGCGGTGGCCCATCGGAACCCGCCCCCGATCCGACCGCCGCGCAGGTGAGCGTGACGCCGGCGACCCTCACGCTGGCCAGCGGAGCCACCGGTCAGCTGACGGCGACCCCGCGCGACGGGGCAGGCGCGGCGCTCACGGGACGCACGGTGACGTGGACCAGTCAGGACACGACGATCGCCAAGGTCGACGCCGCCGGCCTCGTCACCGCCCAACTCGTGCGCGCCGCCACCGCCGGCGAGACGCGCATCACCGCGAGTGTCGATGGGAAGAGCGCGACGGCCACCGTCACCGTCTCGCCCGTCCCCGTGGCACGCGTGGTGGTCGCCCCCACCCCACTGACGCTGGCCATCGGCGAGACACGACAACTGACCGCCACCCTCACCGATGCCGCGGGCGTCACCCTCACCGGTCGCACCATCACCTGGCTCTCGGGTGATAGCACCAAGGTGCGGGTCTCCTCGACCGGGGTGGTGACCGCGGTCGCCGCCGGGGCCACCACCGTCGGCGCGATCAGCGAGGGGCAGCTCGCCACCGCCAGCATCACCGTCTCGCCCCCCAACACCACACTCACCCTCCGCGACAGTCTCGTCACGACGACGCAGGGCCTCTTCATGGGCGCCGCGTCGCGCGACCTCTCGCGTATCGCCGTGGGACCGAATGTCGATGGGACCTCCACGACCCGGGAGCTCCTCTTCACCGACTTCACCGGGGCGGTGCTCGCTCGACACGATGTCGGTGGCGCGACCTGGGCCGTCGCGATGACACCGGACGGGGCGCGGACGGTCGTCGGCTCCGACGATGAGCAGGTCTATGTCTTCCAGGGGACGGCGCTGCGCAATCGAGGACGCCCGCTCAGCGGCAACACCCAGGTGCGGGGCGTCGCCATCTCCGATGATGGACGGTGGGCCGGCACCGGAGGTCAGCGCTTCGCCCTGTTGGATCTCGAGGCGGCGACCCCACTGACGCCGGTCTACGTCGATAGCACGCTGACCCAGACGCGCGCGATGGACTTCGCGTCAGGGGGACGCTGGCTCGCGTACGGCGGACGGCAAGAGATCGGCGGGCGCCAAATCTCCATCGTCGCCGTCTACGATCTGACGTCGCGCACCCGCGTGCTGTGGGACACGATCCCGACCACCGCAGGGAATGGGGAACTCCGCTCCCTCGCCATCTCCAGCGACGGGAATCGCATCATCGCCGGCGATTGGGCGGGCCGTCTCCATTACTACATACGCTCGAACCCGGCGAGCACCACCTGGTCGCGAAGCACCCAGGATGTCGCGAGCCGCGTCTACTGGGTGGATCTGACCGCCGATGCCTCGCGTGCGGTGGTCGGGACCCAAGGCAGCGATCTGCGCCTGTACGATCTCTCCTCCACCGCGGCCACGCTCGCTTGGAAGCGTCCGGCGACCGGGGTGCCACTCAATCCCCCGATGGATGGAGGGCAGCGCACCGTGCACATCACACCGGACGGGAAGAGTATCAGTGCAGGGACGCGCGGCGGTGGAAGCGGCGGCGGACAGATCTTCGTCTTCGATGCGAACGGCAACGTGCGACTGGGTCGGGCCTCCTTCGCGACGCAGGTCGCCGGGGCCTGGAAGGCCCGTGCCGGTGCCGCGGACCCGGAGGTCTGGTTCGTCCGTGTCTCTGACGATGGGACGCGCGCCGTGATGGCGTCCTTCGGCGGCATCCTCTACTTCTTCACCGGCAACGCGCCCTGACCGGCTTCGGGGGATGACGCTCAGCCGCGCGTCCTCCCCTCCACCACCTGCTCGAACGTTTCCGCGAACCCGCCCGCGCGCTGACGCGCCGTCGCCTCGTACGCCGCGGGCTCCAGCGCCGCGGCCGCGCGCATCACCGTCGCCACGTCGAACGGCACCCCATCCGCCTTGGCGAGATATTCCTCGACCGCGGTGAGATACCCCATCATCCCGCCGAGTTCGGTCGGACACGAGGACTTCCGCCCACGGCGGAGCGCGTCGG
>VHBO01000081.1 GCA_016871895.1 Gemmatimonadota bacterium
GCGCCCCATTCGCGTCTGTGCGGGGGGGGACATGATGCTCGGGAGCAATCTTCCCCCCCGCGGCGGTGCCCCGCCGGAGGTGGCAGCGCCCGGGGAGCCCGAGCTCCTCCGATTGGTCGCCCCGCTGACTCCGCTCTTCGACGGCGCGGACATCGCGGTGCTCAATGTGGAAGGGGCGATCGGAGCCGGACCGGCCCCCGCCAAGTGCTCGCCGACGTCCACATCGTGTTGGGCCTTCCGGCAACCGATCGCCGCGGCACGAGCCTACCGCGCCGTGGCACCTGGCGCGGTGGTGGTCGGTGGCATCGCCAACAACCACGCGCTGGATGCGGGGGGGGAGGGCTTCCGGCAGACGGCAGCCCACCTGCGTCAAGCCGGGGTGCTGGTGACGGGGGCCGACAGCCTGCCGACCATGGTGCCCGTCGCCGATGGCGACTCCGTCGCGGTCCTCGCCTTCAGCACCTTCGCGGCCGGACCGAACGCGCGGGATCTCGTGGCGGTGCGCCGGCATGTCGCGCGTGCGGCCGCCAGGACGCCGCGGGTCGTCGTGAGT
The DNA here is from genome assembly GCA_016871895.1 of Gemmatimonadota bacterium. Lineage (GTDB taxonomy): Bacteria > Gemmatimonadota > Gemmatimonadetes > Gemmatimonadales > Gemmatimonadaceae > Pseudogemmatithrix. The sequence continues at coordinate 554 of VHBO01000081.1, forward strand.
GTCCACCATGGGGCGGAGGGGCGTGGGGCGCAGCGCACCGCCGATCGCTTGGAGACCTACCTCGGGGAGAATCGAGGGAATCCGGTCGCCTTCGCCCGGACCGCCGTCGAGGCGGGGGCCTCACTCGTGATCGGCCACGGGCCACACGTGCTCCGGGCGGCGGAATGGCGCGGCGAGGCCCTCGTCTTCTACTCGCTCGGCAACCTCCTCACGAATGGCCCCTTCGGTGTCGCCGACCCCAATGGACGTGGGGCGGTGGCCTGCGCGGAGATCGCGCCGGATGGGCGTGTGGCGCGCGGATGGATCCGCTCGACACGACAGGTCCGACCGGGGGCGCTGATCGCGGATCCGGAGGCGCGCGCCGCGTGGTTGATCGATTCGCTCGGGCGTCTCGATTTCCTGAACTCGGGCGCCCGCGTCGCCCCCTCGGGCGAGATCACCCATCCCTCGGCGACCCGCCGGAGTCCCTGATGCAGATCGCGCACCCGTATCTCCTCTTCATCGGCGATGTCCCCGATGCGCTCGCCGCCAAGACGGCCTTCGGGATCGTCGACTGGCGGCGCGAGTGGTGCCTCGCGCAACTCCGGTTCCCCGGGTGTCAGGCCGATCTCGGACTGCCGGACCGTACCGTCGCCGAGGCCGCCGCGGCTGGCGCCAAGACCCTGGTGATCGGCGCGGCGAATGCGGGCGGTGTGCTGCCTCCCCATTGGGTGGCGACGATCGTCGAGGCGCTGGACGCCGGGATGGACATCGCGAGTGGGCTCCATGTGCGACTCGATTCACTCCCGGAGATTCGCGAGGCGGCGGCGCGGAAGGGACGCCAGCTCTTCGATGTGCGGCACTCCACCGAGCGGTTCGCCACGGGGAAGGGCACCAAGCGCGCGGGGAGGCGTCTGCTCACCGTCGGCACCGACTGCTCGGTAGGAAAGAAGTACACCGCGCTCGCGCTCGAGCGGGAGATGCGCGCGCAGGGGCTCGATGCCGACTTCAAGGCGACGGGACAGACGGGGGTCTTCATCAGTGGGCGCGGGGTCGCGATCGATGCGGTCGTCGCTGATTTCATCTCGGGTGCGGTGGAGTGGCTCTCCCCCGAGGCGGCGCCGACACATTGGGATCTGATCGAGGGGCAGGGGTCGCTCTTCCATCCGTCGTTCGCCGGCGTCACACTCGGGCTTCTGCATGGGGCGCAGCCCGATGCCGTCGTGGTCTGTCACGAGCCCACGCGCACCTCGATGCGCGGGGTGAAGCATCCCCTGCCGTCGATCCAGGCGGTGATCAATCTCACCGTCGCGTGCGGGCACCTCACTAATCCCGCGATCCGTCCGGTGGGGATCGCGATCAACACGCAGGCGCTCACCGAGGAGGCGGCGCGTGCCTACTGCGCCGAGGTCGAGACGACGCATGGACTCCCCGCGACCGATCCCGTGCGGTTCGGGGTGCGCGGGATCGTCGAGCGCCTGCGCGGCGAGTTCCCGTGAGCCCACGCGGCATCACGCTCGAGGTCGCCGTCGAGCGGTGGCCGATCGCAGGGCATTTCACCATCGCACGCGGGAGCCGAACCGAGGCGGTGGTGGTGGTGGTGACGCTCCGCTCCGGCAATCGGATCGGGCGCGGCGAGGGTGTGCCCTACGCGCGATATGGGGAATCGGTCCAGAGCGTCGTCGCGCAGATCGAGGCGCAGCGGCCACACATCGAAGGGGTGGGGGCCGATCAGGATCCCACCGCGGTACGTGGCGCGACCTCACCTATCGTTGCCTTGCGGGAGTCGCTCTCGTACGCGCTGCCGGCGGGCGCGGCCCGCAACGCGCTCGACTGTGCCTGCTGGGATC
>VHBO01000082.1 GCA_016871895.1 Gemmatimonadota bacterium
CAGCAGCGCGACCACGTCCACGCGGACGCGCCCGACCTGCACCTCGTCGACCCACGGGGCGCCGAGGGCGTCGAGGCGGGCGTGGACCCGGTCGCGCAGGTCGGTGTCGTTCAGGAGTCGCCGTCCTCGTCGTCGAGGAGCGCCGACCAGGCCATCGCGTCCATCTCCACCGGCGAGGGCATGCCCCGCAGGGGGTCGCACGCCTCGCGCGGCACGGGCCGCTCGAGCGCGAAGTCCTTCACGAGCTCCCCGTAGAGGGCCGGGCTGCAGGCCAGCTCGCCGAAGAGCGCGCCGCCCTGCTCCTCGTCGTCGGGGCGCATCGCCACCAGCGCGAAGACGAGCTCCGCGCCGTCGACCTCCTCCGTGTGCGTGCGCACCACGAGGAACGGCAGGTCCCAGTCGGCCCTGCCCATCGAGTGCATCGCCGTCGACGCGAAGCGCCGCCACGCGTCCGGCTCGCGCCGGCTCACCTCCAGGAGGTCCTCGGCGAGCAGGCACGGCTCGCGCACGAGATCGCGGAAGTCGTCGATCGGCTGGTCGGGGTCGTGGGTCGGGGCATCGGCCATGGGCTCCTCCTGCGGCGGGCGTCGTCGGAAGGGAGTCGCCGGGGCGGGGGCGGGGCTTACGCGGACCCCTGGGCTCCTCAGCGCCGCGCGAACCGCCCCGGCCCCTCGCGCCGCTGCGGCAGGTGCAGCCACTCCCCGACCCAGCCCATGATCTCCGCCAGGCACTCCTCGTCGACCGCGCCGGAGATCTCCATGATGCGGGTGCGGCTGACGGTCTTCGTCTGCTCCGTCATCGCGAAGGTGGTGCGCTCGAGCCCCGTCGGGCCGCGCAGCGGCACGTGGTTCGGCCAGCCCTTCTCGGTCGTGGTGGCGGGCAGCACCGACATCAGGTCGTCGGTCGCGAGGAGGTGGTCCATGCTCGAGACGACGACCGCGGGCCGGAGCCCCGACTGCTCCCGCCCCTGGCCCTCGTCGAACGCGACCCAGACGACGCTCCCCGGCTCCAGGGGCCCCATCAGGCGTCGCCGAGGCCGTCGGCGTCCGCCGCGTCCCACGCGCGGGACTCGCGCCGGTACTCGGCCAGGACCTCGGGCGAGGCGCCGCGCATCGCCGCCGCCGCGGCCGCCATCCGCCGGTCCCGCTCGTACTCGGCCATCAGGCCGTCGAGGAACGCGTTGATGGTGGCGGACTCGGCCTTGGCCGCGGTCGCGATGCGCTCGCGCAGCGGGCGCGACACCTTGATGGTCGTATCCATCGGCATATTGACAAGCATACTCTTCCTATCCCCTGCGTGGTGGACGGGACCAGCATCCCCGGGCCACGGCCCGTGTTCCACGCTGCCTCGTGCCGGGAGGCAGGCGGACGCGCGCGGAGATCGCACCCCTGTGCGCGGACCTCCGACCGCCGCGCGCAGGCCGCCGTCCGGGGCGCGCCGACCGGCCCCGGCCGTCAGCCGGCCCATCGCCGTCCCGCGCGCCCCGGCCCGGGGTCCGCTCGGGCCGCACGCGCCGAGCGAGCGCCCGCGCCCGCGCGCCCACCCCTAGACTCGCCCCATCACGCGCCCACCAGGCGAGGAGGAGCGGCATGGGGTTCTCGGACGAGTGCATCGAGGCGGCGGGACCGGTCTGGGAGCGCTGGCTCCACCACCCGTGGACGGAGGCCCTGTTCGCGGGCGAGCTCTCGGACGAGCGCTTCCGCTACTGGCTGATCCAGGACCTGCCCTACCTGGGGCAGCGCATCACGGACCCCGTGCACCCGAAGGTGCCCGCGCACGTCCCCTTCGTCGAGCTCTCCCACGAGTACGGCGTCCGCAACGAGACGACCCGCGTCGAGCTCGAGACGATCAAGGACCTCGGCGACTTCGCGAAGACCCGCTGGGCGGCCCGCCCGATGCGGGAGGCCGCGATCAACTTCTGGCTCCGGGCAGCCCACGAGGGCTCCTTCGGCGAGTTCTGCGCGGCGATCTTCGTCTGCTACTCGTTCGCCGGCACGTTCGGGAGCCGCTACGCGGCCGAGCGGCCCGCCAACCTCCCCGACCTGCAGCGGCTCTGGGTCGAGCAGTGGGTCGACCCGTACTTCGTGCGCCTCTACGAGTGCATCCGAGACGGCCTCGACGAGGCCGGCGCGGACGCCACCGAGGCCGAGCGCGAGCAGATGCGCTGGCTGCTCCTGCGCGGCACCCAGTGGCAGATCGGCACCTTCGACGTGGCCTGGAACCTGACCGACCCCTGGCCCGGGGAGGGCGAGGAGTCCGGGGTGCTGGCGGACGGGCCGTGGATGCGGGGGTGAGGCGCTCTTCTTCGCGAGAGTGTCAGGAGCCTCACCGGCGCGAGTCGCCGCGGCCCTCGATCCGCT
>VHBO01000083.1 GCA_016871895.1 Gemmatimonadota bacterium
CGGGTGATGGACCCGTCGCGGCAGGCGGCGGAGCTTGCGCTGCTCGACGCGCTCGAGCGTCGCCCGGAGGTCCCGCTGCTCGGCGTGTGCCTGGGCATGCAGCTCATGGGCGTGCACCGCGGGGCGCGCCTCATCCAGCACCTCGCCGACGTCATTCCCGACGCCGACCGCCACCGCGACGACCGCGTGCATGCGGTGCGGACCGACCTCGGAGCGGGCCCGGTCGCGAGCTGGCACCACCAAGCGATCGCGGATGCCCCCGGGTTCGAGGTGATCGGCCACTCCGACGACGGCGTGATCGAGGCCATCCGCGACCCGTCGCGGCCCTTCGCCGTGGGCGTGCAGTGGCACCCGGAGCGCACGGCCGACGAGGCGCTCGGTGTGGGGATCTTCCGGAGGCTCGTGGATGCCGCGCGTGCCCGGTAGCCTGCGCGCATGCTGACCATAGTGCTTGCCTCGATCCTGTCGCTCGGTGACGTGCTTGCCGCGGGCTCCGCCGCCCCGGCGCTCTCGGTCGAGAAGTTCATGAAGGGCGAGGCCGTGTCCGCGTTCGAGCCGGGCAAGGTCTACGTGCTCGAGTTCTGGGCGACGTGGTGCGGGCCCTGCATCCGCACGATGCCGCACCTCTCGAAGCTGCAGAAGGACCACCCCGAGCTCACCGTGATCGGGGTGGCGGGATTCGAGCGCGCGCCCGATGCCGCGGCCATGGAGCAGAAGGTGCGCGAGTTCCTCGACGGCCGCGGCAAGGACGTCGAGTTCCGCATCGCGCTCGACACCGACGGTTCGATGGCGCAGGAGTGGATGAACGCCGCGAAGCGCCGCACCATTCCAACGTCGATGGTGGTCGGGAAGGACGGCAAGGTCGCGTTCGTGGGTTCGCCCAACGCCGAGCTCGACGCGGCCGTCCTCGCGGCGCTCGGCAAGGACGCGGCGGACACCGCCGCGAAGGCCCCCGGTGCGAAGCAGCCCGCGTCGAAGTCGCCGGGAGCCAAGCCCGGCGACGGCGTCTGGGAGCGCGGGGATTCCTCCAAGCAGCGCGTGCCCGAGCCGGGCACTCCAGAGCCGGGCACCAGCGAGGAGATCACCTCGGAGCCCACTGACGAGAAGGGTGAGTCGGTCAGCGAGTCGACCTCCTCGTCATCCTCGACCACCACGGTGAACGGCGTGACCGTGACACAGACGGTCACCGAGACCGTGCGCGTCGAGGTGCGCAACGGCATGAAGACCACCACGAAGCGCCGCACGGTGACGCGCTCCGACGCCCCGAAACCCTGAGGTCCGGGTGCTCCCGGCGTACTGCACGAACGTCCTGGCCGGACGCACGCTCGACGAGACGCGGGCGGCGGTCATCGGCACGATGGGCGCGGTGCGGTCCCGCGTCGCACCGGGCTCGGTACTGCCGGTCGGCCTGTGGCTCTCGGCGCGCGTGGCGCAGGAGCTCGCGGCCGGGCCCGACGGCGCGCGACGGCTGCGCGATGACCTCGCGGACGCGGGGCTCTCGGTCGTCACGCTGAACGGGTTCCCGTACCACGACTTCCACCTCCCGACCGTGAAGCACCTCGTGTACGAGCCGCACTGGGCCGACGTGCGCCGGCTGATGCACACGACGCAGCTCGCGGACCTGCTGGTGGACCTCCTCCCCGCGGGCACTGCGCGTGGTTCGGTCAGCACGCTGCCCCTGGGCTGGCGCGAACGCTTCAGCCTCGAGGGCTGCGGCGCCAGCGTGGGCCTCGCGGGCGCGATGCTCGAGCAGCTCGCCGCGCACCTTGCGCGCCTCGAGGACCGCACGGGCGTGCGCATCACGGTGGACCTCGAGCCCGAGCCCGGGTGCATGCTCGACCGCGCGCGCGACCTCGTCGGCTTCTTCGAGCATGCGCTGCGTTCCCGTGCCGGCGGGCCGGACGTGCGTCGCTACGTGGGCGTGTGCCATGACACGTGCCACTCCGCGGTGATGTTCGAGGGCCAGCGCGAGGCGCTGCGGGCGTACCGCGACGCCGGCATCGGCGTCCACAAGGTGCAGGTCTCGAGCGCCATCGAGGCCGACGGGTCGCCTGACTCGCTGCTCGTGCTCTCGACCTTCGCGGAGCCGCGATGGCTGCACCAGACGTGCGTGCGCCGCGAGGACGGCACCGTCGGGTTCTGGGAGGATCTGCCGTTTGCGCTCGCCTCGGAGCCGCACGGAACGTGGCGCACGCACTTCCATGTGCCGGTGTTCGCCCCACGGCTCGGTGCGCTCGCTACGACGCAGGGCGCGATCGTCGAGTGCCTTGAGGAACT
>VHBO01000084.1 GCA_016871895.1 Gemmatimonadota bacterium
AGGTGCGCGGCCGCCGTCGAGGTCGTGATGTTCGCGCCCGTGAACTTGTCCGCGGTGCCGAAGCGGTTGGTCGCGCCCGCCACGTCGAAGGCCCGGCCGTTGTTGGCGAGCAGCGTGTTGAAGACGTCGAGCGAATCGGCGGCGAGGCGCGCGAAGGTCGCGGTGGAGTCGAACATCGAGAGCCCCGCCTCCGGCCAGCGTGCCACCACACCATTCATCCAGACACCACCGGTGCCGCGGCGGAGGAGCATCCCGACGCCGCCGTCACCCCCCGAGCGGACCGGGAGCACGCCGGCGCCAGGCCCGAGGATCGTGAAGTTCGCGACCACCGGCATCGTGTAGGGCTCGGAGCTGAACCCGAGGGCGCAGGTACCGGAGGCTGAGCCGCACCCGTCGATCTCGAAGCCGTTCTGCTCGGCGGAGAGGGCGCCCGGGTTCCCGGCGCGCGGCGAGACGCGCGGACCGGTCTGGAGCGCGATGATGTACTGCAGGCGGCCGCGGTACCCCTCGGCCATGTCATAGTGGTCGTCGCCCGACTCGTACGAGACGAGGTAGCGCCCGTCGACCGTCCCGCCGAACCACTCGAACATATCGTCGAGGCCGCGGATCGCCTGGTTGTACTCGAAGCGGGTGTTGCTCCCCACCGCGTACATCGTGTAGGAGTTGAGCTCCACGTTGAGGATCGCGGCGGCGCCGGCGAACTCCACGCGGGTGTAGACGATCTCGCCCGAGTTGTCGTTGTCGAGATTCCCGCCGTTCCAGCTGACGGTGTCGGCCGGGGCCGGCCCCTCGACCACGGTCCGGCCGGTGCGGTTGGAGCGGGCGTTGCCGACGAGGATCAGGCCGCCCCAGTCCCCCGGGGCGCGCGAACCCGGCGCGGCCGACGAGGTGAAGACGATCGGCTGCGCGGCGGTGCCGACGGCGTTGAGGCGCGAGCCGCGGAGGACCATCAGGGCGGTGACCGGCGGGGCCTGTCCCGTCGTGATCGTCCCGCCGATGATCTTGGTTCCCGCCTGGATCGTCAGCGTCGCGCCGTTCGCGACCGAGATGATCTTGGTCAGCTGGTAGACGTTGGTGTTCGTCCAGGTGGTGTTGGAGGTGATGTCCGCGGTGACCTGCACGACCGGACGGTCGCCGGTCAGCGCGGTCGCCTCGGTGCTGTACGGACCCTGCTCCGTGCCGCGCAGGGCGCGCACGCGGAACTTGTAGGAGGTCTCCGCGACGAGGGTGCTGTCCCGGAACGTCGTGGTCGTGACGGTGCCGACGGTGACGAAGGTTCCGGACACCGTCGCGCGATCCACCTCATACCGCTCGGCGCCGGCCACCGCGGCCCAACTGAGCTGGACGGCGGTCGAGCCCTGGGTCGTGGCGGTGAGGGTCGCTGGGGCGGCGAGGGGATCGGGGGCGGTCACGCCATCCGAGCACGCGCCCGCAAGGGCGAGGAGCGCCGGCGCAAGGATGCGCAACGAGGTGAAGGGACGAAGCAGACGCATGACGATGGCTCCCAAGCAGGAAGGGGCCCGAGTGGATCTCGGACCCCTTCACGTTCACCGCCGTCTGTCATGCTTCGGCGACGCTTCTGTCACGAAGCGGTCACGTCGCCGCGTCCCGAGCTCATCGCCACCGCATCCCGACGGTGATCCCGCGCCCGGTGCGATACCCCTCGCGCACCACCGGGCCCTGTGTCAGCCGGAAGGGGGCGTCGAGGAGGTTGCGCGCATCGAGGGAGATCTCCGCGCGGGCCGAGATCGGGAGCCGGACGGAGAGGTCGATCAGGTGACGCGTCGCCTCGAGCACGTCGGGGTAGGGCACGGTCCCCGCGCTGAAGATGCGCGGTCCCACCGCGGAGTAGAGTAGGGTGGCCGACCCGCCGCGATCCCCCGACCGGGTGAGCCCCACGTTCGCCACCCACGGGGCCTGTCCCATCATCGAACGGTCGGCGTTGGTGTTCGCCGAGGCGCCCTCGCCCAGCGAGATCTGGCTCTCCATGAGGGTGACGTTGCTGAAGAGGGCGTAGCGCTCGAGCGCGCCGATCCATCCGCCGAGGTTCTTGCGGGCCTCGAGTTCGACACCGAGGTTCTGCGCCTCGTCGGCGTTGAAGTAGGAGACGAAGGGCTGGCCCCCGGTGGAGATGTCGATCCGTTCGATCGGGCGGTCGAAGCGCTTGGCGAAGACGCCGACGCTCAACACCTCGCCTGGGGCGGGGAAGAGCTCCCACTTGAGGTCGGCGTTCT
>VHBO01000085.1 GCA_016871895.1 Gemmatimonadota bacterium
GCGAGGGTCCTCGAGCTGCCGACGCGGCGTATCCGTCCGACCCCCGACATCTTGCGCACTGCGCCCTCCCGCCAGGGGCAGGCGTCGCTCGGCTCCGGTTCGCGTGAGGTCGGTCAGGCCGCGGCGGGGTCTTCGGTCGGTGGGGGTGGCTTCCACCGGTGCGGGAGGAGGTCGTCGAGCGTCACGCCGCGCTGGTGCACCCGGAGGAGGACGTCCGCAAGGTAGTCCAGCGGGTTGACGCCGTTCTTCACGCAGGTGGCGAGCAGCGAGAGGAGGCCCGCGATCCGGGCCCCGGCCTCGTCGTTTCCGACGAAGAGGTAGTTCTTCCGCCCGAGGGCGACCCAGCGGAGCGCGCTCTCGCTGCGGTTGTTGTCGAGCGGCAGCGCGGGGCTGGCGAGGAAGGCCGTCAGGGCTTCGCGGCTCTTGAGCGTGTAGCTGATCGCCATGCCGAAGGCCGACCGCGGCGGATGGAGCGGCCGGTGGTGCTCGAGCCACGTGAAGATCCTCGTGAGCACGGGACCCGAGCGCCCGACCCGCGCCTCGAGGTGGGCGGGTCCGCCCGCGAGGCCGCTCTCGCGGACGCCGCGCTCGATCCGGTAGAGCTCGGCGATCAGCTCGAGCAGCTCGGTCGCCTCGGGGATCGACTCGCGGAGCTCGAAGAACTTCCTGCGGACGTGCGCCCAGCAACCCACCCTGCGACGGGTCCGGGGCTGGAGGACGCGGTTGTAGCCGCTGTAGCCGTCGACCACGAGGGCGCCGAGCGAATCGCCGAGTACGGCGAGCGGGGTCTCGCCGCTGCGGTCGGGGCTGAAGCGGTAGGCGACCATGTCCTCGCTGAGGAAGGTCCACATGAAGGCCAGCTTGCCCCGGTGCTGCACGCGGATCGAGGTCTCGTCGGCCTGCACCACCTCCGCGGTCGCGATGAGCACGAGGAGGCGCGTGAAGAGGGGCTCCAGCAGCTCCGCGGCGCGGTGCAGGAGGTCCGTCATCGTGCTGCGCGACATCGGCACGCCCTGGTCCGCGAACATCTTCTCCAGGCGGTGATGCGGCGTCGCGTAGAGGAGCTTCTGCACGACGACGTGCGCGATGAAGCGCGGCCCGTAGCGCCCGCCCTCCACCGGCCTCGTCGGGGCCTCTGCCGAGACGATGTGATCGCAGCGGCTGCACGCCAGGGTCTCGAGCTCGTACTCCCGCTGGACGAAGCGCCCCGGCTCGTAGTCGACCAGCGTGACGGTGCGCCCGGCGCCCACGCGCCGCAGCTCGACGTCAACGCAGTGCGGGCAGACCCGCTTCGCCGGCGGCACGGCGACGGCGGTGCGCTCGATGGCGAGCCCTGCGCGGGACGCGGCGCGCGCCCGGCGCTTCTTCAACGTCTCCTCGCGCGTCGGCCCGGGCGCAGGCGGCCCGCCTCCGCTCTCCTCCGGGGGCGGCAGCTTCTCGGACTTCTTGCGGAACAGCCGGGACTTCAGCTGCTCGAAGCTCGCGAGCGTGCGATCGAGCGCGAGCTTCTGCTCCTCGAAGGCCTTGGTGTGCGCGGCCAGCGTGCTCCTGAGCGTCTCGATGGTGCCCTCGAGGGTCGCGATCGTCCCCTCGAGCCGCCGCACCTGATCGCGGAGGGCGGCGTTCTCGCGCTCGAGCGCCTGGCTGCGCGAGGGGGCCACACCGACGTTAGATCAGACCTTGGCCGCGCTGTCGATCCTCGCCGGGGGCGACCAGGCGCGCCCGCGAGAGACGCGCGCCACGTCGATGCCGTCGAGGAGCATCGCCAGCTGCACGCCGTCGATCTCGGCGCGGGTCTGGCCGGCGCGGAGCTCGGGGACCTTGAAGCGGCCGCGCTCGAGGCGCTTGTACACCAGCACGAAGCCGCGGCGGTCCCAGTAGAGCAGCTTCGCGCGGTCTCGCCGCCGGCCGAGGAACACGAAGAGGTGCCCCGAGTAGGGGTCGAGCTCCCAGACCGACCGCACCACGCCCATGAGGCCGTCGTGGCCGCGCCGCATGTCCACCGGGTCGAGCGCGAGGTACACGCGGACGCTCGGGGGCAACGTCAGCATCTCGCCAGCTCCCGCACGAGCTCGGCGACCGACCGCGGCGACATCGAGGGCGGTAGCACGAGGCGGACGTCCCCGA
>VHBO01000086.1 GCA_016871895.1 Gemmatimonadota bacterium
CGACGAGCAGGGTCCACGACTCCGGGAACGCCGCGGAGCCGATCGGCTCCGCGGGGAGATACCGAAAGGCACTGACGCGGTCCGCCTGATTACAACAGATCGCCACATGATCCTGCGCCCCTCCACGAGTGCCGACCCCATGCTCACCCGGGAATGGCCCGTATGGCCCACCCATCTCCACTGCCCCGCAATACTCCGCGAGCTGCAGCGGCGTGCGCAGATGGTCGCGCCAGACGCGACGTGAGCGCAGGCCATTCACCTCGGCCAATGCGATCACGAGGAGGGTGATGAAGGCGCTCGAACTCGAGAGGCCCGAGGAGCGCGGGAGATCGCTCGTCAAACGGATCCGCACGCCGACCTTGAGCGGGGCGAAGTCGCGGGACATCCGTCGGACCACCGCGGCGATGTAGGCCCCGCCGTGGGCGCTCCCCGTCCGCGCATCGCGGCGCAGCGGGACCCGCGCACGGCGGCCAGTCGAGTCATCCTCGATCTCGAGGAAGGGGCGATCGATCGGGGTGATCTCCGCGTGGATCCCAAGATCCACCGCACAGGTCAGCGAGGGGCCACCGCCGTAATCGACATGCTTGCCGAAGAGCTCTATGCGACCAGGGACGAAGAGCATGCGCGAGTCAGCCATGACGCGATCCCGATGCGTCGCCGCTCAGAGGCGCGGGACGCGACCCACGAGGCGCGCCTCCGCCGCCGGGACATCGCTCCGCCGCGAGAGATCGAGCACCGGGAGTCGTACCCCAGGCGCAGCGAAGCGGGTCCCACGCCGCATCGCGCGGCGCACCGCATCGGTGAGTTCGAGCTCGCCGCGCGGTGAGGGGCGCACGGCCGCGCAGTCGACGAAAATCTCGGAGGTGAAGCGCCAGAGATTCATCGAGACCCAGCGCGCAGCCGAGCGACGGAGCGGGTGACCCGGCGCCGGCTTCTCGACGATCTCGCGCAAGACGCCATCCGGCGAGACGTCAAGCAGGGCGAACGCATGGACGCGCGTCTCCTCGATGTTCCCCTGCGTCACGAGACTCGCGGCATCGAAGGCGACGAGCGCCGGTCCCGCGGCTCCGACCAACATCGCCACCGCCTCAGCGGGATAGAGATTATCGGCGTTGCACATGAGGAAGTGCGCGCGCCCCTGCGCATCATGCGGCGCGACCGCCTGCACCACCTCGCGCGCGGCGAGCAACGCGTCGGCGGTCCCCTTGGGCTCCACCTGCTCGGCGAAGTGCACCCGGAGGCGCTCGGGCGCCACCTCACGCGTATAGCGTTGTCGGATCGCCGACTCCTCCGGCGCCACGACGAAGATCACGTCGGTCACCCCGCCATCGGCGAGTGCGCTCAAGACATGGTCGAGCAGCGGGAATCCCGCGATCGGGATGAGTCCCTTCGCCCCTGCGGCGGCCGCAGCCGCCTGCTTCGGGGTGAGGATGGTCGCCTCGTTCGCGCGCATCCGTGTGCCGAGCCCGCGCGCGAGGATCACCGCGGTGGTCGCGCGCGGCGCAGTAGGCCGCACCGCGCTCATCGAAGCCACCGCCCCTGACTCACCGCGCCGATATCGGGCGCCAGAACCCCTGCAGCACCCGGAGGACCACCACCCCGCTCACGACGAAGATGCCCAGCCAGGTGAACGCGAGGGTGGTGTTCCCCGCGAGGGTCGCCCCGACGCCGAAGAGCGCCCCGTACACGAGGAAGATCCCCGCGACCCACCCAAGCATCGCCTGCGGGATCGAATCGCTGGAGGCGGGGAGCCCCGTCGCCGCGCGCACCTTCGCCCATCCGGGGCCTGCGGGACGCACCAGCCGATAGAACGACTCGAGCACCTTGGCATCGGTCTGCGGCCCGAGATAGGCCGCCGCGATCCAGACGATCGTCGTCACCGCCACGGTGCCGAGGAGCGAGGTCGTCCCCGAGATCGCCGTGCCCTGCAGCTTGGCAAGGTGAAAGCCGATCGCCGTGCCGAAGGAGGCGACCATCGCTGCGATCTCCGCCGCCGCGTTCACGCGCCACCAGTACCAACGGAGGAGATAGAGGAGCCCCGTCCCCGCCCCGATCGAAAGGAGGAGGGTGAAGCCGGTGGAAGCGGTATTGATGTACCGCGTCACGAAGGCGGCGACGAG
>VHBO01000087.1 GCA_016871895.1 Gemmatimonadota bacterium
GGGCTCAGCCCCAGACCCCGCGACAGGGGCTGCGCCCCTCGCGCCCTGCGGGCGCTCACCCCGGAGCACCCCCGGCCAACCCCGACCGAGCCACAGACCTCCGCCGAAATCCTGCTCCGCCCGCAACCGCTCGGTAGCTCGCGGCGATAGACCGGTAGGAGGTGCAGACGACAGAGCAGCACCGGCCCCCAGGTCCGCGTCCAGCCGAGGCTGGCCGAGGGTGTCCCCCGCGGGTGTCGAGTCCGCGGGCCTGGGGGTCGGTGCTGAGAGGACTTGGCGCGGCCACGCCGCTCGTTCTAGGATCGTCATGTACCTCGGTGCTCCAATCACCGCGGTTCCCCGCCCGACTACGCGCCGGTCGGGTAGCGACCAGCCCTGCAAGGCTGGTCGCGTCGTTTTGTAAGCCTAACGCGGACCATCGCCAGACCGCGAGATCTTTGGTGCGGGTGCGGGAGCGAGCGCCGTAAACAGAAGGAACCCGCTCACGCCACCCACGATGGCGGCGACGTAGTGAGGCACCGCCGAGTAGAGGCGCGCTGACGCATCGAGACGCTCATGTTCCTCGCGGAGCAGCTCGAGTTCCGACGCGGCCCTCGGCGGCGGCGGCGGGGCGATGACACGCTCGGCCAGCGCCGTCCCGAGCGCCGTGCCGACTGGCTGCACGACTGAGGACGCGAAACTCACGCGGCCCTCGAGCGGTCCCAGAGGTAGTACACCGCCGCGAGCGAGAGCCCCGCCGCGAAGCCCATCGCGCAGGCGGACACCAGCGGGACGAGTTTGTCACCGCGAGCCTTGCGAGCGGCGGCGACAGCCTGCCGCCACTGCGCGACGCGCAGGCGCAGCGCGACCTCCTGCGCCTGGACATGCTCGCGGAGTCGCTGCTGCTCCTCTTGGTATTGGGTCGTCTCCCGCGTCGCGCGAGCGACAGCGTCGCTCGCGGGGCCGGTGGCGCGGAGCTGTTCGGGGGTCTTCGCCGCGTCGTCCGACGGCGAGGCGACAGGAGGCACGGGGATGACCTCGAGCTTCAGTGCGCCAGGAGGGAACGCGCTCATACCGCGACCCTCTCAGGCGGCGCAGATTCCGGCAGGGGAGACGCGACTGGCGCGAGGTCTGCGGTGCGCGAGATCGGGCGGAGCAGTTCGCGCACAGCCGAACCAGTCGAGGCCGCAGCGAAAGCCTGCTGGCGCACAGCCGCACCGAGAGCGGGATTCTCCTCGCACAGACGGGCCATGTTGATCGCGTGGCAGACAGCCACCTCGCCCCCGCGCGGGAACAGGATCGAGCCGCACATCACGCACTTCAGGAAGGGGCGACCCTTCCTGTCCAAGCACACGCCGAGACCAGTCATGCCGCAGCAGAAACACGGAAAACGACGAACATCAGCCCACATTGGAAACCTCCCAGATCCTGATTGGAGACATGCTGCCGAAGCGGTTTTTCCGCGGGGCAGCAACGCCGTCCTCGACGTGGACGACGCAGTCCACTGCATGCGCCCACTCGTGCCCGCCGAGCCCACCGCCACGCGAGTTGAGGTGCTGAACGGCGATGAGCGACCGGCCACGCAGCCGCTCGACGACCGCGAGCGGTGTCGCTCGAAGCTCCGAAACAGAATCGAGAACGACGAGCCGCGCCGCCGACTTTTCTAGGTCGTCCGACAGCTCGTCGAGGTCGCGGGCATCGCTCACGACTAGCCGCCGGGCCGCAAGGTCCGTCACCCCACAGCGACTCAGGCGCTCGCGGAGAGCGACCGAGTGACCTTCTTCGCTGGCGACGAACAGCACGTCCCATTGCCGCGCCGCCGAGCACGCGAGAGCCGTCGCAGCCGTGGACTTTCCGCCGCCGGGGGGGCCGACGAGTAGAAGCGCGTGCTGGCCGCCGAGACGCCACGCCGACCACGGCTCGCCATAAGGAGCGAGCGAGGTATCGGGGGCTAGGTCGCGGGCCGAGACCAACCCCGTCCGCCGACGAGGCGAGAGAGCCACGGCCCGTCCGCCCACGCGAGTCGGCATCGCGCGGAGGTAGTGCATCTCGCCGCACGACCCGCACACGCCGGGGCGCTCGTCGTACTCCGCAAGACAGTGTTCGCAGAGCGTCTTCATTCGGGGCGGGGGG
>VHBO01000088.1 GCA_016871895.1 Gemmatimonadota bacterium
CGGTCCGTGCCTACCTGATCTCGAAGGGGGTCGCGGCGGACCGGATCACGGCGAAGGGCTACGGCAGCTCCAAGCCGATCGCTCCGAACAACACCCCGGCTGGCCGCGCGACGAACCGTCGCGTCGAGCTGACCCCGGTGCAGTAAGCCTTGAACGACTCACCTCACACTCGATTTCGGAGCTTGTATCCCATGATTCGTTCTCTTACGCAGCAGGTCGTCCGGGTCGCGATGCTCGCGACCCTGACGGTCGCGGTCGCCGAGGCCCAGAGCGGTGGCGGCTCTGATTTCACCGGCCCGGGAGGCGGTGGCGGCGGCGCCGGTGGCTCCTACGCCCCGCTGGGGGTCCCGGCGGGCGCCCCCGCCGGTCCGCTCTCGACCGCGGGCTCGGCGGGGCTCGGCGGCGTTGCGAGCCTCTTTGGCAACCCCGGTGCGGGTGGCATCTCGGTCCCGAACCCGGCGGGTGGCGCGGTCACCATCTCCCCGGCGACGGCTCGTGCGATCGCGGCCGTTTTGAGTGGCGGTGGGGCGGAGGCGGTTCAGGCCCTCCTGAACATCC
Organism: Gemmatimonadota bacterium; assembly: GCA_016871895.1. Lineage (GTDB taxonomy): Bacteria > Gemmatimonadota > Gemmatimonadetes > Gemmatimonadales > Gemmatimonadaceae > Pseudogemmatithrix. Next base: position 559 of record VHBO01000088.1, read on the forward strand.
TCGTTGGTGAGGGGGTCCCGGCGGCCGCCGCCGGCTCGCTGGCCAACGCCTTGGCCGCGCTCGGCTCGAATCAGGGCCGCGCCACGCTGGTCGCGGCGATCGATGCCTTCAACGCCGCCATTGACGCGGGCCCGAGCGCCCCGTCGCCGGCGATGCTCGCCATCCGCTTCGCGATCGCCTCGGCGTCCCGCTAAGCGAGTAGCTTCACGAATGAGAGTGCGGGGGCCCGGTTCGCCGGGCCCCCGCACTTGCATTGTGACCTTCCCGCTGTCCGTGAACCGGCCAGCGTCCGGGCCTCAGCGACTCCGCTGGATCCCGACGCTGAGGGCCAGCACCGTCCCACCGACCCCGGAGGTCACCCTGCCCAGCACGCGTGCCTCCGCGACCCAGCGCAGCGAGGGGTCGGGCAGCTGGCCCCGGACCCCGAGCCCAGCCCCCCAGCCGACCTGCGAGGTCGCGCCCTCGCCGCAGGGGACACGGCCGTTCGAGTCGAAGTGGCTGTCCACGCCGCACGCGGCTCGGAACGAGGCGATCGGTCCGCCCAGGGCGTAGACGCTCGTCCCGGCGAGGGCGAAGGGGACCCGCGCCTGCAAGGCCAACTCGAACCCGTTCTCGTTGACCCGATAGCGCTCGGTGGGATCCTCGCGCTGATACGCCATCTGATTGTACCCGAGCTCGGCACGGAGCCCGACGCGGGAGGTGAGCGTGCGGTCATAGAAGCCGCGGAGCTCGACCCCGGTCCGGGTCCCGTTGCGCTCGGAGCCGCCGTTCGAGGCGCTGCGCAATCCCGCGGCCCCCCCAAGCTGGGCGTCGGCTGGCGCCGCGAGGACCGCCACGGCCAAGAGGGGAAGGAAGGTCGCTTTCTTCATCGGGTGATGTGGTGAGGGTGATCGTGGTCCTGCCACTCGGTCTGTGTGGCCGTACGTGAAAATCAGTCGCGCTGCGCGAGGAGCTCCGCGGGGGTGACCGTAGCCGCCCCCGACTTGCCGACCTGGATCCCGGCGGCGTCGTTCGCGACGATGGCGGCCTCCACCGGGGTGGCCCCCACCGCGAGCATCGCGGCGAGATAGGCGGTCACGGTGTCACCGGCCCCCACGACGTCGAAGACCTCGCGCGCCGTCGTGGGAATCCGGTGGATCGCCCCATCGGGGTCGATCAGGGCCATCCCGCGCTCGCTCAGGGTGAGCAGCAGTCGCTCGGCCCCCAACCGGTGCAGGACGGCGGGCAACGCCTCGGAGTGCTCGAGATCGACGGCGGCGCCGAGGGCGGCCTCGAGCTCCCGGCGGTTCGGTTTGAAGATCGTCGCCCCGCGATAGGCGAAGAAGTTTCGGTATTTCGGGTCGACGATGACGGGGATGCGTTTGGCCTGCGCCGCGGCGATCGCCCGATGGATCACCGGCTCCGTGAGGACCCCTCTGTTGTAG
>VHBO01000089.1 GCA_016871895.1 Gemmatimonadota bacterium
GAGCGCGATGGCGCGCGCCGCCAGGCGCATCCACGGGGTGGAGTCCTCGCCCTCCGCCCCTTGCCCCGACTGTTCCGCCGCCATCGCCGCCCCTCCCCTCGCGCCTGCTTACTTCAGCAGGCCCTTCTCGCGCAGGTAGCGCTCGGTGCCGGGATGCAGCGGGAAGCCCGGGTGCTTCGCGGTGTTCTCCGCAGTCGAGGTGTTGGCCGCGCGGAAGGCGGAGACCAGCTCCTCGTACCTCTCGCCGATCACCTTGGCGATCTGGTAGGCCGTCTCCTCGGGGAAGTCGGCATGCGTGGCGACGTAGAACCACTCCGTGAAGCTCGGGACGTCGCGCGACTGGTCCTTGAGCGAGTTCGCGTAGACGTCCTTCGAGATCGTGTAGGCGCTGTACCAGCGGTGGTCGGCGTTGATCTTCGCGATCTCGTCGGCCGACATGCCGACGAGGCGCGCGCCGCGCGGATGCGTGGCGAGCTCGGTCACCACCGGGCAGGGCAGCGGGCAGAGGAAGGAGAACGCCTCGATCACGTTGTCCTTGTAGGCGTTCATCGACTCGCCCTTGCCGAGGTAGTCGAGCCTGAAGTCGCCCTCCTTCATCCCAAGCACGGTGACCATGCGCAGGAAGAGGTTCGCCTCGCCGCCGGCCTTGATGCCGATCGACAGGCGCCGGCCCTTGAGGTCGGAGAAGGACTGGATGGGCGAGTTGGTCGGCACGAGCAGGTGGTAGGGGATGTTGAACATCGTGAAGAGCGTGCGGATGCGCGTCTTCGCCATCCCGTCCTTGCCCAACACCTTCTCGGCGTCGCCCGGGCTCGCGCCCGCGATCTGCGCCGCGCCGCGCTCGAGCAGGATCACGTTCTCCGTCGAGCCGCCGGAGCGCGCGCTCGCCTCCATGCCGGGGATGTGCTTGTTGAGCAGCGGCGCGAGGGCCGCGAAATAGAGATGCGCCGTGCCGCCGGACGACGACCCGGCCATCACGATGCGCGTCTGCGCCGTGGCCGTGCCCGCGAGGGCGGCGGCAAGGGCGGCGCCAAAGGCGGCGGCCCCGATCTTCCTTGCAATGGTCATGCGATTTCCTCCGGTTCGAGGCCCGTCGACAGGCCGTTCATGGCAGGGATGTTGCCGCCAAAGCGGCCCGCGTCAAAGCGAATCAGCGCGGCGCCGTGCCCTTGACGACGGCGCGCTGCAGCACGCGGCGATGGCGGCTGGCGTCGTAGCCCCGCGTCGCGCGGTGCAGCAGGCAGCGATTGTCCCAGAAGACCAGGTCTCCGGGGCGCCAGACATGCGCATGGACGAAAGGGGCGGAGGTCGCGTGGGCCTGCAGGGCGCGGATGAGCTCGCGCCCCTCGGCCTCGTCCATGCCGTCGACATGCGAGCAGTACATGCCGAGATAGAGGCTCTTCTCCCCGGTCTCCGGATGCGTGCGCACGAGCGGGTGGAGCACCGGCGGCGTCGCCGCGCGCTCGGCGGGCGTGAGGGGGCGGTCGTTCGTGCTGGCGCGCATGTACTCGAAGCTGTGGACCGCCTTCAGCCCCGCGACGCGACGGCGCGTCGCCTCGGGCAGCGCCGCGTGGGCGCGCGTCATGTCGGCGAACTCGGTGTCGCCGCCCGAGGGCGGGAGCTCGATCGCCTGCAGCAGCGTCATCAGCGCCGGCACCGGCAGGTAGGACTTGTCGGTGTGCCAGTTGTAGTTGGATTTGATGTAGGAATCCTCGTCCGGAAGCCCGTCCGTGCCCAGGTTCGAGATGACGTGCACGTCCTCGAGCGTCGAGCCGTCGGGCTTGCGGAAGATGTTGCCCTCCACCTCGCCGAAATTCGCCGCGAAGCCGCGCATCGCGTCGGCGGAGAGCGACTGGCCGCGGAACACGACGAGGCGATGGCGCAGGAACGCGGCGAGGATCGCGGTGCGCGCCGCGTCGTCCAGCGG
>VHBO01000090.1 GCA_016871895.1 Gemmatimonadota bacterium
AGTCGATCGACGGCTCGAAGCACGCGCTGGTGGTGCCGGTGATGTCGTTGCGGAGCTCGTCGAGCGAATAGCCCACCGCGAGCTTCGCGGCGATGCGCGCGATCGGGAATCCCGTGGCCTTCGATGCCAGCGCCGAGCTGCGCGAGACGCGCGGGTTCATCTCGATGACCACCATCTCGCCGGTCTCGGGGCAGACGCCGAACTGCACGTTGCTGCCGCCGGTCTGCACGCCCACCGCGCGCATGATGGCGAACGCCGCGTCGCGCATGCGCTGGTACTCCTTGTCGGAGAGCGTCATGATCGGGGCGACGGTGACGCTGTCGCCGGTGTGCACGCCCATCGGGTCGACGTTCTCGATGCCGCACACGATGATGCAGTTGTCGTTGCGGTCGCGAACGACCTCGAGCTCGTACTCCTTCCAACCGAGCACGCTCTTGTCGATGAGCACCTGCCCGATCATGCTCGCGGACAGCCCACGACGCACGATCTCGTCGAACTCCTCGCGGTTGTAGGCAATGCCGCCGCCCGTCCCGCCGAGCGTGAACGCGGGGCGGATGATCGCGGGCAGGCCGCATTCCTTCAGGAACTCGTGTGCCTCGTCGATGGTGGTCACGGTGCGCGAGAGCGGCTGCCGCAGGCCCAGCTTCTCGACGATGCGGCGAAACGCCTCGCGGTCCTCGGCGCGGTGGATGACCTCGCGGTCGGCGCCGATCATCTGCACGCCGTGGCGCTGCAGCACGCCGTCGTCCCACAGCCGGCACGCGCAGTTGAGCGCGGTCTGCCCGCCGAGGGTCGGAAGCAGCGCGTCGATCGGGTGGCCGAGCTCCCGCTCGCGCAGGATCACCTTCTCGACGGCCTCGGGCGTGATGGGCTCGATGTAGGTGCGGTCGCTGAACGCCGGGTCGGTCATGATCGTCGCCGGGTTTGAGTTCACGAGCACGACGCGGTAGCCCTCCTCGCGGAGGGCCTTGCACGCCTGGGTGCCCGAGTAGTCGAACTCGCATCCCTGGCCGATGACGATGGGGCCCGAGCCGATGATCAGGATCGTGTGGATGTCGCTGCGGCGTGGCATCGAGGATCTCCCCGCCGTGGGCGGGTCCGGTGCGCGCGTCGGGCCCGGGCCGCGCGCGGATACGGCCGGGTCAGGCCAAACTTGCGGGAGGATAGCGGACGGCGGGAAATCGCCGCGAATGCACTAGGATCGGCGGCATGGCGGATGCCGGCCCACCGACGCACGAATGCAAGATGTCCGAGGACGACCGCCCAGATCCTGCGCAGATGGCGGTGTTCCGGACGATGACGCCCGCGGACCGGGTGCGGCTCGCGTTCCGGTGGCGCGAGGACGCGATCCGCCTGCGGCGGGCCTGCCTGCGTGCGGATCACCCTGGCGAGAGCGATGCGTCCATAGAGTCCCGGGTGCGGGAGTGGTGCAACGGTGTCCGTCGATAGCCTGCTCGCGTCGTTCATCGTCCCGCTCGAGCGTGAGCGCATTCCGTACGCGATCACGGGGTCCGTTGCGTCGATCGCCTATGGCGAACCACGGATGACGCTTGACATCGATCTCGTCGCCGTGCTCGAGGCGCCATCCGCGGCCCGGATCCTGGCCGCTTTCCCGGAGGAGCGCTTCTACGCGCCGCCGCTCAACGTGATCGCGTCGGAGTGTGGTCGGGCCGGAGGAGGGCACTTCAACGTGATCGACCACGAATCCGGTCTCAAGGCGGACTTCTACGTCGGACAGCCTGACCCGCTGCAGCGGTTCGCGATCGAAGGGCGGAGGCGACTCGAACTCGGCGGTTTCGCGGCATGGCTCGCGCCGCCCGAATACGTCATCGTCCGCAAGCTCGAGTCGTGGCACGAAGGCGGAAGCGCGAAGCACGTGCGTGACATCCGAGGCATGCTCGCCTGCTCGGACCGGATCGA
>VHBO01000091.1 GCA_016871895.1 Gemmatimonadota bacterium
ACACCTGCGCGAACGCCGCCCTGGCGACGAGCGAGGAAGCGACCAAGACGAACGCGGCGGAGGAGCGTCGAATCATGGCGGGTCAGGTCTGGCAGGTCCGGGAATGGCGGCACTCGCCGCTCCGGAAAAGAGTAGCCCGCTTCCCGCCGGGGGAAAGGACAAATTCACGGAATCGAGGTCCGGATTGCGATGGGCCGCCGCCGAGCGCCCGGGAACCCGCCTTCAGTGCCCGAACAGGTCGGTCGGGGCGAACATCCCCTTGTCCTCGAAGTATTTGAGCGCCTCCGGCACGCTCCGGAAGATCCGGGTCGCGGTCTCGGTGATGAACGGGCTCGGGTTCTTCCTCGGCTTCCACACCACGTAGACCTCCTTGGTGTGCTCGAAGGCGTGGTGGAGCTCGCGCTCGACGCCGCTCGAGAGCCCGGGCTGGCCGTTGGGAAGTTCCGGCACCAGGCTCACGATCATGTCGCTCTGGTCGATGAGCTTGAAGTCGCGCATGTAGATCTGGCCGTCGACGTCGCCGGCGATGTCCAGGATCTCGCGCACGGGCACGCGGATCGGGGGACCGCCCGCGCGCCCGCCGAAGCTGTGCGCCTCGACGTCGATGAAGTCCTTGCCCGTGCGCGCCGCCTCGATGCCGCGGTCGAGCAGCAGCTTCTCGTCCACGTCGCCCGGGTCGAACGTGACGAAATGCTTCGCCAGCTCGGCGCGGAAGTGGTCGATCTCGGCGAGCACGTCGGGCATGTCCATGACGTGGCTCATCGGGAAGCTGGGGTAGACCTTCCGCATCTCGGGCCGGGTCACCAGGCGCAGCGCCGTCTCGGCGGTGTCCTTCTGGCGCCCGCGGCTCAGGATGTAGAAGTTGTTGCCGCAGCCGAGCGCCTGCGCCATGAGCTCGGTGGCGAGGATCTCCTCCTCGCGCCAGACCATGCAGTCCTTGAGGGTGGCGTCGATCTCGTGCTCCTGGTGCAGCCGGTGGTGCACCACCTCGATGTTGTCAACCAGGCAGATGAACATGTCCGGCTTCAGCATGTGGAGCTGGTCGAAGTCGAACGCGCTGAAGAGGCCGTGCCGCCACCGGAACGTGGCGTGCGTGTTGACGATCACGTTCGGGTGCTCGGCGGCGGGGCCCGTCGCGGAGATCACGTCCTTCAGCACCGCCCGCCGCAGGCTCGCCAGGCGCGACCAGGGCAGGTCGAGGATGCGCCCCGGGCGCACGTCCGGCGCCTCGGCGTACATCATGTTCCCCACGTTGAACAGCTCGACCTTGCGGTGGCTCCGCTCCGCGGCGTCCACCACGGCCTGCAGGTAGGGCTTCTTGTCGACGCCGATCTGACCGGTGACGATGGCTCTCATGGGACGTGGATCGTAGGGGCAACGGACGCGCGCCGCGCCCTTCGCCGCGGTTTCGCGCAGGCCGCCGCCTCAGGCGCGCGCCAGCAGCACCACGGCATGCGCCTCGATCGCGCGGCCTTCGCCGACCGCGTCGACGCGCTCGTGCGTCTTCCCCTTCAGGTTGAGGTCCGTGGCCGGCACCCCCAAGATGTGGGAGAGGTTGGCCACGACCTCGGCCTTGCGCGCGCCCATCTTGGGGCGCTCGCACACCACGGTCATATCGGCGTTCACGATGCGCCAGCCGGCCTCGCGCACGCGCCGCGCGGCCTCGAGCAGGAAGTCGCGGCTGTCGCGGCCGTCGTTCTCGGGCGCGTTGTCCGGGAAGAGCTGGCCGATGTCCGGTGCGCCGATCGCGCCGAGCAACGCGTCGGTGAGCGCGTGCACGAGCACGTCGCCGTCGGAGTGCGCCACGGGGCCCCGGTCGTGCTCGAACTCGATGCCGCCGATCACCAGGCGCCGACCGGCGCCGGCCGGAGCCCGAGGCTCGAGGCGGTGCATGTCCCAGCCGTGG
>VHBO01000092.1 GCA_016871895.1 Gemmatimonadota bacterium
ATGCCGGACATCGGGTCGAGGATCGCGATCCGTCGCATGGTGCGCAATCTACTCGATCACCACCGGTAGCTCGCCCCCGAGCCGGTGTTGAAGACCACGACCTCGGCGTCTGGTGCGAGGCGGCCCGCGGCGACGAGCTGGCGCACCGCCTCGAGCGCGGCCCCCCCCTCAGGTGCGGCATCGATCCCGGAGCGCGACGCGAGTAAGAAGGTCCCATGCTTGATGCGCTCCTCGCTCACCGCCTCGGCGTCACCCGCACTCTCGCGCAACGTGCGGAGCGTGAGTCGATCACCAAGCGGCCCTGGGACACGCAACCCACTCGCGTAGGTCACAGGATCCTCCCACGGCGTCGCGCGCTCCTCGCCCGCATGGAAGGCCCGCACGAGCGGGGCGCACCCCGCCGCCTGCGCGATGATCATCCGCGGCCGACGCGGGCCGGCCGGCAGCCATCCCCACGCCAACATCTCGGTGATCGCCTTCCAGATCCCGATCGTCCCCTCGCCACCCCCCGTCGGGTACACGATGGCATCGGGGAGCCGCCAGCCAAGCTGCTCGGCCACTTCGAAGCCCATCGTCTTCATCCCTTCGACGCGATACGGCTCGCGCACCGTGGCCACGTTGAAGAACCCGCTCTCGCGCGCGAAGGCGAGCGTCGCCTTCCCCGCGTCGCCGATATGTCCCGGCAACAGCTGCAGATCGGCCCCGAAGGCGCGGATCGAGCCGAGGATCGGCGGTGGCGTCGTCTCCGGCGCATAGACGCGGCACGGCATCCCTGCGGCGGCAGCGTATGCCGCGAGCGCGATCCCTGCGTTACCGGCCGTCGGCACACAGACACCTGGGAGCCCGAGCCGCCTCGCGCGGGTGACCGCCATCATCAGCCCACGCGCCTTGAAGCTCGCGGTGGGGTTGATTCCCTCGTCCTTGACCCAGAGCCGCCGCACCCCGACCTCGGCCGCGAGATGTGGCAACTCCGCGAGTGGGCTCATTCCTTCGCCGAGGGTGACAGGTGTCTCATCGGCACGGATCGGGAGCGCGGCACGATAGCGCCAGAGACTCGCGTCGCCCGTGACCGCATCACGCGATGGCGGCGTCGCGATCTCGACGAGGAGCGGCTGGCCGCAGTCGGGACAGAGCGAGGCGAGCTTGGTGCCGTCCGGCTGAACATACGCGCAGGCACTGCAGTGGAGAGACCACATGGCAATCTGATGAGAGTTAGGGAGTGGACGAGAGATCGCCGCGGAGCGCGGCCACGAGCCTCGCCGCGCTGGCCTGACTGAAGCCATCGAGCGAGGCGATCTGCTCCACCGTCGCGTCCCGCACGCCTTGCAGGGAGCCGAACGCGGTGAGGAGCGCGCGGCGCTTCATCGGGCCGACCCCGGGGATCTTGAGGAGTTCGCTCGTCACGGTACGCATCGCGCGCCGTTTGCGGTGGTATCCGACGGCGGTCCGGTGGGCCTCATCGCGCGCCTGTTGCAGGAGACGCAGCGCCGAGGAGCGACGCGGGAGTCGGAGCGGCTCACTCCGCCCGCGCACGAAGATCTCCTCCTCGCGCTTGGCGAGACTGATGAGCAGGAGCGCGTCGAGCCCGAGCGTATCGAGCGCCTCGCTCGCGGCGGAGAGCTGTCCCTTCCCCCCGTCGATCACGACGAGGTCGGGGAGTGGGCGCGACTCATCGAGTCGACGACGGAAGTAGCGCCCTACCACCTCCCGCATCGACTGGAAGTCGTCGGGGCCGTTGGCGGGATCGACCGTCGTCACCTTCATCGTGCGATACTCACTTCGCCGGGGCCGACCATTCTCGAACCAGACGACACTCCCGACGTTGTCCGTCCCCTGGCCCGTGGAGTTATCGAAGCAGACGAGGGAGCGCGGCAAGCGGGCGAGCTGGAGTTCA
>VHBO01000093.1 GCA_016871895.1 Gemmatimonadota bacterium
AGACGGGCGGGATCGGCGGGAGCGGCCATGCCCTCACCTTCGCACGGATCGGCGGTCGAGGCCGGTCGGCGCGGGGCGATGGATAGGATTGGAGCCGTGATCGCCCCCGAGGAAGCCGCCGAGGAGCCCGTCCGCACGCGCTCCGCGGACCCGATCATGGGCAGCACGCGCGAGCGCCGCCGCGCCCAGCTCGAGCTCCTGCGCACCCTCACCCACCGCGAGCTGCGCGGGCGCTACCGGGATTCGTTCCTCGGCTCCGCCTGGACGCTCCTGCAGCCGATCGCGATGACGGCCGTCTACTACGGCCTCTTCACGTTCCTATTCCCCAACAATCAGATCAAGAACTACGCGCTCTTCATCCTGACGGGCCTCGTCCTCTGGAACTTCTACGCCAATTGCCTCAACCTCGGCACGTCGGCGATCACGGGCAGCGCCGACATCGTCCGCAAGGTGTGGTTCCGGCGCGAGCTCCTGCCGATGGCGATCGTGATCGCCAACGCCCTCACCACCGCGGTCCTGCTCCTCGTCGTGATCCCGATCGACGTCGTGGCCTCCGTCGACGCGTGGAAGACCGTCATCCTGGTCCCGATCCTGTTCGTGCTGCTCGCCGTCCTCTGCTTCGGCATGGCCTGCATCCTCGCCACCCTCAACGTCTTCTTCCGGGACATCAGCCACCTCGTCAGCGTGATCCTGCTGCCGCTCTTCTTCCTGACGCCCGTCTTCTACAGCCTCGACAACTTCCCGCGCCAGCCGCCCGAGTGGGTGATCATGATCCTCCGCTACGGCAACCCGGTGACGCCGTACATCGAGTCGATCAGGGCGACGGCACTCCAGGGGGTCCTGCCCGGCTGGCCGCTCCTCCTCTACTGCGCCCTCGTGGCGCCCCTGATGGCCCTCGTCGGGATCTGGTTCCTGCGCCGCAGGGACGACCAGTTCGCGGTGGAGCTGTGAGACAGCTCGAGCGGGGCCGGATCGAGGCGGTCGACCTCGGCCGCCAGTTCCGGATCATGAGCGGCAGCGGCCGCTCGCTGAAGGCGACGCTCCTGCGCCGCGAGGCGCCCTCCATCCACGAGTTCTGGGCGCTGCGCCACGTCACGCTCGACATCGAGCCCGGTGAGGCGTTCGGCGTCGTCGGCCGCAACGGCTCCGGCAAGTCGACGTTCCTGAAGATGCTGGCCCGCATCTACGGCCCCACCGAGGGCCACTGCGCCGTCGGCGGGCGCATGAGCTCGCTGATCGAGCTCGGCGCCGGCTTCCATCCGGAGTTCAACGCGATCGAGAACGTCTTCCTCTCGGGTGCCGTCTACGGCATCCCCAAGCAGGAGCTCGAGCGGGACCTCGACGACATCATCGGCTTCGCCGAGCTCGACGAGTTCGCCTACCAGCCGATCAAGACCTACTCCTCCGGCATGTTCATGCGGCTCGGGTTCTCGGTGGCGATGCACGTGCGCCCGGACGTCCTGCTCCTCGACGAGGTCCTCGCGGTGGGCGACGAGCGCTTCGTGCAGAAGTGCCTCGGCCGGATCGCGCAGTTCCGCCGCGAGGGCGGCACGATGCTGCTGGTCACCCATGATCCCGGCACGGTCAAGCGGATCTGCGATCGGGCGATGCTCCTCGAGCGCGGCGCGCCGATCATGATCGACACGGCCGACGAGGTGATGAGCGAGTACCACGACCGCCTCGCCGCCCAGGACAACCCCGCCGACCACGCCGAGCCCGAGGTGCGCCGCGCGCGCC
>VHBO01000094.1 GCA_016871895.1 Gemmatimonadota bacterium
CACATCCCTCACGAGGAGAGACCATGCAGATCTCTAGCAAGTGGCTTATCGCCCTCAGCGCCCTGTCGCTGGCGGGCTGCCCTGAGACCCTTGACGCCGGCACCGACGCCGGCACCGACGCCGGCACCGACGCCGGCATGACCGCCGGCACCCCCCCCATCACCGCCGGCACCACCGCGGGCGACTCCGTGACCGGCGGCACGACCGGCGGCACGATGACCGGCGGCACGACCGTCGGCGGCGACATGGTCGGCGGCGCCACGGCCGGCATCGACATTGTCGGCGGCGCCACGGCCGGCGCCATGACCGGCGGCACCTCCAACCCGATGATGTGCACGGATGTGCTCGCGTTCGGCGCCACCTGCGACGTCTTCAATGACTGTTGCGCGCGCGGCACCGCCTGCGTGGACCTCGACGGCGAGGGCGACGGCGCCCCCACCTGCCTCCGCAAGTGCGACGCCAACGCCGAGACGGACGGCTGCGAGGAGCGCGAGCTCTGCAACCCCGAGAGCGCCGACGTGCCCGCCGGCGAGCCCTCCCCCGGCACCTGCATCCCCGGCGACGACTGCGAGCCCGGCAACGAGAGCGTGGCGTGCGGCGCCGGCGAGTTCTACTGCCAGCGCCTCGAGAACATCACCCTCTGCATCGGCGACCTCGCCGAGGTCCGCGCGCAGGCCCCCGAGGTGATCGTGGGCGTGGGCGCCGACTGCAACCCCTTTGACCAGATGGCCCCCACCTTCTGCGAGTCCGGCCTCGTGTGCGAGTACGGCGTCTGCCGCGCCACCTGCGCCACCAACGACGACTGCGGCATGGGCGAGGAGTGCCTCGACTACACCGCGCGCGTCGACGGCATCAACTACAAGTTCTGCATCGACACCTGCGACGTCTACGCGCAGGACTGCGCCGCCACCCAGGCGTGCGTGCTCACCGACACCTACGACGGCGCGCTCATCGGCTCCTGCCTCGACGGCGTGGCGTCGGGCACGGCGCTCAGCGGCGAGGCGTGCACCACCAGCGAGCAGACCTACTGGGGCACCTGCAACGCCGGCAACATCTGCAGCGATGACGACGAGGACGGCATGGGCGAGTGCGTGAGCTTCTGCGACACGTACAACCTCGACCGCTGCACCGGCGAGTACACCGCCTGCACCGACACGCAGCTCGAGGGCCTCGGCCTCTGCAGCGGCGAGTGCGACGTCTTCACCAACGCCGGCTGCGAGATGGGCCAGAGCTGCCTCTTCGGCAACGAGGGTCAGCGCCCCGGCGACGTCATCGCCCCCACCGGCTTCTGCTACGACAACGCCTTCACCGTGGGCGAGGCCGCCGTGGGCGCCGAGTGCGAGACGGGCACGGTCACCTTTGGGGAGGACTCCTTCGACTACCCCTTCCTCAACAACTGCCCCGCCGGCAACATTTGCATCCCGCTGATGCAGGGCTCCCCCGGCCAGTGCCTCCAGATGTGCAACCCCAACGCCATGGTCACGGGCTGCGAGGCGGGCGTGCCCTGCCGCGTGATCTTCGACACCATCGAGTCGATGGGCGTGTGCTTCGCGGGCTGAGTGGGCGACGGGCGCCCTGAGGGGCGCCGACTCCCCCCGCGGCTGAGGGGCGCGGGCGCGGCGACGCGCTCGGCGCCCCTCAGGCTTTTCGGGGTCGCCGCGGGCGCTGGCCGCGCCGCGAGGCGCGCGTCCCCGCGCGTCCCCGCGCCTTTCCCCTCGGCGGGCGCGGGCGCTG
>VHBO01000095.1 GCA_016871895.1 Gemmatimonadota bacterium
CGCGAGCCTGCCGCCGGGCGGCCCTGCGCGCGTCCGACGGCAGGGCCCGGGTCGCCCCTCGCCAGCCCGCAGTGCCGCGAGGGGCCGGACCGCGGGCAGGGGGCGCGCGCCTCGTGCCCCTCGCCGGTGCAGCGGTCAGCGCTAGAGGTCGTCCGGCACGGCCACGGCGGCGGCCCGGGAGTCGTGCGCGGCAATCTCGCGCGAGGGCGTGCCGCCGCGCGAATCCTTGCCGGTCGGCAACCAGGTGCAGATGCGGGTGTCGTCGGCCCACACCGTACGGTACTCGGCCGGCACGAAGAACTCGATGAAGGTCATGCCGCCCGCACCGGTCGAGGAGAAGTGGCGCTCGCCGTCCGGATGGTGCACGAGATCACCCGCGCGGTAGGTGTGCGGTACCTCGTCGGAGTAGCCGGTGCACCCCCCCTCGATCACGTACATGAAGTGTTCCGCCCCTTCGTGATGGTGATTCGACCCGTCGGTGTTCGGCGGATACACGATGATTTCGGCCTTGATCGCCTTGCTGCCGGTGAGCCTGGGCGTCGCGACGTAGATGCGCCGGCGGGCGTCATGGCGGGAGTCGAGCACCGGCTCGTGCGCCCAGTCGACGATGCGAAGCGCGGGCGGGCGTCCGGCGATACCGGGGTCGAGGCGGGACGCCTCGGGCACGCGCGCGAACAGCAGCTCCGCGCCGTCGGCACCTGCGGAAAGTATTGTCATCGCACCCATCGGCACCACGACCGCGTGCGCTTCCTGCAGCGCATGGATGTCGCCGTCGATCGCGAACGCGAGCGCGCCCCGCAGCACGAGGAACCATCCGAGGCAGTCCGGGGGCAGCGCGAGATCCATCTCGCCTCCGGGCCGGAAACTCAGTCGATCGACCTCGACCCGGGCGCCGGGCACGCGATCGCCGTCGAGCAGCGTGCGCCGGTCCACGCCGCGCCCTGCGGCGAGTCCGGCGACGCTCGCCTGATTGACGATGCAGACCATGGGCAGGTTCCTCCGTTGACGGTCGTGGGACGCGCTTCGTGCCGGAGTCCGTCGATCCGGCCGCGAGGATGGACAGGCGAGCGAACGATCAGCGCGGCCGCGCCGCAGTCACGTCGATCTCGATGCGCGCGCCCGGCTGGTTCAGGCAGTGCACGCAGATGGTGGTGCTGGCCGGCTTCCAGTCGCCGAGATATTCGCGTACGACCTGCGAGGCGCCGTCCTGGTCGCGCATGTCGGTCAGGTACTTGGTCATCTTCACGATGTGGCGCACCGTGAGCCCTTCGGTCTCCAGGATGAGCCGGATCTTGTCCATCGCGCGCCGGGTCTGGGTCTCGATGTCGGGCGCATGGAAGTGCTCCTCGCGGATGTGCGGGTGCGAGTGATAGAGCGGCGCGGCAGTCATCCCGGACAGATAGACGAGGTCCACCGGTCCGCTTACCACCACGGCCGGGGAGTAGGGCAGCTCGGCGCTGCGCTCGGGGATCGGCTGGGTGGCGCGGGTGATATCTTCGATGCGGCGGGATTCGGTCATCGGGATGCTCCTGACAACTCGGGGATTCAGTCGACCTTCACGTTCGCGGCGCGGGCAACCTTCGCCCATTTCGCGATATCCGACCGTACCCGCTCGTCGAAGGCCTCGGGCGTGCCACCGGCGGACTCGAGTCCGGCCTGGCGAAAGATTTCCC
>VHBO01000096.1 GCA_016871895.1 Gemmatimonadota bacterium
GACGGGTTGCTCTGGGTCCGCGCCGTATACTGCGCCTGCGTGACCTCGTAACGACCCAGATAGAACGCACTCGTCAGCGTCACCCAGTGGTTCGGAGTCTCATCGTGCGGGCAGTACTCCATGTCCGACGAGATCGTGCACCCCATCCAGAAGGTCCCGTTCGGGATCAGCAGCATCTCGATCCCCACGGCCGATTCCCTGATCCGCCACGGACGACCCGTCTTGAGGATCGCGGTGCGGAGCGCGGGGTCGTACACCACCGCGGGATCCGGCGCGACCTCGAGTACCGTGCATGGCCACGGGGGAGCCTGCCAGTATGCGAGCACACCGACCGCCGTGTAGGTGCCCGCGGGCGTCGTGACCGCGACGTCAAACATCCCGCCGGGCGCATGCGCCGGCGCTGTCGCCGTGATCCACGTGTCACTCATCACCGTGAAGCCCGACGAGATCCCTGCGATCATGACCGCCGTCGCACCCGTGAGGTTGTTGCCGGCGAGCGTGACCGTCGCACCACCCGCTGCGGGAATCGTCTGAGGCGACACCGATGCAATCGACGGCGGCGGACCGCTTCCGAGCACCACATAGGTGTATCCGTTCGCTAGGCTCGACTCGCCGCCGTCGGCCACCAGCGTCACCGCCCTCGGACCCGTCGAGCCGTGGGGCTGCGACGACGGCACGACCGCGGTCACCGTGTTCTCGTCGACGACCGCCACCTTGTGCGCCTGCTCGTCGCCGATCCACACCTCGGTCACGCCACCGAGGTGCGTGCCCGTGATCGTGACGGTGTTGCCGCCGAACGGCGGGCCGGCCACGGGGCTGATCCCCGTGATCCGCGGGCAGACCGTGCCCCAGTGGTTCAGCACCAGCGCGAGGTCGAGGCCGTCGATCTCGCCGGAGCCGTCGAGGTCGGCCGGGCACGACTTCCCGCAGTCTCCCCAGCCGGCGAGCACCATGCCGAGGTCGTTGGCGTCGACGACGTCGTCGTCGGTCAGGTCCGCAGCGCACGGCGACACGCGCCTGAAGCGCCAGCCGCCTCGGGCCTGCGAGCGTCCGTGACGCGGCGCGTTGCGATATGTTCCGAGAGCCCCATGCCCGCATCGAGAGGCTCCGTTCCCCGTCCGATACCCCTCGCCGCGGAATCCCCCGCCGCGGGACCCCTCGCTGAGACCGAGGCGATCGGCCGGATGCTCAAGGACACCCTCCTCAGGGTGGTTCGTGCGCCGAGCGCGCCCGAGGGCGGCGCGAGCGCGCTCTCCGCGAAGCTCCGATTCAGCCGCGTCCTGATCAGCGGAATCCTCAACGCGCTCAAGCATGAGGACGCCCTCGAGGCGATGCAGCGCCTCCCGGGGCCGGAGACCCTGCGGACGTTCGTGGAAGCGATGCGACGCCACGGCGTCGCCGCCGCGCGCGCGAACGCCGCCCTCGCGGCGATCCAGCGCTTCGACACGCTCATCGGCGAGGGTTTCGGTACGCGACGGAAG
This sequence comes from Gemmatimonadota bacterium, assembly GCA_016871895.1. Classification (GTDB taxonomy): domain Bacteria; phylum Gemmatimonadota; class Gemmatimonadetes; order Gemmatimonadales; family Gemmatimonadaceae; genus Pseudogemmatithrix. The sequence continues at coordinate 1,482 of VHBO01000096.1, forward strand.
CTGAACGCCGCGATCTGCTCGCATGCGCCGTCGATGCGGCGCCGACAGGAGCTCAAGAGCCGCCAGCGGGTCTTCGCGGGCATGGCCGACCTCCATGGCGGCGAGGCCGAGGCCTGGGTGGCGACGCACATGCTCGCCCCCGACCGAGAGGACCCGTCGAGGCTGTCCGCGCGCATCCTTCAGGGATT
>VHBO01000097.1 GCA_016871895.1 Gemmatimonadota bacterium
CGCCGGCGGGGCGCGCGGCGAGCATCGGGACGATCGGGGTGCGGATCGGGAGCGAGGGACGGACGCTCCCCGGCGGGTCGGGGCTCACGACGCCCGGGCCGATCGAGCTGCAGCGGGTCCTGCGGGCCTTGGTCGAGGCGGGCGTGACGACGGTCGCGATGGAGTGCTCGTCGCACGCGTTGCATCAGCGGCGGATGTACGGGCTCACCTATCAGGCGGCGGTCTACACCAACCTCACGCGCGAGCATCTCGATTATCACGGCACGATGGAGGCCTATCGCGACGCGAAGGCGCTGCTCCTGACGCAGCTCGCGCCCACCGGCACGGCGATCATCAACGCCGACGATCCGATGTGGGCGGGGCTCCCCACGGTGCCACAGATGCTGCGCTTCTCCATGACCGATCCCGAGGCGGCCATCCGCGCCGCGGAGCTGCGCTATCGCGCCGGTGGGAGCGACTGGACCCTCGTCACCGCGCAGGGACGGTTCCTAGTCACCTATCCGTTGATGGGAGACTTCAACGTCGCGAACGCGCTGGCCGCGGCCGGGGCGGCGCTCGCGCTCGGCGTGTCGGCCGCGACGATCGCCGAGCGATTAGGGAGCGTCCCGCAGGTGCCGGGTCGGCTCGAGGTGCTGCACGAGCATCCCATGGTCTTGCGGGACTATGCGCACACCCCGGATGCCTATGAGCGGGTGCTCGCTGCGCTTCGGCCGTACACCGCTGGTCGGATCATCCTCGTCTTCGGGTGCGGTGGAGACCGCGACCGCGGGAAGCGGCCGCTCATGGCGAACGTGGCGCATCGCCTCGCCGATCGTCTCGTGGTTACCGATGACAATCCACGCACCGAGGACCCTGATCGGATCGTCGCCGACACCGTGGCGCCATTGCCGCCCGGGAGCTTCGAGGTGATCCGGGATCGCCGCGAGGCGATCGCGCACGCCCTGCGACTCGCCGATCCGGCGCGGGACGTGGTGCTGCTGGTCGGGAAGGGCCCCGATATCTATCAGATCTACGGGACGACGAAGCATCCGTTCGATGAGCGCGCGATCGTGCTCGATCTGCTCCGAGGGCCGGCATGAGCTTCTGGACCGTGGAGCGGGTGGCGGCGGCGTTGGGGCATGGGCCGTCGGACGGACGTCCGCTCACGGGGATCACGACCGACACGCGCGCCCTGCCCCCGGGGAGCTGCTTCGTCGCGCTCCGGGGTGAGCGGTTCGACGCGCATGCCTATCTCGCGCAGGCGGTCGCCGCCGGCGCGGCGGTGCTCGTCGTCGAGGATGCGACTCGCACCGCGGGACTCGGCGTCCCCGTCTTCACCGTCGAGGACACGCACCTGGCCCTCGCGGATCTCGCGCGATATCGCCGCCTCGCCTGGGCGCGCCCGGTGGTGGCGGTCGGGGGGAGCAATGGGAAGACGAGCACCAAGGAGCTTCTCAAGGCGGTCCTCGGGAGCCGGCTCCGCGTTCATGCGACGACGGGCAACCTGAACAATCGGGTCGGCGTGCCGCTGACCTTGCTCGCGCTCGATGATGCCGCCGATGTCGCGGTGATCGAGGTGGGGACGAACCAGCCGGGGGAGATCGCTTTCCTGCGTGATGTTGCACGCCCCGATGTGGCGGTGGTGACGACGGTGCAGGAGGAGCATCT
>VHBO01000098.1 GCA_016871895.1 Gemmatimonadota bacterium
CGCGACGCGATGCGGATCGCGGCGCAGCGCCCCGTCGACCAGCCGCACCATCCGCTCCTCGGCGGCGACGCGGTTCTGGTGCTGCGAGCGCTGCTCGCCCGCCCGCACCACGAGCGCGTCGTCGACGATGCGGTGGCGCAGGACGCCGCGGACGCGCTCGAGCTCGGCCGCCGTCAGGCCCATCAGCGCGAGCGGCAGGCGCAGCTCCACGCGCGTGTGCGCGCGGTTGCGGTGCTGCCCGCCCGGGCCGGAGCCCGTCGTGGCGTGCATCGTCGCCCGCTCGACCGGGAGGTGCCTGACGTCCGCGAGGCGCATGGGCGAAGTGTCACCCACGTCGGGCCCGGCGCGTGCGGGACCCCACGCGAATCCGGCGCCACGACATCCCCCGGCACGCTAGGCTGCGAGCCGCGCGGAGAGGTGGCCGAGTGGTTGAAGGCGGCGGTCTCGAAAACCGTTATTGGGGGTTTTCCTCAATCGAGGGTTCGAATCCCTCCCTCTCCGCCTCGTGCGGGATTCCGGCTCCGAGAGCGGGATCCCGCCGCGTCGCGGCTCGGAAGCGCCGGATGGGCTCCGGCATCCCCGCGCGTCATTGCGCGTCATGTTCGATCCCGATTGCACCGCAGATTGCACCGCAGCGGGACCGCGACGAGACAACGTCCGCCGCGGTCGCACCCGTGCCTACCCGAGCGGCGGGTCGACCTTCCTCGCCTTGGCCGCCTCGTCGAGGTCCGCGGCGAGCCACCGGATGGTACGCGGCGTCCATGCGACCTGGCGGGCGGTCGGGCGGATGTACCGATCGAACGTCGAGGCGCTAACGCCGCAGTACGCGGCCGCGCGGGCTTTGGTCATGTAGGCCGGGGTGACGGGCGCGACGGGTGCCGCCGACTCCAGGTCAGCATCGGTGTGGACGGACTCGATCATGGCGCCGCTGAGATCTCGTCACTCTCGGAGGCATTGACCACATCGACAACGGAGTCCGCCATGGCCGTCTTGCCGATGTTGTTAGGGTCATACGCCGCCGGATTGACTTCCCACCGCGGCGTCGTCTCCCCCTTCGGAACGGGAACGGGACGGACGTGTCCGTGGTCTTGGAGATACCGCAGCGCCGCCACGACCTTCTCGGCGGTGCTCAGGGCGACCGTGCCGGACTTCGCCCGGTGTGCGACCCGCACCTCGATCTCGGCCGGGCGCGTCTTCTCGATCCAATCGAGGAGCGCTCGCGCGCCCCTCAGCACCCCGGGCTCGCGCATCTCCATCGTGAGCGCGCCGGCGGACGCCCGCGCGCGGCCGCTCGGGCCACCTCTCCGCAAGGCGGGGTTCCGGCACGATCGCGCACGCCGGCGTCTGGTACGGTCTGTCTTAGTGCGCCCGCGAGTCATTATCCTAATCGCCCTGCTGATCACCGCGCTGGGCGCCATCGATTCCTCGGTGATCGGCGGCAGCGCCCGGGGCGCCACGGGCGACACGTGGACGCTCCGGACCCAGGCGTCGTCCCAGTTCAACAGCAACTGGTCGTCCGTGGCCTTCGGCAACGGCACGTTTGTTGCCGTTGCCGCGTCGTCAAGTGCCCTCCCGGGCGTGATGACGAGCACCGACGGGATCACGTGGACGGCGGCACCGTTCTCGG
>VHBO01000099.1 GCA_016871895.1 Gemmatimonadota bacterium
CCATGCACATCGTGAGCGCCTGCTTCCCATGCGCTCCTACCGTCCGGAAGAGCCCGTCGAGATTGAAGGCGACGCGCGGGAGATATCCGAGATCCTCCAGCAGCGTGAAGAGCGGAAAGAAGATCGCCATCGGCGGCAACATCACCGAGATCACCCACGCCGTCGCCAGATACACCCCATCGAGCAGGAGCCCGCGCACCCAAAGCGGGAGCCCGATCGACGCGGCGAGCCCCTGCAACCAGGGATGCCCCTGGTCGATCAAGAGGTCGGCGAGCATCCCCGAGGGGACGTTCGCCCCAGCGATCGTCACCCAGAAGACGACGCCGAGCATCGCGATCATCAGCGGGAAACCCGTGAGGGGGCTCGTCAGCCAGCGGTCCAGAGTGCGATCGAAGTCGAATCCGATCTTCGAGAGCCCCGTCTTCTGCGCGCGCGCGGCGATTGAGGCCGCCGCCGCGTAGAGTCCCTCGGCGATCCGATCGTGGAAGTCCGCCGGGAGTCGCCACCGCACCGCACTCGCCACCCGGAGCACCTCCGACGGCATCGTCGCCTCCACGCGTTCATCGGCGTTCAGCAAGCGCAGCGCGACCCACCGGCTGTTCGGGCGATCGGGCATCGCCGCGCGCACCGCGACCTCCACCTCGCCGATCGCCGCCTCGACCTCCGGCGCGAAGCTGCGCACCCGCGTCGGAGCGGGGGCGATCACTCCGGTCGCCACCTCGTGGATCGCCTGACGGAGCGCATCGATCCCTTCGCCGCGCCGCGCCGCCGCCGCGATCACCGGCACCCCGAGCTCCACCGCGAGCTTCGCTGGATCGACGGCGACGCCGAGTCGCTTCGCCTCGTCCATGAGATTCAGGCAGACCACCACATGCGGGGTGATCTCGAGCACCTGCAGCGCGAGGTTGAGGTTCCGCTCGAGCCGCGTGGCGTCGAGCACGAGCACCGTGACCTCCGGCGCGCCGAAGAGCAAGGTGTCGCGCGCGACCTCCTCGTCGGTGCTCGCCGCCTGCAGCGAGTAGGTCCCCGGGAGGTCGATCAGGCGATACCGCGTCGCCCCCACATTGAACCGCCCCTCGGCGCGCGTGACCGTCTTCCCGGGCCAGTTCCCGGTGTGCTGCCGGAGTCCGGTGAGCGCGTTGAAGACCGTGCTCTTGCCGACGTTCGGATTCCCCGCGAGAGCCACGAGGTGATCGAAGCCGCCGGAGCGGACGCCGAGCTGCACCAGCGATTCGTCCTGGCGCGGAAGCCGGGTGCGCATCGTGGTCGTCGCCATCACGCCCTCTCGGCGGCGTCGAACGGCTCGATCGCGATCCCCTGCGCCTGCTGACGTCGCAGCGCGATCAATGCCCCACGGATGCGATAGGCGATCGGATCACCGGACGCGCTCCGCATCTCCGCGGTGATCGCGGTGCCGGGGACGACGCCGAGGTCGAGGAGGCGCCGGCGCTGCGGGCCGCGGCAGTCGGCGGTGAGATGCTCGACGCGCGCGGTGGCACCGACGGGGAGGTCGGCGAGGGTGCGTGCCGGCGCGGCGATGGTCGCCGCCGCTGCTGCGGTGGATGCGCGCGTGCCGAGGAGCGAGAGGGAGACC
>VHBO01000100.1 GCA_016871895.1 Gemmatimonadota bacterium
TTTTGCTCCCAGTCGCGCTCCTCGGGCGTTGCGGCGTCTGGGCCTTGAACACCCTCCGGCAACACGGGCTGGATCCCAAGGCATGTTGTCATGCAATTGTAGAAGTCCCGCCTGAACTGAAGCGTAAGCAACGTGAGGTTGATGATCTCCCTCAGACGAGTACAGTACCCGTCACTTTGCGGCGCACCGAGGTTACGCTTCAACTCACGCAAGTTTAGGGGTCTTCAGGCTTTCGTGTGGGTAACCCCACCCCGTTCGCCCTCGTCGCGGTCCATCCCGCCCGTACCTTGGCGGCATGCGCGACCGCGACCTCTACGCCAAGATCCTCGGCATCTCCGCACCCTGGCACGTCTCCGACGTGGTCCTCGACGTCGCCGCCGGCACGGTCGAGGTCTTCGTCGAGCACCGCGGCGAGGCGAGCTGCCCGAAGTGCGGCAAGCCCTGCGCTGGCTACGACGCACGCCGGCGCCGCTGGCGGCACCTCGACACCTGCCAGTTCCAGACCTACCTCACCGCCGACGTGCCGCGCGTCGAGTGCGCCGAGCACGGAGTCTCGCAGGCGGCGACGCCGTGGGCGGAGCCCGGCTCGCGCTTCACCGCGCTCCTCGAGGCGGTCGTGATCGACTGGCTGAAGGAGGCGAGCTTCTCCGCCGTGGCGCGCCGCCTTGGCCTCACCTGGGACGAGGTCGACGGCATCATGTCCCGCGCGGTCGGGCGCGGCCTCGCGCGTCGCGACGACTCGGCGCCCGCGCGGATCGGGCTCGACGAGACGTCGTTCCAGAAGCGCCACGAGTACGTGACGGTGGTGACGGACCTCGACGGGAAGCGCGTGCTGTCGGTGGTCGACGGGCGGACGAAGGACGCGGTCGACGCGCATTTCGCGGCGATTCCTGCGGAATCGCGCGAAGCGGTCGAGGTCGTGGCGATGGACATGTGGCGCCCGTATATGGACGCCGCGGCGAAGTGGCTTCCGAATGCGCGGGTCTGCTTCGACCGCTTCCACGTGGCTCGGCACCTCGGCGAGGCGGTGAACGCGGTGCGCAAGCAGGAGCACAAGCGGCTGCGCGCGGAGGGCGACGGGACGCTGACGGGGACGAAGTACCTGTGGCTCGAGAGCCCGGCGTCGATGCGGCCCGAGCGGCGGACGCTGCTCGGAAAGCTGAAGGACGTGTGCACGCGCACGGGCCGAGCGTGGGCGCTGAAGGAGGCGGCGTCGAGGCTGTGGGACTACGTCAGGATCGGCTGGGCGCGGAAGGCGTGGCTCGCGTGGACGGCTCTCGCGTCGCGGAGCAAGCTCGAGCCGATGGTGCGGGCGGCGCGGATGATCCGGACGCACCTCGAGGGCATCCTGAACGCGGTGGTGCTCGGCACGACGAACGCCGCGGCGGAGTCGATGAACGCGCGGATCCAGCGGATCAAGCGGATGGCGTGCGGGTACCGAAACCGCGAGCGCTTCCGGAACGCGATCCTCTTCCATCTCGGGGGGCTTGACCTCCATCCGAGACCGGTGTCAGCCCACACGATTTCCTGAAGCGCCTGTTTCTTTAGGGGTGCGGGGT
>VHBO01000101.1 GCA_016871895.1 Gemmatimonadota bacterium
GATCTTCGTGCCGTCCGTGAAGGGCATAAGCCACAACCCGGCAGAGCACACGGAGGAGCCCGACCTGGTCGCGGGCGCGAACGTGCTCCTGCGGACGATGCTCGCGCTCGCCGCGCGCTGAACCCGGACCGCCCGCGAGCGGTCAGCCGAAATTCGTCTGCGCCTGCACCTGCGCCACGGTCTGGTTCTGGATCGTCGCGAGCACCTGGTCGGCAGCGTCGCCGCCGGCGCCACCCTCGTCCACGCGCATCACGACGCTCGTGCCGCTCTGGAAGAATGCGAGGTACTTCGCCGCGGTGGCGGGCGTGCCGCCAAGCGTGGCGAGAAGCTGGCTGACATCGAGCACGTCGCCGGAGCCGAAATCCGCGATGACGTCGGCCGCGCCGATCGCATCCGCGCGATAGACGAAGCGATCCGCCCCGTTGCCGCCCGTGAGCGTGTCCGCGCCGGCGCCACCCTCCAGCACGTCGTCTCCGACGGAGCCGTTGAGCCTGTCCGCACCATCTCCACCGAGCAGGGTGTCGTTGCCGCCGCCGCCCCAGAGATTGTCGTTGCCGACGCCGCCCTCCAGCCGATCCGCCGCGTCGCCGGCCCAGAGGACGTCGTCGCCGGCGCCGCCGGACATCGTCGCGGCGGTCGTGTAGGCGACGCGCGTGCTCGTGAGGTCGATCACGTCGTTGCCATCGCCCGCATCGAACACCTCGATGCCGAGGACCCTGCCCTCGGTCGGCGTCCCGGGATGGGGACTGTGGATGTCGTCGAGGAAGAGCGCGTCGTCGGCCGCGGTCAGGACGATCGTGTCGCGCCCCTCGCCGCCATCGAAGGCGTCGTAGCTGCGCGCCTTGCCCTGGATCGAGACGATCTCGCCGGTTCCGGCGACGGTCGGGCTGCCGACATTGTGCGCGCCCCAGCCCGGCGTCCACTGCAGCACGTCGGCGTTGTAGACGATCACGTCGTCGCCGCCGCCCGCCAGCACGCGATCGGTGCCGCCTCCAGGCACGAAGGAATTAGCGCCGGAATCACCGACGAGCGTGTCGTTGCCCTCGGTGCCCGCGTAGCGCTCGATCTTGTCGTTCACGGTCACGACCACGGCCTGCTGGAGCGAGAGCCCGCCAGCATCCGTCGCGGTCACCTTAATCGAGACCGATGGGGTCGTCTCGAAGTCGAGGCTCACGCCGGCCTTCAACTTGAGCGCGCCAGCGACCACCTCGAAGCGGCTGTCGTCCACCGACCAGGTGTGCGTGTCGCCGGCATCCGGGTCCGTCGCCGAGAGCGTACCGATCACGCCGCCAGCCAGGTTCTCCGCGACGCTCGAGCCGGACAGCACGAGGTCCGTCGGGACCTCGTTCACGTTCGTCACCGTGATCGTGAACGCCTCGGTCCGGGACAGGCCGCCGGCGTCCGTCGCAGTCACGTTCAGCACCACCGACGACGCGCTCTCGCGGTCGAGGCTCTCGCCGGGCTTCAGCTTCAGCGCGCCAGCGACCACCTCGAAGCGGCTGTCGTCCACCGACCAGGTGTGCGTGTCGCCGGCATCCGGGTCCGTCGCCGAG
>VHBO01000102.1 GCA_016871895.1 Gemmatimonadota bacterium
CGGCCTCTCCTTCGCGACCGGCGTGTACACGAGCGGAGCGGTCCTCAACTACGGTTGGATCCGCGTGAGCGTGGACCAGGCGGCCGGCACCTTCACGGTGCATGACTGGGCCTACGAGGACTCAGGTGGCGGCATTCAGGCCGGCGCCGTGCCCGCGCCGGGCGCGCTCGGACTGCTCGCCGTCGGCGCCTCGGGCCTCGGCCTGCTCCGCGGCCGCAAGCGCTCGTGAGCGGCTGTTCGTGACGCAACGCCATCGCTTCGCGCACGCGCGGGATCCGTGAACCTCGGACCGCGCGTTCGCGCTTTTGAAGGTCGCGCGGCCCGTCTGCCCGATACGCCCCACCCATGACCGTGCCCCGCATCGCACATCTCCGGCTTCCGCGCAGGGTCCTCCTCGTCGGATGGGACGCCGCAGACTGGCAGCTGATCCGGCCGCTCGTCGACGGAGGACTCATGCCCGCGCTTTCCGGCTTTCTCGCGCGCGGGGCGTCGGGCAACCTCGCGACAACACGGCCGATCCTATCGCCGATCCTCTGGAACACCATCGCGACCGGCAAGCGCGCCGATGGTCACGGCGTGCTCGGATTCACCGAACCAGACCCAGACGGCTCGGGCGTACGCACCACGGCGAGCACCAGCCGGCGCTGCAAGGCGATCTGGAACATCCTGACCCAGTGCGGCCTCCGCTCGAACGTGATCGGCTGGTACGCCTCGCACCCAGCCGAGCCGATCCACGGCGCGATGGTGTCGAACCAGATCGAGTTCCGGAAGGACGAGGATCCGCTTGCGCCGCTGCCGCAGAGCGCGGTGCATCCGGCCTCGATCGCCGCGGAGCTCGCGGAGTGCCGCGTGCATCCGACCGAGCTCGACGCATCGGCGGTGCTGCCTTTCGTTCCGGATGCCGAGCGATTGATGGCGCGGGACGGACAGCGCATCGGCAAGCTCCTGCACATGGTCGCGCAAACCGCGACAGTGCACGCGATGGCGACCCATCTCATGGCGCGGGACGACTGGGACTTCACCGCCGTCTACTACGAGGGGATCGACCGCTTCGGACACGAGTTCATGGAGTTCCATCCGCCGAAGATGGAACAGGTCTCGGCCGAGGACTTCGAGGCCTACCGGCACTGCATGACGGGCATCTACCGATTCCACGACATGATGCTCGAGTCGCTGCTCGCCCTCGCCGGCGACGATACGGCGATTGTGGTCGTGAGCGACCACGGCTACTGGAACGACCATCGCCGGCCCGATCCGCGAGAAGGGCATGCAGGACCCGTCGACTGGCACAGGCCGTTCGGGATCTTCGCCGCGGCTGGGCCGGGCATCCGCTCGGGTGCGCCTCTGCACGGCGGATCGATCCTCGACATCGCGCCCACCCTGCTCGCGCTCCTCGGGCTTCCGGCGGGACGCGACATGCCCGGCCGCGTCCTCGCCGAGGCGATCGAGGAGGTGCCCGTCGCGGAGCGCATCGAATCGTGGGAGTCGACCGAAGGCGCGTGCGGCATGCACCCGTCCGACCTGCGCATCGATCCGGTCGAGGCGAGC
>VHBO01000103.1 GCA_016871895.1 Gemmatimonadota bacterium
GAGCATGCGGCCGAGATCCTCGAGAACGCGGTGACCCTCGGCGACGCTACCGTCGGCGGGGTCATGACGCCCCGGCCGCGCATCGAGGCGATCGCATACACCGACGACCTCGAGGCCGTGCGCGAGTTCGCCATCGGCAGCGGGCACTCGCGCATCCCGGTCCATTCCGGGAGCCTCGACCACGTGCAGGGCATCCTGTACGTGAAGGACCTGGTGCGGTTCCTCGGCCGCCCGAGCTCGGACTTCCGGCTCCGGCCGCTCCTGCGCCAGCCCATGCGCGTGCCGGAGTCGAAACCCATCCAGGAGCAGCTGCGGGACTTCCAGCAGTCCAAGGTGCACGTGGCGATCGTGGTCGACGAGTTCGGAGGCACCGCCGGCCTGGTCACCATCGAGGACAACCTCGAGGAGCTGGTGGGCGAGATCCGCGACGAGCACGAGCCGGCGTCCGACTCTGCGCCGATGCTCTGGACGGCGGCCGACGGCGCCATCGAGGCCAGCGGCCACGCCCCGGTGGCGGACCTCAACGCCGCGCTGGCGCTCGAGATCCCAGAGGACGCCGGCTACGAGACGGTGGCCGGGTTCGTGCTCTCGCGCTTCGGGTCCATCCCGCGCCCGGGCGACGCCTTCACGGAATCGGGCATGCGCTTCACGGTGCTCGAGGCCACGCCCGCCGCGGTCCAGCGCATCCGCGTCGAGCGCGTGCCTGCCGCCGGCTGACCGCGCGCCGCACGGGCGACGGGTGCTCAGCCGAACTCGTCGCCGCGGAAGGTGCTGGCGAGGTACGCGTTGCGCACCACGGGGTCGTTGATGATGTCCTTCGGGAGGCCGTCGCGCAGGTTGCGGCCCTCGTGGATGATGTAGGCGCGGTCGCAGATCCGGAGGGTCTGCTGGACGTTGTGGTCGGTCACGAGCACCGAGATGCCCTCCGACGTGAGCTTGCGCACCTCCTCCTGGAGGTCCTCGACCGTGTGCGGGTCGACCGCCGCGAACGGCTCGTCGAGCATCAGGATGCGCGGGCGATTGATCAGCGCGCGCGCGATCTCGAGCCGCCGGCGCTCGCCGCCGGAGCACGTCCGTGCCTCCTCGCCCGCCTTGTGCTCGAGGTGGAACTGCGCCAGCAGCCCGCGGGCGCGCTCCTTCCGCTGCGCCTTCGACAGGGGCTGCAGCTCGAGGATCGCGAGCAGGTTCTCCTCGCACGTGAGGCGCTGGAACACCGAGGGCTCCTGCGCGAGATAGCCCATGCCGGCGAGCGCGTGCCGGTACATCGGCAGCATGGTCACGTCGTTGCCGGCGAACGCGACGCGACCGGCCTCGGGCGTGATCATCCCGATGGTCATGCGGAAGCTCGTGGTCTTGCCGGCGCCGTTGCGCCCGAGGAGCCCGACGATCTCGCCCTCGCCGACGGTGAAGCCGACGCCGTCCACCACGCGACGATCGTTGTAGCGCT
>VHBO01000104.1 GCA_016871895.1 Gemmatimonadota bacterium
CCGCAAGGCCTCCGCGACGAGGCTCGGATGGAGCCGACCATCCTCCAAGGCGAGGAGCAGCGGGACGGACCTGACCACGAGGTCGGTCCCGGGGGCGAAGTTCATGAAGCCATTGCCCGCCGCGGCCCGCTCGAGGTCCGGCAGGGTCGTCACCGCACCGGAATAGCGCCCGCGAAGGAATTCCCTCGGGTCGTCTCCGGCGACGGCGAAGCCACCGCGCACCAGGGGTCGCGCGGCCGTCTTGTCGGGCGTCAGGGCGAAGCCGGTGACGACGTTGCCCGCCGCGGCGATGGCATCCGCGAAGACGCGATCATGGTCGGGCAGCGCCTCGAGCATGCGTCGCAGCCCGGCGTCGTCCTCGGTCAGGCTCCAGATCCGGGCGGCGCTCGCGGGCGACGTGCGATCGGGCTCGGCGAAGACCACGTCGAACACGATGGCGGCGGCACCGGCATCGGCAAGCGAAGTCGTCATCTGCGCGAGGATCGTGCGCGGCCATGGCCACTGGATCCCGAGCCGCGCCAGCGTCTCGTCGTCGATGTCGACGATCCGCACGGGCGCGTCGGACTGGGCGCGCGGCTCTATGCGCTGGTAGAGGTCGAAGACGCGGTTGCGGAAGTCCGTGAGGACGTCGCCGGGATCGGCCTGGCGCAGGACGAGGACGAGGACGAGCAGCACGCTCGGCACGAGCACCGGGATACCGCGCGAGAGCACGGACAGGAACCTCCGGATCGTCATGTCAGCCCTCCAGTCGGCGGTTGGCGTCGCGGATAATGCGTATGTACCGATCGACGAGGGTCCGCACGATCATCGGGCTCCGCGCGGGCTCCTGCTCGAGCAGCCGGCGCGGTATCGGAGTCGCCACCACGATTCCGACGCATCGCGCGCTCGCCGAGCGCGGACGCGAATCCACGAGCGCCATCTCGCCGAAGATGTCGCCTGGCGCGATCGTGGCGAGCAGGACCTCGCCCGCGTCGCGGGAACGGAAGATCTCCACAATCCCCTCCTTGAGGAGGAACGCCTCTTCCCCGTGCATCCCCTCGAAGAAGACGATCTCTCCGGGCCGGAAGACGCGTGGGCGCATCGAGCCGCCGCGGACCTCGCTTCGCATCGAAGGCTCAGCCGCCCGCGGCGGACGGAAAGGCACCCCTCATGGCGCGGAGGCGGGATTGGACATGTTGGTGATCGTGCCGACCGGTTTCACGGACCGGGTGAGCGGGTTGATTTCCAGCACGACCCAGGCGTTTCCTGCACCACCTTGCGGCACCGTGAACAAGCCGCGCACGGTGCCGCCCGCGATCCGGTCCCCGGTGTTGCCCGACACGTCGAGCTTGCCGCCGGTGACGACCTTGACCGTCGCGTTCGAGAGGCTCGACAGCGAGGTGCCGCTGGACGACTGGTCGCCGAAATTATGGACGGTGGCGCGGTAGAGG
>VHBO01000105.1 GCA_016871895.1 Gemmatimonadota bacterium
CCATGGAGCGGGGCACGATCGCGCGCTGGCTCAAGCAGGAGGGCGACGCCTTCACCAGCGGCGACGTCCTCGCCGAGATCGAGACCGACAAGGCCCTGATGGAGCTGAGCGCCTACGACGACGGCGTGCTGCTCAAGATCCTCGTGCCCGACGGCGGCGAGGCCGAGCTGGGCGCCCCGATCGCCATCACGGGCGAGGCGGGCGAGGAGGTGCCGGCGGAGCTCCTGCAGGCCGCGCCGGCCGCCGCGGCCCAGGCCGCAACCGAGGAGCCCGCCGAGGACGCAGAGGCCGCGCAGACGGCACCTGCGGCTGCCGCACCGGCTGCCGCGGCGACCGAGGTGCGGGCCAGCCCGATCGCGCGCAAGCTCGCTGCCGAGCACGGCATCGACCTGCGCGTCCTCGCCGGCAAGGGCTCGGGGCCCGACGGGCGCATCGTCAAGGTCGACGTCGAGCGGCTGATCGGGAAGGTGGAGGCCCAGGGCGTGGGGGCGCCACCCCTGGCAGCGCCCGGCCCGACGCCGGCCCCGCCCAAGCACGTGCCGACGGCGCTCGCCGGCGAGACCCGGATCGAGAAGCCCTCCACGATGCTGAAGGCGATCGCGCAGCGCATGGGGGAGGCCAAGGGCCCCGTCCCGCACTTCTACGTCGAGGCCCAGATCGACATGGAGCGGGCGCTCGCCCTGCGCGCGGAGCTCAACGAGGCGCTGGCGGGCGAGGCCAAGGTGTCCGTCACGGACATGATCGTGCGTGCGAGCGCGCTGGCCCTGCTCGAGCACCCCGAGGTGCATCGCTCCTGGGTCGCCGAGGGGCTCGCCTACCATCCGCACGCCAATGTGGGCATCGCCGTCGCCCTCGACGAGGGCCTGATCGTGCCGGTGATCCGGCAGGCGGAGGGCAAGAGCCTCGTCGAGATCGCGAAGGAGTCCGACGACCTCGCCGAGCGGGCCAAGGCCGGGCGCCTGCTCCAGGACGAGATCGAGGGCGGCACCTTCACCGTCTCCAACCTCGGGATGTTCGGGGTGACGCGCTTCATGGCGATCATCAACCCGCCCGAGCCCGCCATCCTCGCCGTCGGGGCCACCGTCGACACGCCCGTCGTGCGCGACGGCGAGGTCGTCGTGCGGCCGATCATGACCGTCACGCTCTCCTGCGACCACCGCGCCACGAGTGGCGCGGGTGGGGCCGCGCTTCTGCAGTCGTTCAAGCGCCTGCTCGAGCAGCCCGTGCTGCTGCTCGCGTAGCCTTCGTCCCATGGCGGGCGTCGCGATCGTCGTGGTGTCGTACCGCACGGGCAACACGCTCGCGCGCTGCCTCGACGCGGTGCATGCAGATGCGCCCGAGGCGGTCGTCCACCTCGTCGACCACGCGAGCCGACTCGCCGCCTTCGACGCCCTGATCAAACCGCGTCCGTGGGTCCGGGCG
>VHBO01000106.1 GCA_016871895.1 Gemmatimonadota bacterium
CGAGGGCGGCTGGGGCTCGGCGCATGGCAACCTGCCTTACTGGCCGATGCGTTCCGACCCGTACGGCATCGCCGACGAGACGGCGCGGGCGGGGAAACCTAAGTTCAGGCTCACGAACGACCACTCCTGGCCTCCAGCGCCACGAGGGGAGTTCGCGTCCGGCGTCGTCGGTGACGCCACGGCGCGACTGCAGTCTCTCAACGGGTCGATGGACCGGTCGAGCTGGCCGGAGGCGCGCCTCCCGAGGGTGCACCAGGTCGCCGAGGCGGCTGCTGTGCTCCAGACAGCGGGGGCTCGAGTGACGGCCGCAGCGGTCGACGTGGTCGCGTACTACAAGCAGTTCGGCCGCCAGTCCCGAGAGTGGCACCGAAACTGCGCCGTGACCAGAGACGGGTTCATCGTGGACGAGCGCTGTTGCTTTGGCAGCGCGGCGGACGCGACCAAATGCGCCCGAGCGTCGAGCCTACTAGTGCACAGGGCGCGGCTAGCGCTCCAGCGCTTCGACGCGGCGCACCCGTCTCGCGACCCGACGGTCGTCGAGTGGCTGAGGCAGCGTCGGGCGGCGGGGGAAGCGCTCGGTTGCTCGAACGTCGAGGTCGATGAGCGATGGGCGTGCCTGCATGCGCTCGGAATGTACATCGACGACGCCGGGCTGGTCTCCATCGACGACGCCGTCTTCGACCGCTCCGGCGCGCCGGTGATGCGCAACGGAGTCCAGCTCACGCGGGCGTGGGCGCACTTCGAGATCCTTAAGGCGTCACTCGCCGAGATGGGCCTCGAGACGACTAAGGAGCAGCCGCCGTCGTCGGTGCTGACGCTCCTGGGCGTCGAGATCAACCTGGATACGCGGCGCATGCGGGTGTCAGACGACAAGCGCGTCAAGTACGCCGAGCGCGCGAGTACGGTCGCGGCGCTCACCGTCGTCGGCCGAGACGAGTTCCTCGGCCTCTTAGGCCGGCTGAACTTCGCCGCCACCTTCTACCCGCGCGGGAGGCAGTGGCTCCACGCGCCGTGGCGGGCGGTTCGCGCCCAGTACCGGACGGCCGCCGACCAGGTGGTCATCTCGAAGGCGGTGCGCGAGCAGCTGAGGCTATGGGTCGCAGAGCTCGGCAAGCCCGACCACGAGGGCGTGCCGATCGGCGCGGCGGAGGCGTTCCCGGCCGCGGCCTCCCCCGAGGTCTCGGCCATCTACGCCGACGCGGCGCTCGAGTGCGCGGGCGCCGGCTTCTGCGCGTGGACGGTCGACGGAGACGAGCTCCTGTACGTACAGGGCGAGTGGTCGAGCGCCGAGCGCGAGAGCTACCTCATCTGCGACCTCGAGCTCGCTGCTTCGACCTTCGGGCTGGTCGCGCTTGCGTCGGAGACGAGGCGGTCGTTCGTCTACTCGTTCACCGACAACGTCGTCGCGATGGCG
>VHBO01000107.1 GCA_016871895.1 Gemmatimonadota bacterium
CCTGCCCCGCCCCACCCGACCCGACCCGATCGACCTGCACGAAGGGGGCGATCGGCCCCGTCAGCGCGGCCCGCGCACGGAAGGCGCTCGTCCCCGTGAGCGCTCCGAACGCCTGGCCCGGCGCCGCCCACCGACCCTGCAGGAGCAAGGGATCCACATAGGGCGACTCCGCCCCGCCCAAGGCAAAGTGCTCGTACGTCGGCGCGCCGGCGGTCAGCTGGCCGGCCGTCGCCTGCAGGTCGAGCCCGACTCCCGCCCAATTGGAGATCGCGAGCCCCCCCTGCACCTGCGTCCGAACCCACCCGGCATCGAAGGTGCGCCCCGCCGCCGCATCGACCGCGACCGACGGCGTGATCCGAGCACGCCCCTTGGGCGTATAGGTCCGCGCCGCCGTGACCTGACCCGCGATCAGTTGCCGCGTCGACTCGGCGATCGGCGCCCAAATCGAGAGACACTCGATGCATGGCGGCGCCAACAGGGCCAGCGAGGTCAGCCGCCCTGACGAGAGTGCCGACCGCACCGTCAACGAACCACCGGTCCCGAGCCACGCTCGCTCACCGGCGAGGGAGACCCCGCGATACTCCGCATCGAAGGCCCCGCTGAGCGACGGCTCCCGCTCCTGTAGCGACGGCTTATGCCGAGTCGAGAATCCGGCGACCGTCACACTCGGCCGCACCCCACGCCAGGTGATCGCCAGGCTCCCGCCCCGCCAGACCGCCGGCTCACCATAGCCACCCTGCAGCACCGCGCCGAACCGACCCACCGCGTCCGACACCGTCACCGCGCCGACCTGATCCTGGCCTTCCGCCGAGAGATTCACACTCGGCAACCAGGTCGCACCGAGGCGACCGATTCCGTACGGCTTCGAGGTGACCTCGGAGGTCGGGAAGGGCCGCGCATCGGCGGTGCGCTGACGCGGCGCCACCGGCGCGAGCGAATCGGCGAGCACCACCGTGCGGCCGGTGGCCGCGCTATCGAGCGCGAGGGTGCGGAGGTCGTACCCACGCGCATGCAGCGCGAGGAACCAGACCGTCCCGTCACGGCTCACCTCCGGCTGACTCGTGAGCCCCGCGAAGCGCGACACCGGACGCGTCGACCCATCGAGCGCGAGTCGCTCCAGCTGCGGCGTCCCCGACGCCTCCGAGACGACGATCAACGCCGCGCCATCAGGGGTCCAGGTCGGCTCGTAACGGCTGATCCCATCGTTCGGCGAGACTACGCGCACCGCGCCGGTGCTCACCTCGATGGTCACGATCTGCCAGCGCCCGTTCTGCTGCCGCGCGGTCGCGATCGACTTCCCATCGGGGGAGACGCGCACCCCGGCGAAATTCGCCTCGAAGCTGCCGGGCGCGAGGACCGTGAGCGCCCCAGCCGCTCCATGATCGAACGCCA
>VHBO01000108.1 GCA_016871895.1 Gemmatimonadota bacterium
AGACCCCGCGCACGCCGAATGCGCTCGGTGCGGCGCGCAGCACCCTGACCCTGCGACCGGAGGCGGCCCGATGAAACGCTTCGCCTGGACCCTGCTCGTGGCCGCGCTGACGGCGGTCGGCGCCTGGGCGCTCGACTGGTGGATCGTCCCCGTGGTGGGTGCGCTGACAGGGCTCGCCCTCCGCACCGATCGGTTCGCCTCGATGATCGCCGGCGTCGGCGCCGCACTCGGTTGGGGGGGCCTGCTCGGCTTCACGCTCTCGCGCGCGGCCGGCGCGCCGCTCGCGACCATCGGCCCCGTCCTGCGGATGGCGCCGGACCGGATCGTCTGGGTGACCCTCGCGTTCGCGGCGCTCCTCGCGGCGAGTGCGGCCGCCCTCGTCCGGGCGCTCCTGACGCGGCCGGCGCCGACGGCTCCCTGAGCCGCGCGGCGTCGATCGCGGGGCGCACCCTACGTCAGGGGACCGGCCTCGGGTAGTTTTCCGCAACGTTTCACCGTTCCGGAGACCCCGTGGCCACGATCCTCCAGTCCCTCCCCGTCGGCGAGCGCGTCGGCATCGCCTTCTCCGGCGGCCTCGACACGAGCGCCGCCCTCCACTGGATGCGCGAGAAGGGCGCCGTCCCGTACGCGTACACTGCGAACCTCGGCCAGCCCGACGAGACCGACTACGACGCGATCCCCCGCAAGGGGATGGAATACGGCGCCGAGCAGGCGCGGCTCGTCGATTGCCGCGCGCAGCTCGTCGCCGAGGGGATCGCCGCAATCCAGTCCGGCGCGTTCCACATCTCCACGGGCGGGCAGACCTACTTCAACACCACGCCACTCGGCCGGGCGGTCACGGGCACGATGCTCGTCGCCGCGATGCGCGAGGACGGCGTCAACATCTGGGGCGACGGGAGCACCTTCAAGGGCAATGACATCGAGCGGTTCTACCGCTACGGCTTGTTGACCAACCCGGGGCTGAAGGTCTACAAGCCCTGGCTCGACCAGACGTTCATCGACGAGCTCGGCGGCCGCACGGAGATGTCGGAGTACCTCATCGCCCGCGGCTTCCAGTACAAGATGAGCGTCGAGAAGGCGTACTCGACCGACTCCAACCTTCTCGGCGCGACGCACGAGGCGAAGGACCTCGAGTTCCTCGACAAGGGGATGCACATCGTACAGCCCATCATGGGCGTCGCGTTCTGGAAGGACGAAGTCGCCGTGGCGCGCGAGACCGTCTCGGTGCGCTTCGAGGAGGGGGTCCCGGTGGCGATCAACGGCCAGCGCTTCGACTCAACACTCGCGCTCTTCCTCGAGGCGAACGTGATCGGCGGGCGGCACGGCCTCGGGATGACCGACCAGATCGAGAACCGGATCATCGAGGCCAAGAGCCGCGGCATCTACGAG
>VHBO01000109.1 GCA_016871895.1 Gemmatimonadota bacterium
CTTCGAGGGGCATGAGATCGAGCTCACCCCGACGGAGTTCAAACTCCTGCTCACGCTCGCCGAACGGCGCGGGCGCGTGCAGGCACGCACCCTTCTCCTCGAGACCGTCTGGGAGGCCGCGCCCGACATCCAGACGCGGACGGTGGACATGCATGTGCAACGCCTCCGTACCAAACTCCACCCCGCCGGGGACCTGATCGAGACCGTTCGCGGCTTCGGATACCGGCTCCGCGCCGACACCGACCGCGCCGAGTGAGCCCGACGTGCGCCTGACGCAGCGGCTCCTCCTCGGCGCCCTCCTCATCGTCGGATTCCTCGTCGCCCTCATCCTCACCGTCGTCGACCGCCAGATCAGCGCGCGACTCCGCGACGATGCCACGACCTTTCTCGCGCGCGAGGCCCAACTCGTCGGCGACCTCTGGATCCGCGAACCGAGTCACCCGGATTCCCTCGCCGATCGTACCGGGCGTGCGCTCGGGCGGCGCGTCACCCTCGTCGGTGAGGATGGCGTCGTCATCGGGGACTCCGAGTTCGACGGGGACTCGCTGCGCAATCTGCAGAACCACGCTGAGCGACCAGAGGTGGCCGCCGCACGACGAGGGGAGACGGGGATCGCGCGCCGTCCCTCACCGTCGACCGGCGACGTCGAACTCTATGTCGCGGTCGCCGTGCCCGGGCATGGCGTGGCCCGCGTCTCCCTCCCGACGGCGAGTCTCGATGCAGTGGTGACCTCCGCGCGCGCGGATATCCTCCGCGCCGCGCTGCTCGCCCTCCTCGGCGCACTCACCATCGCCTGGCTCTTCTCTCGATCCGTCTCCCGACCGGTCGAAGAACTTCGCGACGTAGCGCAAGCGATCGCCGATGGCGACCTCGCCCGGCGCCCCACCCTCGATGCCCCCGGCGAGGTGGGGGAGCTCGCCCGCGCCCTCCGCTCCCTCGCCGAGCAGCTCTCGGCGCGACTGCGCGCCCTCAAGGCCGATGAGCAGCTCCTCTCGCAGCTCGCTGAATCGCTCAATGAAGGGGTGATCGCCGTCGATACGCGGCAACAGGTGGTGCGGATCAATGAGACGGGGCGTCGGCTCCTCGGCGTCACCGCGCCGCTCCCCTTCCCCGTCGACCTCCTTCCGCGCGACGTGACGTTGCGCGATGCCCTCGGCGCCGCCTTCGATGGCGAGACGACGGAGGGGACCGAGGTCGTGATCACCGGGCGTACGCTCAACATCACCGCGCGTCCCCTCGCCGAAGGCGGGGCCGTGCTCGCGCTCTTCGACCTGACACGCGTGCGGCGCCTCGAGGCGGTGCGGCGCGACTTCGTCGCGAATGTCTCCCACGAGCTGCGCACCCCCCTCACGATCGTCGGCGGCTTCGCCGAGACCCTCGCCGGC
>VHBO01000110.1 GCA_016871895.1 Gemmatimonadota bacterium
CGATGCGAAGTTCCGGGAGGCCGCGCGCATCATGGGCGAGGTCTTCTACAGCCCCACGATGAACGGCTGTGACTGGCCGAAGCTCACCGAGAAGTGGGCGAAGCTTGCCTCGAACGCCCGCACCGATGAGGAGTTCGATTACGTCGCGAACCGGTTCCTGGGCGAGCTGAACGCGAGCCACCTCGGCGTGCGCAGCCCGGGCGGCGCGGAAGGAACGCGCTTCCCGGTCGGGCAGCTCGGCGTCGAGACCAAGGCCGTGGCCGGCGGCTTCGAGGTGAGGTCGATCCTGCGCGACGGCCCGGCGACCAAGGGGCAGACGCCGCTCGCGGTGGGCGACGTGATCGTCGCCGTGAACGGCGAGGCCGTGAAGCCGACGGCGTCCATCGAGGAGTGCCTGCGCGGGACCGTGGGACGCGAGACGGTCGTGCGCGTGAAGCGTGTGCCGGCCGCGGGCGGCGACGCGCTGGAGCTCGATGCGATCCTGGTGCCGGGTTCGGGCGGCGAGATGCGTGCGCTCGCCTACGAGAACACGCTGCGCACGAACCGGGAACTGGTCGATCGCCTGTCGGGCGGCCGGATCGGCTACATCCACATCGCGAGCATGGACCAGCCGTCACTGGACGCGTACGAGCGCGACCTCTACGCGGCGGCCGCGGGCAAGGACGGCCTGCTCGTCGACGTTCGCAACAACGGCGGCGGCTGGACGGCCGACCGCCTGCTCGCGTCGATCATGATCCCGCCGCACGCGTACACCGTGCCGCGCGGGGCGGATCCGTCCAAGAAGGGCCACTACCCGGTGGACCGGCTCTTCATCCAGCGCTATTCGCAGCCGATGTCCATGCTCTGCAACGAGAAGAGCTTTTCGAATGCCGAGATCACGGCGCACGCGTTCAAGACGCTGAAGCGCGGCACGTTGGTGGGCATCCAGACCTACGGCGGCGTCATCTCCACCGGCAGCGCGTCGCTCGTCGACGGTACCACGGTGCGGACGCCCTTCCGCGGCTGGTACCTGCCCGACGGCACCGACATGGAGCTGCACGGCGCGATGCCCGACATCGTGGTTCCGCAGACGCCGGAGGACGAGTGCGCGGGGAAAGACGCGCAGGTGGAGGCGGCGGTGAAGGAGTTGACGGGGCGGCTGAAGTAAGGGGGGAGTTCGACGTTCGGGGGTCTGCGTGATCCGCGGCGCTCGACGTTCGTTCGCCTTCATGACCCGCGCCGCTCCCTCCGCGCAGGGGCCGGGAGTCGCCCCGCGGACGTCCTCGCTCCACCAGGTTTCGCTCGGACTCATCGAACACGGGCTCGGCACGTGGAACGACCCGCGCCACCCGGGACACGCCCTGCGTGCCTCGCCGTCTTCGGAGCC
>VHBO01000111.1 GCA_016871895.1 Gemmatimonadota bacterium
GACGCCGGCGCACCCGCTCGCCCGCATCAGCGCCGGGACGTGCTCAGGCTCCGTGACGTCACCGTTGCCGATCACGGGAATGCCGCGCACGGCGCGCGTGACCTCGCCGATGCGCTCCCAGTCGGCCTTGCCCGAGAAGAGCTGGACGGTCCACCGGCCGTGCACCGTGACCGCGGCGATGCCCGCGGACTCGAGGTCGCGCGCGAGCGTCGGCGCCACGAAGCGCTCCGGGTCCCACCCGAGGCGCATCTTCGCGGTCACCGGCACGCGGCCACCCGAATGGCGCCGCACCGCCTCGACGATGCGCTCGGCCAGGCGCACGGTCCCCAGCGCGTCGCAGAGCAGTAGTGAACCCCCGTTCTTCTTCGCAACCTTGTCGACCGGGCACCCCATATTGATGTCGATGAGGCGCGCTCCGCGGTCGATGGCCCAGCATGCAGCCTCAGGGAGGGGGTCATCCCAGTTGCCGTAGAGCTGCATGCCGCATGGCTGGTCCGCCGGGTCGGTCGCGGCGAGCTCCAGGCTGCGCGGCGATCCGCGCAGCACGGCACGCGAGTTGAGGAGGTCGGTTGACGCAAGCCCGACCCCACCTTGCTCACGGCACAGGATGCGGAACGCGAGGTCGCAATGCCCGGCGATGGGAGCGAGGAGCAACGGCGACTCAAGGCGCAGCGGGCCGATGTCCAGGTGCGTCGCGGAAGCGCTCACGACGACGACTCCAGCACCGCGTCCTGGAGCCGGTAGAGGCCGAGCAGGAAGGTCCCCGCGACGAACGGTTCCACCTCGAGCCGGCCCGTGATGGTCCCGAAGCGGAACAGGTGCTTGCCCTGCACCTGCACCGAGCGCGAGAGCGTTGCCTCGATCGAGTCGAACGGGGTGGGCGGGAGCCCGACGCAGCAGCCGTCCCACTTGTTGAGCATCACCATCAGCTCGCGCGCCTCGAACACCTGGAGCGGCGGCGCCCAGTATCCGCTGATTCGGACCCACGCACCGCGGAGGTCGGCGATCCGGCCCGGGACGGTGAAGCGGCCCGCCGCCGCGTCGAGCTCGCGCGATGCGCTCGCGAGGAGCTCCCACGTGACGAGGTACGGGTCCCGCTCGGTGCCGCTTCCGCGGATCGTGAACTCGCCGTCGATGCGGATGGTCCGTTCGTCGATGCGCTCGATGCGCGCGGGCGTGCCCACCGTCACCGTGGGCGCGGCGGGCCCGGCGACGGAAGGTGCGGCCAGGAGGCTTCCGCCGAGCAGGTCGTCGAGCGCGGCCGATGCGGTCGTGGGCGGCGCCGTCGCCGGGCCAGGCGTCGTGGGCGAAGGAACCGGGGTCGCC
>VHBO01000112.1 GCA_016871895.1 Gemmatimonadota bacterium
ATCGGTCATGGGTGGAGCGAAAACTTCGTACGTCCTAAATCAGGGGGTCGGGGGGCCGCAGGGTCAAGTGCTTGCCCTAATATGGGGGCGGGGGATTGCTTTCCCTCCGCCCGGGACGCCCGCTGCGAATCCTCCACGCCCCCCTCGTGTTCTCTTCGACCTCCCTCCGCCGCGACCTCGGCTTCCTCGGCCTCACCGCCACCGGCGTCTGCTCCATGGTCGGGGCGTCGATCCATATCATGCCGTTCCTGGTGCAGGTGACCGTCCCGGGGATCGGCCCCTGGGTCCTCCCGGCCTTCGCCTTCGCCGCGCTCCCCGCCTTCCTCGCCGCCCTCGCCTATGCCGCGCTCGCCTCGGCGATGCCGCGCGCCGGCGGGAGCTACCTCTTCGCGAGCCGGGGGCTGCATCCCTCGCTCGGCTTCGTCGCCTCCTTCTCGCAGTGGGTCGGCCTCTCGATCGTGATCGGGGCGGTGGCGTATGTGATCCCGGTCTTCCTCTCAGGAGTGGCGGAAGGGCTGGGGAGCACGAGCATGGCGGGGACGATGCTCGATGGGCCGGTGCGCCTGCTGATCGCCCTCGCACTCGTCTGGGGGTTCGTCGCGCTCAACCTGCGCGGGCTCGCGGCGTACGAGCGGACGCTGATCCCGCTCATGGTCGTGATGTTCGCGCTCGGCGCGATCGTGATCGTCGTCGGGGCAGGGCACGATGCGACCGAATTCGCCGCCGTGCTCGCCTCGCATGGGCAGGTCGTCCCACCGCCGATGGCGGTGCCCTTCGAATCTCGCACCTTCATCGCGGCTGCGGCGGTCCTCTTCTCGAGCTTCATCGGCTTCGATGCGATCGCGCAGGCGGGGGGCGAGGCGCGCGATCCTGGACGCGCGCTCCCACGAGCGATCCTCCTCACCTTCGCAGTGGTGTCGGGGTTCTATCTAAGCTTTGCGGCGGCGGTCTATCACGCCGTTCCGTGGGAGGTCGTCGCGGCCACACCCGCGAACGAGACCCCGACCGCCTCGGCGCTCTTGGCGCCCTTCCTCTCCCCGCTCGGGCGCGCGGCGATCACCGCTGGTGCTGCCGTCGCGCTGATCAACGATCTCCCGGGGATGCTTCTCAGCGTCTCGCGTCTGATGTTCGCCTGGGCGCGCGATGGGGTCTTCCCCGCCTGGGCTGCCGATGTGCATCCCGAGCGGCGGACCCCGCGGATGGCGTTGCTCGCCAGCGGGGCGATGGCGACGGTCGGCGTGGTGCTCAGTCATAGTGCGGGGAGCTTCTCCAAGGGTGTCAATATCATGGTCGTCGCGATGCTGGTGAA
>VHBO01000113.1 GCA_016871895.1 Gemmatimonadota bacterium
TGATCCCGGCCGCGCATGCCCATCTCGAGCACGAGGAATCTCGTCCGCGTGCTGCAGGACAGCACGGTGAGCGGCAAGCCCACCTCGGAGTTGAAGGAGCCGCGCGGCGCGACGGTCTCGCCATGGGGGGCGAGGATCGCCGCGAGCAGGTCCTTCGTCGTCGTCTTGCCACTCGATCCCGTGATGCCGAAGGCCAGCGTGCCCGGGAGCCGCTGGATGACGTACGACGACAGCCGGCCCAGGCCGAGGACCACGTCGTCGACGACGATGGCGGGTGAGCCCACCGCGCGGGTGACGAGCGAGGCCACCGCCCCGCGTTCGCGCGCACCGGTGATGAAGTCGTGACCATCGACGCGCTCCCCCCGGATGCATGCGAAGAGCGTCCCCGGCACGCAGTCACGGTCGTCGCTGGCCGCCGCCGTCACGACGATGTCGGGATCGCCGTCGACGATCCGTCCGCCCACCACTCCGGCGACCTCGGCGAGGGTCATGGGGATCATGCGCGATCCCCCTCGAGGCGATCGCGGATCGCGGCGCGCAGGACCTCGCGGTCATCGAAGGGGGTGACCACTCCGGCGACCTCCTGGCCCGACTCATGCCCCTTGCCCAGGAGCAGGAGCACGTCATCGGCCTGGGCGAGGGCGACGGCGGCGGTGATGGCCTCGCGGCGGTCGCCGATCTCGCGGACGTCTCGACCCACGGCGGAAGCACCCGCCAGCATCGCGGAGCGGATCGCGGCGGGATCCTCCGAGCGCGGGTTGTCGTCGGTGACGATGAGGATGTCAGCACCGGCTGCGGCGGCATCGCCCATGGCGTAGCGCTTGTCCCGGTCCCGGTCTCCCCCGCAGCCGAGCACGACGATGCGCCGGCCCCGCGGGATGATCGCCGAGATCACGCGCTCGACCGCATCGGGACTGTGGGCGTAGTCCACGATGGCGGTGAAGTCCTGACCCGCGTCGATGATCTCCATGCGCCCGGGCACGTGGACCCCGGCCATCGCGGTGGCGAGCACCTCGGGCGAGATCCCCGCGTCGCGCAGCGCGGCCCAGGAGCCGAGCGCATTGGCAGCGTTGAATCGGCCGGGCAGCCCGACCGCGACCTCGAAGGAGCCCCCGGAGTCGTCGCGGATGCTGAGGGTCTGGCCGGTCGGATCGGTGACGACGGACGCGCAGACCACATCGGCATCATGGTCCAGGGCGTAGGTGATCTGAGGGATCTCGCACTGGTCGGCGAGGCGCCTCCCCCACATGCCGTCGA
>VHBO01000114.1 GCA_016871895.1 Gemmatimonadota bacterium
CCAGCCAGTCGGCGAACACCCGTGCGGCCTCGTCGGGCCCGAGCCCGTGGCGGACGAGGCAGTGGCCCTGCCCGGTCGCCGGGTCGTGGATCTCGGCCCGCAGCGTGCGCCCCTCGACGAGGGCGGCCTGGACGAAGGCCTCCTCCGCACCCGCGTGCCAGGCGATCGCGAACGAGATGCCGGCGTCTGTGCCGTCCGCGTGGACGCGGCCGAGCTCGCGGGCGATCAGGGTCTCGTCGACGCGGTCTGTGTAGACGACCTCGACGCCGTCCACGCAGACCTGGAGGACCACCTCGGGCGGGACGGTGGACTCGAGGTCGAGGGGCATGCCCTCCGGGTCGAAGCCGGCCCGCTCGAGGATCGCGTCGACCTCCCGGCCGAGGGCGAGGGAGTCGCCGGCGAGGTACATGGAGGCGCCGATCGAGACCCGGAAGCAGGCGATCCGGTCGCCGTAGCGGCGCTGCACGTGGCGCAGGATGCGGGGCAGGGGCCCCGTGCTCTCCCACTCGGCGACCTCCGAGTGGATCAGCTCGCCGTTGGCGGCGAGGGTGAAGACGGCGTCGCCGCCCGGGTGCTCGTCCATGCCGAGGTCGAGCTCGATCCGCTCCACGCCCTCGAGGGCGGGCAGCTTCTCGGTGCGGTAGAGGCGGGTCCGGCGCAGGCGCTTGCGCCACTCCGCGACCCGCACCATCCCCTCGACGGCGCGGATCGCCTCCGCGTCGCCCGCGGCGGCCGCGGCCCGCGTCTCCGCCTCCGTCGGGAAGGGCACCAGGCACAGGCGCGCCCCGCAGTCCGGGCAGTCGACCTGCAGGAGCTCCGCGAAGGCCTCCTGCGCCGCCGCTGTTCCGGCGCCCTCCCATCCGCAGGGGCAGGTCCACTGCCGCTCCCGCCAGTCCGAGTGGTACGCGACGGTCGTCATCCGGCCTCCTTGGTGGGTGGGTGTACCTAAGAGTCGGAAGGGCGGGCGCGGGGCTTACGGGAGTGCGTAGTGCTTGGCCCCTCGGTCTCGTATTGGACTACTCAACGCCCCAGAATTGTCAAGAAACGAACGCCAGCGGTAAGCTCGCCTCATGGCGAGACGCGCTGACCTTCAGGAATGGGTTCTCGAAGCACTTCGAGAACTTGGCGGGCGGGGAAGCCAGCTTGAAGTAGCGAAGGTCGTGTGGCGTCGCCACGAACCTGACCTTCGTGCGAGTGGCGACCTCTTCTATACC
>VHBO01000115.1 GCA_016871895.1 Gemmatimonadota bacterium
CGTCCAGCCGCTCGCCCAGGCGTTCGAGCCTCTGGAGGATCTCCCCGGCCTCGGCCATCACCGTGCGGCCGAGATCGGTGAGCACCACGCCGCGACGCGTGCGCTCGAAGAGCTTGCCGCGCAGCCTCGCCTCGATCGCGGCCAGCGAGCGCGTGAGGGCAGGCTGCGCGGTTCCGAGCACGCGCGCCGCGCGCACCAGGGTCCCGTGCTCGGCGATCGTCTTCACGATACGCAGGTCGCGGATTTCCATGCCATGCCCCTGCGGTCAATTCAAAATTGCGCACAAAGTATTGGCTGCGCTCTCGACACTATCGGCACTGTCGCCACCGATGCGAGCGCAATTGCAAGCGGAGGCAGGGGCACCCGGCGATGCGTCCGCTACGGAGGGGATGGTGCGCGTCCCGGGCGGCGCGTTCCTGATGGGCTCGGATGCCCACTACGCCGAGGAGCGTCCTCGGCACACCGCCCGGGTCGCCGGCTTCAGCATGGATGAGACGGCCGTCACGAACGCCATGTTTGCGCGCTTCGTGGCGCTGACGGGATACGTCACCGTCGCGGAGCGGCCGCTGGATCCCGCCCTCTATCCCGGCGTCGAGGCGTCGCGCCTCGCGCCCGGATCGCTCGTGTTCCGGCCCACGGATGGCCCCGTCGACACGCGCGACATGTCGCGCTGGTGGCACTGGACGCAGGGCGCCCATTGGCGCGCACCCGAGGGGCCGGGATCCTCGCTCGCAGGTAGGGAGGAGCATCCCGTCGTGCACGTCGCGTTCGCGGACGCGGAAGCCTATGCGCGCTGGGCCGGCAAGGACCTCCCCAGCGAGGCGGAGTGGGAATTCGCCGCGCGTGGCGGCCTCGACGGCGCGGAGTTCGCATGGGGCGATGAGTTCGCCCCGGGCGGCGTGCATCTCGCGAACACCTGGCAGGGCCCGTTCCCCTGGCGCGACGTCGCCGAGGACGGCCATTCCGGCACGTGTCCCGTGCGCAGCTACCCCGCCAACGGCCACGGGCTGTTCGAGATGTGCGGCAACGTGTGGGAGTGGACCTCCGACTAGTGGGGCGCGCGCCACGCGGTCGATCCGGCCAAGCCATGCTGCGCGCCGCTGAATCCGCGCGGTCCGTCCGTCGACGCATCCTACGACCGTTCGCAAACCACCGTCCGCATCCCGCGAAAGGTGGT
>VHBO01000116.1 GCA_016871895.1 Gemmatimonadota bacterium
TCCGCCGTTTCGAGGAGCGTGCCGAGGAGCAGTACACGCGCGCCCGGATCGGCGGCTACTGCCATCTCGCGATCGGCGAGGAGGCGGCGAACGTCGGCGCGATCGATCCGATGGGCGACCACGACTACGTGTTCGCCTCGTACCGCGACCACGGCACCGCCCTGGCGGTGGGCTCGGAGCCGGCTGCGGTGATGGCGGAGCTCTTCGGCCGCTCGACGGGCGTGGCGGGCGGCTACGGCGGCTCGATGCACCTGCTCGACGTCGAGCGCCGCTTTCTCGGGGGCTGGGGCATCGTCGGCGGGCACCTGCCGATCGCCGTGGGTGCGGCGCTCGCCCTCGACTACCGCGACGAGCCCGGTGCGGTGCTGTGCCAGCTCGGCGACGGCGCGACGAACACGGGCGCCTTCCACGAGGCCCTCAACCTGGCGGCGATCTGGAAGCTGCCGGTGGTGTTCCAGATCATCAACAACCACTACGGCATGGGCACGAGCGTCGAGCAGGCCTCCGCCGAGGCCGAGCTGCACAAGCGCGCGGCGGCCTACGAGATGCACGGCGAGCGCGTCGACGGCAACGACCTCGAGGAGGTCTGGTTCGCCGCCGATCGCCTCCTGCGGGTGGCCCGCGACGAGCGCCGCCCCTCGGTGCTCGAGACGGTCACGTACCGCCACCGCGGCCACTCCGTGGCCGACGCGGGCAAGGTCTACCGCTCGCCCGACGAGGTCGAGGCCTGGAAGGAGCGCGACCCGATCGCCCGCTACGCCGCGGTCCTGATGGACCGCGGCGCCCTCACGGACGCGGACTTCGAGGCGCTGCGCAAGGAGGTTGCGCAGGAGGTGTCGGAGGCGATCTCCGAGGCCGCGTCGGCGCCGATCCCGAACCCGGACGGGCTCTACACGCACGTGTACGCGCCCGGCTGGCAGGAGCAGTTCGTACGGATGGACCAGGCCGGTCCCTTCGGCGAGCGGGAGGGGACGAAGTCGTGGCGGAGGTGACCTACCGGGAAGCCCTGCGCCGCGCCCTCGACGAGGAGCTGGCGCGCGACCCGGACGTGTTCCTGATGGGCGAGGAGATCGGCCGCTTCGAGGGCTCGTACAAGGTCACGGCGGGCCTGTGGGCCAAGTACGGGGGCAAGCGCGTGCGCGAGACC
>VHBO01000117.1 GCA_016871895.1 Gemmatimonadota bacterium
GCAGCTCAGATCAGCCCGCCATTGACGTGGATGACCTGGCCGGTCACGTAGGACGCGTCGCGCGAGGCAAGGAACGCCACGAGCGCCGCGACCTCGTCGGACTCCCCGAGCCGACCCAGCGGGACCTTGGCGGCGAGCTCGTTCCACCTCTTGGCCGAGTAGAACTGGTCGGTCTGCGCATCCTTTCGGATCAGGCCAGGCGCGATCGCGTTCGCGGTCACGCCGAAGGGCGCGAACTGCGTGGCGACGGCACGGGTCATGGCCTCCAGCGCGTGCTTCACCGGACCCGAGCCCGGGTAGACCGGGTAGTCGGCGCGGAAGACATGCGCGTTGTGCGTGCTGATCGAGATCACGCGCCCGTCCGTCGCCCGCTCCAGCCAGGGCTTCGCAGCCGTGACCATGTCGAAGAAGCCGCCGAGTATGGCCGCATGGATGTGGTCGAGCCCGGCCCGGTCGAGCTCGCCGATCCCCCGCCGGTCGGGAAAGCCGGCATTCGCGACCAGCACGTCGAGCCGCCCGAAATGCCGGGTGGCCTCCTCGACAAGGCGAGCGCCCGCCCCTGGCTGCGCCAGGTCGGCGAGCGCGATCTCCGCGCGCGCCCCCGCATCCCGCGCCTGGCTGGCGACGACCTCGCAGCCCGCCCTGTTGGAGAGGGCATGGACGAGGATGGCCGTTCCCGGGCGCGCGAGGCGGCGCACGATCGCCGCGCCGATGCCGCTGCCCGACCCCGTGACCATTACCCCCCGCCCGATAGCGTCGCCCATTCACTCCTCCCCGACTGCCGGCGACGTCATCCACCGGCCCCGCCCGCGCGAAAGCGCGGCATCTGCCGCGGCCAGGGACCACCCGAGGCGGAAATTAGGAAGTTGTTAACCCCTGGCGACGCCTAATTTAATCGAAAGGGCCTTCATATTTGAGGCCCGCCCCGCAGGACGTGCTGGGCAAGGGAACAGGGACGCGCATGGGCTCGGAAGAAGAACTCCTCGCCTCCTGGCGGCGCCTGATCCGGTCGCCGCAGAAATACGTCGCCATCACGATCGACTTCTCCGCGCTCATCAGCATGCACGGCAATGTCCGGCTGCTCCGCGTCCAGCAGAGCCTCGTGCGCGACATGGCCGAGCGCCTGCGCGGCAACGTCTT
>VHBO01000118.1 GCA_016871895.1 Gemmatimonadota bacterium
TAGCATGCGGATCATCGCCTGCGCGCTCTTCCAGTTGCGGTCGGACGACTTGTACCCCCAGGTGTCGTTCATGGTCATGCACGTCTCCCAGTCCTTGCCGGGCATGCCGTTTGGGGGGATGGTCTGCTCGGGCGTGCCGTAGTCGCCGCGCGCGTGCTCGTCGGCGGAGAACCCCTCCATGCCGGCGCGGCCGCTGTCGACGCGGTTGTTGACGATGATCCGCGGCTGCAGCGAGCGCACGAAGTCGTCGGTCTTCTTGCCCCAGTCGTGGTTCCAGGTGCCTTCCCACTCGCCGTCGAACCACAGGATGCCGATGTCGCCGTAGTTCGTGAGGAGTTCGCGCAGCTGCGCGAACATGAAGTCGACGTAGCGCGGGAAGGACTGCGGGTCCACAGGCCGCGCGTCCCATTCCCGGCGCGGCTGGTAGTCCGGGTGGTGCCAGTCCATGATCGAGTGGTACCAGCAGATGCGGAGCCCCTCGGCACGCACCGCATCGGCGAGCTCTTTCATGATGTCGCGCCGGAAGGGCGTCGCCATCACGTCGTACTCGCTTGCGGCGCTGTCCCACAGCGCGAACCCGTCGTGGTGCTTGGTGGTGATGACCACGTAGCCCATGCCGGCGTCCTTGGCGATGCGCGCCCACTCGCGCGCGTCGAACTTGACGGGGTCGAACCGCGGGACCAGTTCCTTCTCGTACGCGATCGGGTCGATGCGCGCGTTCTGGAGGAGCCACTCGCCTACGCCCCCGACGGGCTTGCCGTCCCACGTTCCGGCGGGGGTCGAGTACAGCCCGAAATGGATGAACATCCCGAAGCGCGCGTCGCGCCACCACGCGAGG
This sequence comes from Gemmatimonadota bacterium, assembly GCA_016871895.1. Lineage (GTDB taxonomy): Bacteria > Gemmatimonadota > Gemmatimonadetes > Gemmatimonadales > Gemmatimonadaceae > Pseudogemmatithrix. Next base: position 839 of record VHBO01000118.1, read on the forward strand.
CGCTCGTCCTTCGGCGGCACGGTGGGCGGTGCGCCGGCGGGGCCGGACGCGGCGAGGAGCAGGGCGGCGACGGCTGCGGCGGACGCGGCGGCGAGCGGGGTACGCATGCGGGGAGGGTACGGGCGGCTGGCACGCGCCCCCCACGGGGGTCAGCCGTTGAGCACGATGACGCGGGCCGGGTCGGCCGTGAGGGCGACTCGTTCGCCCGGAGCGTGCGGCCTCGGCGGATCGAGTTCGAGCGCCGTGACCTGGATCCCGCCGCAGTCGATGCGGCACGTCGACGTCGCCCCCAGGTAGCTCGA
>VHBO01000119.1 GCA_016871895.1 Gemmatimonadota bacterium
TCCCCTTGACTGAACTCGACGCATATTGCAACCATTGATGCGGACGCGGGTTCCGTGCGAATCGCTCCGTCTGTGCTCAACCAAAGATGCGCCCTGTCTTGGTCCATTTCTGCGACTCCCGACCAACCCCTGAGCGGGCGGGTCTCGGCGTGGCCGCGATGTTGCTGGCCTTGGGCACGGTGGCTCTGGCCCAGGGCGCCCAGGATGCGGCATCGCCCGGGGCCACGGGACCCGGGGCGCCGCCCGGCGCGGCGTCCGCACCCGCGGACGCAACGCCGACCGGGGTCGAACTCTCGGCGAAGGTGATCGACCTCGGCGGCAAGGTGCAGTGGCGCCCGAGTGCGGACGCCGCGTGGCAGGCCGCGAACCTGGATGACGTCATCCCGTCGGGCTCCGAGGTGCGCACCGGGCTCCGCTCGCACGCGGCCCTGCGGATCGGCCCGAACGCCACTGCGCTGATCGATGCCGGCACGGTGTTCCAACTCCCCTCCGCCGTGCGCGATGGCGACGTGCTCCGGACCACCGTGGCCGTGAAGAGCGGGCGCGCGGACTTCAAGGTCGACAAGGTGGGCCTAACGAACGACTTCAAGGTCGTGACGCCGAGCACGACGCTCGCGGTGCGCGGAACCTCGTTCGCGATCGCCACGGGTGCGCTCAAGCAGGTCGAGGTGGTCGGTGCGCGCACCAACACCATGCGCGCCATTGAGCTCAAGTACGCGCTGTCGAACACGACCGTCGCGCTCTCGGGGTCCGCGACGAGCTCGTCGACGGTCCAGCAGCCCGCGCACAGCGCGGTGGTGGCGACGGCGGCCCCGGTCGTCGCGGCGGCCGCGCCGCCCGCGACCAGCGCGGCCGAGACGGTGGTGCAGGCATCGACGGGGCCTTCGCCGGCCGCCGCCGGAAGCCCCGCGCAGTCGCAGCAGGCCAACTCGACCACGGCGAAGGCCGAGTCGACGGTCACCAACACCAAGCCAGAGACCGACGGGAACTCGCTGCTTGCGGTCATCAACCGCGCGCTCGTGACAAAGGCCGAGGTCCTCGCCACCGAGGGCGACCGACGCATCGCGGGCGCGCATGACCGCGTCACCACCGCGATCCACGCGATGCTCGCGGAGGTCGAGGAGGACCA
>VHBO01000120.1 GCA_016871895.1 Gemmatimonadota bacterium
GCGGCGCGCAGGTCGGCGGCGAAGGTGCGGCCCCCGACGATGTCGTTCTCCCCACCGAAGGTGAGGATCACGGTCCGACCCGTGCGCGCGAGTGGCAGCAGGGTGGCGTCGTTCCGAAGGAGGGTGATCGCCTCGTCGGCGATGCGTTGCGCGGTGCGCCGGTTCTCGGCTGACCCGACGACCTCACGCAGCGCGTCGAGATCGACGATCGGGCGCTGGAGCGCGCCGGTGCGCAGCTTGTACTCGAGGATGCGCCGCACCGAGGCATCGATGCGCGCGGTCGTGATCTCGCCGCGCTCGATCGCCTCCGCGATGGCGTTGACCGTGGCGTTCACGTCCGCCGGCATGAGGAGGATGTCAGCGCCGGCCTGCACCGCCTTCACGACGCTCTCCTCGAGCCCATAGCCTGCGCCGATCCCGCGCATGTCCATCGCATCGGTGACCGCGAGTCCGCGGAAGGCGAGGGTGTCCCGCAGGAGAGATTGAAAGATCGCGGGGACGAGGGTCGCCGGCGTCGAATCCTTCGAGACGGCGGGGAGCGCGATGTGCGCGCTCATCACCCCTGCCACGTTCGCGGCGATCGTGGCGCGGAAGGGACGCAGCTCGACGCTATCCATCCGCGCCCGCGTCGCGCCGACGACGGGGAGCGCGAGATGCGAGTCGGTGTCCGTGTCGCCGTGGCCAGGGAAGTGCTTCACCGTCGCCATCACCGCCGCCGACTGCACCCCTTCCACGAAGGCGGCGCTCATCGCCGAGACCCGCTCGGGGTCCTCGCCGAAGGAGCGGACGTTGATCACCGGGTTCGCCGGATTGTTGTTCACGTCCACGGTGGGGGCGAAGGCGAGGTGGATGCCGATCGCCCGCGACTCCTCCCCGACGATCCGGCCCGCCTCACGCGCCCAGGCGATGTTCCCCGTGGCGCCGATCGCCATGTTGTTGGGGAGCACGGTGGCGTCGCCCCCACGTAACAGGCCCGGCGCGAAGACGCCGCCCTCGAGACGCCCGAGCCCGGGTTCCACATCCGAGGCGACGAGCAACGGCAGCTCCGCCCGCCGCTGCAATGCGTTCACCTTGGCGGCGACCTCGATCGGCGAGCCGAGCGACATCACCACGCCACCCACCT
>VHBO01000121.1 GCA_016871895.1 Gemmatimonadota bacterium
GCAGGTCTATCGCGCCTGGGGCACGCCACCCGAGGCGCTGGTGATCGCGGCGGAACTGCGCGCCACCTTCGAGCCCAGCGGCTCGGTTCGTGTGGAGGAGTCTCCAGCGCAGCCTTCGCGATTTCCCGCGCGCGCGATCGAGCTTCCGGCGCGGAACGGGCAACCGGCGCGAACCGTCGTACCGCCCGTGCGCGCGTTGCCGTGCGACACGAGTTGGGCCATCGAGTCCGATGGAAGGCTTCGGCTGGACGGGCGGCTCTATCGCCCGATCGATCGCGCCGAGTTCGACCGACTTGGCCGCGCGGCGGCGTCTGGCTCGGGCCTGCGCGACACGACATCCAACGGCTCCACCGCTCGAGCCACCACCCCAAGCCGCGATCCCGCTGGTGGCGTGGACTTCTTCGGCGCGCGCGTGAAGGGCCGCTACATCTGCTTCGTGTGTGACATCAGCGGCTCGATGATGGGTGACAAGCTGGAGGCGCTGAAGGCCGAGATCATCCGCACGATCCGCGCGTTACCCGAGGGCTCGCAGGTGCAGGTCACCTTCTTCGACGACAGGCCGCATGCGTTGGTGGCCGGCTGGACGCGGACCGGAACGCCCGCCTGCGACACGCTGCTGCGCAAGATCGACCAGGTCGGCACCGGCGGCGGGACCGACGCCGTCGACGCGCTGCAGTACACCCTGGCGCAGCTCGAGCCGGTGCCCCACGAACTCTTCCTGCTCACCGACGGCCGCTTCGCACGCGATCCCTCGCGCGCCATCGTGCAGCTGAATTCAGGCAAGGATCGAACCCGGATCCACACGCTCGCCATGGGCGATGACGCCGACCGCGACCTGCTCGAGGCGATCGCGAAAGCGCACGGCGGAACGTTCACCCACGTTCCCGCGGCGGCCCCCACGCGTCCCGTGCCCTGACCGTCACTGCGCGGTGGCCACGCCGTCGCGGATCTCGTCGCGATAGACGCCGTCGTCGATGCGGATGGGCGAGACGTCGTAGGACAGTCCGATCTCGGCCACGCGCTCGCGTACGCGCTGGAACGCCGCATGCGCGTCCGGCGCGACCTTCAGGCTGAGCACGTGACGGTCGCCACGCAGACGCCCAA
>VHBO01000122.1 GCA_016871895.1 Gemmatimonadota bacterium
GCGTCGCCGAGGAGCTCGGCGTCCCCTGGGGCCGCGAGGTCGGCTGCAAGGTCCGCTTCAGCGACCAGACCGGCCCCTCCACCATCGTCAAGTTCCTCACCGACGGGATGCTCCTCGCCGAGGTCCAGGGCGACCCGCTCCTGCGCGAGTACGACACCGTCATCCTCGACGAGGCCCACGAGCGCTCGCTCAACATCGATTTCCTGCTCGGCCACCTCCGCCAGCTCCGCCACCGCCGCCCCGACCTCCAGATCGTCGTCACCTCCGCCACGATCGACACCGCCGCCTTCAGCGCGGCCTTCGACGACGCGCCGGTCATCGTGGTCGAGGGGCGGATGCACCCCGTCGAGGTGGTCTACGCCCCGCTCGACGACCTCGGCCGCGATTACGCGGAGGAGGATGGCAACGCGGAGGCGGAGGACCGCGCCTCGGCCCGCGCGGAGGCGGTGCATTACCTCGATGGCGCCATCGCCGCGGTCGAGCGCATCCTCGCCGGCGGCGCCCCCGGGGACGTACTCGTGTTCCTCCCGAGCGAGCGCGACATCCGCGAGGCGCTCGACGCCCTCGAGCCCCGCCTCCGCGGCCAGGCCACGCTGGTGCCGCTCTTCGGCCGCCTCACCAACGCCGAGCAGCAGCGCGTGTTCGCCCCCGCCCCCCGGCGCAAGGTGGTCGTCGCCACCAACATCGCCGAGACCTCCCTCACGTTGCCCGGCATCCGCTTCGTGGTCGATGCCGGCCTCGTCCGGGTCAGCCGCTACTCACCGCAGGCCCGCACCCGCCGCCTGCCCATCGAGCCCGTCTCGCAGTCGAGCGCCGAGCAGCGCAAGGGTCGCGCCGGCCGCGTCGCCCCCGGCACCTGCATCCGCCTGTACTCGGAGGCCGATTTTCTCGCCCGCCCCCGCTTCACGCAGCCCGAGATCCAGCGCGGGAACCTCGCCGACGTCATCCTCCGCCTGCAGGCCTTCGGGCTCGGCGACATCGAGCGCTTCCCGTTCCTCAACCCGCCCCCGGCCAAGGCGATCCGCGCCGGCTTCGGCCTGCTCGAGGAACTCGGCGCGCTCGGGCCCGACCCCGGCGGCGGCGCCCCCCGCCCGCTCACG
>VHBO01000123.1 GCA_016871895.1 Gemmatimonadota bacterium
ATACGGCATGTGGTGGCGGCCGTGAACAAGATGGACCTCGTCGGTTGGAGCGAATCGCGCTTCGGCGAGATCGAAGCGGAGTTCCTCGGCTTCTGCGCTCGACTCGGGATCGAGCATGCGGTCGCGCTCCCGGTGAGTGCGCTCACGGGCGAGGGCGTCGTCCGGCGATCCGACGTGATGCCGTGGTTCGAGGGCCCGGCGCTGCTGGACCTGCTCGAAGGCGTCGAGCTGCCCGGCCCCGGCGACGCGGATCCCTTCCGCATGCCGGTCCAGGTCGTACTACGGCCGAACCTCGATTTCCGCGGCTTCGCCGGCCAGATCACCAGCGGTGATGTGCGCGTGGGCGACCGCGTGCGCATCATGCCGCGCGGCACCGAGGCGCGCATCGCGCGGATCGCCCGGCCCGAGGAGCATGGCTCTGATCTTGACCGCGCGCAGGCACCCGAGAGCGTGGTGCTGTGCCTCGACTGCGAGGTCGACTGCAGCCGCGGCGACGTGATCGCGTGCTTTGGCGGCACCAGCGACCTTCGCGTGGGGCGGCGCATCGTGGCGGATCTCGTCTGGATGGTCGATGCTCCGCTCGTGGCGGGCCAGAGCCTGCTCTGCAGGATCGGCACGCGCATCACCCCGGCGCGCGTCGTACGCGTGATCCACCGGCTCAAGGTCGACACGCTCGCGCACGAGCCGGCGGACTCGATGTTGCTCAACGACATTGGTCGCGTCGAGCTCGAGTGCGAGGAGCCGGTGGCGTTCGATCCCTACCGCATCTCGCGCGGGACCGGCGCGATCGTCTTGATCGATCGCTTGAGCAACGCGACGGCCGCCGCGGGCATGATCCGCACCGGCGATCCGACCGAGCATGGCGCGCACTGGGATGACCAGGCGCTGGACTCGGTCTCCTCGCCGGTCAGCGGCGTGTCAGCAGCCGAGCGCGATGCCCGATGGGCGCAGCGGCCGTGCTGCGTGCTGCTGCACGGCCCGCCCAACACCGGCAAGACCGAGGCTGCGTTTGCCCTCGAGCGCGCGCTGTGGGACCTCGGCCACGATGCCATCGTCCTCGATGGTCAGGGCATGCGCAGCGGCCTCT
>VHBO01000124.1 GCA_016871895.1 Gemmatimonadota bacterium
CTACGGCTTCGACGGGATCGACATCGACTGGGAGTATCCCGTCGCGGGCGGGCTCGAGTCCAACACCTACCGCCCGCAGGACCGTGGGAACTTCACGCTCCTCATGCGCGACGTCCGTGCCGCGCTCGATGCCGCGGGCACCGCGGACGGGCGCGACTACCTGCTCACCATCGCGGCGCCGGCCGGCTACGACAAGTTCGCGAACATGGATGCCGCCTCGTACGCGCAGTGCCTCGACTTCATCAACGTGATGACGTACGACTACTTCGGCGCGTGGGACCTCTCGTTCACCGCGAACCATGCGATGCTCGACGCGAACCCGGGCATCCCCTCGGCGAACCCGGACCTTCGCACGAAGTACAACACCCGGTACGCCGTGCAGCAGTATCTCGACGCGGGCGTACCCGCCTCGAAGGTCGTGCTGGGCATCCCCTTCTACGGCCGCGGCTGGAAGGGCGTGCCCGCGACCGGCGACGGGCTGTTCCAGCCCGGCACCGGCGTCCCGCCGGGGACGTGGGACGACTGGTCCAGCGGCGCCACGGGCGTCAACGACTTCACCGAGATCGACCGCGAGTTCCTGGCCCCCGGTTCCGGGTACGTGCGCCGCTGGGACCCGGTCTCCCGGTCCCCGTTCGTCTACAGCCCCACCGCGCACGGCGGCCACTGGGTCGGCTACGAGGACGAGGACTCCGTCACGCTGAAGCTCGAGTGGGCCGAATCGCTGGGCCTCGGCGGCGCAATGTTCTGGGAGATCACCGCCGACCGGGACCAGAAGCTCCTGGACGCCATCCTCCGGGCCTACGGCGCCCGGTCGCCGGGCTGAGGTTCGCCTCTGCCTCGCGCCTCCCCGCTGCGGCGGGCTCCCGGAGCACCCGGGCGTCCGCCGCGTCATACTGTGTCCTTCCCAGGCCGAAGCGGACTTCCGCCACGGGCCCGTCGCGAGGACCCCTATGTACGGATTGGTGAACCAGGCGGTTGAGGCACTCGTCACCGAGCGGTTCGGGAAGGACATGTGGCACCGTGTGCAGGCGCGCGCGGGCATCACGGACCCGC
>VHBO01000125.1 GCA_016871895.1 Gemmatimonadota bacterium
GAGGCGCGGATCGACCGCGCTGCGGTAGGCGCGAGCCAGATCGACATCGCCCAGGCCGCGTGAGCCGCCAGTGCACTCAGTGACATCGTCGCCGGTGACCTCGATGTGCACGCCGCCCAGGTGCGTGCCGCACGATGCATGGACCTCGAAGGCACGCTCGAGCTCCAGCATCACCTTGGCGAAGGCACGCGTCTTGACCGGGCGCCCCGCGCCCGCACCGTCGGTGGGGACCACCGTCTCGGTGTTGCCGTGCATGGGATCGCAGATCCAGAGCCCCGGCCATCCCGCCGCCTGCACCGCGCGCAGCACGGGCGGGAGCCCCTCTGCGATGCGGTCGGCGCCGAACCGATGGATCAGCGTGACGCGCCCAGGCTCGCGATGCGGATCGATCGCCTGAAGCGTGCGCACGAGCGCCGCGGGCTCGGTCGCCGGCCCTACCTTGATCCCGATCGGGTTCGAGAGCCCCCGTGCGTACTCGACGTGCGCACCGTCGGGCGATGCCGTGCGCATGCCGATCCAGGGCAAGTGCGTGCTGAGGTTGAACCAGCCGTCGCGCCGAGGGACCTGCCGCGTGAGCGCCTGCTCGTAGGGCAGGACGAGCGCCTCGTGGCTCGTGAAGAAGTCCACGCGCGTGAGCGCGGGATGGTCCTCGCCGGTGAGCGTACGCGCGAAATCGAGGCTCGCGCGGATCTCGTGCACGATGCGCTCGTACTCACCGCGCGACGGACTCGCGTGCGCGAAGGACAGGTCCCACTGCTCGGGATGGTGAATGTCGGCGAAGCCGCCGTCGACAAGCGCGCGCACGAAGTTCAGCGTGAGTGCCGCGCGTTCGTAGCCGCGCAGCAGGAGTTCGGGGTCGGGCCGGCGCGCTGCGGCGCTGAACTCGCTGCGATTCACGTTGTCGCCTCGGTAGGCCGGCAACGAGACGCCGTCGCGCACTTCGGCATCGGCCGAGCGTGGCTTGGCGTACTGGCCAGCGAGGCGCGCCAGCCGCACCACGCGACGCCCCGAGCCGTGCACGAGCACCAGGCTCATCTGGAGCAGGATCTTGA
>VHBO01000126.1 GCA_016871895.1 Gemmatimonadota bacterium
GTGCCCCTCGGAGTCTCGTCATAACGCTCGTCGCGGTCAGTGTCGCGTTGACCGCCTGCGTCCCGGTGCCGGTCGAGTGGGGGAAGGGGACCCGCCACACCGACGGCGCCCTCGCTGATTCCCTGCGGCTCGCGCTCGTCGCCGATGGGGCACCGGTCTTCGTCGGAGCGTGGACGCCCCCGACCTGGCCCGAGGAGCCGGGGCAGTGCCTCGTCTCGCGACGTGCCGGGCGCACCGTGACCGATACCGCGTACGCGAGCTGGTTCACCGTGCGCCCCGATTCGAGCGTCCTCCTGCGGGCGGCGCGCTCCGACGACGGGGGCCTCACCTGGAACCCTGCGGTGACGGCGGACTCGGTCGATGTGGGGCGCTCCGGGTGTGCGCGCCCCGTGCCCTTCCTCGCTGTCGATTCCCTCAATGGGTACCTGCACCTCGCCTATCACCTCGTGGCGCGTGAGGGGGCGGGGCTCTTCTTCACGCACGTGATGGACAGCGGGATGCTCTTCCACGCGCCGGTGCCGATCGTTTACGGCAAGCGGCCGTCGGCGACGGCACTCGCCTCGCGCGGCGACACCGTGGTGGTGGTCTACGAGGATCCGAACAGTCGCGTCCCACGGCTCGGGATCGCCGTCTCGCGCACCCAGGGGCACATCTTCGAGGGGCGGATGCCGGCGTCGGACGAAGTGGGGGAGTCGCGGCGGCCGCTCGTGGCACTGCGCGGCGACCGCGTGGTGATCGCCTGGGACGCCTCGGAACGCGGGGGGCGCGTCCCGCGCGTGATGCTGCGCGAGGGGCGGATCCAATGGTGAGCGCGCCAGGGCATCACGCCGAGGGGCATCGCGCATGACGCGGATCTTCGGCGTCCACCCCGCCGACGACGGCGGGCTCCCGATGGCGGTGCGTCGCGCCGCCGATGCCGGCGCGCGCGCCCTGCAGTGCTTCACCGCCCCCCCCCGACCTACTACAACGAGAAGGTCGGCTTCGCCGCGACCAAGGCGGCGAAGGTGCACGCCGCGCTCGATGCGGTGGGGATCGA
>VHBO01000127.1 GCA_016871895.1 Gemmatimonadota bacterium
CGGCGCCGGGACGGCCTGCGCGGGTGCCGGGGCGGCGGGCACGGCGGGCGGCGCGGGGTCCTGCGCGAGCGCGGACCACGCGGCGGACAGTGCGAGGAGGGCGGGGACGAACGTGCGACGAGAGGCGTGCATTCGGGTTCTCCGTGGGGATCGGTGTCGGGGCGCGAATGATACGCGTGGCGTGCATACGATGTCCCACCCCATGCCGACGCCGATCCGCGCGATCCTCGACCTCTTCAGCAGCGTCCGCTTCGGGATCGCCATCCTCGCCGCGCTCTTTGTCTACATGTCCGTGGGCAGCGCGGGCATCGTCTACCCGGTCCACCCCAACGTGTTCCACCCGGACGCCTGGGTGCACGCGCAGCTGCGGCAGTGGCGGCCCTTCGAGATGACCGAGTTCGAGTGGTTCCACTGGTGGCCGTTCGACGTCATGCTCGGCCTCCTGTGCGCGAACCTCACGGTGACCACGCTGCGCCGCATCCCGTTCCGGCCGGTGAACTACGGCGTGTGGATGATCCACAGCGGCATCATCATGCTCGTCGTCGGCAGCGTGATCTACTTCGGCACGAAGGTCGAGGGCGAGGTGCCCGTGCCCCGGCGCTCGGTGACCGTCGGCATCCTCTCCGCCCCCGCGGGCGGCGGCGCGGGCGAGCTGGTCGCCGAGGCGACGATGCTCGCGATGCCGGGCAACCGCATCACGCTCGGCGAGGGCTCGGGCCGCTACGAGGTCGAGGTGCAGTCGATCGACCCGGAGTGGGAACTGCTCTCGGGCGACGACAAGGGAGCGCGCGCCTACAGCGTCAACCTCTCGGTGGTCGGTCCCGGGCAGCGGTTCATCCGTCAGCTGGTGGCGGGACGGCCCCAGTACACCGAGGATATGGTCTTCACGCAGGACCCGAATCAGCCCGTGAAGCGCGCGGTGAAGGAGACCGGGAAGGCCCTGGTCGACGAGGGCTTCTTCGCCGCGCTCGACTACGGCGCGTCCGATCGCTTTTACCTGAAGAACGACCTGGAGAAGAGCTGGGCGCTCT
>VHBO01000128.1 GCA_016871895.1 Gemmatimonadota bacterium
GACGACGCGCGGCCGCGGGGCGGCCGTCGCGTGCCGCGCAAGACCCCCGCGGACGGCGCAGGGTCACTTCCTGATGTTGACGTCGAACGGCGCGAGCGGGCAGTCCGGGTGGTCGGTGACCACGTCGATGCGCAGTCGGATCGGCTCTCCGCCCGCACCCGTGGTCATCCCGGGATGCGCACGCCCCGCGGGGGTCGCGAGGAACTCCAAGACCTCGGCGGTGCTGATGGAGACCCCGGGCTCGCCCGTGCCGGTGCCCAGCGAGCCGAGCGGCGGTTCAATCGACAGCACCTTCACGGCGCGACCGTCGTTGGCGCGGACCGCGACCTCGAAGACCTCGGGAGCACCCTGCACCAGGAGGTCATGCCCCGCGGGGATCGCCGAGACGCCGCCGTTGAGCGAGTAGTCGGCGCGCACGGATCCGAGGAACCCGGTGGGCCCGGCGAACTCGACCGCCACCGACCGCTCGCCGATGCCCGAGGGATGGACCGTGAGCACGAGGTCGCGAAGTTCGCCGGGCGCCATGGTGCGGTCGCCGACGAAATCCGCCGTGAGGCATCCGCAGTTCGAGGCGTAGGCCTTGATCTCGATCGGTTCCGTGGACTGGTTGCGGACCTGGATGGTGCGCGCCATCGAGTCGCCGCAGGGCTTGACGGCCCCGAACTTCACGACCCCGCCCACGGCCTGCAGCGGCAGCGACGCGAGGTACGCGCTCCGAGGCGCGCCCTGAGGCTTCGGCGGCCCGGAGGGGGCCGGGCACCCGGCAAGGGGGAGGACGCCGAGGGCGAGCGACGCGGAGATGGCGCGCGACGTATGCATGGGACGATCATAGCCTGCTGCCGGACGGACGGGATGCGTCCGGTGCCTGCATCACCGCTCAGCCGGGCTCGGGCTCGTGGATCGGCTCGATCCTGCGCAGCCTGCGCAGCTGCGGCAGCCCCCACGCGATGCCCGCGGCCACCACGACGGTTCCGATCCCGCCGCTCACGACGCTCGCCACCGGCCCGAAGAA
>VHBO01000129.1 GCA_016871895.1 Gemmatimonadota bacterium
GAGAGAAAAATTGTCCCTCTTTCATCTTCACAACACACCAACACGCACAGACCAAACTCAAACCAAGCGTGAAGGTCGAACACCTCGCACACGTCACAGCCGCTTCATTCTCATGCTCGCGACATGCAACGTGTACCCCTACCGAGATGAAGCGTCATCGGGACGGCGACGACGACGGCGGAGACGACGGCGATGTGAGGGTGCGAAGCGCCGAGGGCGAGGAGGTCGCGTGGTCCCGTTCGGCCGCGGCGCGATCGGCCGCGCTCGCCAACTGGGTGAGCGACACGGGCGGCGCCGAGGGGGCGTTCGCCACTCTGGTGCCTGCGGCTGCGCTTCGCACGCTCTCGCGCGTCGCCGAGGGCGGGGCGGAGGATGGCAGGGCGCTGGAGGGGTGCTCGTGCGCGCAGCTCGCGCAGCTGTTGCATGGCGCGCACTTTCTCGACGTGGACGTCGAGCTTCTCCGCCTCCTCTCGCGTTCCCTGTGCACCGGCCACCTCGCTGGCAAGAGTGGCCCGGAGCTCGGGCGGCTGCTGGGCGTCGTGAGCGACTTCCCCACCGAGGCGGAGCGGCAGGCGGCGACGAAGGAGCCGATTTACACGCACGACGACGCTCAGCACGACGCCACTGCACCGCGAGCGGCCGACGCACCCACACCGCCAGCGCCTGTGTGCTGGCTCTCGACGCAGCTCGTCAACGAGGACGCCTTCGAGGGCGCCCTCGCGGACGCGGACGTGCCGACGCTGCGCGCGCTCAAGGGCGTGAGCCTCGCGTGGCGCGCGCGGGCGCGGCGCGTCCTGTGCGCGCGGCTGTGCGCACGCGTCGGCCTGCCGCTCACGAGCAACCTCGTCGAGGTGACCGAGCTCGACCTGTCGGACAGCCGCGCCGCCGGTCGCCTCGTCGCCGACGCGGTCGACGCGTCGCGCTGGCTGCCCAACCTGGCAAAAGTGACGGGGCTGGGCGGCTTCGAGGCGGACATGGCCGCGCTGAGGCGTGTGGCGTCTTCG